>DASZRC010000021.1:0-31899 GCA_035549315.1 Patescibacteria group bacterium | reverse complement strand
ACCCAACAGCGCCTGATAATGCTTCTAAATCATTTCCAAACTTAGCAAATGCATCGGCAAGCCATCCAACCAACCTTGACTCAACTACGGAGCCATTTTGGTAGATTGTTGTAATATCTTGCATCTTTAAATCTTTATAAGGACCATTTTTCATTAGATTAAATCCTTCGGCAATAGATTGCATCATTCCGTATTCAATTCCATTGTGTACCATCTTTACAAAATGGCCGGCGCCTATTCCATCAAAATGCATAACGGCTCCGGGACGAGCCATATCTACAAATAATGGCTTGAGGTATTCAAACAATTTTTCATCTCCTCCAACCATCAAGCAAGCTCCATTAAGAGCTCCTCCTGGCCCGCCGGAAATACCGGCATCAATAAATTTAATCCCAGTTTTTATAATTTTGGAATTTCGCCTCTTGGTATCTTCAAAGAAAGAATTTGCTCCATCTATTAGGATGTCGTCCTTGTCCAGCAGCGGAGTAATTTGGTCTATTATTTCGTCCGTTGGAGCTCCGGCTGTTAGTATTGTTATTACAACCCTTGGTTTTTTAAGTTTCTTTATCATCTCGGCAAGACTAGAAGCCACTTCAAAATTTCCATGTTTTTCTGCTTCAATTTTTTTTGTAACTTCTAGGGTCCTGTTGTACCCAACTACATGCCAGCGTGCTTTTGTAAGACGTCTTGCTACGTTTCCACCCATCTTGCCTAACCCTACAACCCCAATCTCTCGTTTAATTTCGGAATTATTATTAGCAAAATATTTATTAGCTTTATTAATAATTTCTCTTGTGTCTGGTTTGTATGATTCTAGGGGTATATGGTCCTTGTCCCAAGCTTCAACAATAGAATCTATATACTTCCAACAGGCAACAATCTCCGGAGTTGATAAGAACAAAATTTGGTTGCCGGATATGCAGTCCAATAACAGCTTTTCATATTCTTCTACATACTGTATTCTTTGGTTAACACGCCTTAAAACAAAATTGAACTTTCTTTTCATAAATTTCCTTTCAAGTCCTGGTTTTTTTGACCAAAATTCAATTACAATCCCTTCTTTTGGTTCAATACCAATAGTCATTCTGTTCTGAAAATGTGGCTTACCGGGAGGACACATGCAAGGAGTAGGGTGTCTAAAAATTATTTCTATCTCTTTTCTCAAAGGAAGTCTTTTCCCAGCTTCTAGCGTTATCTCAACGCCGCTCCATCTGGGATGAGAAAGGGTAGCGCTAGTTCTAAAGTATGTTTCGGTCTTTGAATCTTTATCAACTCCATCTATCTTTTTATAACCATCGTATTGTCCACGAAAAGTTTTTGCTTTTATTTCATCTACGTTTAATGGCTTTAATGTTGATAGAATTTCTGCTCTTTTTTGCCTAACGCTATCCGGATCGTCGTGGATTGGCCTGTCCATAGTAACAAGAGCTAGCATTTGGAGTAGGTGATTTTGGCCTACATCTCTTAACGCACCAATCCCATCATAAAATCTGCCCCTTCCTTCTGCTCCTATGCTTTCCCATGTTCTTATATTTATTTTTTCTATCAGTCTACTATTCCATTCTTCTTCAAATAGGTTGTTTGCAAACCTAAAGATCAAAATATTCTGGAGCATCTCCTTAGCCAAATAATGGTCAATTCTGTATATTTGTTCTTCTTTAAACAGCTTAGAAAGAAGAATATCTAAATCCTCTGCACTTTTTAAATTTTTACCAAAAGGCTTTTCAACAATTACCCTTGTCCATCCTTCCTCAGGACCACATGGAATTGTAAGTCCGGATGATGCCAAATGCTCTGATATACCCTTGTAGTATTGTGGTGGAACAGCTAAATAGAATAACTTGTTAGAGCATACACTCCACGAACCGTCTATTATTCCAAGTCTACTTGCCAATTCTTTATAACTTGCAATATCATCAAAATCACCCTGTTGGTATAAAAGGTAGCTTAAAAATTTTTCTCTGTCTTCTTTTGTAATGTGTTTTACTTGTTTAGTTAAAATTTCTGAAACAAATTCAATAAATTGACTTTCTGTAAGTTGTCTTCTAGAAAAACCAATGATTTTGAAAAGTTTTGGCAGTTTACCCTTTTTATACAAATGAAATAAAGCGGGTACAATCTTTTTGCCCATCAAGTCTCCGGTAGCGCCATAAATAATAAAAACAGTGGGAATGTTTTTTGTTTTTATTTGATTTTCCATTGAGGTGATTTAACAACTCATTGTAGAACGATTATTAAACACTTTCAAGAGCCTAAAGAAGATTTTTATCTTTATTCCAAGCTTCTTTTACAGCTTGAGCAATTTTTTGTGGAACTGTTTTATCAAGAGGGGAGGGGATTATATTATCAACGGTTGGATTTTCAACACACTTTGCCAAAGCAAAAGCAGCTGCAATTTTCATACTGTTAGTTATCGTCTTTGCTCTGGCATCTATAGCTCCACGAAATACTCCCGGAAATGCCAAAACATTGTTAATTTGGTTAGGCATATCACTTCTGCCGGTACCTACAATAAAGGCCCCATTCTCTTTTGCAACGTCCGGCATTATTTCCGGGGTCGGGTTAGCCATTGCAAATATAATTGGTTTGTCAGCCATCTTCTTAATTAATTCACCATTTAAAACGTTTCCTTTTGATACACCTATAAATACATCTGCATCAACCAACGCATCTCCTAAATCCCCTTCCAAATTGTTTCTATTTGTGATACTTGCCAGTCTCTGCTTCCACTGATTATTTTGAATATCATTTCTAGTTCTTGTTATAATCCCTTTTGAATCACACACTATAACTTCTTTTACTGGCTCACAGACAGTTTTATCTTGGCCTACGCAAAGTAGAATGTTGGCAACGGCTGTCCCGGCAGCTCCGGCGCCATTAATAACAACCTTTAGGTCAGTAAGTTTCTTGTCAGCTAACTTTGCTGCATTGATCAAAGCTGCAAGTATTACAATTGCGGTCCCATGCTGATCATCATGGAAGACCGGTATTCCAATTCCCTGGAGTGCTTCTTCTATCTCAAAGCATCTAGGGGCAGCAATGTCTTCAAGGTTTATTCCTGCAAACATAGGTGAAATATTTTTAACCAAATTTATAATTTCAAAAGACTCTTGGGTTGCAACCGTAATTGGAAATGCGTCAATATTGGCATACTCCTTGAACAACAAAGCCTTTCCTTCCATAACAGGAATTGCGCCATACGGACCAATATTTCCCAAACCCAAAACGGCAGATCCATCAGACACAACAGCTACGGAATTACCTTTAATAGTTAAATCGTATGCAAGTTCGGGATCCTCAGCAATTTCTCTACTAACCTCTGCAACACCAGGAGTGTATACAAGTGATAAATCGTGCTTATCTTTTACTTCAACTTTTGGAGTTACTTCAAGTTTTCCTTTGAGTTTTTTATGGAGCAAAACCGCTTCTTCGTATATATCCATATCTTAGTGAGCGGGCTAGGGGTTTCGAACCCCTGACCTCGACTTTGGAAAAGTCGCATTCTACCACTGAACTAAGCCCGCTTAGGTGCATAACACCTCAGCAGAGGCGCATCTTGGTGTTAATACAGAGTAAATTATATCGTATTCTGGTCTCAAGCTCAACTGCTTACCCCTTTCTTACATAATTCATGTTGCTATATTACCCAAGCAATTTAAGATAAATAAACAAATGAAGAAAGGAGGCAAAATGGCAAATAGCAACGTTAAAGGAGCAGTTCTAACAGCAGCAGCAGGCGCAGCAGCGGTAGCCGTCGCTGTTGGACTATCAAAAAAAGAAAACAGAGAAAAGTTGGGTAAAGTCATTGATGAATTAGCAACCAAAGCGCAAAAAGCTTCTAAACAAATAAGTAATGATCCGGATGTTAAAGATGCTGTTAGAAGAGGAAAAAAAGTAGCTAAATATTCTCTAAATGAAGCAAAAAAAGAAGGTAAACCCGTTATTAAGAAGGCTAAAAAAAGAGTCATTAAGAAAATAAGCTAATATGGATTTACAAACTGTCTTTTACATAGTAGGTACAATTGCAATGATTTTCTTTATTGCAGTAATGGTAGGAATCTTACTTTTTATGTTTTACATAAAAAGACTTTTGACCAAAACCCAAAAAGCAGTAGTTGGAAAGATTGTGGAATACACAAAGCCGGTTGACGTATTGAGCGGAATTGGAAGCGCAGTTTTAGACAATGTTTTGCTAAAAATGAAACGCAATCTCGGCCTCAGATAACATTTGACTCATTTTCCATTATCTTGTAATATCACTCTATGCTTGAGACCGATGCCTATCCTAAATTTGATAGGGCAATGGAGGGTTTTTCTGTCTCGATTACGGATGGGCGTAAAAGAACTATGCCTATCATAGAGGAAAGGGGAGAGAACTCCGTTCCTCGTATTCCCTCTGTCACGCCACATTATAAAGATAGTCCACTTCTTTTAGGAATTAAAAAGGATCCTAACTTAAGATTAATTGAGGCAGTTGGTATCCCAAATCTCCTTCTTGCCATTCCGTCTTTTGCAGAAGTAAGGGAAAAGCCCCTAACTCACCCCGGTTCAGACTCTAAATATCTTGTAGAAATGGTCTTAGGGAATGATATTTTTATGGTTTCAACACTTGCACCAAATAAACTAACGTCCACTCAACACTTTCATTTAGACGGTTTACCCTTTGATATGCGAGCTGAGGTTTTACATAACCCGGATCATGAAAGCGTTTTGAAAAAAATTTATAACTTAGGCGAAAAAGATCATCTAGTATTGAATAGCGATGTAGAGCTTGATGAATCACTACCTGGAGTTGAGTATTATGACGTTATCTATGGACTCGCATTGTTGCATCACATAGAGGGTGACAAAGGCTACCCAATGCCCAAATATTTTTCTGTTGAACCTGGCGTAAATCACCGGATGGAAGCGGGACCTAATGGAGCAGTCTTTGGAATTTTAATGAAAAATGCAGCGTTATATCCACCTGAGTTAAGACACATTCACACGAAAAGTCAGTAGTGTCGGGGTGAGAGGAATTGGACCTCCTGCTTCTCGGTCCCAAACCGAGCGTTCTACCGATGAACTACACCCCGAAATTATTAACAATCAAATTTTTTATCTTTCTTCCAACACCAGACTTTAAAAACTCTTCTCTTAATTTAGCGTCTTCTTCACAAATAAACTTCTCATAGTAAACAATTTTAAAAGGCTTACTGCTCTTAGTCCACTTGTTAGAACCAGAATTATGCTCTTTTAATCGTTCTTCAACTGTTTTACCGGTATATCCAACGTACACCTTTTCGTTTACTAAACTTTTGATTATATAAACAAAATACATCTGGTTCTACCGATGTCGTGCCAAAGGCAGATCCGCCTTTGGCGGAAACTACACCCCGAAGAGTCTATTTTACGAACAAATCACTTAAAATACAACTACAACTGCTAGTTGACAAATGCAACAGGGTTGCATATACTAAATGCAATCAAATAACATTTAAAGAAAGGAGGGAATCGCAAATTGAGATTTTATAACGTTAAAACACGACAATCAGAAGAAATTTCTGATGATAAAGTAACTCTAGTTACTATGAAAAATGGCAAAAAAGCTGCAAAAGCAGTTGGCTCAGATGGTACTAACTTGTTCAAAATTGTTGGTAACGCAGACGCTGCACGCCTTTCAAAGTAATTAAAGTTAATTTAAAGACATTTTACACAATACATACTAAGAAACCTCGTTGGAGGTTTCTTAGTTTGAAATTATATTATGAAAATAGCATTTGTAGGAAAGGGTGGATCAGGGAAAAGCACAACTACCTCACTATTCATTCAATACCTAATTAAAAAAAACAAAAAAGTACTAGCAGTTGATGCAGATATCAATATGCATATTTCATCTTTGCTAGGAATTTATCGTAATTCAGATCTGGCCTTATCAGAGCCTACTAACGTGGAAAAAATTCGCGAATACTTGAAAGGTAAAAACGAAAAAATTAAGAAAGCGAGTCATGTTGTTAAAACCACTCCTCCGGGTAAAGGATCAAGCTTAATTTTTGTAAACGATGAAGACTATATGATGAAAAACTTTTCTACCAAATTTGATAAAAACGGTTTTTACATGTTCGTAGGTACATATGATACTGATGAGATAGGTATTGCTTGCTACCACACAAATTTGGCAATATTTGAAAACGTTTTATCTCACCTAGTTTTAGGAGAGAAGGAATGGTTAGTGGCCGATATGGTAGCAGGAACTGATGCATTTTCAAACACACTTCATGCACAGTTTGATGCAATTGTTTTGGTAATAGAACCAACACCCGAAGGTACATCCGTATACGAACAATACATAAAATTAGCAAAAGAGGCTGGAGTTGACGAAAACCTATATGTTATTGGTAATAAAATAGAAGACGAAAGTGATTTGGCGTATCTAAACAAAAAGATAGGAAATAAATTACTAGGGGGTTTTACTCTTAAAAAAGAGATTAAACAAGCCAGACAAAAAGATACACCCCTAGATCTGTCAATGATTACAAAAGAAGAGATGGGGTTATTTGATAAAATATCCCTTTTGGTAGAAAGGAAGGGGGAAGATAGACAAAAAAAGCTTCGATTGCTTCACGATCTACACCGAAAATATGTCGCACAGGATTACATAGTTAAAGAGCATGGTGACTTAACAGATCAGGTCGATGTTACTTTCGTCTATCCACAAAAGTAACATGAAGCTAACTCCTATAATTAGTCCTCTTGTGTATAATTTAATAAAAGAACGTACTTTAATCATCACCCTGATTAATGCCTATGGATCTCCGCTAAATATTCTTTTTCCACAAAACATAGATCAAAATGTCAAAAAGTTCGGTTATGTATTTAAGACACATAAACTTAACGGAAATATTTATTACGCTCACAAATCTAATAAATCACTCGCTTTGGTTAGCCAAATTAGATACAACAACTTAAATATCGATGTAGCCTCAGAACAAGAATTTAAAAACGCACTAACTAGCGGTTTTAATGGAAGCATGATAGAAGCAACGGGCCCTAAAAACTTAAGATTTTTAACTCTGGCTCTACTACATAACAGTTTAGTTCAAGTGGATGATATTTCGGAAATCAAAAGGATTATCAGTTTACACCAAAAGCTAGGTATTAAAGAAAGAATCAGGATTATTGTTAGATTTAGTGGATTTACATCTAAAGAGTCTCGATTTGGAATACATCACAAGAAGTACATGGAAGTAGTAGAAATTCTAGATAAAAGTAAAAGCGTGACAGATTTAAAAGGGTTTTCATTCCATTTAGATGTGAATACTTCTGAAGAAAAAATAGGTGCTTTGGAGAAAATATTCCAACTCTATGAAAAGTTTCAAAGTAGGGGATTTGAGATTGAATATATAAATATTGGAGGGGGTTTTAAAGTAAATTACTTACAAAATGAAAACGAATGGAATAATTACATTTCTAATTTAAATAATAAGCACAATAAGGAGTTGCTGACTTGGAGAAATACTCCAATAAACCACTATGAATATTTTAACAAGTCGGCCGGATCAAAATATTTGGATGAAATTCTATCTACTAATCTTAGGTCTACCAACACAAAAGCCGGAAATTTAATAGGTGAGCTAATGTTGAAGCTAATGATTGAACCTGGGCGTTCTTTACTCGACCAAACGGGAATAACATGTGCAAAAGTAAACTTTGTCAAAAAAACGGAAAAAGATGAGATATTAATTGGTCTTGATATGAATAGATCAAATCTTGCTTCAACCGATCAAGAGATGATGCTTGACCCAATTATTTTATATAACAATAAATCTGGCGAAAAGAAAAAAGTAGGGGTATATTTTGTTGGAAATCTGTGTTTGGAAAGTGACTTTGTCTATAAGCATAAAACATTTCTTTCTCAGATTCCGGAAGAGGGAGACATTGTAATTTTTGTAAATACGGCCGCTTATAACATGGATTTTACTGAATCCACTACCGCGCAACAGAAGATTGCTAGAAAGGTAGCTGTTATATACAAAGAGAATAAATTCCATTTTTTTGAAGACAGTGAATACAACCCATACTTACACCTATGATATACCAAAATATAACAGAACTAATTGGGAACACTCCATTATTAAAAATTGATCAATCTGTTCATAGACTTAAAAATATTGAGCTTTATGCAAAGCTGGAATTTTACAACCCTTTTGGCTCACTTAAAGACCGAATTGCCTGGTCAATGATAAAAAATGACTTGAAATCTATAAAAAAAAATAATCAAACAATTCTTGAATCATCAAGCGGAAACACAGCAAAAGCTCTACAAGCAATCGCATCAATTCATAATATTCCGTTTAAAACAATCACTAACAGAATTAAGGTTGAAGAAGTAAAAGAAATACTGCAAGTAATGGGGGCCGAGATCGAACAACTTCCGGGTAAAAGTGAGTGTCCTGACCCAACCGATCCAAATGATCCTCTTACACATATTGATCACATCATGAACCGTGAGAAAGGAAAATACTATTACACTACTCAATATACAAATGAAAAAAACCTTGAAGCCCAAAATGATAGCGGGTATGAAATAGCACGCGATCTTGAAAGAGTAGATTATTTTTTTGGAGGTCTGGGAACTACGGGATCAACTCGTGGAGCTGCAACAATTATTAAAAAAACTAATCCAAACCTTTTAACCATAGGAATTGTATCGTCAATGGATGACTATATTCCAGGCATTAGGAATATTAATGAACTGTGGGAGGTAGGGCTTTATGAAAAAGAATTTTATACCTCAATTCAGGAAATATCATCACAAAAAGCAATTAATGGCATGCTTACACTCATCCGTGCGTGCGGAATTTTAGCCGGACCCACAAGCGGTGCTTCGTACGAAGGCACATTGCAATATTTAAAAAAAGTAGATAAAAATCTTAAAGAAAAAAGGACAGCAGTATTTATAGTCTGCGATAGGTTCGAATATTATCTATCTTATATTAAAGCAAGACGACCTGAGTTGTTTGGACAAAAAGCAAAACCTGATAGCTTGGCATCTTTTCCAAAGGAAGAATTGGAACATGCAAAATTATTGCCCATAGCAAACATTAAATCTTGGATTGAAAAAAACAATCCATTAATCATTGATATAAGGTCAAATATCGCATATAAAGCGTCGCATATTCCTGGGTCAATTAATATCCCTCAAGATCAACTGGATAGAATTGTAGATGGTACTATGCCTTTTCCGAAGAGCCAGACAATATTATTTGTATGTCCTATTGGGGAGCAATCAAAAAAATATGCAGCCTACCTTTTTTTAAAGGGTTATGACACCTATACATTGAGTACCGGTATCACCGGATGGAGAGATAAGGGACTATCCTTAGAAAGGATTGAAAACAAAACAGCATGAACCATATAAGGAACGAGTTTTCATTTTTTGAAAAAAATCCAAACGTAATCTATTTTGATAATGCTTCAACTACTCAAAAACCAAAAAGCGTAATCAATTCTATTAATGATTATTTAACGTCATCAGCGAATGCTGGAAGAGGTAGTTACACTCTGGCAAGTCAAATAACAAATAAAGTTGATGAGGTAAGAAGGAAAGTAGCAGACATGGTTAATGCCTATGATCTATCCGAAGTAGTTTTTACGTCAGGGGCAACCGAGAGCCTAAATACTGTCGCATATTCCTGGGGACTACATAACTTAAAAACGGCAGATGAAATTTTGGTTTGTTATGAAGATCACGATTCTAATGTATTACCCTGGATCAATCTTGAAAAAACGCTTTCTGAGAAAGGTATAAAAATAAAAATAGTACCTTTTAAAAATACTTCAGCAGGGGACGCAAATATTGATGATATTGTTTCCAAGGTAACTTCCAAAACCAGACTTATCGCGCTTACACATATTCATAACGTTTACGGTACCAAATCGGATATTGAGTTGTTAAGAGACAGAATTGGCCAAAAAGTGCTCTTGTCAGTTGATGCTTCACAAAGTATAGGCCACATTAAAATTGATGTGCAAGCATTGAAAGTTGATTTTTTGAGCTTCTCGGGTCATAAAATGTTTGCGCTAACCGGAATTGGCGTATTGTGGGTAAACAAAAGAGTGCATAAATATATGAAGCCTTTCTTAACCGGTGGTCAAACCCAAGACCACATGTCGCAACTGCTTGAAGCGGGAACGCAAAATCTAGCCGGGATTGTTTCACTTGGCGCAGCAATTGATTTTATAAATAAAATATCAATCGAAAAAATTGAGCAAAGAATTTTAAATCTCAGCCAGTATTTACTGACTAAATTAAGAGGGATTGAGGGTATTGAGTTTTTGCCTGGGATTGCAAACTGCCGTTGTGCTGTAGGGTACGGAGTTTTATCATTTAATATATCGACAATGAACCCAAGTGAGGTTGGTTTTATTTTAAGTGAGAAAGATATATGTGTAAGAGCCGGAACTCATTGTACAGGTAAGGGGGATAATTTAAATAATTCTGTTCGAGTAAGCTTGCATATATACAATACCGAAGAAGAAATAGATAAATTGATAAAAGCAATAGAGGATATTGTGAGCAATTGACTTTTGCAATCAAGTTGCAATATAATCCAGACATGACACAAGATTTTACAAAATTATTAAACAAACACGACTTGAAAATTACTCAAGCTCGTGTTTCACTTCTAAAGCTTATAGAGAAGGAGGACAAGCCCGTTGACTCTCAGTATTTGATAGAGACACTTCAATCGGGTTTAAAGATTGACAAAGTTACAGTTTTTCGAATTCTAAATGTTTTAACAGAGCACGGAATTTTGCGTCGCCTTGAATTTGGCGAAGGAAAAGCTCGTTATGAGCTAGCCACAGAAGACCACCACCATCTTATTTGTCAGAATTGTGGACAGGTTGAAGATATTTCCGACTGTAATATTGGTAAATTAGAAGAAGAAATTAAGCAAAAAAAAGACTTCTTGGTAAAACTTCATACACTGGAATTTTACGGACTTTGTAAAAATTGTCAAACTGAAAACTAATATGAAAAATAAATGGATCTATTTTGTTGCAGGTATTTTATTTATAGCCATTTTAATTTACATATTAAAATCAGGACTTTTTAGTCATACTACCAACAAAACTGCTTCAAATAAAAGTGTACAAGTAAGCGCATCATTTTATCCGCTTTACTTTTTTGCTTCACAAATTGGTGGAGACAAAGCGGTTGTTAACAATATTACTCCGGCAGGTGCGGAACCTCACGATTTTGAACCATCCCCTAAGGACATAGCAGGAATTGAAAATAGCCAACTATTAGTTTTAAACGGTGGTGTAGAAGGATGGGGAGACAAGGTAAAAAATAATTTAAAAGGTAAATCAACAGTTATCGTAACTGCGGGTAAGGATTTACTTACCAAAAGCTTAGTAGAAGAAGGCCAATCTATCAAAGATCCTCACGTTTGGCTTGATCCCAAGTTAGCAAAAGTTGAAGCCGCAAAAATAACTGATGGTTTGGCTTCTGTTGATCCAAAAAATAAAGACTATTACATCACCAATCAAAACAATCTAAATAACGAGCTCGATAAGTTAGACTCAGAATATAGAATCGGCTTAGCGAATTGTGAGAAAAAAGATATAATCACTTCACATGCGGCCTTTGCTTATTTAGCACAAGAATACGGATTAAATCAGGTGGCTATATCAGGTATATCTCCGGATGAAGAACCATCAACCAAACAGCTAGCGGAAGTTGCTAAATTTGCCAAAGATAACAATGTTAAATATATATTCTTTGAGAGCTTGGTTAGTCCAAAACTATCACAAACAATCGCAAATGAAGTTGGGGCACAAACACTGGTACTTGACCCCATAGAAGGAATACCGGATGATAATATTAAGAAAGGTGATAACTACTTCACAATAATGAGAAGTAACCTTAAGAATTTAGAAATAGCGCTTCAATGCAAAGAGACCACACCAACACAATAATAGAACTATCAAACGTATCGTTTGCTTACGGGAAAGAAGAAGTTGTCAAAGACGTATCAATTCAAATCCATAAGGGTGATTATGTGGGAATAATCGGTCCAAACGGAGGCGGAAAGTCCACACTATTAAAGCTAATGCTTGGTCTTCTAAAACCTACCAAGGGGGAAATTAAATTGTTTGGCGAGGACGTTAAAAATTTTAAAAAATGGTATGACATAGGTTATGTACCTCAAAAAACATATGTTGAAATGAATTTTCCTATTAGCGTAGAGGAGGTTGTAGCTATGGGTAGATATGGAGAAAGAGGCTTATTAAGGTTTCCGACAAAAGAGGACAAAGAAAAAGTTAAAATTGCCTTGCGCCAAGTTGACATGCTCGATTATAAAAACAGACAGATAAGTGATTTATCGGGAGGACAACAACAACGAGTTTTTATCGCTAGAGCGCTGGCTACAGAACCAAAGGCAATATTTCTTGATGAGCCTACAGTTGGTGTAGATGTAAAAACTCAAAAGCAGTTTTACTCATTACTTAGGAAGTTAAATACAGAGCTTGATCTTACTCTGGTTTTAGTGTCCCACGAGTTAGATGTAGTTGCTCATGAAGCCACTGAAATTGGATATATTAATAGAACAATGGATTATTACGGAGAACCAAACGAATTCTTGAAGGGTAGATATTTTCATGAGCTCATTGGTAAAAAAGGACTGCATCACGAAGATTAAATATGTTAGATATTTTTCAATATTCATTTATATTAAGAGGTTTTGAAGCGGGTATTATTATAGCTTTAATTGCGCCAATTATTGGAATATTTTTGGTCTTGAGGCGTTATTCCCTAATTGCAGATACCCTTTCCCATGTTTCCTTGGCAGGAATAGCTATTGGTCTACTTCTTCAGGTTAATCCCTTGATTACAGCTATTGCAGCATCAGTTGCATCATCTGTTGCAATTGAAAGATTAAGGCTTAGTAAAAAGGTTTATGGTGAATCGGCTCTTGCAATATTTCTGTCCGGAAGCCTTGCTCTTGCAATTGTACTTATAAGTCTGGCCAAAGGATTTAGTGTTGATATATTTAATTATTTGTTTGGAAGCATTGCCACTGTTACACAGACTGATGTTTATATTATTGCGTTACTTGGAATTTTTATATTTATAACAGTAATCCTCTTTTATAAAGAACTAATTTTTGTAACATTTGATGAAGAGGCTGCCCGTGTAAGCGGAATTCCCACAAGGTTTATAAATATTTTATTAATAGTTTTAGCAGCGTTTACCGTATCACTTTCTATTCCAATTGTTGGAGTCTTACTAATCGCAGCCCTAATAGTAATCCCTGTTGTGACTGCTTTACAGTTTAAAAAAAGTTTTATGCAAACAATTTTTATTGCAGAAATTATATCTTTATTTTCCGTAATTTTGGGTATTTTTGCTTCTTATTATTTAGATTTATCCTCCGGTGGAACCATTGTATTAATTACTCTTGCCATATTCTTGGGAAAGCTGCTTTATCGTTCCAAATAGATTATATTGCGCTTAATATAATTAACGTTTAAAATTGCAAAATGAAACAATTTTTAATTAGTATTTTCCTTCTGCTTTCTTTTCCCTCAATTGTATTTGCCCAAGGTAAAATTAATACACCCAAAGATGAATACTACAAAGCAAAAGTAGTAAACGTAAATAGCGAAGGTGAAGTTATTAGCAACGGCAAAACAAATCTCTATCAAAACCTTAAATTACAGATAGAAGATGGTCCAAATAGTGGTAAATCAATAGATCTACACTACGGTGATCCCGTAACTTTAACCAAAGACCATGAGCTGCAAAAAGGGGATCAGATAGTATTGCTCAAAACTACAAACCCAGATGGGAAAGTGATTTATTCCGTATACGATAAATATAGATTCAATAAAGTTATAGTAGCCATTGTTTTGTTTTTTATATTGGTAATTTTAATTGCCGGGCTTAAGGGGGTAGGGTCTTTAGTTGGATTAGTAACAAGCCTTGCAGTAATCCTTATGTTTATAGTGCCAAACATATTGCAGGGTAGAGATCCATTATTTATTAGTATTGTTGGATCCTTAATTATTCTTTTTGTTTCCACATATGTTGCTCATGGTGTTTCAAAACAAACTACAGTTGCCTTGGTGTCAACTTTTTTCGCTCTTTTTATAACAGCTATTTTGGCCACAATTGCAACAAGCGCAACATACCTAACAGGCATTGGTAATGAAGATATTGCTTCGCTTCAGATAGGTGCAACGAGCATAATTAATCTTAAGGGTTTATTTTTGGGAGGAATTATTATCGGTACTCTTGGAGCTTTAAATGATGTAACAATAACTCAAGCAGCTACAATATTTGAAATTGCACACGTTGATAAGGATATTAGATATTCTTCCTTAGTCAAAAGAGGATTCAACGTTGGAAAGGAACATATTTTATCCTTAGTTAACACGTTGGTATTAGCGTACGCAGGATCATCCTTATTTATATTTATTTTTATAGTCCTTAATCCCGGCAATATTCCTTATTGGGTAATTTTAAATACTGAAATGATAAGTGGAGAAACTATTTCTACAATTGTTGGCTCGGCCGGTTTAATAATGGCAGTACCAATTTCAACCCTGCTTGCCGCTTGGATAGTGCTTAATTGGAAAAATAAAGTAGCAATTAAAGGCAACTTAACTAGAAAGGCTTAGTGGACCGAAAGAGATTCGAACTCTCAACCCCTTCCATGCCATGGAAGTACGCTACCATTGCGCCATCGGCCCCAACAAACGTTATTATTCTAACAAATGGAAAATTCAAAATCTATGGAGGTAACAAAATTAACCCTTGTAAGGGTTAATTTTGAAATCTAATTGTCAAAAACTCCGATCCTAAAGGTAGTATTTGAAGTCTTTGTGTAGCCCAAAACTAAGTTCATTGTAGCAAATATTTATCTTATTAAAAGACATCAAACAAGATACAAGTGGACCAAAAATAAATTGCTTACTTTGGTTGGGCTATGTCCTTGCTAGGAGGTGTTAAAATATACTCATGCAACAGCCCTTGGCAGAAAGGCTACGTCCCACAAAGATTGAAGAATTCGTTGGTCAAGAGCACCTACTAGGCGAAGGTAGACCTATCAGGAGAATGCTTGAAAACAAACAAGTCACCTCTATGATCCTATGGGGACCTCCGGGAGTAGGTAAAACTACCCTTGCCTCGTTAATTTCCAGGTACATAGATGCGGATTTTATCTTTTTTTCTGCAGTGACGAGTGGAGTAGCAGATGTCAGAAAAGTAATTGAGAAAGCAAGCCAACTTCGAAAAACAAACAATCAACAGACAGTTTTGTTTGTAGATGAAATACATAGATTTAACAAAGCTCAACAAGATGCATTTCTTCCAAGTGTTGAAGACGGAACCATAATTCTAATTGGTGCTACCACAGAGAATCCGGGCTTTCGTGTAAATGCACCACTTATTTCAAGAAGCCAAGTATATGTACTAAACTCATTGACAGACGAGGACTTAGAAAAAATAGTTAAGCGTGCCATAAAAGAATTAGGAAAAAGCCTGCCTGCCGGCAGGCAGGTTAAGTGGAGCAAGGATGCAATTGAACATATCATAAAACAGGCTAATGGTGATGCTAGAACCGCTCTAAATGCGGTGGAACTAGCAGCAAGCATATCCAATAACGTTGATATAAAAACGGCAGAAGAAGCGGTTCAACAAAAAGCAATTTTTTATGACAAAAAGGGGGATTGGCATTATGACACAATATCCGCTTTTATCAAATCCATGCGGGGTAGCCAGCCGGATGCAACGCTTCATTATTTGGCAAGAATGATTAAGTCAGGTGAAGACCCTATGTTTATAGCAAGACGTATGGTTATTTTCGCAAGTGAAGATATTGGAAACGCCCAGCCAACAGCTATGGTTTTAGCAACAGCATGCATGCAGGCAGTTCACATGATTGGAATGCCGGAAGCACAACTAATTCTTGCCCAAACTGCAACATATCTGGCTACAGCCAAAAAATCTATTGCATCTACCATGGGAATTGGTGCGGCAATGAGCGATATTGATGAAGAACATCTTGATCCAATTCCGCTACATCTTAGAAACGCAGCAAACAAAGTGATGAAAAAGCTTGATTATGGAAAAGGGCACATTAGATACACTTGGAAAGTAGAAAAGGAAACCGGTCAAAAAGTAGAGCAAGAATATATGCCCAAAAACCTCAAAGGGAAAAAATATTATAAAGAAGATTGGAAGTAAACTTTATGTCCTTGATACTTTATATCTAATACCCGATACTATTCTAATGACCGGAAGAACTCATGATTTAGCTGCATTTACAGCGCTTGTTGGGGTTGTAGCATATAGTCCAATTCCACACATTACATTGGCAACAGCAATTGTATCCTTTGGTGCAAACATGCTTGGGGGATTAGCTCCTGATATTGACCAACCCACAGCTCACTTATATAGAAATGAAAGAGGAGGAGCAATTGCAGCAAAACTTATTACTCCGCTTCTTGGAGGACATAGATACATATCTCACTCATTCATTGGATTGGCAATCTTTGGTTTTGTTGCGCATGAAGTATTGAAATTAACTTCCTCTGTATTAATTGTAAATCAAAGTGTTGTATGGTGGGCTTTTATAATAGGCTATATATCACATCTATTTATGGATTTATTTACAGAAGAAGGATTACCTTTGCTTTTCCCTATACCTATTAGATTTGGTTTTCCTCCGCTAAGAGTCTTTAGAATGAAAACAGGTGGGGTAGTAGAGAAGTCATTTGTTTTCCCAATGTTACTTTTAATCAACGTTTACCTTTTCTACTCACACTACAAAGTATTTTTACACTTCCTCAAAAGCCTTTCTTAACTCTCAATTAGTTGAAGGCAAGCCTAATATAAAGTAAAATACATAATATTGCCTGGGTGGTGCAAAAGTTAAATGAAGCTTTTTTCTGAAGTACTCGACAGTTGAACAAGATATTGCCCCCTGTCAAAATCAATATACTCCCGCTCGTCATTTCTGTCAATACATCAAAACAAAATCTACGTCGTATAACTGGGATTGTAAGACATGGGGTATTGATGAGGCAGCAATTCGGGTGGTATAATCAGGGTATGCCAGCAACTCAAGACAAGCAAAAAATTCAAGAAGATGGAGAAGAGAAGGACGCAGTAATTGTAAGATTTACAAATGGTGCTAAACAACAAATTGAAAGCCTTAAAGAATACTACAAAGCGAATGAAGAACTTGATGTAGTTAAGCTTGGAATATCTGTATTGCAAAAGATGAGAGAGCTTGAAGAAAAGAAAGCACAAGAAAAACCCAATGAGTAAGACCCCTCAAACTGCCGAGATCCCCGATAGAATACCTTCTGATTTGGCGGAATCACTAGTTGAAAAGCATGTGGGGAGAATGATAAGAGACGAAGAGTTTAGAAATAAGGTTAAAGAAATTGTAAACGCTGAACTAGAAACCGTTCCATTGATGAAGAAGATAAAAGCTTACGCTAGCGAGGAGATTGATTCAAGAATTTATAAAAGTATGGGTTTTTGGTTTAAAACCGTTGCAATTCCCATTGTAGTCACAATAGCTACTTACCTTATTTTAATATACGTTCTTAAGATTCATCCCTAAAAGGGTATCAAACTTTAATCTCCATTACTGTATCTCTTCCTTTCGTCATAGGCATGTAACAACGGTGTTTAAGCTGTGCTATAATTTCAAAAAATGAACAATCGTAAACCAGTCCTAGAGTTTGCTGACACTGACGGGAAAAAATATGTTTTTCATAAAAAAAACTACGACAAACACTCCAAAAGGCACCCAGAGATTTTAGAACCTGGCTACTTGAAATCTTTAAAGGAGATGATTCTTAATTGCCCACCCGATATGATTTTTAAATCCTATACTGATAGACGAGCCTTTGTTTATTACGATTCTCTTGCGGAGACTCCTACTGGTACGTGGTATAATCATGCTGTAATATATAAGAGTAAGGGTATATATGACATAGCGACCGCATTTAGATTTGTTGGTCAGATACGAGAGAAACGATATTGGAAATGTGAAAATAAAAGACCATGAAAAACAAATTAAACCTCAATAAAATAGTTAACCAAGTAAAGGATCTCCACAGGATAGCAAAAGAAAATTCGTGGGTTCCTTACTACGATGCTCAATTGGATGAGTTTTATTTCTCCCCTAAAGTAATAGATAAGAAATACACGATGCAAGCCATTGGAGATGAATTTTTGGTTTATGTGGACCAAAACTCAAATTTAGGTGGGGTTTATATTAACTACTTCAATAATAACCTTAGTTCTCATGACCCAAAATTTAAGCCATTTAAAAGGATATTTGCGAAACATCAAAAGATAAATAGTGAAAATAAAACTTTATTATTGAATACCATCGAAGCAGCTTTATTGGAAACTATAGCTACCCCGAAATTCAACCTCGCTTAGTAGTAACTCTTTTTTTGTCAACCGTATCTTTTAATTTGTGTTATAATCCCTTCTTATTATTTTTTAGGGATTCTAATGTTATAATTGTTAAGGTGCTTTTTTAGCTCCAGTTGCCTGGGTGGTGGAATGGTATACACGCACGCCTTAAGAGCGTGTGGCGCAAGTCATGCGGGTTCGAGTCCCGCCCTAGGCACATATAGGGACGAGAAGTTTACCCTGAGCTTGTCGAAGGGAGTCCCGCCCTAGGCACACATAGGGACGAGAAGTTTACCCCAGTCAACTACTGATGAGGGGGTGGAACCATTCCCTCAGTCTTCAAAGAATAATCCAATAAATCCTTCATCTCCTGTCTTCTATTTTGTGCATTAAGTAAAACCGCAATAATTTTGTGCCCCTTAAAATCTAAGAACGTTACTAAGCACAGACCAGCTTCCGGAGTATAGCCAGTTTTTACGCCCTTCACCCCAGGATAAGATGTGAGAAGATTTGTTTCATTTGATAGGTAGTAATAACTGTGGTCACTGGTCTGAGGAATTTCGTATTCTACTGTTGCCGCAATTCTAGTAAAGTCTGGGTCAAGGAGGGCATATCTAGTCATAACCAATAAATCAACTGCAGAACTATACTGCTTTCCGTCCCCCTCAAGTCCGGTTGGATTAGTAAAGTGAGTATTTGTTAAACCCAAATCTTCTGCTTTCTTATTCATTGTATAAACAAAGTTATCGCGCCCAAGAGGACTATCTTGAGCAATTACTTCTCCTGCATCATTGCCGGATTTCAAAACCAATCCAAACAGCAAGTCCTCCAATGTTAATTTATCTCCTTCTTTTAACCCCATTGAGTCTTCACCAATTTCTGCCGCACTTTTAGATACTGTCAAAACATCATTTAGCTTCATTGTTTCAAGGGCAATAGTTGCAGTCATGATCTTTGTAAGGGATGCAATTGGCAGTCTTGTTTTAATATTTCTTTCATAAAGCAAAGTATTTGTGGTTACATCATATGCAATAGCAGCCTCTGCAGATAAATTAGGCTTTTTTGTGCCATTATCAAGAACGCTATCTATATTAGGCTTCCAATATTCTGATTCAGCCTCGGCCCCCAATATTCCGGGAAAAGTTTTTGTTAGTATCTTAGGAAGAGGAGAAGCAATTGACTGATTACCGGCAACACTTTTATCTTTGAATAGAACATATCTTGGAAGTATTGCGCCAACAGCAATAACTAATAAAAACGCAGTAAATAAAATGAGCTTTTTCATGGGGTTATTTAAGTATAAAAAAGTGGATGAAAGATTTCAAAGAGTAGAAGTTATCCTTGTCTTCTTATAAGTTTTGCTTCGTAGACTATTTGCATTGTTCTTCCCTCATTGTCTTCAATCTCATTTGATCCGGATAATCTTTGGTATTCCTGTAAATAAGAATTCATAGATTCTTTTATTTCTTTTATCTCAAGTTTTACTTCCTTTAGTTTATTTACAACATGACTAACATCGGGCCTTTTTAGAACCTCTGCTTTTGTAGCATTTTTTACCTTTTGAGCAGCCTTTACAGCCTCTTCGTGCTGTTTGTAAACCTCATCATTACCAAGAACGGAATCAATCATCTCCTGATGTTGTCCTGCATCTTGCTGAAGCTTAGCAATTTTATCTAGGTTCTCTTTTATTAAGCTTTCTAGGCTTTCCAAAACCATCACCTGAGATTGAGAGGATGAAGTAGGGGAATTTGAATCATCAGAAGCTGTAGTTATTTCCTCCTCAACTACGCCTTCTACTATTGCATCCTGGTTTGTATCTTGTGCGTCATCCATAGGATATAAATATAAACAATTTTATCTTTTCAAATCAATAGGCAATTTGAGCAAATACAGCAATTAACTGTATAATATAGCCATGAAGCAAACTCTTGTAACATTAGTTCTTGCCTATCTTAGATTTTTTGCAAAAATAGCCTTAATTATCCATAAGCCTACCACTATAGGGATAGCAGGATCAGTTGGAAAATCATCAACCAGAAACGCCTTGGAAGCGATTTTAAGGAACAAAAAAACCAAAGTTGTTAGCCAAAACTCTGAAACAGGTATCCCATTGGGGATTTTGGCTATAAAAATAGATGATTATGGCCTATTTTCTTGGCTAAAGGCTATTTTACTAGCTCCTTTTAAAATTTTTTCTACCAAAGGCTTTGATTACATGATTGTAGAAATGGGAATAGATGATCCTTTTCCTCCCAAAAATATGGAATACCTCCTAACAATTGTTAATCCTGATGTGGCAATATCTCTTAACATTTCCGCAACTCATACAATGCAATTTGCAAAGCTTTTGCCAAAAAAGCCAAAGGATAAAAAGGACTATGAATTTCTATTGGAAAAAATAGCCGAAGAAGATACAAAAATTATTACCAAATCTGGGGCCAGACTTGGTATTTATGATAAGGATAATAAATATATTCATTCAATATTAAAAGATTTTGATAAGGGTGAACTTTTAACCTTTGGAAAAGATAAAAATAACACAATCTATTTTGATAAGTATGCAGTTGATCCAAATGGCACAATGTTTTCTTTTATACTTGAGGGCCAAGCAATAAAAATTAACCTCAAAGGATTAGTACTTCCATTAGAGTACAGAGAAGTTCTTGCTCCGGCAATACTTACCGCTTATAAACTAGGAATAAATATAGAGGAAATTACTGACTCATTACAAAATAATTATAAATTACCAAAGGGTAGGGCAAGCATTTTTAAGGGAATTAATAAATCTATAATTTTGGACTCATCATATAACTCTTCAAAACTTGCTGTCATTGCTTTCTTAAACTTGGCTACCAGCTTAAGCAAAACTGAAAAAAGAAAGGTAGCATTTCTTATGGGGGACATGAGAGAACTCGGAGACTTAGCAGAAAAAGAACACAAGGAGATTGCAAATCTTATTAATGAAACTGTTGACTACCTATATTGCGTTGGTCCACTGACCAAAGAGTACGTACTACCAAACGTCAAAGTCAAAGAAGCATTATGGTTTCAAAACTCAAAAGAAGCAGGAGAGTATTTGGCAAAAAATTTACCAAAGGATGTGATCTTAGTAGTAAAAGGCTCTCAAAATGGTATCTTTTTAGAAGAAGCAATTAAACCGTTGCTGCTTAATAAAGAGGACGAAAAAAAACTTCCAAGGCAAGAAAAATATTGGCAAAAGAATTAGCTTTTTTGTTGTGACTCTATGGCTTTTTGAATTGCCAAGTGATCGCTCCAGGGCGTTTCCCCATGACCAAGATTCATTGACTGCTCGTGCCCTTTCCCAGTTACAACCACAGTATCTCCAGGTTCTGCAATTTTAATGGCAAAATCTATTGCCTTTTGCCTATCCGGTATCTCAAATAACACTTTTTTATCCAAAACCTTATCAACCCCGTTAAAGTCTGCGTTTTTAAAATCTGCTATACCTAGCTTTATTTGAGCATTAATGTCTTCAATTTTTTCATTTCTAGGATCTTCTGCCGTTAACACTATAATATCCGCACTTTCACTGGATTTTGTTCCCATCAAAGGCCTTTTAGACATATCTCTTTGACCGGCAGACCCAAAGATGTGAATTAATCTTTTTTTTGTACTCTTTTTAAGAACAGGTAAAACTCTGGCAAAAGAATTGGGGGTATGAGCAAAATCTACAATTGCTCTAAACTCCTTATCATAGATAATTTCCTGCCTTCCTTTTGGAAACTTAAACGTGGCCAGAGCTTCTTTTACTTTTTCCCTGTTAATTCCCAGTACCTCTGCAACAGAAATTGCAGCCATAAAATTTTCATAGTTAAAATTGAACTCATCAGGAAAATCTACACCCACAGATTTGGGGTTAAAATCCGCCCTTTTATTTTTGATTGAATAGGTAAGAATCTTTTTTGATCCAATATTTTTAGTAATCAACTTATATGAATCATCATCTAGGTTGAGAATTGAAACATCAGCTCTCCTAAACAATTTACTTTTAACCTTAACATAATTTTCATATGTACCATGATAATCAAGATGTTCATGGGTAATATTTGTTAGCACACCAATTTTAAATTCAATTCCCTGGGTTCTATTTTGATCCAAAGCATGAGAGGTAACTTCTAAAACCAAATAGTCCGCATTAGCGTTTCTTGCTTTGGCAATATATTTTTGTAACGCAAAAGGGGAGGGAGTAGTGGTATGAAGTCCGGTATCATAAGTTTTGTCTCCTATTTGAGCGGCGACAGTAGTAACCATAGCAGGATTATATCCGGCAGTTCTTAATATATGAAAGATCAAGCTAGAGGTAGTTGTTTTACCGTCCGTACCGGTAACTCCAATTGTTGCAATCTTTCTCCTACCCTTAGCATAGATTAAACTTGCCGTTTCAGCCTCAATTGCATGGGCAAAATTCTTTATTTTTCTAAGCATATATAGACTAATTTTACCACAAGGTTAACTTGACAAAGCATTAATAAAAGAATACGCTCAATGTAGATTGGAGGTGAATTAGAAAATGAAAGCATTACACATGATTGCATACCTTCTTCTTTTTGTAGGCGGTCTTAACTGGGGATTAATTGGTCTTTTCAACTTCAATTTGGTTAATTCACTTTTAAGCACAATGCCGGTCGTAGAACAAGCAGTATACTTATTAGTTGGAGTATCAACTGTCTACATAATCGCTACACTTAGAACTGATAGTAAGGTTTTTTCAGGAAAATAATTAGCGTAATTTTCCCAAAAAATAAGCTTCACAAAATAGTAAATACTAAAGTGAAGCTTATTTATGTTTATACTTAACCTCTGTCATCGAAGTCATTCCTTCTATCATCACTTTGTCCGCCTCCGCCGTTTTCATTTCTATCTTTCATAGGATATGCTTCTTTAACAACTAACTGTCTTCCTCCGAGAGTTGATCCGTTAAGCGTCTCAATTGCTTTTGCAGCATCAGCTTCTGAAGCCATTTCTACAAATCCAAATCCTTTACTTCTCCCTGAATATCTGTCTGTAATAACCTTTGCTGATGTAACTTGTCCTGCTGTTGCAAAATGAGCTGCTAATTCATCGTCTTTTGTTTCGTAAGGAATACCTGCAACGAATAATCTTGTACTCATAATTATTTTCTCCTCCTTTCGCTAAAAGATCCACAAATAAATATTTCAGAGTGATAGGAAAGTGTTATGAGCATGAGAAACGGGAGTTCAAAGGTAAGTAGTGTTCTAAAGTATTAAAGTTATTATAACATATACAAAACAAAAGCAACACTATTTATTAAACTTATTCATTACTAAATCAAACCAAAATCTATACCCCTCATCGTTTGGATGAAACTTGTCAGCTGCCCCCGTATCTCCATACTCTTTACCAATTTCAGACGCTTCATAAGGATTAACATATATAATATTGGGGTATTTTGATGCTTCTTCTGCCATTACGCTAGCATATTTTTTGCCGGTTTGTTTGTAAATTAATCTCATAAAAAGGGGTAAAGCATCAGTGTCAAATATTCTTCCCGGTCCAATAACAACAACCTTATCAGCTAATTTTGAATATTTGTCAAAAACTTTGTGTGTTTGATCTTTAAATCTATCCAAATTTGTAAAGTTGAATACGTCATTTGAGGATATAACCAAAAGAATTAGATCCTGTTTTTTAGAAGGAAGGGGCCCATCAACCAAATTTAGCATTCTGTATCCGGAAACCGATTTGTTATTAACTTCAACTTTGTGATCTTTAGCAAGCTCTGCTGACAATCTTCCAACTAAACTTGTTTCAAAAGTACTTGCCCCAATTCCCGCGCCAACACTGTCTCCGGCTGCAAAAAACAAATATGTTGGCCCCTTATTCCCAACTTCAAAGCTCCCAACATGACTATTTTTTACCAATGCTCTTGATTTATGAAAATAATAGGCAGAATATGCAGCCTGAAGCAAAATGTAAATTATAAGTATCAGAAGAAAGATTTGAAGTGGCTTCATTAATAAGTAGCTACTTTACAAAAGGAAAAGTTGCGTACTTTTTATTTGTAATACTATTGTCTATTGTGAGCAAGCGGTTGTATTTTGCTGTTCTTTCACTTCTTGCCGGCGCACCAGTCTTGATTTGACCTGTTCCCATGGCTACACAAAAATCAGATATAAATGTGTCTTCTGTCTCTCCGCTCCTGTGGGAAACAACAGAGGACATTCCGTTTTTACGGGCGAGCAAGATTGCATCAATTGTTTCGGTTAAAGATCCAATTTGGTTTAACTTAATTAATATTGAGTTAGAGGATTTATTATCAATTCCCATCTGAAGTCTTTTTACGTTTGTTACATAAAGATCATCTCCAACAAGTTGAAGATTTGGATTTGCTGCATGGAATTTTTTGTAAGCATCCCAATCATCTTCTCCAAAAATATCTTCCATAGAAATAATTGGATATTTACTTATTAATTCCTGATAGAAAGCAGATAATTCATCTGAGGTAACAACTTTTCCTTCTCTTTTAAGATTATATTTGCCATCCTCATAAAATTCGGAGGCTGCGGCGTCAATTCCAAGAGATATATCAACCCCTGGTTTATATCCGGCTTTTTCTATTGCTTCCATCAGAAGAGCAAAAGGTTCTTCATTGGATGAAACACTTGGTGCAAATCCGCCCTCATCTCCAACGTTTGTGGCGTAACCCTTGTCTTTAATAATCTTTTTAAGTATTTGGTAGACTTCTGCACACATTCTTATTGCATCAGATTCCGTCTTTGCCCCAATTGGAAGAATCATGTACTCCTGAATATCTGTTGCCCAGCCCGCATGTTTTCCACCATTCATAACGTTCATCATGGGAATTGGTAGTTCATAGGTACCGCTAAAGTCCGGGTTAAACTTTGTGAGGTAGTCAAATAACTCTTTCTTTTCGCTTACTGCTGCTGCTCGGGCTGTTGCAAGAGATACGGCAAGAATTGCATTTGCACCCAAATTAGCCTTGTTTTCTGTACCATCTAGTGCAAGCATTGCATCATCAATTGCCTTTTGGTCTGATGCATCCATTCCAATAACCTTTTCAGCAATTTTGGTGTTAACATTTTCAATAGCTTTTAAAACTCCTGTACCGCCAAAGCGATTTTTGTCTCCATCTCTTAGTTCAACTGCTTCATATTTTCCGGTAGAGGCGCCACTAGGAACACCGGCCCAACCAATAGATCCGTCTTCCAAAGTTACAGTAGCACTAACTGTGGGGTTTCCACGGCTATCAAGAATTTCTAGTGCCTTAACAGAAGTAATTTTCATGAGGTTTAATTATTGCAAATTTTGAGGCTTGTTACAAGATCTATTTATTATAGTTAATGCTATTATTTTTACTTTTTCGTTTTTCGTCATTTACATCCTATAATTGAGAAAAAAATGCTTAGCGATAGGAAATATCCGTTATCTCTGTTATAATAGTGATTAGACACCGCGGAAGGCGGTGTTTTTATATGAAAGATATTAGAAACGTAGCTATTATTGCCCACGTTGACCACGGAAAAACAACTTTGGTTGACGCACTTTTGAAACAGTCTAAGGCAAAGTTCCACAAGGATACAGCCGAATCTCTTATTATGGACTCAAACGACCTAGAGCGAGAACGAGGAATTACAATTTTTTCCAAAAACGCTTCTGTTATTTGGGGTGAGACCAAAATAAATATCATTGATACTCCCGGACACGCTGATTTTGGAGGAGAGGTAGAAAGAGTTCTCAAAATGGCTGACGGCTGTCTTCTTTTAATAGATGCAAAAGAAGGACCAATGCCTCAGACACGCTTTGTTCTCAAAAAAGCTCTCGAGATGAAGCACAAAATTATTGTTGTTGTTAATAAAATTGACAAATCAGACGCAAGGATAAACCACGTTTTAGACAAAACCCTTGAACTCTTTTTAGACCTTGGGGCAGATGATAATGCTGCTGATTTTCCAATAATTTATGCGTCGGCAAAAAATGGGCTAGCAGGTTTAGAACCGGATCTATCTACAATGACAGATATATCTCCCGTATTTGAGACCATTATGAGCCAAATTCCAGCACCTAGCGGTTCTATTGATAACCCCTTACAGATACTTGTTACAACCCTCTCAAGTGACCCACACAAAGGAAGAATTGCTATTGGTAGAATTTACAACGGAAAAATTGCGTCCGGACAAGAGGTTGTACAAATTACACGTGATGGTCAGCAAAACAAATTCCGTGTCACATCTATTATGACATTTGAAGGTTTGGACAAGGCAGAAGTTCAAGAGGCTGAGGTTGGGAACATAGTTGCAATATCCGGCATACAAAACCCGGTCATTGGGGAAACAATTTCAGAAGTAAATAACCCAACAGCTTTGCCGTTACTTGCAATTGAAGAGCCAACCATTAGAGTTGAATTTATGGTAAATAGCTCACCATTTGCAGGACGTGAAGGAGAATTTAAAACTTCAAGGCAAATTGAAGAAAGGCTTTATAAAGAACTTGAAACAGACATGGCTCTTAGAGTTGAAAACAACCCAAATGGAGGCTGGATAGTTTCCGGGCGTGGAGAACTACATTTGGCAATTCTTATGGAGAGAATGAGAAGGGAAGGGTATGAATTTCAAGTTGCCCGCCCCCAAGTCATTGATAAAGTTGTTGATGGTAAAACTCTTACTCCATTTGAAAAGGTATTCATAGAAGCGCCGGAAGAAGTTTCAGGATCAGTAATACAAAAAATGGGTGCAAGGCGAGCAGAACTTATAGACATGAAGCAAGATAACGGAATTTCCTTCTTGGAATTTATAGTTTCAACAAAAGCATTTTTTGGTTACAGAAATGAATTCGTTACAGATACTCGAGGACTTGGAATAATTAACACACTTTTTTATGAATACGCTCCGGATCCAGGTTTTACTTACTCAAGAGAGCAGGGGTCACTTACTGCATTTGAGTCTGGAGTAGCAACGGGTTATGGAATTACAAACTCTCAAGATCGTGGAATATTATTTATTGGACCGGCAGAAAACGTATACAAAGGGCAAGTTATAGGAAAAAATTCCAGAGCAGGAGATCTAGCAGTTAACGTTTGTAAAGCAAAACACCTTACCAATATGAGATCAAAGGGAGATGGAGTTTCAGTTCATGTTAAAGAACCTCACCGCATGGATTTAGAAGACGCACTGGAATACATTGCGGATGATGAATACGTTGAAATTACACCTAAAAATGTAAGAATAAGAAAAATTATTCTTGATGAAGCAGAAGCACGCCGCCTAAAATCCCAAGGCAAAATCTAAAATTTTCTCCTTCAGCTAAATTACTCTTGATTTTATATTCCATTTGAGACTAACATTGTTTATGGATGCTTTTACCCTTGCTTCTTACGTTGGTGAATTGTTAGATCTTTTTGGTGTTTTTATTATTTTGTTTGGAGTAATTTTGGCTACAATCATTCTTGTGAGAGATTGTGTTTCTCACGGTAAAATAAATGGGGGAGAACTATACAAAAGTTATAGAACAAATTTGGCCAGATCAATATTACTAGGACTAGAAGTTTTAGTTGCCGGAGACGTAATTAGATCGGTTGTTGGCCATCCAAGTTTTACAACAGTAGGAATATTGGCAGCTATTGTTTTAATTCGTTCCTTCCTAAGCATCACTTTTGATATGGAGGTTAAAGGACACTGGCCATGGCAAATAAAAGGTTAAAAGTGGCCCAAAAGCTACCTTCTCAATTCAAGCTAATTCCACTTTTTTTAATTTTATTTGCTCTGTTTCTACTTGTAGTAGTTATTAGTAAATACACAGTAAGAAATATTATTTCATCTACATACCAGGATAAGATCGCTTCATTCTATATTCCTCCAAAATCATTGAAATCAACAAAGCCGGGGACATTAATCAAAAAAGATGCGTTAAACATTAAGGTAAATCATCTTAAAAAAGCGTACAGAATTATGTATGTATCTCAGCTTCCCAATGGAAAGCCAACAATTTCTACGGGAATGATATTTATTCCGGATGAGGTGGCAACAGAGTCTGGAAGACCGGTTCTTGCTTGGGCACATGGAACAAGCGGAATGGGCCCCCAGTGCGCACCATCCAGAGCTACCAACCCACTTTCCGACATGAATTGGCTATCTGATGCCTTAGCAAATAATTGGGTAGTAGTAGCTACAGATTACCAAGGTCTAGGAACACCCGGAACGCAGCTATATTTAGTTGGCCAATCGGAAGCCCGAGATGTTATAAATTCAGTTAGAGCCGCACAAAATTTTCCAGACTCACACGCTAACAACAACTATTTACTGTGGGGTCATTCTCAAGGTGGACACTCGGTCTTCTTCACAAACCTTATTGGTCCAAAATATGCTCCGGAACTTAATTTAATAGCCGTTGCAGCGGCAGCTCCGGCCACAGAAATTACGAGCCTATTAAGTAAGGAGTATGACAACTTGGTTGCGTGGGGATTAGGATCAGAGCTGGCAGTTTCCTGGCCGGCCTTTTATGGAGTGAAAAATTCAGACGTCTTAACTCAAAGTGGATTAAAGAATTACAAAAGTGTCGCCAATAAATGCTTGGTGACCCAAACCAAAGAAATTGAGCTAGATGCATTTTTGAATGGAAAGTTTTTTAAAACCAATCCCCTTAAATTGCCGTCCTGGCTCAAGGTTTCTCAAAAAGAAACAGTTCCACCCCTACAAAAGGGTTCTAAGCCGGCACTAGTTGCGCAAGGATTGGCGGATACACTTGTATTACCCAAAACTACTGCAGAATTTGTAAATAAATCGTGTATGAATAATGCAAATTTAACTACACTTTGGCTACCAAAGGTAGGTCACATAGAAATTGCCAATCGTGTAGGCAAAGATATTATTGCTTGGCTTAAAGATAGGCTAAATGGGGTAGAGACGCAGGGTAATTGTGGTGAAAAACTTCCGGTGTAAAAACTAATTAATTACAGGTTTTTTCCTCGCATCTTGAGCTTTCTTGATTCTTTCGTCTTTTGCTGCCTGCATGTCTTTTGTCTTTTTCTTTTGCTCCTCTAACTTTTCTTCAACAATTTTTTGACACTCAGGATCAGGGCAAACCATTTCTGTATGAATCAATGTAGTTTTCCCAAAATATTCTACAACTTCTTCAGTCCATGTTTTGCCCTCAATCCTGTCTTTTCCGCACCTTGTGCACGGATTAGATGATTTTTTTATATTGTTATCTACCATCTGTTCCCCCTATCATTTCCACCTCTGTTATTTCTATCATTATGTCCATGTCTGCTTCCTCCTCTATTATCATTTCCTCTGCTAAATCCACCGCCACCTGAACGTGGTCTGTCTTCTTGTGGACGAGCTTCGTTTACAATAATTTTTCTTCCTGCAAATTCTGTATCATTAAACATTTGAATAGCTTTTTGAGCTTCTTCTGTTGTTGCGTATTCTACAAATCCAAATCCTTTACTCCTTCCGGAGAATTTGTCCATGATAATTACAGCAGAAACTACCTGTCCAGCTTGTCCAAAATGTTCCGCAAATGCGTCTTGGTTTAGGTCGTATGAAAGACCCGCTACGAATAATTTTTTGTTGTTCATTTTTTCTCTACCTCCCCTCTTAATTTTTAATAATGTCTTTATGAGAAGAGATAATTGAGCAGGGTTAACTCTAGATCTAATCTGAAGAGATTATTATGTCTTGTACCTATTATACCACGAATGGTCCAACTTCTGTTGGGGAAATTACTTAATGTTAAAGTAGGGGCTATTAATATTGCCAATTTGGAATCTATATGACCCACTTGGAATATCGTCCGGAATTGTGTAGTTATATGATCCGGTATTATTAAGGCCGTAAACTCGGTCAACCAGACTAACAGACACACCATCTTTCTCCATTGCTTGATTTTGGAGGAATATTGCTATGTCACCTTTTGGCCCGCCTTGCCACTCAAGAACATATGTTTCACCTTTTTTTAAAGTCTCTCCGCCTCTTGGAAAGATTGTTTTACCGGTTTCAAACTGTGGAAGGACATACCCATTTGGTTTAGTGCCCAAAAAAGAGCGGATTATATAAACACCTATAAATAAACCTACTAGAAGAATAAAAAATGCAATTAACCTATGGTGATGTTTTTTTAATTTCATATCTAAGAATAGTATAGAACCAAGCTAACTTTTAAATCAAGTAATTAGACAAATTATTTCTTCCTATTTTCAATAACTATGATATGCTATATAACAATAATATGAAGTATATTGTATTTTCTTTTGACGGATCAGGAACTCCCGTTGCTCAACACTTACAAATGGAGGGCCAAGATGTTGTTCTAGCCCTAGTTGAAAACATGAAAACTCTGGCAGCAGAAGGTGATACTGAATATGTAGAAGACAGAAAAGATAAAGAGCAAAGACTTTCTTTATTTGATGGACTTATTAAGAAGAAAAGCGCTGAGGAGGTCTTAAAAGAAATGAAAAAATACAAGAATCCACAAGATTATTTTGTGTATTTTGATACAAATGGACTGTATGCTCTTGCTGAACAGATCAAAGACCTAGGTTTCCACGGTAACTTTCCAACTCGTGAAGACTACCAATATGAAGTTGATCGCGATAAAGCAAAAGAATTTGTAAAAAAACACTATTCCAAACTTAATATCGCCCGTAAGAAAGAGTTCAAGAAAGTATCTGAGGCAAAAAAGTTTTTAGAGAATACTGATGAAGTATGGGTACTCAAAGGTAATAGCGATGCAACAAATGCTTTTGTTCCCGATGTTGATGATCCAATCCTTGCTGCAAAGCAAGTTATTGAAACGATGGATAAAGATCAAAATATTTATGAATCTGAAGGCTTTATCCTTGAACTACTTATCCCATCAGTTATTGAAATTACTCCGGAAAAGCTATATTACGATGGTGTACCACTAGGTGTGTCTATAGATATCGAAAACAAACCGATCGGAAGTGGCAATATCTCTATTCAAACCGGTTGTGCAGCGGATATGGTTTTTCCAATTGCAGATACTGACAGAATTGCTCAAATTGCTTTCCCCCCCATCGTAGATGAATTAGCCAAACAACATAAAGGATTGTTTTTCTGGGATGCATCAATTCTTATTAACAAACGTGATGGAAAAATGTATTTTGGCGAGTTCTGTCCTAATAGACCGGGCTATAACGCTTCTCTTACCGAGTTTGCTCAATGTGGCAGTGTACACGAATTTTTTGAAAAAGTATCCCAGCAGAAAAATCCATTTACACTGGGAACCGTAGCAACCTCTATAAAGATTTTTAATTTACATAGAGATAGCGAAACAGAGCACACACTCGGTGGCTTAACGGTTGATTTTGCACCGGAAGTTGAGAAGGATATTTGGTTGTGGGATGTTAGAAAAAAGGGCAAAAAAATGGTAAATGTGGGCTATGGTGATGCTGTTGCTGTCATAACCGGATCCGGAGATTCTATAGAGGAAGCAGTTAATAGAATGTA
>DASZRC010000020.1:0-18283 GCA_035549315.1 Patescibacteria group bacterium | reverse complement strand
TATAAAAGCTGCCCCCTGAGCTTTCAAATAATCCAACGTCTAAGCCTTCGGGTCCGGCGATTAATGCTGCCATTTCCTCTATCTCTTGTTTTCTTGCATCTGGATCCACTGGTGGAAATCCGGTTCCTGTTTGAATTTCAGGTATGTCGTTTGGGTTTTTATCAGCAGGGCGTTGTTTGTTTTTTTCATTAAAGACAGTATGATGAATAGGGCCAAATCTAGCTCTATCATCTGAAAAGTCTTTTATGTCGTCAATTTCTACCATATGGCCCAAAAAAAATCCCCGCTTTTTTTGCTAGGGATCATCATTTTTCTCAAAAGGACTTTCCCGCGTTAGGCAACGCGATTAAAGTTCTTAATGTTGAAAAATGAGTTCATTAAGCTAATCATACAACGTGGAATATGTACTGTCAATAAATATTTACTATATTCTTACAATAGAAACAAAACTCTTTGGAAGATGGGTATAAATAGGGTATAATAGCTATGAAATGGAAAGAACAAGAATTATTGATTCAAACAACCTCGTCGGTAACCAAGTTCTATTAAAAGGTTGGGTAGAAAGAGTAAGGACACATGGCAAGATTTCCTTTTTTGATCTCCGTGATAGGACGGGTGTCATTCAGATTGCGGCTTTTGATGAGTTAGCAAATCAGGTATCCAAGCTTTCACCCCAAGATGTAGTTGAGGTAGTTGGGGAAGTAAAAGAGCGCGGAGAAAAATATATAAATCCTGATATTGAGACAGGAAAAGTTGAGATAAAAATTTCTAAAGTTGAGATTATTGCAAAAGCTAATGAAATGCCTTTTGACATGGGGGGTAAAGAGTTAAATCTTGAATTACCAACACTTCTTGATTATAGGACCCTTAGTCTTCGTCACCAATCAGTGCGTCCAATATTTAAGATCCAAGAGGCAATAATGGAAGGGTTTAGGTTGGCAGCAAAAGAGCTAGAATGTACAGAGGTTTTTACGCCAACAATTTCTTATTCATCAACAGAAGGAGGAGCGGAAGTATTTAAGGTTGATTATTACAACCATAAGGCATTTCTTATCCAGAGTCCCCAGCTTTACAAGCAAATGATGGTTCCTACATTTGAAAGAGTATTCTTAGTTTCTCATGCATACCGTGCTGAGCCATCTGTTACAACAAGACACTTATCAGAGTCAACGCAAATGGATTGTGAGTTAGGATTTGTTGAGTTTGAAGATCTTCTAGATGCCCTCGAGCATGTTGGGTCAAAGACAGTTAACCATGCAGCAGAAAAATATGGGAATATTTTAAAACAGTTTGGTGTAGAAAAGCCTTTGACTCCAACCAAAATTCCAAGACTTACTATGAGAGAGGCACAACAGATAGTTTTTGAAAGAACCGGTAGGGATTCAAGGAAAGAGCCGGATTTGGGACCGGAAGATGAAAAAGAGATAAGTGCGTGGGCAAGAGAAAACCATAAATCAGATTTTGTAACTATAACCCATTTTCCTACCAAGAAAAGAGCATTTTATACTCACCCCGATCCAAAAGACCCAGAGTTCTCACTGAGTTACGACTTAATTTTTAGAGGGATAGAGATATTGAGCGGAAGTAAAAGAATCCATGAGGTTAAAGCGCTTACTGAAGCAATAAAATCAAGAGGTATGGATCCAAAAGAATTTTCAATGTACTTACAAGCATTTGAATATGGAATGCCGCCACATGGAGGATTTTCATTTGGTTTAGAGCGAATGACAATGAAAATGCTTGAGCTTGGAAACGTTAGAGAAGCCAGTCTCTTCCCTAGAGATATGGAAAGAATTGACCAAAGATTCTCAGACAAAAAAGTAAAGTAGTCCTCATATGAAAATTCAATTCAAGAGTCAGGATATTCTTCTTATCCTAATAATTATCAATGTTTTACTAATTGGCGGAATAGTTTATATAAAAGTTTTAATGAATCAAAATAATACTTGGTTGGGGGAGTCTTCTGTTGATAAGATTTCTCTTCCATATATAAACAAAAGTGTCAGGGACTTAAATGTGAATTCTAAAGCATTTATTATCTATGATACCGATGGAAGAATTGTTGTTGCCGGTAAAAATGAAAATCTTAGATTTGCACCGGCTTCCACTGCCAAAATAATGACTGCAATATTAACAATTGAAAATTATCCACTAAATAAGATAATAACGGCTCAAGGAGTAGATTCTGTTGAGGGCTCAAAAATGAACCTTGTTAATGGAGAATCAATAAGTGTTGAAAATCTTCTTTATGGTCTTATGCTTCCATCGGGAAATGACGCTGCATATGTTTTGGCAAAGGAGCAGGGGGGACAGGACGCCTTTGTTGAAAAAATGAATAATAAAGCTCGCCAATTGGGGTTACTTAATACAAAGTTTTTTGATCCGGCCGGATATTCCGATGACAATTACACAACAGCATTTGATATGGCAAGGCTTGCAACATATGCCATGAAAAATCCAAAGTTTGCCAAAATTGTTGGGACCAAGGAATATATTGCAACCGATATAACCGGAAATATAGTTCATAATTTGGAGAATCTAAACGAATTATTAGGAAGGAATGGTGTTAATGGTGTGAAGACTGGATTTACGGATGAAGCAGGAGAAGTGCTGGTTACATCTGTTATAAATAACAAAACCCATTACATTGTTGTAGTGCTAGATAGCAAAGATAGATTTGGAGATACAAGTAATATACTGAAGAATGCTATTAGTAATTTAAATTTAGTTTCTTATTGATTAATCTTTAACCGCTGATACTAGGCCTGTGAAATCTTTTCCCTCAAAAATAATTATTGGTAATAAATACTGCTGGTCGTTGGATCCTAAATAATAACCCTGTTGTACATCTGTGATATCAATATGTTTTGCGCCTGTTGGGTTAAATAACAAACCCTGTCCCTTTTTCAAATCTTCATATGCCTGCTCCGGAGTTTTTAAAGGATAGGTAGAGGAAGCATTGGTATCTGGAATAAAATGCGTAAATCCGGCATCAACAATTCTTGGTATATCTCCTTCATTTCTATATATAAAGTACATTGGTGAAGAATTAAGGTCCGGGTAATATATTTTATATTTACCGTCTATATCTTTTTGGAAAAGATCCAATCTCACAAACTGGGCATCATTTTGACTATCTGCTGCAACCAGTTGTCCATTCTGAATTTTTAGAAAGCTAATGGTTGCCTTGTCAGGGTCTAAGTCGGTTGTATTCTCACCAATCGCATCAAGGAAGGTCTGCGTTGTTTGATATGCACCTTTTTTAGTTGAAGCAACTCCCCTTACGCTGGTTGGTGGGTCTTCATTTAAGAAATTAGAGTATATTTTAAAATTATTTGTAAAAATATCGTATTGTATTGTGTCACCATTTGCATTGTTCCATTGATAGACAGAGTCAGAAACTTTTGCTTCATTTTGGTCAAATCCAAGAGACTTTAATTTCTCGCGGACCGCATCAAGAGCTACTAGACTTGGGGTATCTTTAACAATTTTGTATACATTAACTCTGTCCTTAAAGTTTTCAGGGAGGTTTCCGGTAAGTGTATTAATTGTATAACTTGGATTTCCTGTAGTATTTTTTGGAAAATCAGCCGGTGGTAACTTTCCAAATTTTTGCTCGGGCGGAGCAGGCGGGGTAGGGAAAAAGATACTTTTTACAATTGATCCCCCTTGGAAAAAAAGAAATACGGCTGTTACTGCAATAAGGGAGACGGCAAGAATTTTAAGTATTATCCTTATTTCCTCTGTTATGTCCGCAAGTTTTGCCATAATTTAAAATACGCAGGTACAAGTTTAGCTTCCGAGTTTTCGGGCTACAATTGAGTATAGGAAAGTTTGTATGCTAAAATCAAGTTACGTTCATTTTAATGAATAAGAATTTATGGCTGATACAAAAAAAATAAGAGTTAGGATAGCGCCTTCCCCAACAGGCTTCCCGCATATAGGTACAATCTATCAAGCATTATTTAATTTCGCTTTTGCCAAGAAACACAAAGGTAAATTTATAGTTAGGATTGAGGATACAGATAGAACAAGGTTTGTAGAAGGAGCAGAGAACGCAATTTTTCAAGCATTAGACTGGTTTGGCCTAACAGAGGATGAAAGCCCCCGATTTGTAGGAGATTATGGTCCTTATAGGCAATCCGAAAGGCTAGACTTATACCATAAATATGCACAAGTTTTAATTGATGAAGGTCACGCTGAGTTTGTTTACTATAAAAAAGATGAAGCAGGTCAAAAAAAGGATTACAGTGATGGCAACAATGAAAAAGCGCAGTCTGTTGCAGATAGTAAACCTCCAAAAAATGTGCAAGAGATGGTTGAGACAGAAAATAATGACTGGATAGTGAGGATGATTGTTCCAAAGGACGAAAAAATAGAAGTAGATGACCAAATAAGAGGAAAAATAGAATTCAATACAAATGAGGTTAATCCACAAGTTCTTTTAAAGTCTGATGGTTTTCCAACATACCATTTGGGAGTTGTAGTTGATGACCACCTTATGGAGATATCCCACGTCTTAAGGGCAGAGGAGTGGCTCTCATCATTCCCAAAGCATAAGCTTTTGTATGATTATTTCGGCTGGGAGATGCCGCCGGTTTTTCATACCGCAACTCTTAGAAACCCGGATAAATCAAAGTTATCAAAAAGGCATGGCCACACAAATGTAGAGTGGTATAGGCTAGAAGGCTTTTTACCGGAGGCAATTCTAAACTATCTGGCATTATTAGGTTGGAGTCATCCTGAAGAAAAAGAAGTTTTTTCACTTGATGAATTTATTGACAAGTTTGATTTAAAAGACATAAGACCAATCCCTCCGGTTTTTGATGTAGTTAAGTTGATGTGGATGAACGGGTTGTATATAAGAGAGCGTTTAACTTTGGAAGAACTAAGAGATAGATTATTGAATTTCTACTCGACCCTTCGTGAAGTAGAGTCTTACATAAATAATGATAAGGTTTTGGAATTAACCAAAACCAGGATGGAGACTCTGGGCGATTTTAAAAAATTAGTTTTGTGGTCTCCGGAAGAAACAGTAGACACGGCATTAAAAGCGGAGTTGAGAGATGGACTGGAAAAAATAAGTGAAAATGATTGGAATAAGGATGTGATATTTGGAAACTTTAAAAAGTTTATGGAAGAAAAAAATGTGAAAATGCCTGTTCTATATGCAATGTTTACAGGTAGGAAACACGGGCTTCCTTTGCCGGATTTCATGGCAGCATTAGGTAAAAAAGAATCTATTGAAAGACTTAGCTTATGAATTTAGCTGCTGAAGCCATTTCTATTCTTTCTCATCCTTTAGTCATAACAATCCCGGCATCTTTTTCTATAGTATTTAAAACATCTAATAACATATATTATTCACTTCTGTGGACTTTGATATCTGCTTTTTTTGTTGGAATTGTTGCTGCATTTGTAATATATGGGATGAAGATTGGGATGTTTTCTGATTTTGATATTTCCAAAAGGACTCAGCGCCAACCGTTCTTTGTTTTTGGGGCAATAGTTACAGTCGCTTACCTTTTTTTGGTTTTATTATTGAATGGGCCGAGAATTCTTTTTATATCATTGGGTGCCTTGTTTCTTGGAATAATGCTTGATAGTTTTATAACAAGAAAAATTAAAGCTAGTGTCCATTTGGCTGTGTATTCTGCTTTTGCAATGATTATGGTGTTGTTTTATGGAGGGCTTTATTGGTTGGGCTTATTGTTTATTCCGGTTGTTGCTTGGTCAAGAATTAAGTTGAAAAGACACGTACTTCAGGAAACAATTGTTGGTTCGGTGCTTGGTATATCTCTCGTAATTTTACTTTATATAGTGCTAAAATATATTTATGGATAATAACAAATTAGAACATTCATTTGGTTACGCATTTGAAGGTATAGCTCACGCATTCAAAGAAAATAGGAATATTAGAATTCACTCTGTTCTAGGCTTTCTAGCAATAGTAATGGCATTACTTCTTCACTTAGTTTATTTGGACTTCTTAATGATTCTTTTGGTTACCATATTGGTTATTGCGGCGGAAATGATAAATACATCAATTGAGGAGATGACAGATCTTATTACAACAGAACACAGAAAAGAAGCAAAAATTGCAAAAGATGTTGCTGCCGGAATGGTTTTGATAACTGCTTTTGGAGCGTTAGTTGTTGGAGTAGTAATCTTCCTCCCCTATATTATTAAGCTAATTTAAATTTTTAAGTTCTTTTGTCCGTCAAAAGAACCAAAACCTCTTGTCGCTGTCTAGCTCATGCTTTCAAAATCTCAATCGTTTATCGGGGAACTTCACCCCTTCCGCATTCGCGGAATTCCCCTGAACACTCAATCGATTTTTCATGCAATCACTTCGAGGCGACAAAATTAGTAAGAAACTCTAGATTAGAGGTATTAGATAATAGGTTATTTAACTCTGCTTCCTGGTGCGACTTCTGTCTGGGGAATAAGAGGTACTGGTCCATTATCATCCCCGCCATCTGCTGCAAGAATCATTCCTTGAGATTCCATTCCCATCATCATGCGTGGTTCAAGATTTGCTACAAATACATAATTGTTCCCAATTAGATCCTCTGGAGCAAACCATTTTGCGATTCCGGATAAAATTGTTCTTGGGGTTTCTTCGCCAAGGTCAACCGTTAACTTGAGTAGTTTTTCCGATCCTTCAACCGGTACACACTCCATGACGCGACCAACCTTAAATTCTAATTTTGCAAAATCATCTATCGTTACCATAACCGTATTATAACAATTTCTATTTCCTAATTCATAATTTATATTCAATTTTAAATTAATAATTAAAAATTAAACTATTCCCATTCCATAGTAGCCGGGGGCTTTGTAGAAATATCATAAACAACTCTTGAGATTCCCGGTACTTCATTAACAATTCTTGATGAGATAGTTTGTAGAACGTCATACGGTAGGCGGGACCAAACTGCTGTCATGACATCTATTGATTCAACAACTCTTAGGGCAACTACTTCACCAAAAAATCTTCCATCCCCCTTTACTGCCGTAGAGTCAGCACCGGACATTATTGGATAAGACATATATACTTTTCTAAGCCATCCAGCTCTTTCAATTTCTTCGAGAACAATCACATCTGCAGCTTTTTCTTGTTCTAGTCTTTTTTTTGTTACCTCTCCGCGAATTCTTACTGCGTATCCTGGTCCTGGGAAAGTTTGGCGCCAAACAAAAGAGTCCGGCAACCCAAGTTGTAATCCAATTTTTCTAACCTCATCCTTGTAATAATAGCGTAGTGGTTCGATCAATTTTAACTTCATATCTTTTGGTAAGCCGCCAACGTTGTGATGAGATTTTATTTTTGAAGCATGTTTTGTACCCTTGCTTTCAATAACATCAGAATATATTGTTCCCTGGAGTAGAAATTTAACATCGCGCCCTTTTTTAATTTGTTTTTCCATTTCTCTTTCAAATACATCTATATAAAATTTTCCAATTACTTTTCTTTTTTTCTCCGGATCACTCACTCCTTTTAATCTTGTAAGCATTTCATCTTCAACGTTTGCAATGATGGGATTAATCCCATGTTTTTTAAATAGAGTAGACACAAATTCTGCTGTGCCTTTTCTCATAAGTCCATTTTCTACATAAACCGGAATAAATTTTGAACCAATTGCTTCCGCTGTTAGAATCCCCGCAACTGTTGAATCAACTCCTCCTGAGATTGCGCCAATTACATAAGAGTTCTCTGCTTTCTCCTTTATGTCCTCCATAAGTTGCTTAAGGTCAAACTTTCTTTCTCCAATTTTTAAACCACAAATATCAACAAAGTTTCTAAGAATTGTCATTCCAAAATCTGTGTGTTCAACTTCCGGATGGAACTGGATCATGTAGAGTTTATTTTTTTCGTCTTCTGCAGCCGCTGATTTAACATGTGGCGTTGAGCCAACAATTGTAAAACCCTTTGGTAGTTTTATTATTTCATCCCCATGGCTCATCCAAATCTTGGAATCTTGGCCAACACCATTCATGATTCTTGATTTAGCATTTTTAATATTGAGGACTGCGGGTCCATATTCTTTTTTCCCGGATATTACTTTTCCATCCATTAGGTGCGCGGCAAGTTGAAATCCATAACAGATTCCAAGTATAGGGATACCCAAAGAAAAAATTTCTCTTTCTATTGTCGGTGCGCCATTTTCATAAACTGAGGCGGGTCCGCCGGACAATATTATTCCATGAGGTTTTTTTAATTTTATTTGTTTTAAAGCTTTTTGTGGGGTAATGAAAAGTGTTTCTTGTCCAAGCTCGCGAATTCTTCTTTCTATTAAGTGGGCGGTTTGTGATCCAAAATCAATAATATAAATCATTATGAATAACTTTTACCTGCGTTAGTTACCAATATATCATGCGGGTGACTTTCTTGTAGAGATGCTTGTGTAATTTGCATAAAGCGAGCAGCTTTATGACAGTCCTCAATTGTCTTAAATCCGCAATAATAAAATCCTGATTTTATTCCACCAACCGCAATATCAACAACATCACGAACGGTTCCCTTTATTGGTACAAGTCCTTCAACGCCTTCTGCAACTAGAGTCCTATCCTTATATGATTTTCCATGAAATTCTCCTTCTGATTTTGTTTTAGCTCCGGTTTTCATTGCAGCTTCACTTCCCATACCTCTATATTCTTTGAATATATATTTCCCGTTATTTCCAAAAATGCTTTTAAACCTTCTTGGAACTTCTGATTCGGGAAGTGTCACTTTTTTTCCGGGAGACTCAAGAGTAGAAGCAAAGAATGATCCCATCATAACAGTTGATGCACCGGCTGCTAGTGCTTTTACCATATCTCCGCTGTTGCTCATTCCACCATCTGCAATTACCGGTGTTTTTGTTTTTTTTGCAGCTCTTACGGTTTCCCTTAATGCAGTAATTTGTGGAACTCCCATACCGGAAATTATGCGGGTTGTGCAAATTGCACCCGGCCCCATTCCAACTCTTAATGCATCAGCTCCTGCATTAATCAATCCCATTGCACCATCATAAGTCGCAATATTTCCGGCAATTATTCCTACCTTTGGATAATTCATTTTCAAATATTTAATTGTATCGATTGTAAATTTTGTAAACCCATGCGCTGAATCAATAACAATTACATCAACGTTTGCTTTAACCAATAACTTGGCTCTTTCTTCAAAGCCCTTGTTAGGACCAATGGCAGCTCCAACTAATAGGTTTTCTTTCTTAACTTTTGATACTTCATTTGCCTGTTCATTTGGCGCTAGATTTCTATGAATTATTCCAACCCCACCAACCCTTGCCAGAGCAATCGCAAGAGGTGCCTCAGTAACAGTATCCATAGGAGAAGATATTAGTGGAATAGAAAGTTTAATTTTTTTTGTTAAATAAGTTGATAGATTAATCTCGTCTCTTAAGAAATCAGAAAAACCGGGGATGAGCAAAACATCATTAAAAGTTAAGGCCTGGGGAAGAGATGAATTTGAGGGTTCCATGATTAACAATACCAATTTGTTTGGTTTTTGTCAATAATAAATGCGACTGGTATAATTAGGTTAATATTATGGATCTCTACAGAATCTTAAAAGATGCTTGTTTTGCCGCAGGAAAAATACAGCTAGATAATTACAACAGGGAAATAGAAGTTTCTAAAAAAACTAACGCTGCGGATTTAGTAACGGAAGTAGACTTTAAGAGTCAGGATGTAATTATTAAAAGCTTGACGGATTCAATAACATCTTATGGAATTGATAATAAAGATTTAGGATTTATCGCGGAAGAAAAAGGTGTAGAAAAAAATGCTGAACATCTATTCATTATTGATCCAATGGATGGAACCGGAAATTATGTTGAGGGTAATGGATTTTTTTGTGTATCTATAGCCTATCTTTTAAATAGTGAAATTATTGCGGGTGGAATATATAGACCTACAGAAAACACATTCTATTTTGCACAAAAAGGAAAAGGTGCGTTTAGTGAAAAAAATGAGATAAAAAAAGAACTGAGAGTAAAAGATTGCAAGTTAGAAGATTCCAATATTGGTTATAATACTGCAGCATGGCCGGAGGTAACGGAAAAAGCCTTAAAGGGTGCACTCAAATTTGTATATAAGGTTAAAAAAGTTAATCAAGCAAGATCTGCCGTTTTGTCAATTTTGTCGGTTGCAGAAAATAAATATCAGGCCTCTCTAATACCTATGTGTTTTGTATGGGATTTTGCTGCTGCCAAAATTATTGTTGAAGAGTCAGGAGGAGTAATATCAGACTGGAAAGGAAACAAGTTGGAGTATGATCTAAAAGATACTAAAAGGGGCTATGAAATTTTATCTGTCGGCAGTGATTTGTATGAACCAATTGTTAGGGTTTTATCCACATGAGGCTTCTATTGATAGGTGCGATCACAAACTCAGAAGCAAAGTATAAAGATGGTATACATAAGCGATTTGGTGGTGGTGTTATGTATGGTGCCAAAGCTGCATTAAAACTAAGGATTAATACAACTGTTATAACAATTGGCGCAGGTGATATAAGCGGAGGAATAGATGAATTAAGCAAGTTGGGTGCAAAAGTGATGCATATAAAAAGAAGTAGTAGTAATAATTTTGCAAATGATTATACAAGAGAGAAGAGGATTTTGTATTTAAGCTCAATGATTGATAAGCCAATTATGTCATCGGATCTGACTATTAAGCCAACAGATTTCGATATGATATTGCTTAATCCGATCCTTAATGAGATTTCAAAAGACTTAATTGAAATGTTTGATCAAAATAAAATAATATTGGATCTACAAGGATTTACAAGAAAAGAAGGAAGAAAAAATAGATCAGGTTTAAGAACGGTTTTGCAAAAGGATTGGGATGATAAAGGCCAAATGTCGAATTCAATTGAAATTTTGAAAATGAGTGATGTAGATCTTGCTAACATATCCTTTCCAGAAAATATAAAATCTTCAGAAGAGAAATGCCTATTTTTTGCTAGGTTAGGATATAAGAATATTGTTTTGACTAGGGGAGATAATTCTATAATTATTGTAGATAAAAATAAAAAGATCAGGCACATTCCTACAGTTAAAGTTAAAGTAGTAGACCCTGCTGGGGCGGGCGACGTTTTTGGTGTTGCATTTTCCTATGAATATCATAGGACTCATGACGTGTATAAGTCTGCAAGGTTTGCTAATATATGTACCGCTTTGAAGATATCAGGAGAGGATTATAACGTAGATAAAATAGAATCTCTAATAAAAAACTAAATTTTATTTTTACCAAATATTAGATCAACTCCTAGTCCATTTACTCCAATTCCTACATGTGTCCATGTGGGGTCCAATTGATTTTTGTCATGTGGGGCATCCCCTGCAAAAACCCATTCAATAAGATGCACCGCTTCCATTTTGTATCCATAGCTGGAATTTTCTCCTACTCCCCAAAACCCAACGGCTTTTAAATTATCTTGATTAGAAAAGTAACTATTAAATCCGGCATGCCCATCAAGCCCCTGAATAGAAGAAAAAGTATCTGCTCTTTTTTGCGCAAAATCAGCAAGTTTGCTGTCCCAAGACAGTTCTCCCGATCCCTTTTGTTTTCTGTAATTATTAAGTGCAGTTAATATCTGATTAGCATCAGACATGTCTTTGTCCTGTCCTACTTTCATAGTCCAGGTTTCCTGGTTTATTTGTTTTGCTACTCCCCATGCGTCAGGTGAATCTGTGGGGGTAGGCAGTCTATTAACCGGCGGATTTGTTGGTGTCGGAGTTAATTTAATAGCCGGAACGGGCGGCGCAATAGTTGTGATCTCTCTAAGTTTTTTTTGAGCTTCTGCTTTTTTTACGCTAACTCCCATCACAATCAAAAGTTTTATAGATAAGCCAACCGTTAGTAGAATACAGAACGCTAAAACATATATAAATATGTGGGAGATTTTCTTGGGTTTAATTTTTTTAAATCTTTTTCTAAGCATACGCAAAAGGATAATACCATATAGGATTTATTTTAGAAACAGTTTTGAGGTTTTAGCTTGTAGCTTGTCTTATAAATTCCATTCCCCATTCATATATATTGTTCTCTTCAAGTTGCGCAGTCATTTTTTTCATTCTTACTATCTTTTCTTTTTTGGGCATTTCCATTGCTTCCTTGATTCCTTTTGAAACCTCATTTATGTCATAAGGGTTAACAATAATTGATGAAGTCAAATCAATTGCGCTCCCCGCAAATTGTGATAAGACTAACATCCCCGGATTGGACGCAAGGGAAGAGGCGACAACAAATTCTTTTGAAACAAGATTCATTCCATCATCAAGCGGAGTAACAAGACAAACATCTGCCTTGTTATAAAAGTTAATTATGTCCTTTCTTTCAAAAACTTGATAGATAAGGTTTATTGGTTTCCAATTTTTTGTTTGATATTTTTCATTTATTTCTTTTGCTAAAGCCAGAGCCTCATCTTTAACTCTTTTATATGATGGTATTGGTTCACGGGATGGGGCAATGATACTTAAGTAAATTGTCTTTCCAATGTATTTTTTATTTTCTTCAAAAAACTTATCAATTGATAGAAGTTGGTATTTAATTCCTTTTGTGTAATCTAGTCTTGCTACTCCCAAAACAACTTTGTATTCATCAAATAGGGCATCTGTTGAATCTAATGCCTTGGGCTTTCGTCTTATTGTTCTTTTAACTACCTCTTTCAAAAGACCACCCTCTTCTTTTTCCTTATCTACCATTGATTCCACAACATCTGCGTCTATACCAAGTGGTAGGTTTCTAACAACGGTTGAATTTTTATCATAATAAACTTTTTGTGTTTCATCATCTACTCTTGTTTGTAGTTCTCTTTCTACTGTTTGAATGAAGTTTCTTGCTTGATAACCTCTATGGAAAGCAAGGTAATCACACTTGAGTAAGCTTGTTAGTATCTCTTTTTTGTAAGGCAATATTCTAAAAATTTCCCAGGTTGGCCAAGGAATATGCCAGAACATTGCAACTGTTGTATCTTTGGGCTTTCCCAAATAATAAGGGACTAGAGCAAGTTGATAATCATTAAGCCAAACAAAATTCTTTTTGCCGGGGACAAGAGATTTCTTAATGGTATTTGCAAATTCTCTGTTAACTTTTTTGTAGTCTTCAAACCACTCATCGGTCCACTTTGGTACTTCAAATGCTACGTGACATAGTGGCCAGAGCGTTTGGTTGGAAAAGCCATAATAGTAGTTGTCTACGGTCTTTTTGTCAAAAAACAATTTTTTCAATAAATATTTTCCACCGGTTCCTTCAATCTGTATGCTATTGTTTCTGTCTAATGCCTTCTTCTCATCCTCGTACTTTGCTCGGGCAACAAAAGTTGCGTTTGTTGCTTGTGCGATAGGGTCAAGTGCTACAGCAACTCCTCCGGCCGAGTTTTGGATAGTTAATTTGCCGTCCTTTATTATATGTACGCGAGGTTCGGCGTCAGATGCAATGATCATATTTGTATTGCGCGAATTGATGAAATTTTTAAACTCTTGGAAGGTAGTCATTGGGGTTAGCTTTGGGGTTTTCCTTCTGCTTTTCGCTCATTATACACCCGTAGCCAGAACGATTCAACTGAGTGGCTAATTATTGTAATTATTGACAATTTTAATTTGTTGCGAGTAGAGTGAATTATGCCTATAAGATCATTACTTCCTACCATTGTCATAGTTTTAATTATGGTGGCTTTGATTTGGGCAAACTATTCTTACTCTGATAATAGCCTAAAGATTAAAAATGAAAACTTGCTGAATGAAAAGCCATCTGAGGTGAGGTGTAAAGATTTCTATAGACAGGTTGATGCGCAAAGATATTTTGATTCAAAGGGCGGAAAAGCAATCTATCCAAATCTAGACAGGGATCAAGACGGAAAAGTTTGTGAGTCATTACCATAATATGAGTTTTTATTATCCCAAGAAAATAATTGATTATCCCATTTATATATTGGTTTATTGGTTATTAATCTGGGCAATAGTTATGATCTATACATATATTACTTTTTTACCCGCCTTAACTCCTAACAAGAAATTTATAGAAAGGACAGATTGTCTTAACTTGAATAAGTCCGGCGAATGCTTAAGATATTCAGATTCATATTTTGTTCCTTTGGATAGCCAGATGTATGTAGTATTAATTCAGTCGGGAATTATAACCGGCGTATTAACAATTGGTATTGGGTCTTTTCTAGCGTTTGAAAGTAAAAAAAGATAATCAAAGCTTTGACATTTGGTTATCACTCTGCAATGATTAATTCATGAAGAAATTATCAAATATTCTGGGGTGGTATGGGGCTTTGGCTACTTTGTCTGCTTACTTTTTGGTAAGTTTTAGTATCATGGGCCCCAAAGACCTCACCTATCAGATTTTGAATTTAACCGGAGCAATAGGTCTTGCAACAATTTGTTATTACAAAAAAACTTACCAACCTCTTTTTGTCAATATAATATGGGGAGTGATAGCCCTACTTGCAGCAATAAATATAATATTAATGTTTTCAAAATAAATGGCAGCCAAAAAAACCAAAAAAAATAAGAAGATAAAGAAAATTAACTCGCCAGAGTTATTTATGATTGGCGCAGCATGTGCAGTTGGAATAATAGCTTTTATTTTTTACAAAAATAAACCAACGGTTTATCATCAGGCTCCATTATTTGTAATTTTCTCCACAAAATAAATCAGAAGGTTAGACTTGGATTCGTTCAAAGAGGTAGCTACCTATTAAAAGTAAAACTATAGTTACTACAAAAAGAATTAATATATCAACTCCCATATTGTTATTGTTCCCTGAAATTAATGCTCCGCGAAGCGCATCTACTCCATAACTAAGTGGGTCAAGTTTTATAACATTTTCCATAAATTTTGGGAGACCTTGCACGGGAAATAGAGCACCAGATAAAAAGAATATAGGCATTACAAGAAAGTTCATGATTAGTTGGAACCCTTGCATATCTTCAAGTGTACAGGCAATTGCAGTACCAAGAGATGTAAAGAGCAGAGCGACTAAAAATATTATTATGAGGGCAATTGGTAGATTAACTATACTGTATGGTCTAAAGCCAATAAACAAAGTCAGAAAGAAAACTATTGTTCCTTGGATTGTTGCAACAGTAGCCCCTCCCAGTGTCCTTCCAAGCATAATATTAAATCTTGGAACAGGAGCTACCATAGTTTCTTTTAGAAATCCAAACTGTCTATCCCATATGACTTCTATTCCCGTAAATACAGAGGTAAACAATACTCCCATCAAGATAATTCCCGGTGCTAAGAATTGTATGTAGCTTCCCCCGCCAGCCCTTTGGTAGATTGGTCCAAAACCAAATCCAAATGCAACCAAGAATAAAATTGGTTGCCCAAGAGAACCAATAATTCTGGAACGGGATCTAAAATATTTTTTGATTTGTCTAAGCCAAAGTATATAAAGAGTATTCATCTTCCAAATCTCCTTCTGGCATTTCTAAGTCTATCGACTCCGGTTGCCTCTTCATCCCTTATTACATTACCGGTTAATTTTAAAAATGCTTCTTCAAGAGATTTTGTTTTTGTATCTTTTCTCAAGGTTGCTGCTGTTCCATTCGCAATTATTTTTCCATGGTCTATAATTGCAATTCTATCCGCAATTCTTTCTGCCTCTTCCATATAGTGGGTCGTAAAGAAAACGGTCATTCCCTCTTTTTTATTAACGTCTTTTATATATGTCCACATATGATTTCTTGTTTGTGGATCAAGACCCAGCGTTGGTTCATCCAAAAACAAAATTTTAGGATGATGGAGTAGTCCCCGGGCAATTTCTAATCTTCTTTTCATTCCGCCGGAAAAAGTTTTTACCAAATCATTTTTTCTATCCCAAAGTTCCACAAATTCTAACAAAGTTTTAATTCTGTCCTTTTGTGTTTTGGAAGGGACACTATATAAAACAGCATGCAATTTCATGTTTTCATATGCAGTTAAATCATCATCTAGACTTGGGTCTTGGAAAACTATTCCAAAAGATTTTCTAACGCCATCTTTATTTTGGGAAGGGTTTGAACCGTCAATTTTTATTGTTCCACTGGTTGGATCAAGTAGGGTAGTTAGCATTTTAATTGTTGTTGATTTGCCTGCTCCATTTGGCCCTAGAAATGCAAATATTTCTCTGCGTCTTACATCAAAACTTATATTGTTTACTGCAGTGAAGTCTTTGAATTTTTTGTTTAGCTCATTTACATCTATTATGTTGGAGGTAGGGGTTGCCATGAAAATTATTATAGCAAAATAATTGTAAATAAAATGTGAGAATAAGCTTAAAATTATTTTGTTGCCTTAAGGGAGAAAAGTAGTGGAACTTCTATTTTTTTATTTTTTAATCTATATTCACCCTTTTTATTTTTGATCATCAAGCCCGGAAATTGTTCGTACATTGTATATGGGAATTCGTGGACAAATTCTATTTTTAATCCGGCTGATGTTAGCGAATTTATTATGTCCCCCATGGTATAGCTCCATTCATAGGTTTCACCTTTCATATCTGTTCCATTCCAATCGGTATAAGTTCCATCGGAATCATCTAGGAAAGGTCCTCTATCAAAATATTTATAAAGTAATTTAAATTCATGATTTAAAATATTTGTAAACGGATGAAGCTCTACTATATAAAAAACTCCACCCTTTTTAAGGTAGCTGTTAACAATTTTTGAAAACTTATTGATGTCTTTTAGCCAAAGTAGGACTCCATATGATGCAAAAATAATGTCAAATTTTTTATTTAGCTTTTTTGGCAGGTCATATATATCAGAACAAATAAAAGTTGCAGGTATATTAATTTCTTTACTTAATTCTTTGGCCAATTCAATTGATGAGTCAGATATATCAACTCCTGTAACCCTGGCTCCGCGTCTTGCCCACGAAAGACTATCCATACCAAAGTGGCACAAAAGATGCAGCATACTTTTTCCTTCCACATTTCCGAGTTCTTTTATTTCTATCTTCTGAAGGCTTGTTTTTCCTTTTTTAAAACTTTTTAAATCGTAGAGTTTAGACGAAGCGTGAACCGGCGTTATTTCATTCCACCATTTTTTATTTATTGCGCCGTAACTACTCACTAATAAAAGTATTAAAACTTTTTTATTGTCTTGTCAACCCCGATTGAGCTGGGGTCAAGTATTTATTAAAAGATGTGCTAATTTTTTGTATGGTATTAATATATCTTTGGTTTCCTATCTCGTGGTCTGACTTTATTTTAATAAGAGTTTTATCTATTTCAATCTGTTCAAATGTTTTTTTAACCCTTTTTATTAGAGATGCTGCTTCATAAGTTCCATAAAGCATCAATACTTTCTTGGTCTTTAGCTTTTTAGATAAGAATTCCGCTCTCAGTTTTGAAAAATCTTTGTATCTTTTCCTCATGATTAAGGAGCGCGACCTATTTGTTTTTAGATCTTCGCTGAAAAATGGAGAAAGAGAGCAGAGAATTAGCCCATCTGATTTAACTTTTGTCCCTGCAATAAATGCAATCATTGCACCATAAGAAAAACCTAAAATATATTTTTCTTGAGTTTTAAAACTTCTATATATTTTTATAAAGTCTTCAACTGTCTGAGAAATAGTTTTATTTTTCCACTTAATTTCAATAGAAATAACTTGGAATCCTTCTTCCGCAAATAGTTTTGTAACTCTTTTATAAGAATTGCTTTTTGGGTTTTGTCTAAAACCCGGAATGATAAAAACGGTCCTGCCTTTAACCATTTGGGGATTATAGCAAAGATGAGGCTAAATTGCCAAATTAGACTGATTTGGAGGGATATTATTCTACAAAAGTGAGGGCTACGCCTTTTTTACCTGCTCTTCCGGTTCTTCCAATTCTATGGATATAGTCCTCGTAAGATGTTGGGGCATCATAATTTATTACATGTGTAACATCTTCTATGTCTATTCCACGAGAAGCAACGTCTGTTGCAATTAGTATTTGTATATTCCCATTTTTAAAATCATCCAGAGCTCTTTGTCTTTGGTTCTGCGATTTATTACCATGTATTGCAGCGCTTCTAAAACCTCTTTCAACAAGATTTCTGGAAAGTTTTTCCATTCCCCATTTAGTTCGTCCAAAAATTATTACCTTATCAAAACCCGGCATTACCAAAAGGTCGTGTAGTACATCAATTTTTGCCCTCCCGCCTGTAAGACGAATAACGTCTTGTTCAATATTCTCTGCAGTGTCCTGAGTTTTAACAGATACGGTTACGGGATTAGAGACAAAACTTCTTAAAATTTCATCTGTGTTTTTATCAACTGTTGCAGAAAAGAATAAAGATTGTCT
>DASZRC010000019.1:0-4866 GCA_035549315.1 Patescibacteria group bacterium | reverse complement strand
CAAATCTTAATAGATATCAAAAAGTACGTTGATGAGGCCAAGAATAAGAGTGAGCAGGATCGCACCGCGACTGATAAGGAAAAGACAGGTGTAGAAAGTGGCTTAACGGCAATCAATTCTGCAAATGGGGCTAAAATTCCTATATATATTGCAGACTATGTTTTGATGGGTTATGGAACGGGAGCCATTATGGCTGTTCCGGCTCATGATGAGCGTGACTTTGAGTTTGCTAAGAAATTCAACCTTCCAATTACTCAGGTTATAGCTTCAGCAGAACCCATGGGGGGCGAGGCATATGTAGGCTCAGGAAAAATAATGAACTCAGGAGAGTGGGATGGTTGGGAGACGCCTGGCTCTATAGATAAAGTTATAGACTACTTAGAAGAAAGGGGAATTGGAAAAGGTGAGGCTAACTATCATCTTCGTGATTGGTTAATATCCCGTCAACGTTATTGGGGTCCTCCGATTCCGATGATCTTTTGTAAATCTTGTGAAGAGGCGGGTCGCGGAGAAAGAGAAGATATGCCGGGTTGGTATGTTACACCTATTGATCACCTGCCGGTTTTGTTACCGGATGTGAAAGATTGGAAACCAATGGGTAGTGGAGAGTCACCTCTTGCAAACCATCCGGAATTTTACAAAACAACTTGTCCCCATTGTAAAAGTGAAGCCCGCCGGGAAACAGATGTTTCAGACACTTTCTTAGACAGTGCTTGGTACTATCTTCGCTATTTGAGTATTGGAAACGACAAACGAACATCAAATAACGACCAACTTTTATCTAATGTGTATCCTTATGATATAGATATTCTAAAAAAATGGTGTCCTGTCGCAATTTACATTGGCGGTGCAGAGCACTCGGTGCTACATCTTTTGTATGTGCGGTTTGTCGCGATGGTACTGCACGATTTGAAAAATCAGGCACAAAATTTAGCTCTTAACTTTGAGGAGCCTTTTCCACGTTTCTTTGCCCATGGCTTAATAGTAAAAGATGGAGCCAAGATGAGTAAGTCCAGGGGGAATGTTGTAGTGCCGGACCAGTACATTACTAAGTTTGGTGCAGATACATTGAGACTTTATCTAATGTTTATTGGGCAGTTTAAAGATGGGGGAGACTTTAGGGATTCCGGAATTGAGGGTATGAATAGATTTGTTCGTCGAGTATGGACTCTCCTCACAAAACCATTGACCAGTGACCAAGGACAATTGACTATTGAAAGACGAAGATTTATGAACAAGACGATTAAAGGGGTAACAGAAGATATTGAATCTTTTTCATACAATACGGCAATATCTAAGATTATGGAATGGTATAACTTCTTGACAGAGGACATTTCCAAGAACCAAAAACCAATAACTAAGAACGAGATTGAGGTTTTCCTCAAGCTTCTTGCTCCTTTTGCCCCCCACATGACAGAAGAGTTGTGGAAGGTGTTTGACTTAGGTGAGGGTTCAGTTCACTTTTCTTCCTGGCCAACATATGATGAAAAATATTTGGTTACAGATGAAGTGGTTGTCCCAATTCAGGTAAATGGTAAGAGAAGAGGGGAGATTGTAGTTCAAAGTTCAAAGTTAAAAGATCAAAGTGAAATTGAAACTAGGGCAAAAGAAATAATCAAGAGCTACTTGGAAGGAAGAGAAGTTAAGAAAGTAATCTACGTCCCCGGCAAAATAATCAACTTCGTTATATAAATTAAAAAATTAATTGTGCTTCTTGCTTCTTGATTCATAATTCACTATTCTAATTTTATGGAAGATTATGCTTCCGAATCATCTGACAATAGAATCCTAGATTTTATTAAGTCAAATATTCTAATTCTAGCCTTGTTTTTAGCAGGAATGATGTTATTAGGATATGGTCTGATACAGATGACCGCTCCTAAGAAAACAGCCATAAAATTCGAGGATGCCCCCAGTGTAGCAGATGCAAAAACAGATAATTCTACCAAGATAAAAGTTGATGTTGCGGGAGAAGTTATAAAGCCCGGAGTATATGATCTTCCTCAAAATTCCAGAGTCCAAGATGCTTTAGTTGCAGCTGGTGGTCTATCTTCTAATGCAGATCGCAATTATATAAGTAAAAGTATGAATCTTGCCCAGGTTATAACTGATGGAGCAAAAATCTATATTCCAAGAGTTGGAGAAGAGGGTACTATAGTCTCAAACAGTACGGCGCAAGTTGCCGGAGTATCAACAACTAGCAACGGCTTAACATCTGTTAATAATGCTAGCGAAGGAGATCTTGAGGACCTACCGGGTATTGGTCCGGTCACAGCAAGTAAAATTATTGATAATAGGCCTTATGCTTCACTTGATGAGCTTGTTTCAAAAAAAGCTATAGGTAAGGCAACATTTGAGAAGATAAAGGACCAGATCTCACTCTAAGTCAAAAATTACCAATTACCAAATTCCAATAACCAAACCAATTAGACAATTTATAATGAAACAAATTTAATTTTAAATTTAGCATTTAATATTCGTTTGAAAATTGGTGCTTGGTTATTGATCATTTAATATATGAAAACCGTATTATTTTTGTTGAGCCTTCTTCTTTTTGTTAGGATTTACAGCTCTTATACATCAAACACATTTAGTAATACGGCGTCCAAGGGAGTGGAGATAGGATTTTTTACCAATATTGATAATAGAGTAGATGAAGTTTTCTACAAGACTTTGCCGGCAGATGAAGCAGCTCTTCTGCTTGGCGTTGTTTTGGGCCAGAAAGGGAATTTTAGCAAAAACTATCTTAACGCAATCCAAAGAACAGGGCTTTTGCATGTAATAGCAGCCTCCGGAATGAATGTTAGTATGGTTACAGCCTTTCTGCTTCTATTTTTTGCAGGCTTTCTTAAGCGTCAATATGCGCTAGCAGTTACTGCAATATTTATAGTTCTATATTGCGGTTTGGCAGGTTTTCAGCCGTCAATTGTGAGAGCAGGAATTATGGCAATATTTGCAATTGGTGCCGGAATGGTTGGTAGGCAAAATACATCTATCCTAGCGCTATTCTTTGCCGCTTTTTTAATGCTTTTTGTAAGTCCTGGACTACTTACTAATATTGGTTTCCAATTATCATTTGTAGCAACCCTTGGAATAATCTTAATTGACCCTGTTTTAAAGGCTTTGGGAAAGAATGTAATTTTTGAGGATGCACGAACTACAATGGCAGCGCAAATTGCTACAACTCCAATTCTTTTATTTTACTTTGGAAGCTATTCGCCGGTTTCTATAATTTCAAATCTCTTAATTTTTTGGACAATTCCACCACTTATGATTTTGGGAGGTGCAGGTGGCTTGTTGGCTTTGGTATCCCCGGTCTTGGCAGCTCCTTTCTTGTGGCTATCATTGCCGCTTCTTCTTTACTTTAAATACGTAACCTTATTTACTAGTAGTCTTGCCTTTCAGATTGAGCTTAAATCAATTCCCTGGGAGATAATTGCAGGCTATTATATGATTCTACTTGCAGTAATATTAATGGTCTATAAGAGGAAGAAAATAGCTATTTAGCTAATAGCTTATGGTTTACAGTTTTTAGATTCGATCACATGAAGAAATTAATTATTATTTTACTTGCTTCTGCTGTGGTTCTTTTGGTTTTATTTTCTTATCAGTCTGCTGAATTCTCCGATAACAAAATGCATGTTGTTATATGTGATATAGGACAGGGTGATTCAATATATATAAGAACTCCGGGCGGAGCAGATATCTTGGTTGATGGAGGCCCGGATTCCAAAGTTTTAAATTGTTTGAGCCGCCATATGCCGCTTTATGACAGAGAGATAGATTTGGTTTTCGCAACGCATCCGGATTCAGACCATGTAGGAGGATTAATAAGTGTTTTAAAAAGCTACAAGGTAGACTCTTTTGGAACATCCACACTTGATAACAAGAATAATACAGCTACTTTTAGTAATTTGATAAATGAAGTCAAAGCTCAGGGCGTTCCCCTAAGGGTTTTGGTTAGCGGTACAAGATTTAGCCTTGCAGATGGAGTTGTTCTTTCAACTTTGTGGCCAAAGCCGGGATTTTCTTCTCCGGAAACCAATGAATACTCTTTGGTCCAACTTTTAAAATACAAAGATTTTGACCTGCTCCTGACAGGGGATATTCCATATTCAATTCTTGATAGTCTAAATATTCCCGACGAGAAGAGTATTGAGGTTTTCAAAATTCCGCATCATGGTTCAAAAACAGGAGTGGATGATAAGACCTTCCAAGAAATCCATGCGGATTTTGTGGCTATATCCGATGGTAAAAATAATCCTTATCATCATCCTAATCCTTCAGTTCTTAATATCCTCAAAAAGTATGGGGTCAAATATGAAAGGACAGACCAAGTAGGAGATATAGAAGTTGTTACAGACGGCAAGCTTACTAAGATTTTAAACTGATTTAGGACTTGCATTCGTTTGACTCCCTGTGATAGCCTTAAATTAGATATGAAAACAGTCCTTCTTGTAGATGATGAAAAAGAAACTTCAACAGTTTTCCAAACAGGTATAAAAGCAGCCGGTTACAATGTAATCTTGGCAGAAAACGGTACAGACGCACTTGATAAAGCAAAAAAAGGCGGTATAGATGTAATCTTGTTAGACCAGATGATGCCAGATATTTCCGGAAATGAAGTTCTTAGAACCCTCAAGCAGGATGATGCTACAAAATCCATTCCAATAGCAATGCTTACAAATTTTGGGCATGATGAAATGGTTAAAGAAGCGCTAAATCTTGGTGCTAATGACTATATTCTAAAGTACAGAGTAGAGCCAAAAGATTTAGTTTTGAAGATAAAAAGATTAACAGGCGAAGACAATCCTCCCGCGGATACTCAAAGAGGCTCATGGATAACGATAAGCGAGTATTTTCAGA
>DASZRC010000018.1:0-2395 GCA_035549315.1 Patescibacteria group bacterium | reverse complement strand
AAAATGGGGAGGAAGGTATAATTTAATACTCACAAAAAGAGGGCGGACAATATCAGATAGCCAATGGACTTTTCTGAAACAATATGACCCCGATTTTGTAAATTTAGCAATACCAAGCACTAAAAAACTCGCGCTTGATCTCGATACTAAAATTACTCCCCTTCATGTAATTAGTGGAATTTCTAGAGAGAATTTTTCTCCAAGTATTGATGAGTCTGGATTAAGTATTTACCCATCAGCACAGACTATTCGACAAGTTGGTAATGCATTCGGCAGTGATGTGTTTTATGTTCTTTTTGACGTGGAAGAGTGTGAAGATGAGAATATAAAGAAATTTATAGAACGCAATTTTGGTACAACGGATTTAAGAGATATATCTAACCAAAGAATAAGAGATTACGCTCATAATTTAAGGTTAAAAATTACCGACAAAGCGTCATTTATTACAGCGCTTATGTCTTTTAATGACTTTAAGCCTTATGTTTTTCCTATTCAGCTTTCGTCATTAGGAGATTTTATTGGGGATGATAGATCTCACGACAATGAAAATAACTTCTATGTTTTTGTTGGTGATTCCCCAATGGATCTTGTTGATTTTTGGAATAACCCTTTTTATCTTCAGTCTTGGACACGTACTCGATTGAGACAGATATGGATACCAAGCGTCTTAGCAGAAGATCCGGAGCTTAAAGAGGCGTTCCAGAAGTTTATTCATGGGAGAGCGGATCCTTATGGTAATGGACAGAAAACTGCAATTTTTTGTACGAGAAGCTTAACGAATGCAAAGATAAATGAAATAGCAGCAAGCCTTACTGAGGGAACTTGGCTGCTAAAACAAGCGGGAACTAGAAGGGAAACTCCCTATCCTGATTATGGAAATTATTTTTCTTTTGATCGCATAAAGTTAGAAATGATTCACTTTCGCGGCACAGGTGAAGAAGAAAAGATAATCGTCCCCCCTCCCGACATACAAGAGGGAGTAATGGGCGGCGAACATTGGATGAATGATTTATATATTCAAGTTCCGGAAAAGAAAGTAGTCCCGGTCAATTTTGAAACTTGGCTCCAGCTTCCTAAAAATAATAGTGTTGCACATACAGTAATTAACACAGGACCCTCAAGGATCAATCAAGATGGAATCCCGAGTGTGCTTTCGGCGAGATCAAGTCAGTTCAATTCAACTTCACAGGATATTATTATAACTATTCCCAAAACTTGGAATGTGTTTGCGTCAATGATTCTGAATACAGGCAAACCTTATTTCACTACAGACATAAGATATCGATACATAAAACCTTATCAATACACAATTAGCGTATCGGGTGCTGGTCGCCACATTCATGGATTCTTGGAAGTATTTGGTAGTCTGGAGAGCGCTTATCAAATTTTCGAAGAGAGACATTGGAGAATGTTTTTTGATCAGATTTCAAATGTTACTCCGGAAAAAGAACAGAAGCGTTTAGATGAAATCAAAGCTAAGCTCACAAAACAAATTCGACGGCTATCTGCTGACCCAGCTAATCTTTCAAGTGGAAGATTTCTTGATTGGCTTGCAGATAAGATGCAGGATACTGCTAGAGTCTATGCCGAAGAAAAACCTAAAGCAGTGCCTTTCAGCGAATTAGAAAAAATAGCCAAAAGCGAACTAGCAGAATATAATTCAAAAAATCCAAATAGTAGATTTCGATACCTCAAGAGGGACGTTGTAGGCGCGTTGAAAACGCTGACAGATTCTCAAATCGTGCTAATAGGTTATGAAATGAAATGTCCTAACTGTCTAAACAGGGAATGGAGGGCTTTAAACGAAATAGATCAAATGGTTACATGTCGAGGTTGTGGATATTCTTATCCATTTCCACCTGAGAACGAAATCTTCTACAAACTAAATTCACTCGTTGAAAACGGAATCAGATCGAGAGGCGTTGCGCCGGTTATATTAGGATTAGGGACAATATTTAGAGATGCTAGACATTATTTTGATTTTCTTCCACCCGTCGATATTTTTAAAAAGGGAAAACATATTACAGATTTAGATATTTGCTGCATAATTGACGGGAAATTTATCATTGGGGAAGTTAAGGTGAAATACTCCTTACTACATCCATCTGATTTTGAAACAATGACGCAGTTAGCAAAAGAGATTCACCCGGATAAAATTGTTTTTTGCACAATGGATAGAACAATACCGCAAAGGATAAAAGATCAGATAACACAAATGAACACGGATCTAGCTCCATATGATGTAATTGTAGAATGGCTGTATTTTGATCGATGGATATTTGAAGCAAACCCAATCCGATGAACCTTTAATTAAAAATAGTCAAACCATGCATAAACCGCAATTTAAATATGAGAAATGGAAAAAAATTATAGAAAGTGAGTTAATGGCTCAAAC
>DASZRC010000017.1:0-47960 GCA_035549315.1 Patescibacteria group bacterium | reverse complement strand
CGTATTCATAATACTTTTGAGAGGGTGTAGCATCAGGCATGGAAATGATATGTGGAGTTCTGGCTTCATCAATTAATACAGAATCAACCTCATCAATGATTGCAAAGAAGTGTTTCCCCTGAACCATCTGGGAAGCTTCAGTGACCATGTTGTCACGAAGATAATCAAAACCAAATTCTGAATTAATACCGTAAACTACATCCGCTTCATAAGCCTCACGGCGCGTTACAGGTTTAAGATGTGAAATTCTATAATCAGTTGCTTGGTTCTCAGTGAAAGTCGCATCATAAATAAAAGATGCTTCAGAAATTATTGAAGACGTTGTCATTCCTAAAAATGCAAATACAGCCCCCATCCAACCAGCATCACGTCTTGCAAGATAGTCATTAACGGTTACCAAATGAACACTATTACCGGTTAAAGCATTTAGATATAGGGCCGGAACAGCAGATAATGTCTTTCCTTCTCCTGTTTTTTGTTCTGCTACTTTGCCTTGGGCAAGAGCTGTTGCCGCCATAAGCTGAACATCATAAGGTCTCATACCAACGCTTCTAAAAGCGGCTTCTCGCGCTAATGCGAATGCTTCAGGCAAAATAAGGAAAATGTTTTCCCCCTCTTGAAGTCTTTTTTTAAGCTCACGGGTTTTTTTGGGGAAATCCTCATCCTTAAGCTTTTTTATCTTGGGTTCTAATGCATTGATTTCATCAATGATAGGAAGAAGTTTCTTAACCTCACGGTCATTTGAATCAAATATTTTAGTAATTACTCCTAACATAAAGCTAAAAAGGTATCACTCAATAGTAGTGTCCGATAATTTTATCACAGATGAGGCTATTATAAAAGAATTCGCCCCGCACCTTTTAAGGGGAACGGGGCAGAATACCATTTGATCAATTGATATTCGCCAAAGGCGAATTCAATGAATAAACAAAGTTAAACTTTATTTATTTTCTTTTCTTTGTTTTCTTAGCGGTTTTTTTCTTAGCAGCCATGTTCAACACCTCCCCTCTCTTTTCCCGATAAATCGGAAATATAGACTAAGCTAATCGTGCAAAAAAATAGCAATATTTGTCAAGAAAAATAGCTTGCTTCAAAATGGAGAGTTTAGATTGAATTATCAATAAAAATCACAAATACTTTTTTCTATTTTTTAAACATTTTTTGAGGCTAAAAATTAGACAAAAATTACGCACGATTTTTAAAAATAATCAATTTCCAAATTCCAATTCACCAAACAAATTTTAAATAATCAATTAATAAACGAATTTTTGTTTGAAAATTGGTGCTTTGTTATTTGATGAATTAAATCTTTTTGGGGGTTATTTTATCCAGGTTTATATATTTTCTTAAGACTTCCGGAACTATTACGCTACCATCTATTTGCTGGTAGTTTTCAAGAATTGCAATTAAGGTTCTGCCAATAGCAAATCCCGTAGCGTTGAGCGTATGAACAAATAATTTTTCTGCTCCGCGAGCAAACTTAATATTTAGATTTCTTGCTTGAAAATCTGTTAATGTTGAGGCTGATGTCATTTCTCGATATTTTTCCTGTGTTGGAATCCAGGCTTCAATATCAAACTTTCTAGCCTGAACAAATCCAAGATCTCCGGTACACATTTTTACCACCTGATAAGGAATACCCAGTGCGCTAAAAAGCTTTTCTTCAATTGCCAGAAGGTGTTTTTGCTCTGCTTCATCTTGCTCGGGTGTAACATAAGAAACTAATTCTACTTTATCAAATTGGTGAACCCGTAAAATTCCACGCGTATCTTTCCCATAACTTCCAGCTTCTCTTCTAAAAGATGATGAGAAGGCAACGTATCTTTTTGGTAAATCTTTCTCCATGAATGTTTCATCCATATGCATTGCAACGGTAGAGTGCTCCCCTGTACCTACTAAAGTTAGTCCGTCTTTTTCTATATGGAACATATCTTCTGCTCCACCGTGCTCCATATAACCAACCCTCTTCATTGTTTCTGTCTTAATAATCTCCGGAGGAATAATTGGCGTAAAACCATCATGCATTAATGTATTTAGAGCAAACTGAACAAGAGCAAACTCCAAAAGCACTCCTTCATTTTTAAGATAAGTAAAACGGGCTCCGGATACCTTTGCAGCGCGATCTATATCTATAATATCCAGTATTTGTCCTAGCTCTACGTGGTCACGAGGTTTAAAGTCAAATTGAGGAATATTACCAACTGTTTTTACTACTTCATTTTCACTTTCATCATGTCCTACCTTAACATCGGATGAGGGCATATTTGGTATTGCGTAAAGATAACTCTTAAGCTTCTCTTCTAATTCTTTGAGTCTTGCCTCAAGACTACCTACTTCTGCTTTTAATTCTCTCCCACCTTCTATATCACGCTCTTTTGCGGCCCTATTTCTTTGGGTGTAGAGCTCTTGTAGCTGGCGACCAAGCTCGCGAACTTCTTCATCAAGCCTAAGTATTTCTTCTACAGGTACTTCAATATTTTTTGAAGCAGCGCCTTCCGCTACTCTTTCCGGGTTTTCCCTAATAAATTTAAGATCCAACATGTTATTAATTAACCAAGAACCAAGCATCAATTTCCAAACAAATTATAAATATTTAATTAATTAAAACTTAAAAATTTGTTTGATTAATTGGAATTTGGTAATTGATTATTGTAATTATATCTTTTTTTGTTTTTTTTGGCTATCTAAGAAGTTTTTGAGTTTCTCAAGTGCTTTCCCCCTATGTGAAATCTTATTTTTAAGTTCTTCATCCATTTCTGCAAAAGTTTTGTCATAACCATCCGGAATAATTATTGGGTCAAATCCAAACCCTTTATCGCCGCGTATTTTAGATACTATTTGGCCAATAAATTCTCCAATAAACACGTGAGCGTTTTTACCATCATGATATCCAATAGCCGCAGCAACTTTTACTTTTCTATTTTTTTCATTCTCCATGAGCCTTAATACGCCCTCATTCGTAAGTGAATCCAAGAAGTATTTTACAAATGGACCGGGGAAACCGTTCAGAGCCTCAATATAAAACCCCACATCATCAACAATCACGGGCTTTTTGACAACCTTAAAAGCCTCCTCTACCTTTTTTAGAGCTACATAAGAAAGATCCATACTTTGAACCTCATCTATATCTAATTCAATTGGTTCTATGGGAACATCAATAATTGCCTGAAGTTCTTTTAATTTTCCTTTGTTGGTAGTTGCCAAATAAATCTTGTCCATTCCGCCAAGTATACCAAACTTGATTGCGAACTTAAATTCGAGGATAATACGCATATGGTAAATATAATTACACCAAATTGGAGTGAATATGAGCTAATTGATTCCGGAAATGGAAGAAAGCTTGAGCGTTTTGGAAAGTATATCTTAAATCGCGTTGAGACTCAGGCTTTTTGGCATCAAAGTAAACCAGAATCAGAGTGGCAAAGAGCAGATGCCGTCTTTAGAAGAACAAGCGACCGCGGTGGAGAATGGGAGTTTAAAAAGGATATTCCGCATCAGTGGGTTATGCCCTTTGAGAACCTTAAATTAGAGCTTAGATTGACCCCTTTTGGGCATGTTGGGATATTTCCTGACCAATCTAGCCAATGGACCTGGATTAGCGAAAAAATAAGAAATTCCAATAGAAAAGTTAACATACTAAATCTTTTTACTTACACCGGAGCAGGAACGCTAGCTGCATCTAATGCCGGAGCAAATGTAGTACACGTTGATGCTTCAAAACCGGCCATTACATGGGCACGCGACAACCAAAGACTATCAGGACTTGAACAAAAACCAATAAGATGGATTCCGGAAGATGCCATGAAATTTGTAAAAAGAGAAGTCAGACGCAATTCTCGCTATGACGCGATCATTATGGACCCTCCAAAATATGGAAGAGGCGCTCAAGGTGAAGTTTGGAAATTTGAAGAAGATTTCCCGGAACTTCTTGATTATTGTCGTCAACTTATGTCTGACAACCCACTATTTATTCTTACAACCGCCTATGCAGTACCAATATCTCCTATTACTCTTGGGAACCTAATGAGCGATGCCACAAAGAAATTAAAAGGCACTATTGAATCTGGAGAACTAGCATTAAAACAAAGCGGAAATGAAAGACTGCTACCTACCGCAATCTACTCAAGATGGGAACAATAGCTAAGAGGTAGCGACTACACCAAACTCCACAAGCTCACCACCACAATATTCCATAATCTTATCGCACGATTCCCTTAAAACCTCTTCTACTTTTTTAGGGGTAATGCCAAAGATTCCATCTACGTTTAGCAATATATTTTTTGTTTCCAGCTGAACAGCCGTTCTTTGTGAATCTCTATAATTAAAGTCCATATTATATCCGCCTTTCTGGTCAAAGTATGCAATTTCTTTTTCTGTATAAGAAGTTTCTTCTTGATCTCCAAGTAACAATATTTTCTCTCCTTCTTTTGCAAAACGAATTACCGTAGGGAATAAAATTTTGTCATAGTCAAATGCTCCTACGGAAACTCTATTTTTCATAACAACCAAGTTATATGCATCAACGCATGTATTGATTGAATAAAGTCCCTTTTTAGTAGCAATCCTTCTCAATAATGCCTCAGGGCTGGGACGCCTAGAGTGCCAGTCCACTCCCATTTCTTTATATAGCTTTCTGTAATCTATTACTTCTTGGTATTGACCCAACTCTTCAGTAGTTAAAGTTTCAAGACTTTTAAGCAATTCCTCTTTTTCCTCATCTAACTTTTCATTTGATTTTTTAATATTTACTCCTTTTATCACAGCTATTCCAACTGACATTGATGGATATTTTTCTGCAAGTTTGTGGTCAATAGAAAAGATTTGCGCGTCAGTAAATCTTGTAATCTCTTGATCTTGTGAAGATTGACTAATATTTTTCTCTGTTACTTCTTTGAATCTATTCAAAACAAAATCTTTATCAAGTGACTTAATTAACCATGCTGCCTTGGGTCCATGGTCTTTACCAATTAATGACGTATATATAGCACCAAATGCATCTTTTGGAGGAAGGTTAATTTCACGAGCCGTTTCATAGATTTTAGTTTGAAATTCCTCAACATCTTGGATTGATATTAAATCAGAAATTTTTTTGAGATACTCTTTTTGCTCCACTGAAAGCTTGGCAACAGACTCAGGGATTTTTTCTTGCACAAGAAACTTCTCAGAATCAGGGGCAAATTCTTCTACCCAAATTTTTGCATATTTCACCCAGGCTTCTGCTCCGGCTTTTTTAATCTCTTCTTCCATGTTTGGCATTTGAACCCATTGCGCCAAAACGGAGAACCTAACAGTAGGTGGGCTTACCACCTCACCCACCTGAGAGTATTCAAAAGCACGTGATAAATCATCCTCAGCCTTTGCAAAGTATGATTCAGCAGCTTTCTGATATTCGTCAAAAAGCATTGGAATTGCCAATGTCCCCATTGGATCAAACTCAATGGCTTTTTTATAGTCTGTTCTTGTAAATAAAAATCTACCTATCTCGGGAGGTAAAAGCTTTGTTAAATCTCTACCTTTTAGCCCAAGCCCTTTTGAAGAAGACATTTTCTTCCCACCTATCAGAAAGAACTCATAAGGAATATTGAATGGATCCGGATAATCAAAAACCTCTGCACATAACTCACGAGCTATATCACGTGAACCTCCGGCTGAAGAGTGATCTTTACCAGCACCTTCAATTGTTACCCCAAGTACTTTCCAGTGCGCAGGCCAATCTACTTTCCAAGGAAGTTTTCCGTTACCATCAAAAGGACTAATTCTACCTGTGTGTCCACAACCTTGGGCCCACTTAACCATGTTTGGTTCACAAGTATAAGCAACCGTCTTCCCATCCCAATCATGGACTCTTGTTGTACCCAATTTCCCACAATTCTCACAAATTACCTGCAAAGGTAGCCAGCCTGCTTCTCTTTTTTTACTCCCGGAAACTCTTTGGTAGATGTCAAGAATCTTTTCAGAATTATCAAGAGCAAGCCTTATTGAATCATTGAATTTCCCCTCACGATACATATCAAAGGATGATAAAAACTCTGCCTCAACACCGAGCTCTCTCAGCACTCTCTGAAAATCCTTAGCAAAATAATCTGCAAAGCTATCAAAACCTTTTTCCGGAGATGGAACCATTCTTAACACAACACCCATGTATTTACCAAACTCTTTTTCCAATTCCTGAGGTAAACCATCTATAACATCAAAATCATTCATTATGTAAGTCCATTTGGCTTTTTGGCCCACCTTAACAAGCCCTTTATATACCATGTCGTGAACCAATGGACCCCTTAATGAACCCACGTGAGCAAAGCCAGAAGGAGTAAACATATCGTCTACCCAATATGGTTTATATTTTCCTGAGTCAGTTATTTCTTTTGCTACTCTATCCGCCCAAAACATATGATTTTATTTTACTACAAACCTCTCTAGATAATAAAAAACCCCTCTTTAAGGGGTTTGTGGTAGTTTATGTTAACTATTTCTAGTTAATTCCAACTACCGTATAGACTACCTTACCTGCAGGTGCCTCTACTTCTACTTTTTCACCAATAGCTTTGCCCATAAGAGCTTTACCAAGAGGTGATTCATGTGAGATTTTTTTGTTTTTTGGATCTGCTTCCCATTCTCCTACCAAAGAAAACTCTTCTTTTTTACCATTTATTGAAACCATAATAGCTGATCCCAATTGAATTACTGATTTTGCTCCTTTTGAGTGAGTTTCTTCAATTAAATCAGCGTGTTTAATAATATCTGAAAGTTCCTCTATTCTTCCATCTATAAGAGAGAGTTCTTCACGAGCTGCTGTATACTCGGAGTTTTCCGAAAGATCACCCATTGAACGAGCCTGCGATACGCGCTCAAGGACCTGTGGTCTTTTTACATCATTTAAATCTTGGAGTTCTTTTTTAAGCTCTTCAAGTCCCTCTTTTGTTACAAATACTTTTTTCTTGTTGTTATTATTATCCATATATTTACAATAAATCCCCTTAATTTTTAGGGGACCGACAGGTTTTTTTTAAACCAGAGTTATTATATACAGGATGCAAAATTGTATGTCAATATCCTGGAGTAAAATTTGAGGCTAAATCAGGCATTTTTGGCCCTGAATTAGGGCCTAATTTTGCTCCAAAAAACAGGTAATTTGTATACCTTTTCTTATATAAATTGATGACAAAATTCTTCTTATTTTTGGGGTGAAACATAGCCAAATTACTAGAAACTGTTTCCTTGGTAATTCTTTTTTTCATATACAAAAACTGAAGCATGTAAAAAATCTTATCTAAAAGCTTGATCGGTAGATAGGAATGGCTCTCCTCCGTGTCTTTTTTATCTATTTTTATATTTGGTAGGAAACGCAATAGCCAGCGATTTTTGCACAAAAATCGCTCATAAACCTGTTCCTTATTAACTAAAATTTTTAACTGGGCTATTTCATGCGCCGTGAATATATCCGCATCCATTTTCATATTACTTTCCGATACAAACATATTTGGGCATATCCTATCCATACCATAAGAATCTTTTCGTGACCTCTTAATGCCTAAAATAAATAGGTAGGCCGTAACCAAAAATCTTGTAATCCAAACGGTATTAGAGGAACTAACTATAAATAAATCTATATCGTCCCCTCTATCTGCGTTATTCATTGAAAGACTACCGCTAATACCCACCAATTTGACCGTTGGAATTGATTTAAGTTTTTTAGAAATTCTTTTTGCTATTAACAATTTATGAGTACTTATTTTCTCCCGAGTTTTTCTTGTTGTATAAAATTTTTGTCTACCATTTAGAAAAAATAACTCACCCCCTTTTTGTATAAAACCGCTCCCGACCATTTCTTTTAAGGTTTTAAATATTACTTTTTCATCTGTTTTTTCCCCAATATAATATTTGTAGATTTCCTCTTTCGTAAGGGGGTAAGAGAAAATGTCCGAGTAAGAAAGTGTTTTTACTATGGATTTTTCAATGCTACTTTGATTGCTGATTTGCATATTTGGTTATTACCGCACTAACTCCCTTAGCTAGGGTATCAACTGCAGTATCAGGAGAAGAACTATCATCAGCAATTGACCTTACTGCATTACCTAAGTAATTATTCATTGCATCATCCATTTCACCATCATACGTATCAGATGAGAAGATTGTTGAAACAGCATCTTTACCCTGCTGCACAAAAGGATAAATTAATGTGTTTGATTTTAATTGGCTCGCCATATCAGATCTTGGATAAAGCTCTCCAAATGCGCGGGTCTTTGACTCCTGGGCATACAAGTTTTGCATCACTTCTGTTGAGGCAATGTAATTAAGGAATTTAAATGCCTCAGAAGGATACTTGGTCTTTGCAGATACTCCATCTACCCAATAACTTGCAACGCTCATTGACCTGCCGGGAAGTCTTGGGACAGGAACTATGGCAAACTGCAAATTGGGATTAATATTTTTCATTTCAAAAATATCCCAAGAATAACCTATATACATAGCAACATTTCCTTTTGCAAAAGCTAGTTTTGAATTCTCAAGCGTATCATCCCAAACCGCCGTGTCCCCTTTTGCAAAAGAGGTATAGAAATCAAGGGCATCAATAGAATTTTGTCTGGTTTTACCCCCAAGATCCAAAAGATTTGCGCCATTTTGTACTAACAATAGAGAAACTATGTCTGAGGCATGAGCTATATTGTCATAAGTTCCCAAAGCCGCACCAGAAGTTATTATTTTTCCATCAGGATCTTTAACAGTTAACTGCCTTGCAACAGCTACTAGATCATCCCAAGTGGTTGGATATGTATCAATTCCTGCCTTACTAAATATTTCCGTGTTAACAAAAAGGGCCAATGTATCAAAATGTGTTGGAACGCCATAATAAGCTCCTCCTATTTTTAAATCATTTTCTACAACCGGATAGTATTTATCTTGTAATTCCAGAGTCTTTACTACATTTTGCGGCAAAGGAAGAAGGTACGGCTTAAGTTCTGGAGCCCAACTATTGTGATATCTAAAGATATCAGGACCTGTGCCGTTATCAATTCTTGTATAGAGCCTTGTTACATATTTTCCAAGAGATTTAACATCCTGATTTTCTATAACAATCTTAATATTTGGATTTTTCCTAGTAAAATCTGCGGCTGCTGCCTCAAGCGGGGCTGTATCCTGAAAAACTGACCAATACTTCAACGTCACATTTTTTGGTTCTTTGTTGGAAAACTTTGGCAAAATAACTACAAAAACCAATACAACTATTAGAATTATTACCAATAATCCAATGACTAGGCTAACAATTTTTTTGATTGGAGGACCAGGATTTGTATCTACTGTTTCAGGATTATATTCTTGTGGTGGTTGATTAATATTTTCTTCCATTTTTTAGCCTTGAATATAGTATAATACTTTATACTTTCAAAAATCTATTAAATAGATGGCTCGCATTGTAAAAAAAGATACTGTCAATTATTTCCTGAAATCATTTTATTGGTTTGCTGTTGGTTTTTTACTATCCGGTGCCTTTCTTTCAAGCCTCGTGATGTTTTATTTTCAATATCAGTATCGCAATAGAGTAATACCCGGAGTTTTTATTGGAAATACTTACGTTGGTGAGAAAACAAAAGATCAGATACAAAAATTATTTACTGAAAAAAATAACTTAATATCTCAAAACTCTTTTTCTTTCAAAACCGATGATCAGGTAGCAACTGTTTCTGCAAAAGAGTTGGGAATTGGATACGATACAAACCTTATGGTTGATCAATCCCTAAGCCTTGGCAAGGGAAGGGATTTATTAAGTGATGCATATATAATTTTATCTACCTATCTAAATGGAACTTTCCTAAGACCTTCCTATACTTACAACGAAGACGTCTTGAAATCCAAATTGTCAAAGATTGAAAAGAACGTACAGAAAGATCCGGTCAATGCAGAATTTAATGTTGAGAATAACAAAGTTGTTGCATTCAAACAATCAAGTAATGGTCAACTACTCGACTATGAATCGCTCAATAAAACAATGAGAAATATAGTTCCAAATCTTCTTGCTCAAAAACCATCTTTGCATGCTGTTAATCTTCCAATTAAGATAATAAAGCCAGATACTACAACGGAAGAAGCAAATAGTCTTGGAATAGTTGAGCCAATTGGAGTGGGCACGTCTACTTTTTACCATTCAATTCCGGGGCGTGTTCACAATGTAGCGTTGGCAACTTCAAAGATAAATGGAGCTCTAGTTGCCCCCGGAGAAGAGTTTTCTTTTGATAAAACACTTGGGGATGTTTCTGCCTACACAGGGTATGCACAGGCATACGTAATATCAGGAGGTAAAACAGTTTTAGGAGATGGCGGTGGAGTCTGCCAGGTCTCAACAACCCTATTCCGCGCAGTACTTAATGCAGGTCTTCCCATAACCGAGCGCCATGCCCATGCTTATCGTGTAGGTTATTACGAACAAGATGCCCCTCCGGGCTTAGACGCTACAACATACGTCCCAACCGTAGATTTTAAATTTAAAAATGATACCGGCCACTACATATTTATACAAGCTTTAGCAGATACAGATAATTTAAGTTTAACGTTTACAATTTATGGTAAAAGCGATGGGAGAAAAGTCTCAATAAGCCAACCCGTAATATCTGACACTTCACCTGCGCCGCCGGATGTATATCAAGACGACCCAACTCTACCCGTTGGGACAATTAAGCAAGTGGATTTTGCAGCACCCGGTGCAAAATCTGTCTTTACAAGAACAGTAACGCGTGATGGCAAACAAATTATAAAAGATACTTTTGTCTCCATTTACAAACCTTGGCAAGCCGTATTTTTGCGGGGAACAAAAACGATTTAATACTACAATAAGTACCAATACTACTAAATCCAAATATTTAAATATTTGTAGTATTTGTGGCATTTGTAATATTGATAGCATTTAAAATATGGGAACTATCTTAGACTTAAAAAATATTAATCAAATAGGTAAAACCCAAAGAAATAACAAAATACTTGTACTTGTTGGGGGATGTTTTGATATTTTACATAAAGGCCACATAGAGTTTTTAAAAAAAGCCAAAGAAAAAGGTCAACTATTGGCAGTCCTCTTGGAACATGATAAAAGAATAAAAGAATTAAAAGGAGAAGATAGACCAATAAATACTCAAGAGGAGAGGGCATTAATTTTGTCTAACTTATCAATGATAGATTACGTAATACCCCTACAACACATCAAAAAGGACAAAGAATACGAAGATCTTGTGAAAAAAATACAACCTGATATAATTGCGGTTACGGCTGGAAATACTATTTTTGAATGGGAAAAGAAATACAGCCAAAATAAAAATATAGAAATTGTAGAAGTAATCAAACCCATTCCTGATTACTCAACTACAAACATAATTAAAAAAGCCAGAGTATGAAAAAAGTAATATTAGTATATATAGTCTTAATAATAGTTGTTGTTTTACTTGTCGTGGTGAGAAATGGCGGAAACCTACTTTCATTCTTACCAAAGGGTGCAAGCAATGCTACCGCTACGGTTAACGGTAAAACTATTCATTTATTTTTGGCCAAGTCTGAAAAAGATAGGGAAAAAGGATTATCCGGAAGAAAAAGCTTAGACACCAATCAAGGAATGCTTTTTATTTTTGACAAGAAAGACAAGCCTGGATTCTGGATGAGAGATATGCTTTTCCCATTGGATATTATTTATCTTGATGATAATACCGTTGTATATATTGTAAAAAATGCACCTGCCTCCACAGGACAAACAGACAATCTCACAATCTACTACCCTGACCAACCGGCAAATTATGTCTTGGAACTTAATGCCGGAAAAACTGATGAACTTGGAATAAGCAAAGGGACAAAGATTGACTTCAAAGGTATAAAATAGATACCAACCACTTTTTATTTTCTATGAGAATACTAGCAATTGAAACTTCATGTGATGAAACAAGTGTTGCTGTTGTTGAAAGAAATGGAGACGGACCGACAACAGTTCTATCAAATATAACAGCGACATCTCTTGATATGCATGCAAAAACCGGAGGAATAATTCCGGAATTTGCAGCACGAGAACAAATAAAAGCAATTATTCCTACTATTACTAAAGCACTTAATGAATCGAGGAAAATAAATCTTGAATCTTGGGAAAAAGCTCGTGAAATAATTTTAAAAGATATAGATGCAATTGCAGTCACATATGGTCCGGGTCTGATAGGGTCACTAATTGTTGGAGTCGAAACAGCAAAGACTTTATCATTTACCCTAGGAAAACCAATTGTTCCCGTTAATCATTTATTAGGCCACATTTTTGCAAACTTTATTCAAGACACCAAGACCCAAGATCTAAGAACCAACATCCAGTATCCATTTGTAGCGCTAATTGTTTCTGGTGGACATACAGACCTACTCTATTTTAAATCCGTTAATGATTATCAATGGCTGGGAGGAACAAGAGATGATGCTGCCGGCGAATGTTTTGATAAATGCGCAAGACTATTAGGATACCCATATCCTGGTGGACCAAAGATTGTACAACTAGCACAAAAAGGTAATGCAAAAAATATTCCATTACCAAGACTCATGACCGGAGACGATTTTGATTTTTCTTTCTCAGGTCTCAAAACTGCTTTTATTAATATTGTAAAAAAAGAATTTAATCTTGAAAGAAAAGAAACTTCTGATGGATATTCTTGGGAAAAAATAGATTTAGAAAATTTACCGGAGGATAAACAACAAATAGTTTATGATCTTTGCGCCTCATTAGAACAAACCATTGTTGAAGTACTTGTAAGAAAAACTTTGAAAGCGGCTCAAAAATATAAGGTAAAAAATATTCTTTTGGGTGGAGGAGTTTCTGCGAATCAAAATCTTAGAGAAACTTTGGAAACAAAAATCAAGGAGTCTAATTCGGGAATAAGTGTTTTTTCTCCGGAAAAAGCCTACACAATGGATAATGGTGCCATGATTGGAGCTTATGCTCTTATGAATTATAAACCAACAGATTGGCACAAAATTGATACACGTCCTGATCTCTACTTTGCCTAATTAAGCTTGTAAATTGATTTTTTATACCTTACAATCCATAACTTCTGAAAAGATAAGTGGCAAAATCATGTGGGTCTGTTATACTAGTTCTTGATTATTTATGAAAAGTTTAATACTCGTTGAATCACCAACCAAGGCTAAAACTCTTACAAGATTTTTGGGGGATCAATATATTATTGAAGCCTCTATGGGTCATATTAGAGATTTACCAAAAGGCGCGTTGGGTGTTGATATTGAACATAATTTTGAACCTAAATATGTAATTCCAAAAGATAAGAGAAAAATAATTGAAGGACTAAAAAGTGATGTTAAGGATGTTAATAAAATAATTCTTGCCACCGACCCTGATCGTGAAGGAGAAGCTATTTCTTTTCACCTTAAAGAAGTGTTATCTGAAGAAGCAAAAAAAGGGACGACTTTTGAAAGAATAGTTTTCCATGAAATTACACCTCGTGCTATCAACGACGCACTTGAACATCCTAAGGAAATTGACATGAATCTTGTAGAAGCACAAACCGGAAGAAGAGTTTTAGACAGAGTTGTAGGGTACAAATTATCGCCGGTACTTTGGATGAAAATTAAAAAGGGCCTATCAGCCGGCCGAGTCCAATCTGTTGCATTAAGACTAATAGTAGAACGGGAAAGAGAAGTTGAAAAATTTAAGAGCGAAGATTTTGCCAGGGTTTTTGTTGTTTTATATAAAGATAAAAAATCAGAACCCATTACTCTTGAGTTAGTCAAAATAAATGATGAAAATATTGAAACAACAAATACAATAAAATTGTATGATGGAGAGTATAACTATAAGAAAACTAAACTATCAGAAACAGATGCGGAATCTTTAAAAGCCGAGCTGGGAAAAAGAAGTTTTAATGTTGCAGACATTTCCCAGAAGGAAACAAAAAGATCTCCATATCCACCATTCACAACCTCACTACTCCAAATGGAAGCAAGCCGCCGATTTGGGTATCCCAGCAAAAGGACAATGAGTTTGGCTCAAAGATTATATGAAGAAGGTTTTATAACTTATCATAGAACCGATTCTTATAATTTGTCGAACGATTTTATAACCGAAGCAAGAAACTATATTGAAAAAACTTTTGGTAAAAAATATTTACCGGACTCCCCCCGCACTTACCAAACCAAATCAAAACTTGCCCAGGAAGCACATGAGGCAATAAGGCCAACAAATTTATTTGAAGATGAAGCATCTGTTGCAGCCAAACTTGGTCGCGATTTTGCAAAGCTCTATAACCTTATATATAAGAGAGCCCTATCAACACAGATGAATGATGCAATTTTTCTCTCTACAAGAATTGATGTAGAAAGTAAAAACGGTAAGTCATATATCTTCCAAGCAAATGGGAGAGTAATGAAATTTGATGGCTTTCTAAAGGTTTGGTTTTATGAAGATGATGAGCAGCTAATACCAACGCTTGTTGTTAATGACAAATTAAATTTGTTGGAAGCAAAAAGTACGCTTCATAAAACTACCCCTCCGCCCCGTTACAACGAGGCTTCAATAATTGGCTCTCTTGAAAAACACGGCATAGGACGCCCATCAACTTATGCACCAATTATTTCAACTATCACTTCCCGCTTTTATGTTGAAAAAGAAGAAGGAAGGTTTAAACCAACCGAAATCGGCACAATGGTTAATGACTTCTTAGTTAAAAACTTTTCTGATATTGATGACATACCTTTTACTGCCACTATGGAAAATAAATTGGATGAAGTTGCACAGGGGGAAATTGGTTGGGTACCAATTGTAAAGGATTTCTATACACCACTCCAAAAATCTATAGAGGCAGCAGAAAAAGAACAAAAAATTGAAATAAAGCTTGAGAAAACCGGAGAGAAATGTCCTCTTGATGGAGGAGATGTAGTAATAAGAGTGGGAAGATTTGGAAAGTTCAAAGCATGTAGCAACTTCCCAACATGTAAATTCCGTGAATCAATTGTTGAAGAATCCGGTTTTCTTTGCCCAAGAGATTCCGGGAAAATGGTCCTTAAAAGAACCAGAAAAGGAAGAACTTTTTATGGTTGCGGAAACTATCCAAAATGTGATTTTGCCGTATGGACAAAAGAACAACTCGCAAAAGATGCAATTCCAGTTGTCAACCCAGAGAAAAAAATGGAAACAACCGATACTCCAGAGACTCAATCTCCAGCAAATTAATTTGAGCTTCGAAAGCATGAGTAACGCATGACGAGAGTTTTTACTCCACTTTTGTCGGCACAAAAGTGGAAGGACAAGCATTTTGATATATAATACGTAATATGAAATTGAATTCGTCAGAACTCAGAAAAAGTGAATCTGGAAGTCTTAAAAATAATTCAGTTAAAAAGAATGAGCTTTATATAATTCTTGATAATGTTTTGGATACCTACAATGTTGGGGCGGTTTTTAGACTAGCGGATGCTACCGGAGCAAAAAAAATCTATCTTTGCGGATATACAGAAACCCCTCCAAATACCAGAATTAAAAAATCATCTATTAATACCGTTGACTTAACAGAGTGGGAACATTTTGATAAAACTATCGACGCGATCAATGATTTAAGATCAAAGATTAAAGATATAAAAATAATTTCAATTGAACTTGATAAAAAAAGTATAGACTACACAAAAGCAGATTACTCTTATCCTGTAGCATTAATAATTGGAAACGAAACCCACGGAATTTCCCAAGATGTTATGGATGCAAGTGACCAAATTGTAGAACTGCCAATGCTTGGGGTAAATGTTTCAATCAACACAATGGTTTCCCTTGCAATCATACTCTACAAAGCTTTAGAAAAAAATTCCTCTCACTAAAAACTATCCCACTTGAAACATTGTGGTAAAATATGAGTCCCCCTTAAAGGGTTTGGGATAAATATGAACTCTGACCTGCTCGTCATATCATCTATTCTTATTGTTGGATTTGCGATTGTAATATATCTCATCAACAAAAAACAAAGCTCACAAACCGATAAAACAATTCTTGAGTGGATGAAGTCTATGCAATCCTCCTTTGATCAAAACAGCAGAACCATGAACTCTACCCTGACGTCTAATACTCAAGCATTAAATGACAGACTGGACCGTGCCGCTCAAGTAATAGGCGCTGTACAAAAAAATATAGGCGAGATGTCTGAGATTGGAAGGAGCATGCGCGACCTAAATGAATTTTTAAAAAGCCCAAAACTGCGTGGAAATATTGGTGAACAAGTCTTGAAAGAACTATTAGGACAGATGCTTCCTAAGTCTTCCTTTAATATGCAGTACGCATTTAAAAATGGTTCCATTGTTGATGCCGCAATCAAAACTGAGGCTGGAATTATTCCAATTGACTCAAAATTCCCAATGGAAAATTTCCGCAAAATGCATTCGGAGGATGAAGCGGAAAAGAAACTAGCCGAAAAATCATTTACGTCTGATGTTAAAAAACATATTGATGATATAGCCAAAAAGTATATATTACCCGCAGAAGGAACCATAGACTATGCCCTTATGTATGTTCCGTCAGAGTCTGTATATTATGAAATAATCAACAACACTGCTCTTTTTGACTACTCACAAAAGAATAGGGTACTCCCTGTCTCGCCAATGACTTTCTACGCATATCTTAGAGCCATATTGATGGGTTTTGAGGGACAAAAGATAACAGCACATGCCCAAAAAATTTTATCTTCGCTTCGGGCTATTCAAACAGAATATGAAAAGGTAGGAGAAAACCTGGATACATTAAATAAACACGTTACAAATTCTTATAACATGATGAAACAGACAGAAACCGGATTCTCACGCCTTGGAGATAAAATTAAAGTTACTAAAGAACTTGAGATCGAGGAGAAGGAATTACTTACTTAAAACTAATTAGATCTATTACCGGGAGTTTCTGTAATCTTTATAATTCTTTCGGCCAATTCTATAAATAACGATCTCTCCCCAAAAGTGAAATCTTCCGGCAAGTCTTCCCAGGCTTTTTTCAAAACTTCAATTGAGGTATATGGATCTGTATTCTTGTTCTCAAGACTGTACTTAAAATTAAACTTAGGCTTAGACATAGAGGAAAGTTAAACCATGATATATATAAATGACATTTTTTGCAACCCCTAAATCTGCATCAAATTTGACATACTCAAAATAAATATGCTACGGTTATTTAGCTTATGAATAATAAAGTCGCCTGGGGGATTATCGCCGTAATTATTCTACTAATTGGGGGAGTGTTTCTGGTTTCGTCAAAAAAAGAAAACACTCCACAGCAAAACTCTATCCCGCAAGATAATAAAATCTCTGTTCCCACCCCGGTAAAAATATTAAACATATCCCTAACAAAAAGCGGCTTCCAACCAAAAACACTTACTATCAACAAGGGTGAAACAGTATCATGGATTAACAAGAGTAGCGAGTCAGGAACAGTAAATTCTGATCCGTACCCAGATAACAACTTGTACAGATTCCTAAACCTTGGTGAGTTCCCACCACAAACCACTGTTCAGGCAATCTTTAATGAAACCGGAACCTTTACTTACCACAACCAATTTGCCCCCTCTCAAACAGGAACAATAATAGTTAAATAATTACAATTTTCCTCCCTGTGATACAATGTAGTCTCTAAAACAATGGCAAGGGAATTAAATAAACAGCAAAAAGAAGCAGTAGAACACAAATCAGGTCCTCTTCTAATAATAGCCGGGGCTGGCACAGGAAAAACAACCGTAATAACAGAAAGGATAAAGCACTTAATTGTAGACGAGGGAGTCTCCCCGTCTGATATTCTTGCACTAACTTTCACAGAAAAGGCTGCATTTGAAATGCAGGAAAGAGTAGATATCCTACTACCATATGGATATACCAATCTATGGATTCATACCTTTCATTCCTTCTGTGACAGGATACTACGCGATGAGGGGCATAGCATAGGCCTTGATCCCGGGTATAAACTTATGACGGAAGCCGAGGCTGTTCTTTTATTAACAAGGAATATTTTTGATCTAGGCCTAAAGATGTTTAAGCCACTTGGTAACCCAACAAAGTTTTTGGATGCCTTACTCACCCACTTTTCAAGACTTGCAGATGAAGATATTACTCCATCCGAATATATTGAGTGGGCGGAGAAAAAAGCTCCGGCAGAAGAGAAAGAACAATATGTTGAACTTGCCAATGCTTTCAAGGCGTACCAGGATATTAAGGTGAAAAATTCCGTAATGGACTTTTCAGATCTAATTTCAAATGTATTGCTTTTATTTAGGACGCGACCGGAAGTTCTCAAAAGATATCAAAAAATGTTTAAACAAATACTTGTAGATGAATTTCAGGATACTAACTTTGCACAAAATGAATTGGCAATACTTCTTGCAGGTGATGATAAGAATATAACCGTAGTAGCAGATGATGACCAATCAATCTATAGATTTAGAGGTGCAGCCGTTTCTAATGTTTTGCAATTTAAAAAGAACTTTCCAAATGCAAAAATTATTACACTAACCAACAATTATAGATCAACTCAACCAATATTAGATGCCTCATATCAACTGATTCAGAACAATAACCCAAACAGACTTGAGATTGTTGAGAGTATTGATAAAAAATTAAAAAGTAATTCAAAAATATTAAAAAGCAAAATTGAATTAATACATGAATTAAGGTCAGAGGATGAAGCAGACCAAATTGCAAAAACAATTCAAGAACTTGTAAAGAAAAATTATGAATATAGCGATATAGCAATTTTAGTTAGGGCAAACAATCATGCCCATCCTATTACAAATGCTCTTGCTCGTTACAAAATACCCTATCAATTCTTAGGCCCCGGATATTTATTTCAACAAGAAGAAATAAAGGATTTAATTGCCTACCTTACTTTTTTAACCAATCTATCCGATACCGTATCTCTATTTAGAGTTTTATCCATGGATGTTTTTGGTATTTCATACGTTGATTTAAACTACCTTTTGAATTTTGCTAAGAAAAAAAATCTCACTCTATTTGAGTCAATTCATATCACCGATCAAACTTTCTTAAAACCGGAGACAAAAGAAAAACTGGAAAGTTTTAGAAAGATGGTTGAAAGACATATGCAAAGAAGTAAGACCGAACAGGCAGGGCAGATACTATATTATTTCTTACTTGATTCGGGATTATTTGAAACTCTTAACAAGACAGACTCCGTAAAGGAAGAAAGACGTGTACAAAATATTGCAAAATTTTTTGACAGAATAAAAAATTTTGAAACAGAAAGGCCCGATAGCAACATTTTTATAATTGTAGAGTGGTTAAATCTTATGCTCCAGATGGGTGATAGTCCCACAGCAGCAGACGTTGATATAAAGGATAGAAATGCAGTTAATATATTAACTGTCCACGCATCAAAAGGTTTGGAATTCAAAATTGTTTTTCTGGTTAATCTGGTTTCTGATAGATTTCCGTCACGGGAAAGAAAGGAGAAGATTCCACTTCCTCAAGGAATATTAAAAGAAGAGATTGATGAAAATTCCGATTTCCATATGGAAGAAGAACGAAGGCTTTTTTATGTGGGAATAACTCGTGCAAAAGAACATCTATTTATGACCGCAGCAGATTATTATGGAGGTGGAAAAAGGGCAAAAAAAATATCGCCATTTGTTTTTGAAGCACAACCTAAATTAAAAAATAAAGTAGAAACAACTAAACGTGTACAGCAACTATCTCTAACAGAAGTCTTATCAAATTACCAAAATGAGGACCAAACAGCAGAAACCAAACCTCCATACAAAGTGAGCTATATAACCTATTCAAACCTACAAATGTTTGATATTTGTCCGTTACATTACAAGGCAAAAGTTATTTTTAATATCCCTACTCCAACAGTTTTTGTCCAAAGCTTTGGAATTTCTCTTCATAACACTTTGTATAATTTTTATAAGTTAATCCAAGAGGGTGCAAAACCCAATGAGGCAGATCTTCTTAATATTCTTAAAGAAGAATGGATATCAGACGGTTATCAGAATAAAAAACATGAAGAAGAAAAATATGACCAAGCAATTGAGATATTAAAAGAATTTTACAAAACAGAAAATCCCAAAAATATTATACCGATTGGTCTAGAAATGCCATTTACTTTCACGCTTAAAAATGGTGTTAAGGTTTTTGGAAAAATTGATAGGATCGACAATACCCAAAATGGAATAGAAATCATAGACTACAAAACTGGGGCAGACAATCCCAAAGCACATGAAGCTCACGAACTTCAACTTGCAATGTACGCCTTAGCTGCAACAAGAGTTAAAGACCCTGTACTAAATCGTAAACCTGAAGAAATTTCTCTTAGTCTTTATTTCTTAGAAAATAACACTAAAAAAACCATGACGTTTACAAGTAGTGATCTTGAAAAACTTGAAGATGAATTAATAGAAAAAATTGCACAAATAGAAACTAGTGAATTTAAATGCAGCGGCAATGTACTTTGTATAAATTGTGAATACAAAATGCTTTGCAATACAACCACATGATAAAATCTAGATATGATTAAAGCTATTGTTTTTGATTGGCATGGGGTTCTGGACAAGGTATCCCTAATAGGATTTGTTGAAATATTAAAAAGAAACACTCATCTTAGTGAGGATAGACTACTGGAATTAATTAGACCAATTGATAGAAAAATTACCATTGGTGAGATAAACAAAGACCAATTTATTGAAGACGTTTATGATGCAACAGGAATCAATAAAGCAAAAATTCTTGAAGCCACTAATTATATTGATCAGGTCATAAAAGATGAGGAACTTTGGAGACTCGTTGAAAAACTTAGAAAGAAATATAAACTTGGAATATTATCTGATGCGCCAACTTATAAAACAGAGAGGATTAAGTACTTTGTAAATTTAGATAGATTTTTTGATGCCTATATTTTTTCTTCAGACGTTGGTATGAGAAAAGATAATCCAAAAATGTTTGATCTAATTTGCGAATTACTAAATACAAAACCAGCAGAAACTCTATTTGTGGATGATTTAGAACGAAATATTGAACGTGCTAAAAAATTGGGCTTTGAAACATTTCTTTATGAAGACGCGAAAGAATTAGAAAATTATTTTCGAAATAATTTAGGGTTTACAACGTGATAAATTTTACGCTGTATGGGCCTGGAGATATTTGAAAAATAGAATGAAATTTTTTTTCTCAGGATTTGTAACGTTGCCAGGAAGATAGTAAGCCAGATTCTGTTTTAGACTGTCATCTATCTAGATTTCGATAATTCTCGATATCTCCCCGGTTTTACGGGATGCCCTAAACCTTGATGCTACCGTAATACATATCAACGCATCAAATCGTAGGTTGCAGCGGGTAGGATTCCCAAGTTTCACTCTCGCTCTTCTCTGTTGGTCTCAGATTCTGTTAATTCAAAATCTGTTTCGAATCCCATATGCGAGCAAACTCCGATTTAATCGGAGTTAAAGATTCGAACACTGGATATTTCTATCCGGAACTTACGTCCCATCCCCGGTATTACACCTGTCTGGACTTTCCTGTCCGATAAATCGGACCGACAATCCTTCTTCCTGGCATATGTATTATAGTAGATTATAGGATAGAGTTCAATTTTATGATGTAAAATTGTGCTCACCTAGCCTCGTTTTATCACTCCAAAATAACCGCCATTACACCGGAATGCATGAGAAACAACGACTGAACGGCCTTTGGCAAAAGAAGAAAGTGCGAGGAGCAAAGCGACGAGTCGCGGTTCTTTTAGTGAAGGAGGAAGTTTTGAAAGCATGAGGAGTACGGCGGGAGCTTTTGGTACTTTTCTCGGCAGAAAAGTACAAGACTATTAAATAGTAAAAGACTTTTTAACTAATCTAAAAACATCTTTTTCAAAATCTTTATCCCCCACATCAAACCAATTAATCTGATCATTTTTCCTAAACCACGTCATTTGTTTTTTAGCATGCTGAGAATCTGCTATTACCCATCTATCTATTGCCTCCTCAAAATTAATCTTGCCCGAAAGATAAGAGAATAGTTGCTTATATCCATTGGCACTTTTAAGTTGAGGAGATAATTTATCATAATCTACAAATAGCCTTCTTGCTTCATCTAATGCACCATTTTTTATCCTATCCTCCACTCTTTTTTTAATCTTATCTTTTAACTTGTTTCTATCCATCTTAAGACCTATAAATAAAACGTCTTCTTTGGCAAATATTGGTGAATAACTTTTTTTAACCCCTAGTTTTATTACCTCAATTGCCCTAATGATCCTTCTTTTGTTATTTACATCAGAATTATTCATACTTGCTAATTTAGCTTGGTCAATCCCCCCTAGATATTTTTGCAACTCCTCAAGACTTTTTTCTTCCAATTCTTTCCGTAATTTTTTGTTAGGTTTTATACTGAGCGTATCTATTGAAGAAAATAAAGCGTCAAAATAATAACCGGTTCCCCCAACAACTATTGGAAGCCTGTCCGTCTCCTGTGCTTCCTTAATTGCTAATTCTGTTTTTTTCTTAAAGTCTTTTATACTAAAACTATCGGTTGGATCAACAACGTCAATGTTTTCAATTGGAGTATCACCCAAAATATCTAAATCCTTACCGGAGATTATATCCGCGCTACGAAAAACCTGAACAGCGTCAGCACTTATCAAAACCGATCCAGATTTAACCGGAGATACTAGAATTTGGTTATAGATTTTAAGAGCTAAATCGGTCTTTCCCGTTGCAGTAGGACCAACTATAAATATTGCCTTTTTCACAAGGCATATTATACCAATCTTTGAGGTTAAATTACTTTACGGCCTTTTTAAGACTTTTACCGGGAGTAAAACCGGGAGCTTTTCTTGCAGCAATAGTAATTGTTTCACCAGTTTTTGGATTTCTACCCTTTCTGCTTTTTCTTGCTCTAAGTGAGAAAGTACCAAAACCTGTGATTACAACCTTTTCATTCCTTTTTAGGGAATCACGAATACCGTTAAGAAATACTTTAATGGCTTCCTTTGCGGCTTTGTTTGTAAGATTACCTTTTTTTGCAACGAGCTCTATTAGTTCTTTTTTTGTTACGGACATCAACAATCACCCCCTTTGAGTAAAATTTCTGAAGAAATACTGTGAAGCATAATAAGTTTAGATTGATATAACAATAACTCTTGTAAAAACCTTTGTCAAGCCATTGATTTTCAACCAGAGGCTACAATACACTTTAGAAGAACTATTGGGTTATTCTTTTGGTTCGGAGGTTCTAAATTCGCGAATTGCTGTGACACGTACAACTCCTGGGATTATTAACTTCCTATCTATCTCGTCCTTAATTTGCTTTGCTGTAATTGTAGTTTCAATATCGTCAAGCTTACCTGGATCTATAACAACTCTAAGTTCACGTCCTGCTTCAAATGCATAAGCATCCATAACTCCCTTAAAGTTTTTTGCAATTTGCTCCATGTCCTTAATTCTCTTTACATATTCCTCCACATCTTCATGTCTTGCTCCGGGTCTTCCACCACTTGCCGCATCTGCTAAGTAAACTAAAACAGATTCTACAGATGTAAAAGGTTTATCCTGGTGATGCTCTCCAACTGCATTTATAATCTCCCTTGGCATTTTGTATTTTTGGAGTAATTCAACACCAAGCTGAACGTGGCTTCCCTCTTTGTCTGCTACAACTTTTCCTATATCGTGGAATAGACCTCCTATTTTTGCTATTTCTACATTTGCACCAATTTCTGCTGCTAGATGAGCTGCAATTTTGGATACCTCTAGTGAGTGAATTATTAGGTTCTGACCGAACGAAGTTCTAAACTTAAAGCGTCCAAGATATGAGAGGAGGTCCGGGTGAACATTAAATACTCCTGCATCTTCTGCAATTTTCTGCCCTTCTTCAAATAAAATTTGTGAAACTTCTTTCTTTTGCTGCTCAACAACTTCTTCAATTCTAACAGGCTGTATTCTAGTATCCTTTATTAAAAGTTCAAGTGAGCGTCTAGCTATTTCACGTCTTACGGAATCAAATGAAGACAATCTTATCAATCCTTCCTCATCAAGTCCTACATCTACTCCCGTTGCTGTTTCAAAAGCGCGAATATTCCTTCCTTCTTTACCAATAATTCTACCCTTAACCTCTTCATCCTGAATTTTTATAACAGACACAGTGTATTCCGGTACTAAATCTAGAGTTCCGTGCTGTAAAGAATCTGCTAAAATCTCGCGGGCTTTTTGAGCAGAAGTTAATTTAGCTTCATCTTCTGATTCCCTTATTATTTTTGAAATATCTGCCGCAGCTTCAAGCCTGGCTTCATCAAGAATAAGCTTTTTAGCTTGCTCCATTGAAATGTGAGATATTTCTTCTAATTTTTTGTGATATTTTTGTTTGTCGTCCATACATTTATTAACGGGTTAATGAGTTAACGCGTTAAATATTAATTGAACAAAAGGAGGATAACCTAGACTAGGCTAAAAAAATTTCCGATGGTTGAAGAAGTTTAATCATAAATAACTCTTTTCCCCAAATCCTTTGGTTCAATAAGCATATTATACCACTTCCCGATAGACAAGAAAAGCCAAAATCCTATAAACTGTATCTCTGTCTATGTTTATTAAAAACTATCACGATCTTGCGATTACCCCAGAAAGGAAAATTATCCTAAAATTAGTTGAGGCAGCCCTTGAATCCATCCAACCGGAAGAAGTATTTAAGAAAAATATTCATTTAGATCAAGACACTTTAAGTATTGTTAACCATGAATATGACTTAAACAATTATGAAAGGATATTTATTTTGGGGTTTGGTAAGGGATCTGCGGGAAATTCTCTTCTCCTAGAAAAGCTCTTAGGCAAAAGACTCACTGCTGGGTATGTAATAGATACAGAAGGAGAAAAATTTAAAAAAATAGAATTTAGTAAAGGCACTCATCCATTACCCTCCGAAGAAAACTTTAAATTTACACAAAAAATATTACAGAAATTCTCTGATCTCACAGAAAAGGATTTAGTGTTAATTGTTGTTTGTGGAGGAGGATCTGCAATGCTAGTACATCCCCATGCAATTACGCTTGAAAAACAAATAGAGGTTGGAAAGGCACTTCTAAAAAGCGGTGCAACAATATCCCAAATGAACACAGTTAGAAAACATCTATCAGACGTGAAAGGTGGAGGGTTAGCCCAAGCTCTGTATCCTGCAACCATTGCAACGCTTATGTATTCTGACGTTCCCGGAAATGATCTTTCTGTAATTGCATCCGGACCAACAGTAGAAGATAAAACTACTGTTAAAGATGCCTTAAAAATTATATCTACCTTTGGTATTGATAAAGAAATGAATCTACCCTTAAATGCTTTCGTAGAAAACCCTCATGATAGAAAATTCTTTAAAAACGTAAGAAACACAATAGTTTTAAGTAACCAAACAGCGCTTCATGCTATGCAGGAAAAAGCAAAAGAATTAGGATATCGGGCAAAAATATTTTCAGATAGGTTTGAGTCTGATGCAAACATAGCCGGGAAAAAATTAATATCGGAAGCGCATTCCGGCACAATTCTTCTTGTAGGAGGCGAGACAACCGTTCATGTAGGAAAAACCGGAGGACGCGGAGGAAGAAATCAGGAATTGGTCCTTGCTTCTTTACCCTTTGTAAAACGCGACGTAACAATATGCTCATTTGATTCAGACGGATGGGATAATACTGAAAACTGCGGTGCAATAGGGGACAGTAAAACACTTGAGAAATGTAAGGAGCTAAAAATTGATCCAGAAAACTATATCAAAACAACAAGCTCATTTGATTTTTTTGCACAAACCCGCGACGCTATTATTACCGGAAGACTACCTTCTAATGTATCTGACCTAATGATAGTTTTTAGAAAATAAATTATACTTAATACAATGCTTGAGGATATTTCTGACGAAAAATTAAAAGATTTAGAACTCAAGGCCGTTCAGGCTAGAGAATTAGTGATAGAATCGCTTCTTGAGGCAGGATCAGGCCATTCTGCGGGTCCTCTTGGAATGGCTGACATTTTTATTGCCATGTATTTTCATGTATTAAATCACGATCCTAAAAATCCCTTATGGCCTGACCGAGATCGCTTAGTTCTTTCCAATGGACATATATGCCCTATTCAATATGTAGCGCTTGCTATGGCCGGCTACTTCCCGGTTGAAGAGCTCAAGACCCTAAGAAAATTTGGAAGCCGACTTCAGGGACATCCCCACAGAGGCGCTCTACCAGGACTTGAAACAACGTCAGGTCCTTTGGGTGAAGGAATTTCACAAAGCATTGGTATTGCATTGGCAGGAAAACTCGACAAAAAGAACTACCATGTATACTGCCTAACCTCTGACGGAGAACATCAAGAAGGAAACACCTGGGAAGCCATAATGGCTGCTTCAAAATACAAACTTGATAACCTAACTGTTGTTATTGACCGCAATAATATCCAAATAGATGGATACACAGAAAATGTTATGCCCCTTGATTACCTTACTGCAAAATACCAATCTTTTAATTGGTTTGTTCAAGAAGTTGATGGACACAATATACAAGCTTTCAACACGGCTATTAATCAGGCTCGCGCAGTCCACCAAAAGCCTTCAGTTATTATTGCCCATACAATTCCCGGAAAGGGAGTTGATTTTATGGAGAACTTGCCCGAATGGCATGGTAAACCACCGGGAAAAGAAGAGGCAGACAAAGCGCTTAATGAACTAAGAACCTTGCAAGGAAAAATACAAAGAGGGGAATGATATGTTTCGTATTTCGGAGTTCGAATTTCGCTTAATAAAACGACCTACGACAAACGACTTATGAATAGCAAACTAAACTATGTTAAACGATAAACTTAAATTAAATCCTAAACTATTCGACAAAGATGTTGATATGGATGCTACCCGCACCGGATTTGGGAAAGGATTACTTGCCCTGGGTGATTCTGATCCAAATGTTGTTGCTTTGTGTGCAGACCTTACAGAATCAACCAAAGTAGAAGAATTTGCAAAAAAATATCCAGACCGCTATTTTGAAGCAGGTGTAGCAGAACAAAATATGGTTGCTATGGCTGCGGGTCTTGGAGTTAGCGGTAAAACAGCATTTATAGCCTCTTATGCAACGTTTTCTCCCGGTAAAAACTGGGAAACTATTAGAACTACCGTTGCATATAACAATTCTAATGTAAAAATTGCCGGACATCACTCGGGTCTTATGACAGGACCCGATGGAGCTACTCACCAGGCTACAGAAGATGTAGCAAGCGTTCGCGCTTGGCCAAATATGCAAGTTATTGTTCCATGCGACTCTATAGAAGCAGAAAAAGCAACTATTGCTGCCGGCAAAATAGATACTCCTGTTTATCTAAGGTTCTCCCGTGATAAATCACCCATTATGACAACTAAAGAAACTCCATATGATGGAAAAATTCAGCAATTCTTCTTGACTGACAGCCCCCAAGTTGTAATTTTTGGAATGGGCTGGCTTTTATACCAAGCACTTCTTGCCGCAAAAGAATTGGAGGAAGAAAAGATAAATGTTATTGTTGCCAACGTAGCAAGCGTTAAGCCAATTGATGAAGAAACACTTATCTCTTTAGCAAAACAAACCGGGGCGGTTGTAACAGTTGAAGACCACCAAGCTGCCGGGGGACTAGGCGGAGCAATTGCGGAAGTTTTAGCAAGAAACCTTCCAACTCCCATGGAGTTCATTGGTCTTCAGGATACATTTGGGGAATCAGGAACACCTATTGAATTAATTAAAAAATACAAAATGGATAAAGATGCAATTAAGGAAGCAGTGAAAAAAGTGATTGGACGTAAATAAATTTACAAACACCAAATCACAATTTTCAAACCAATTTACAAATTACTTAATTAATTTTTTATTTGATTAATTGGTGCTTGATTATTGGTTATTAAATATATGAATCAAGATTTAATTGATAAATTAAAACAAAACTTTAAAGGTGAAATATCTATTGATCCTGGAACTTTGGAACATTTTTCGCGCGACTCAAGCATATTTGAAATGATGCCCCAACTTGTAGTATTCCCAAAAGATATTAACGATCTTAAGGCTTTGGTAAAATTTGTTAATGAAAATAAAAAGGATAATCCACATTTATCCTTGACCGCAAGAGCAGCAGGAACATGCATGAGCGGTGGAACCTTAAACAATTCAATTATAGTTTCACTAACAGAACACATTAATAAATTGGTTGAATTAAAAGTTAGAGACCAAGAAGTAATTGTTGAACCAGGTCTATTCTATAGAGATTTTGAAAAAGAGTTAGACCAACATGATTTATTATTACCACCCTACACTTCTTCAAAAAGATTAAATACGGTTGGTGGAATGGTTGCCAATAATTCCGGAGGGGAAAAATCTTTGGGTTATGGAAAGACAGAAAAATATGTTGAAAAATTAAAAGTAATTTTATCTGACGGAGAAGAATATGAGATTAAAAAAATGACAAAAGATGAGTTGGTCAAAAGAATTGAATGCGACGATACACTTTCTAAGATTTATAAAAAAGTATTTGATATTCTTGATAAAAACCGTGATCTAATTGCAAAACACAAACCGCGTGTTACAAAGAATTCTGCCGGTTACACCATCTGGGATGTTTTGTCCGGCGAAGCTGGATCCCGCACGAATGTTAATTCGTCGGGAGATGAAACTTATTTTGATGCTCCCAAATTATTTGTGGGATCTCAAGGAACATTAGGAATAATTACAGAAATTACTTTTAGCCTTATTAAAAAGAAAAAACATCAAGGAATTTTAATGATCTTTATGCAAAATTATGATAATCTCCCGCAAATTGTAAATACTGTTATGAAACATAAACCAGATTGTTTTGAATCTTTTGACCATTACACTTTTGAACTGGCCCTTAAATATGTAGAAGGATTTGGGAAAATCCTAAAGCTATCAAAGGATGAAGTTATAAAAGCATTTCATCCGGAATTTGCAAGAGTTGAGAAAAATGGAATTCCGGAATTAACCTTACTTGTAGAATACGAAGACGATGATCTCCATACAATTCATGAAAATCTTAATAAACTAAATGCAGAACTTTCGGGATTTGATAACTTAGAGACCTATATGACACACAATGCAGATGAACGGGCAAAATATTGGGCTATAAGGCGGGAAAGCTTTGGGCTTCTTAAATCCCAAGTAAAGGGTAAATATGCAGCACCTTTTATAGATGACATAGTTGTTGAAACAGACAAACTTCCGGAGTTTTTTCCAAAGCTATATAAACTATTAAATGAATCAAAATTGATGTATACCGTTGCAGGTCACATTGGGAATGGAAACTTTCACATTATTCCATTAATGGAAATGGAAGATCCTGAGGCAGCAAAAAAAATATACCATATGATGGATAGAGTTTTTGATCTTGTCTGGGAATACCACGGCTCAGACTCCGGAGAACACAATGACGGATTAGTAAGAGCTCCATATCTTATGCACCAATTTGGGGAAGGGGTATATAAAATATTTAAAGAAATTAAAGATGCTTTTGATCCGGACGATATTTTTAATCCAAAGAAAAAAGTAAATGTTACAAAACAATATGCAGAAAAGTTTTTAATAAAAGACAGCACTCCACTAAAAGGCCAAATAACATTCACTCGATAACACAAACTTCCTGAGGTTGTCGAAGGGTTAAGAATTATCAATTATCTTAAAATCGGTAATATCATAAATTACATCTTTTCTTTCTGCTATTATCCTCCATTTTTTCTTTTTTGCATATTTTGCTAATCCTAGATTGGGATTGAACACAATTGGATTTTCTACAAACTCCAAAACCGGAATATCAGATTCCGTATCGCCAACACCAATTGACCCTTTTAAGGAAAGCTGGTTTTTAAACTTTTCAATAAAATTATTTATCAAAACAGTTTTGTCTGTTCCAACATCCATAATTTGAACACCCGTAAATTTTCCATCTTTAACTTCATATTCTGCACCAAAGTAATAATCAAACTTTAGTTGTCTAGTAAACTCTGAAACCATCACAGCAGGAGAACCGGATATTGCAAGTAAAAAATAGTTTTTATCTATAAGGTCTTTTATAAGATCCCGAGTGTAGATATACAATTTATTTTTTTGGTCTGATACAACTTCACGAACAATTCTTTTTACTTCTTTTTCATTTGATCCCTTAAGATTTTTTCTGTAAATCTCTACAACTTTTGCTATATAGTCTTTGTAACCACCTTGCCTATTAACCCAATTTACATAGTCTGTTTTTATTTCATTCTCAGCTTTTTTGGGAAATATTCCTTGTTTTACTAATTCATTAACAAGTTCTATTACAAGACTTGAACGGAATATGGTTCCATCAATATCAAATATCGCCAACCTTCTCTTTTGCATAATGCCGTTATTGTAGCTGGTCAATTGTCAGTGGTCAATTGTCAATTGTCTAAAGGAGTTCTATTTTTGAAGCAACTATAAAATCGTTTGCGGACAAGCCACCAATTGCATGTGTCCAGAGAGTAATTGTAACTCTGGAGTATGAAATATAAATATCCGGATGATGGTCCTCAACATTCGCAATATCTGCAACCTTGTTTACAAAAACCATTGCTTCCTTAAAATCTTTAAACTTATATTTCTTCTCTATTTTTATTCCTTCGAGCACTTCCCAAGGGGCTTTAAGATAACTTTGATAAGTTTCTATTTCTTCCGGAGAAAATGGTTCTACCCCTCCTTCACACGGTACACATTTTTTCTTTGTAAGATCCATAATTATTTATTTTTTATTTCTTGAGACCTAAATACACCTGCAAGATATGGTCCCTGATCTTGCCACTTATGACTTGCTATTCTACCTGCTATATAATTCCCCCACTTTTCACCAATCTCACCAACATGCCTAATTTGCGGCTTAAAGCTAGCTACATCTTTTAGATATTCTGTAAGAAATGGACCCTGGTCTAACCAATTTAACTCACTCATCTTGCCAACTATAACATTGGCAAATCTATCTCTAATATCAGTTCTATATGCTAATCCTTTTGGAGTTTCTACATAGCCATTTTTACTAGGAGGAATACAGTATTCTTCCACAGCTTCTGCTGCTGCTGCGCCATATTTATTTATAAATGCTTCTCTAGGTGTTATTTCGGGCTCTTGGGAAAAATACACCACCGGACGTACTTCAGTTGCTACCATAAAATAATATCTATAAATGCTATTTTATACCTGGGGCATAAATAATCAAGTAAGAAAAGGTTATCGAGTATAGATGCATAATTCCGGCTCCGAAACTGCTTCTAGCCAGGCTTTTACAAATAAGTCTTTGCCAATTTCTACATTAGGCTTATTTGCAGGATCATGAAAAATAATCTTATTGTCATCAACTTCTAAAACAACAACTCTGTGTAAGGAAAAGAAATTCTGTCCGCTCAATGTTCCGGCATCCAAAACTACTTCGCAAATCTTATTCTCATTAATAGATTTTTCTAGGGTTTCAAACGTTGGCTTTTGTCTAAAAAAGAAAAAGTTATGATTAGTTAGCACCTTTTTAATATCATGAGAATAAGAATTAATATCCTTAGTGTTGTTAATATAAAAATTGAACTCTTTTTCTGAAACGGATTTTTTTAATCCCTCTAATCCATCTCTAGCCCAAGTTTTGGCATCCAGTAAATCATAGTCTGTAATTTTAATTCCACGACCCATAATCCACAACCAAAACTTAAAAGCCCAAACAACATATCCTTCTTCCCAATCTGAAATTTTTGCAATCTCTTCTAGTGAAACTTCAGGGAAAAAATATTTTGCAACCATGGTATAACAAGCAAGGGCACAAGAATTATCATCTGGTTGCTTTATATAGGGGATTTTTAACATTATGCGTCGAAATAGTTTTTGCCTGTTTTGTAAGCAATTATTGCAGAGTCTTCTGCCCCAAATAAAGGTTTTGGTAAATTATCTAAATCGTACCAATCCCAAGATTCACACTTATCCTTTTCCAAAACCTTTGGTTTTCCAGATTTCCAATCCGCAACTAAACAAATGTCTACATAATGCTTTGGAGCATAATTTTTGAAATTCATAAGACGAAGAAATTTGATATTTTTTATTTCCATTCCAGTTTCTTCTCTAACTTCTCTTCTTATACATTCTTCAAAAGATTCCATATGCTCCAAATGTCCACCGGGCCATGCATATTCTCCCTTGCCATGAGAAGATTTCCTCTTACCCAAAAGGATTTTCCCATTTTTAAAAATCATCACACCAACTCCAACCTTGGGTCTGTTTCCGTTCATATTACTCGTAAATTATACATCAATTAGATATAATATCGAGATAGTTCTGGGGCTCGCCTTTGCGCTTGCCGAACGGTTTAACGGCCCCATTAAATAACTTCGTATTTAACGGGGTAAATAGAATGTATCGGGATGTAGTATAGTGGTAGTACGCCGCGCTGGGGGTGCGGTAGTCCGTGTTCGATTCACGGCATCCCGACCAATTAAAGTTCGACTTGTCCCGCGAAGCTGTGGCGAAGTGGGATTCTCCACACCCCGACACAGTTTTGATATATTGAATTTTATTTGAAAACTGCTAGAATTTTTCTAGTTATGGGCAGACCAGCAAAGAATTCTACACCAACAGTAACATTAGGAAACGGCCACAAATCTCCTCAATCAGAAAGACAAGCAGCAGTATCCATGGCAATGGAACAAATCCAAAGACAATATGGAAAAGGATCCATTATGAAATTTGGGGATGCTGCAGAAAAAATGGCAGTAGAAGTAATTCCAACAGGATCCCTAGCGCTTGACTTAGCACTTGGAGTTGGCGGTCTACCAAGAGGAAGAATTATTGAAATATATGGTCCGGAAGCATCCGGAAAAACCACTGTTTGTTTATCTGTAATTGCTGAAGCACAAAAACTAGGTGGCATGGCTGCCTTTATAGATGCAGAGCACGCTCTTGATCCACTATGGGCTCAGACTATTGGGGTAAAGTTAGAAGATCTTCTCATCAGCCAACCAGACACCGGAGAACAAGCGTTGGAAATAACCGAGCAACTTATCCGCTCAGGAGGACTTGATGTAATTGTTGTAGATTCCGTTGCAGCTCTTGTTCCAAGAGCAGAAATAGAGGGAGAAATGGGAGATGCAATGATGGGAATGCAGGCAAGACTTATGAGCCAAGCCCTTAGAAAACTCACAGCTGCAATTTCAAAAAGCAAAACAATTGTAATTTTTACAAACCAATTAAGGCAAAAAATTGGCGTAATGTTTGGTAACCCGGAAACAACAACAGGCGGTATGGCCCTTAAATTCTATGCTTCCGTAAGACTTGATGTTAGAAAAATAGAAGTATTAAAAGATGGAGACAAAGTTATTGGAAACCGTTCAAGAGTTAAGATAGTTAAAAACAAAGTCTCTCCTCCATTTAGAATTGCAGAATTTGATGTTATGGCAGGAGAAGGAATATCACGCGAAGGAAATATATTAGATGTTGGAATAGATACGGGAGTCGTAAGTAAAACCGGAGCATTTTTGCGCTACGGCGAGCTCATGCTTGGACAAGGACGAGAAGCTGCTAAAGCATATCTTAGAGAACACAAGGACATTGCTGAAAAAATTACAAAAGAAGTTTTAGAAAAATCAAAAGCTGCCAAACCGATGATTGAAGTAGGTGTAGAAGAGAATGATGAGGAAGAGGAATTGGTCGTCTAATAAACCCCGCTTTAAAAAGCATGATACTCCAGAAAATCAAAGCTTAGCTTTTAACTACGGAATTAAATACCTATCCTACAGAAACAGAAGCACCAAGGAAGTAAATGATTATTTAGAAAAGAAAAATTTTGAAGAAAATACAATCAATATAGCACTTAAAAAGCTTATTGATATGAAGTTTCTAAATGATGAAGAATTTGCACGCCTCTGGATTGAATCTCGCCAAAAGTACAAAGGGAAAAGTAAACTGGTCTTACGCCAAGAGTTAAAACAAAAAGGGATAAATAGCGGACTAATTGACTCCCTTCTTAACGATTCTGAAGATGACTATGAAACAGCAAAAAAATTATTTGAAAAAAAGAAAAGGACTTTGGGTAATTTGCCGCCGGAAGAATTTAAGAAAAAAATGGGAGGGTTTTTGCAACGCCGAGGCTTCTCTTATGATGTGATAATAAAACTCATTAAATCCTAATCTAGGGGTTTAAGTAAGTGTTGAACAAACTCAAATGTATGCTCACTCATACGAAGTCTGTAAACACCGGTGGAAGAAATCGTTCTCACCAATGCATCATATGTTGTACTCTGCAATTCATCAATATTTCTAATTCCTGCCCTAACAACAGCATTTATACTTTCCGTATGTACTTTTTTAAGGCCCATCTCAACATCCTCGTAGCGCTCTAAACTCCACCTCTTATATTGAGCTGACCCCTTACGATATCCCTGCCTAACCAAATAGTCCCGCAGTGGAATTTTAGTATCAAATAAAAAGCTAGTTCTTTTGTTTAAAAAGTCCGCGACCTCTATACTATTTTGTGATTCTCTATATAAAGAGCCCGCCTGAAACATTGAAGCAATTATTGTACGCTGATACGCTTCCGGATTAAATTCTCCGTTAGGCTCACTTGCTAGCTGATCGTCTACCTCGAGTAATCCAAGACCAAAGCTACCCAAAACCTCCTTTATATCCTCTGACTTTGAGGATAAATTTTCGTCCACGGTGGATCTAGAATTTCCAGATTTTTGTGACAATCTTAAACGAGCTGTCCTAATATCTGGCACGCGGCCATAATGTCTTTCCATAGTGTTTTTGAGAAAACTATCTCTTTGGTGAGGATATTGGTCCCACTAATCTTGCCTCTCACCTTTTCAATTCTATCCGAATACGGTTCGAGGAGCGATCTTAGAGGGACTTCGTTGAAAAAAGAGAAAGAAATATTAACGCTTTGGAGAGCTCTTTTTTCTCCTCGCTTTTCCTGCGTTTCCAACTTTTCTTCTTTCTCTTGTTCTTGAATCAACTGTTAGATAACCTTTATCACGAAGAAGCTTGTGGTATTTTTCTTTATCTAACTTATCTAGTGCTCTTGCCATACCAAGAACTGCGGCTCCAACTTGACCCGCTAGTCCTCCTCCGGAAGTTTTAATAGTAAATGTATATTTACCGGCTGTTTCTGTATCTAATAATAATTTGTTGTAAACAGGAGCGTAAGCAAAGAATCTAAAATATTCATTTATTGGCTGGTCATTAACATAAATATCTCCTTTTTTAAGTTCTGTTCCGCCTTTTAATGAAACCTTACCTGTTGCGTAGAGTCTAACTCTTGCTACGGCTTCACTTCTTCTTCCTACTGTTGATATATATGGTTTTGTTGTACTTGTTTTTGGCATAAATTCGTTTATAAAGTTGAAAGTTTCTAAAGTTAATAAAGTTCTTTATGAACCTTATACCTTATAACTTTACGAACTCTTTTCTCCTTTTTCTAATTTATCTGCATATTTGTGCTCTGAGCCTGCTGAAACATAAAGTCTTTTAAGCATAGATGCTCTTAGTTTATTTTTTGGAATCATACCTGAAACTGCATGTCTTACTATTTCTTCCGGTTTCTGATCTCTCATTTCCATAAGGGTTGTGCTTCTAAGTCCCCCTGGATAACCGGAATATCTTGTGTAAACCTTTGCTCTCTCTTTTTTACCTGTAACTGCAACTTCTTTTGCATTTATTACAACTACATAATCTCCACAGTCAAGATTTTTTGCAAAATAATTTTTGCTTTTACCCATTAATAATTGAGCGATCTCTGTTGATATTCTACCCAAGGTTTTACCCTTAACATCAACTAAGTGCCATGCTCTTGTTATTTCTGCTGTTTTTGTTGGTTTTGTTATTGCTGCGTTCATTATTTGGTCTCCTTTTTGGCTGTCTTTTTAGCCGGTTTTACTTCTTTCTTTTCTTTTACTTCTGCTTTTGGTGAGGATGTTTTTGTTGGTTTTAGGGTATTTCTTTTAGGTTCTGTTACTGGAGTTACTGAGATTTGCTCTACCCAAGTTAACATTACATATGGAGCATTATCCTTAACTCTGTTTCCTAACCTTAATATTTTAGTGTATCCTCCCGGACGTGTAGCAAATTTTGGTGCAATTTCAGCTAATATCTTGTCTGCAACCTTTTCATTAGCAAGTCTTGCTGTAAGGATTCTGCGGGAAGATTCACCCTTATTTTTACCCATGGTAACTAGCTTCTCAACGTCCCCTTTTATTGCTTTTGCCTTTGCTTCTGTGGTTTTTATACTACCATTAAGAACAAGACCATTCATAAGGCTTCTGAATAAGGCTTTTCTTTCATTTGTATCTCTTTTAAATTTTCTACCAAAAATTTGTTTACGCATATATGTTTATCTAATAAAAAAGCGTCAATCTTGGACGCTTTTTAGGTATTAAACACTCTGATTTATTAGAATGTAAGAGTGATACCTCTTGCTTGCAAACTATCCTCAATAATGGAGAGTGATTTTGCTCCAAGATTTCTAAAGCTCATAAGATCTTTCTTTGGGGTATTAAGCATGTCTCCAACTGTTTCTATTCCTGCATTTCTTAATGAATTGTAAATTCTTGTAGGAAGATCTAATTCATCTATTGTCATTTTGAGTGCATCTTCTGAAAGGTTTGAAGTTACAACTGCTTTTTCTGCTTCAGGAGCTTCATTTGGTTCATAAACTTGCTTGAAGTATGAAACTAAAGCACGTGCAGCTTGGTTCATAGCATCTCTTGCATCAACTGTTGCATCAGTCCAGATTTCAAAAACAACCTTATCAAAGTTTGTTTGACGTCCAACACGAGTTTGTTCAACTTTGTAGTTGACTCTTAATATTGGTGAGAAAATAGCATCAATTGGAATAATTCCAACTGTTGAGATTTTTCTTTCTTCTGCGAGTGAGTATCCTGTTCCACGCTCAACTGTCATTTCCATTGAAAGCTTTGATTTTTTATCTGCTAATTCTCCGATGTAGTGAGTTGGGTCAACTATTTCTACACCTTCACTTACTTCTATGTTAGAAGCATTAACTTCTCCTGGACCTGTAGCTGTGAGCTCAATTTTTGCTTCATCTACGCCATCTGCAAGCTTAACACGAAGTGTTTTAAGGTTAAGTACTAATTCTATTATGTCTTCTTTAAGACCTGGAAGAGTTGAGAAGAGGTGTCTTACACCATCAATCTTAACAGATGTTACAGCTGCTCCTTCAATGTTGGTCAAAAGAACGCGTCTTAGAGCAACGGCCATAGTTTGTCCGAAGCCTGGTTCTAAAGGCTCAATAACAAAACGGGCGTAGCCCTGCTCTGTTTTTTCTTCTAATATTTTAAAACTTGGATTTACCATAGGAAGACCAAAAAGCTATTTTATCATTACCTTGAGTAAAATTCAATAACTAACTGGTAGTCAACTGGATTTGATACATCTGCCTGAACTGGTAGCCTCAAAAGCTTACCGGCTAATCCTTCTTTTGCAAGATAGGTTGGCATTTCTTGGTTCTCTTCTACTCTTGTTTTAATTTCATCATTTTGGGCTTTATCTATTAGAGTAACAACGTCCCCTGCCTTTACAGAGTAAGATGGAATATTAATCTTTTTACCATTTACCAATACTCTCTTGTGGGAAACAAATTGTCTTGCTTGAGCACGAGTTTTACCAAGACCTAAACGGTAAACAACATTATCAAGTCTTGTTTCGAGCTGCTGAACAAGAATATCAATTGTGTTTTCTTTAGCTTTTTGTGCAACAACGGCATATTTTCTAAATTGCCTCTCCTGAAGTCCATAAATTCTCTTTAATTTTTGTTTTTCTCTAAGCTGAACTCCAAATTCAGAGAGTTTTCTACCGCGTCTTTTACTGTGGGATCCTGGAATAACGTTTAATCTTCTTTCTAAAGAAGCTGAGGCTTTACCGAGGATATTTATCCCCTCGCGTCTTGCTAACTTGTGTTTTGGACCTGTATATCTTGCCATAATATTTTAGACTCTCCTCTTTTTCTTCATTCTTGGACCGTTATGAGGAATCGGTGTAACATCAGCAATCATTGAGATTGATAATCCAGAATTTCTAATAGCACGTAGCGCTGCGTCACGTCCAACCCCTGGTCCTTTTATAAAGACTTCAAGGGAGGTAAGACCTGTTTCTCTTACTTTCTTTATAACCTCTTCAACCGCTTGAGATGCAGCATATGGAGTACTTTTACGAGTTCCTTTAAAACCCATGTTCCCTGCACTTGTCCATGCTACAGTATCACCTTTTTCATTTGTAACAGTAACAATTGTGTTATTAAAGGTAGTAGATACATAGATTCTACCTGTTTCCATTGCTGTTACTGCTTTTTTCTTTGTTTTTGCTTTTACAACTTGTTTTCTTGGCATATAAAATTATTTACTATTTATTATTGACTATTTACTATTTTTTGAATTCAAAATGGTAAATTGTAAATGGTCAATTGTCAATTACTTGGCTACTAATCCCATCTTTACTGCTACTTCTTTCTTGATTGCTCCAATTGTTACTCTCTTACCTCTTTTTGTACGTGCATTTGATCTTGTTCTTTGTCCACGTGCAGGTAGATTTTTGGTGTGTCTGCTACCTCTGTAACTCAATATCTCTCTTAATCTTTTTACATTTCCGGCAACGTCTGCTCTTAAATCACCTTCAATTTTGTATGTTTCAAGAACTTTCTGAATCCTGTTTAGCTCCTCTTCATTAAGAGTATTCATTCTTGCTTCAGGCTTTATGTCTGCTTTTTTCAAAACAGACATAACATTGGATCTTCCGATTCCATATATGTATGTAAGAGCAATATCTGCTCTTTTTTCATCTGGTACATTTACTCCAACTACTCTCATATTTATTTAATTACCAATAGTCAATTAATCAAATTCCAAACTATTTTTTAGAATCTGAACTGATCAATTGGATTTTGGTTATTGATCATTAAGTCCTTAAAGACTTTAACGAACTCTGTAGGTTATCCTTCCGCGAGACTTATCGTATGGTGTCATCTCTATTCTTACCTTATCTCCCGGTAAAATCTTAATAAAATGTATTCTCATTTTACCCGATAAGTGACACAAAACGATTTTTCCGCCCTCTATTTCAACCCTGAATAGTGTATTCGGTAAAACCTCTTTTACTATTCCGTCAATTTCTATTGCCCCAGAATGCGCCATAAAATCTTCCCAAAACTCAATCTTGAAAGACCAAAAAAAATGGTCTTCAAAACCTTTACGCTATTTTAGCAAATTACTCGAGGCTTAGCAAGGCTCAAGCAAGAAGCTATAATTTATCACTTTTTCGTCTTGTTATAAGCTCTGGACCCTTATTTGTAACAAGAACCGTTCTTTCAAAAAGGCCGGAATTACTCCCATCCTCCGTAACAATAGTCCAATCATCTTCCCCGCTATAAACGACCCCCGCTTTTCCTTGGTTATAGATAATTTCAATGGCGATAGTTTGACCTTCTGTGAGCTTGGGCGTGTTTTCTATAGAACCTGCCAAATATCCTGGAATCTCAGGAGGCTCATGCAATTCACGGCCCACACCGTGGCCAACTAGGCTTTTTACTACCGAAAATCCGCCACCTTCTATGTTTTTCTGCATTTCCCGGGACAAATGACCTACTCTATTGCCTGTTTTTACCTGTCTAATCGCGTCAAAAACGGCCTTTTTACCCGCATTTAGGAATTTAGCCATATCTGGATCGGGTTTATCGCCCTTTTTGGCCCCTACATAGATGGTCTCAGCCATATCCGTATGATAACCTTCATAAAAGACTCCGCAGTCAATTCCAACAATATCGTTAGCCTTAATCAGCCTCTTAGTTGGAATGCCGTGCACAACGCTGTCGTTTACGGAAATACATATTGTATGTTTGTATCCCGGAACTCTTTTAAAACCCGGTTTTCCACCTTTTGCGAGTATCAATTTTTCTGCCAAAGAATCTATCTCAAGCTCTGATATCCCGGGCTTAATACTATCCAAAACCTCATCCATAACCTCACCTAGGATTTTACCGGCTACTTTCATTCTTTCTATTTTTACGTGGTCTACCATTTAAATATTTAGAGAACTACAAATCTCGGAGTGAACAGTATCAATATCTTTCTCACCATCAATTTCTACTAGCTTTCCTTTGTTTCTATAATAATCTATTACCGGCTCTGTAAATTTATGAAAAAGCTCAACTCTTTTTTTCAACGCTAAAGTTGCAGCATCTTCTCTATCATCTTCCCTCATAGACAGACGGCGCAATGCCTCTTCATCCGGGACATTTATATAAATAACTTTATCTATTCCATTTGAAAAGTCTTGAGCTTGCTTTTCTGTTCTTGGGAAACCATCCAAGATATAGCCGCTTTTATATTCCGGACGATTAAGGTAATCGCTAACTATTTCAAGAGTCTTATCATCTGGTATAAGATATCCTGCATTCATTGTTTCTTTTATATAACGGCCAAAAGGTGTGTGTTCGCGAGCCATTTCGCGGAATATATGGCCTGTAGATAAATAAGGTATATTAAGTTTTTCAGAGAGCATGTTTCCCTGAGTGGATTTTCCGGAGCCTTGAATTCCTATTAAAACAATCTTCATTAATTAACGGTAAACCTATCGTAATTTTTAGTAACTATTTGAGCTTCAATAATTTTTATAGTTTCAATAACAACCGAAACAACGATTAGGATACTTGTACCTCCTATCAAAACAGTAGTTACTCCCGTTAGAGCAGTTACAATACTCGGAAGTACCGCAATAATACCCAAGAATATTGCGCCAGGCAAGGTAATTCTTGTAGTTACATAATTAAGGAAGCTTGCTGTCTGCTTTCCGGGCCTAATACCTGGAATAAAACCTCCGTGTTTCTGAATTTCTTCCGAAACTTTTTGTGGATTAAAGATAACTGCCGTATACACATAAGAGAAAGCCACAACTAATAAGAAATAGAATACGTTATAAGCAATGCTTTGTGGATTAAAGTTGGTTGATAAAAACGTTCCAATTGCAGCAAGCCCTTTATTTGTACTTGCAATAAAGTAATTTGAAAGGAGTGAAGGAAGCAAAACTATAGAGACAGCAAAGATTATAGGAATAACCCCCGCTTGGTTCAATTTAAGAGGAAGATGGGTAGATTCCCCACCATAACTCTTCATTCCCCTAACTCTCTTAGCATAATATATTGGAACCTTCCTAACAGCCTCATTTACAAATACAATTGCTGCTATGCTTACTATTCCCAATACGCCAAATATTAATAGGTTTAGTGTATCCTGTGAATTGGCGGTTGCAGAAGTCTGCAAAAACATAACGGGTATCCTTCCCACAATTCCAGCAAAAATTATAAGAGATATACCATTTCCAATTCCTTGTTCTGTTATTAGCTCTCCTAGCCACATAAGTAGCATGGTTCCTGCCATCATTGTGACCACGAATGAAATTATCCCAAATATATCGAGTGTTGCTATAATTTGCTGATTGCGAAGAAGTGCATACATTCCCAGTGCCTGAACAACAGATAATGGAATTGTAAGGTAACGAGTGTATTGGTTAATCTTTTGTCTACCGTATTCCCCTTCCTTTTGGAGCTCCTCCAGCTTAGGATAAATAATAGTTAAAAGCTGAAGAACTATAGAAGCATAAATATACGGGCCAAGCCCAATTGCCATAACAGAGAAGTTAGACAATGTTCCTCCGGAAAATATATCAAGAAGTCCCAATAGCTGGTTTTGTCCAAAAAGAGCCTTAAGCTGAGTGACGTTAACACCTGCAACCGGAATATGAGCGTACAACCTGAAAATTAAGAATATGAATAGGACTACGAGGATTTTACGACGAATCTCTTTGTCTTTAATAATGCCTTGAAATACTTTGAGAGCAGCCTGCATAATATTAGGCCGAGATACTTCCTCCGGCCTTCTCTATTTTTACCTTTGCACCACGGGTTACTGGAACACTGACTATTAATGCGTTTTTAATTTCTCCGCTGTCAATTATCTTAACACCGTTTTTTCTAAACTTACTATCTATTATTGCATATTTTATTAGGGCTTCCACATCAACATTTGTTTTTGAAGGGAGCTTATTTAATTCAGCAAGTCTAACCTCAATTGCGTGTTTAAAGTTCACGGTATTTCTACCTCTACCTCTTAAGAAAGGTAGACGTTTTGTAAGCGGAAGTGCTCCTCCTTCAAAAAACAAAGGTGCTTTTGTACGCGCATTTTGACCTTTTGTTCCACGGCCGGAAGTTTTACCACGTCCTGAACCATGTCCACGCCCAACGCGTCTTAATGATTTTGCTGTTATTTTTGGTTTTTTATTAAGTTCCATATTATTTCCTTGCTAAAGTTTGCAGCGCTTTAAATGCTGCATGAACATTACTTGCTTTATTATTTGTTCCAAGGATCTTGGATGAAATGTTTTTAATTCCGGCAGCCTCTACAACTGCTCTAACTGCTCCGCCGGCAATAATTCCGGTTCCGGCTGGTGCCGGTTTTAACATAACATGAGCTGCTCCTTCTTTAACTGTAATTGAGTGTGGAATAGTATCTTTCACTATTGGCACATCAATCATCTTTTTTCTAGCAGCAGATGCACCTTTGATAATAGCGCTTGAAACATCATCTGATTTTCCAAGGCCTACTCCAACCTTACCCTGCTTGTTTCCAACAATAACCAAAGCTGCAAATCTCATTTTGTTTCCACCCTTGGTTTTCTTGGAAACTCTATTGAGCTGAACAACTTTCTCTTCTAATTTTTCTCCTTGGTTAAAATAATTTTGGTTATCCATAACTTTATTTACGATTTATAATTGACGATTTACCATTTGGAAATAGTAAATAGTACCTAGTAATTAGTCAATTAAAATGCTAGGCCTTCCTTTCTTGCTCCTTCTGCAAGAGCTTTAACTCTTCCATGATATTTGTAACTTCCTTTATCAAAGGCTACGCTCTTTATTTTCTTCTCAATCGCCTTCTGAGCAAGTTTTTTACCCAACTCTTCTGCCAATTGTGTTTTGTTTCCTTTTGTCTCAATTTCCTTATCACTTGCTGCTACCAAAGTTTCACCTTTTTTATCATCTATAATTTGGGCATAGATATGGTTATTTGATCTAAATACGCACAATCTTGGACTGGACTTTAGATCCAAAAGCTTGGCCCTAATCCTTTTTACTCTTCTTAATCTTCTTTTTGATTTTATAAGTTCTTCTCTTTTCATTATTTTCCTCCAACAGCTTTTGCTGCTTTACCAACTTTTCTTCTTATCTTTTCGCCCATATATTTAATACCTTTACCTTTGTAAGGGTCTGGTGGTCTAACTGCTCTAATATCTGATGCTACGTCTCCAACAAACTGCTTATTTGAACCACTTACCGTAATTACATTTTCAGCAACAGCTATTGTAACCCCATCAATAGGCTTTATTGTTACAGGAAGAGCGTATCCAACATTTAAAACTAAATTTGCTCCATCTACTCTTGCTCTGTATCCAACTCCCGTAAGCTCTAATTGTTTTGTAAATCCGGAAGTTACTCCGGTTACCATATTTGCAACCATTGAACGCATAAGGCCTGCAAATTTCTCTAAATCATGTGAGTCGGAAACTTTTTTTATAACAGCATGTCCATCAACAATCTCAACAGTAACTCCATATGGAACTTTTGTTTTTAATTCCCCTTTAGGACCCATAACTGTAATGTTTTGATTATCTATATTTACAGTTACTCCATCTTCAATTTTAACTGGTTTTTTAGCAACGTTACTCATATTAATAAATCTTGCAGATTAACTCTCCGCCCACTCCTTCCTTTTGTGCTTGCTTTGTTGACATAACACCACGACTAGTTGAAAGAATACCAACTCCGTGTCTTTCAACCGCAGTTTTTACACTATCTTTGTTAATGTAGTGCCTAATTGATGGCTTAGAAACAAGCTTTATTGATGAAATTGCAGGTAGTTTATTCTTATAAAGAAGCTCAATAACTAATTTTCCTGCTTGAGCCTTGCTTCCTTTTACATATCCCTCTTTTTCTAAAATCTTTCCTATAGAAACCACCATTTTAGAATTGGGGTATTCCACCTGTTTCTTTCCTGCCATATAGGCATTTTGTATTCTAATTAAAAAATCTCCAACTGTGTACATAAATAATTACTCCCCAATCGGCGTTGCGATTGGGGACCCCCTTTTAGGGCCTCAAACGCTTACGCGACTTGATTACCAACTTGCTTTCTTTACGCCTGGTAATTCTCCTTTCAATGCTCTTTCTCTAAAACATATTCTACATAGCCCAAAAAGTCTCATGTAACCACGTGACCTTCCGCATAGCATGCAGATATTCTTTTTTCTTGTACTAAACTTTGGTTTTCTGTACAAATTCTTAACAATATTAGATGTTTTAGCCATATTTCTTTTTATTTACTATTTACTATTGACTATTTACTATTTTTATTGAATTCAAAATGGTAAATTGTATATCGTCAATTGTCAATATTAATTATCTCCCCCTTTTTTCTTAAAAGGCATACCAATTTCTTCAAATAGAGCAGTAGCAGCCTCATCGTTTCCTGCATTGGTAACAATAGTTACCTGTAGGCTTCTTATCTTGTCTACTTTTCCTGGATCAATCTCAGGAAATACTGTATTTTCTGTAAACCCTACGCTCAAGTTTCCTCTACCATCAAAAGACTTATAAGATACACCTGAGAAGTCTTTAACACGAGGGAAGACTATTTTAACAAGTTTCTCCAAAAAATCATACATCCTCTTGCCACGAAGTGTCACCGACAAACCTATAAGGTCTTTTTCTCTTAACTTAAATGTAGCAACAGAAATTCTAGCACGGCCATCTTTTGGCTTCTGACCTGTTATTGTTTCTAAGTCTTCTCTTGCCTTCTCAATATTCTTCTTATCTGTAAGAAAATCTCTCATAGATGTATTAACCACGATCTTAGTAACCTTAGGCACAGCCATAGGATTCTTAATATTAAGACGCTCCATGAGCTTCTTGTTTATTTCTGTATCAAATTGTTTTTGTAAATTACTCATATCTTTTCTATATGCTATAAGCTAAAAGCCTACAAGCTAATTTCTACCCTTGGCGCTGTTTGTGCTTTGGATTTTCACAAATAATATAAAGCCTTCCACGGCGCCTAACCATTTTACATTTCAAACATCTTTTTTTAATTGAAGCTTGTACTTTCATAAATTTAAACTCCTTTTCCGCATTTTTTGCAGATTCTAACTTTTACACCCTTTTCTGTTTTGTATCCAATTCTTGCTGTCTTTTTGCAGTTTGGACATACCATTACTACATTTGCCACAGCCATAGGCTTTGTTATATCAACAATCTCAGATTTCTGGTCTTGAGTTCTTGATTTAACGTGACGCTTAAACTGGTTGATACCCTCAACCAATATTTTTTCACTAACAGGAAAAAGCTTCTCAACCTTACCGGTCTTGCCTTTATCTTTTCCTATTAAAATTTTAACTGTATCGCCTCTTCTTAATTTCATATATTTTAAATATTTTCCCGGTTTTCCCGGAGTTCTACACTACGTGATTTGCCAAAGATGCTATCTTAGCATAACCCAATTCTTTTATCTCTCTTGCTATTGGTCCAAAAATTCTTGTTCCAACCGGATTTTTTGATTTTTCATTCTCTATTATTACTCCTGCATTCTCAGAAAATCTTACATAAGTTCCATCCGGTCTCTTAAACTCTTTTCTTGTTCTAACTAAAACTACCTTTACCTTGTCACCCTTTTTGTATTGTGTATTAGGTAGAGCTTTTTTAACAACACACCCAAGCATTGACCCTAAAGCTCCTTTTCTTCTCTTGGACCCTCCATAAATCTGAATAACTTGTAAAATTTTTGCTCCAGTATTATCTGCTACCTCAAGCATTGTTCTGTGCTGTACCATAGTTTGTTTATAAAGTTGAAAGTTTCTAAAGTTAATAAAGTTCTTTATGAACCTTATACCTTATAACTTTACGAACTCTTTTCTCCTTTCTCTTTTATTATTTCTATAACTTTAAAGTTTTTACCTTTACTCATTGGTCTTGATTGCTCTATTTTTACCGTCACATTTTCAGCAATTTCCATACCGTTTGTATCGGCTTTAATTTTTCCGGTTCTCCTCATTAATTTTTTATAAACCGGGTGCTTAATTGTTCTTTCAACCTCAACAACAACTGTTTTTGTCATTTTGTTTGAAACTACTTTTCCTATAAATGTTTTACGTGCCATATGCTTTTAGTTCTTAGTTTCTAGTTATTGGTTAGGATCATACTAAATCCTAAAACCTAATCACTATTCCCTAGTTTTTGCCTCCTTTACTTTTTTAATTCCACCAGCCGGCGGATTTACAACTACTTTTTTCTCTGCAACCTCTACTTTTTCTTCAACCTGATCAATAACCACATTAGCCTTCATATGAAGAAAGGTTAATACTCTTGCTATGTCCTTCTTCTTATTCTTAATCATATTTGTATTTTTAAGTTTACCTGTAATAGCCTCAGTTCTTGCTTTTTCAGCATCATTTCTAAAATCTACTACCATTCTCTTTAGTTCATCTACTGTTTTTGTTCTTAATTCATTAATGTCATTTCTTTTCATATTAAATATGCCCTTTCTTTATAAAACTGCTCTTCATTGGCAATTTGTATGATGCAAGTCTTAAAGCTTCTCTTGCAACATCTTCTGGTACACCGGCCATTTCAAACAAAACTCTTCCAAGCTTAATTGGGGCTACATACTCATGTATATCCCCTTTTCCTCCACCCATTCTGGTTTCCGGTGGTTTCTTTGTTATTGGTCTATCTGGAAAAATTCTAATCCAGATTCTTCCTCCACGCTTTGTAAAATGAGTTATTGACTTACGAGCTGCCTCAATCTGTCGGCTGGATATATTACCAGATCCCTCTGCCCTAAGTCCATACTCTCCAAAGGAAACCTTATTGCCGGCAAATGCTATTTGGCCTGCGACCTTTGGTTTAAATTGTTTTCTATATTTTGTTCTTCTTGGTGTTAACATAGTAAATTATTTATTAATTATTATTTATTATTTGAAAGTTGAATAATCTATAATCAACAATCAATAGTCATTTTTTATCTGTTTATCCAAACTTTAACTCCTACATAACCTGATTTTGTTAAAGATGGAATCTCTGCATAATCAATATCCTCACGAATTGTTGATAATGATACTTTTCCGGACTGAACCCTCTCGCGTCTTCCAATTTCTGCTCCTCCAATTCTTCCTGAAAGAATTATTCTGACTCCTTTAGCACCTGCACTCATAACTTTATCAACAGATTGCTTCATAATCCTCTTGTGAGGCATACGTCTAATTAGCTGATCTGCAATATTTGTTGCAACTAAGTGAGCATTAAGGTTTGGATCCTTAATAGGTTCAACTTTAAGCTCGATTTTCTTAGCAACACGAGTTTTCTCTGTTGCTTCAAGCATTTTAACTATCTGCTTCTTAAGCTCTTCAAGACCTGATCCACCACGACCAATTACAATACCGGGGCGAGTAACGTAAATACTTATTCTAATACTTGATAAAGATCTTTCTATAATTACATCAGCAACTCCTGCTTGCTTTAGTCTTGCAAAAAGAGCTTCACGGATTCTAATATCTGCAAGAACTGTCTTTGAATAGTTCTTTTTAGAATAGTATCCTACACTTTTAAACCCTTGATGGATTCCTAATCTTAATGCTATTGGATTAACTTTTTGTCCCATAATTTAAATTTACGTCAAATAAAATAGTTTAAAAAAATTTAAATTACACTGAGGCCCGAGGGCCGAAGTGTTACCTATTTTACTTGTTTTTCTCCTTTCTTTTTCTCAGTTTTAGCCTCTATTTGTTTAACTTCTCCGCTAACCGGACTAACCGGTGCCTCAACAATTCTCTTAAGCCCATCTGTTAAAACAACAGTTATGTGACTTGAACGTCTTTTGTATGGCCA
>DASZRC010000016.1:0-25855 GCA_035549315.1 Patescibacteria group bacterium | reverse complement strand
AAGCTCAGGGGGCAGCTTTTATATAAAACGGATGAGACCTGTTGAGACCTGGACAATACACATTAAAGGAGATATTAATCAGATTGATAATCCCGAATCTTCAAAGTAATTTTTTCATTACCATTCCAGGTATCATTATTAATTACGTAAGCAATACTGATTTCATCTCCTACATTTAGGTCTGTCTGGTCCATGCCAAACATCATTGCTTCAAATTTAATATTATCTTTTGAAAGAATGAGCTTAAGATGTTTTCTTTCCCTTCCTACAAAAGAAATACTTTCTACCAAAACTTTTTCTGTCATAAATAACGGCTCCGGGTTTGCCATACCAAAAGGCGCTAGTCTTTTAATTTCTTGGTAAAGGTCGCGAGTTATATTTTCAAAAGCCAGATCCATATCTACATCCAGCGTTCTTTCTAGCAAAATCTGATCAACGTGAATAATTGAACTTTCAAGCAATGCGTTTTTAAAGATATCTAGTTTTTCCGTTTCCACTGTAAACCCGGCCGCCATAGGATGACCCCCTGCATCTACCAAAAATTCGCTATGAAGTCTTAAAAACTCAATAATATTAAAACCCCTAATAGATCTTGCTGATCCTTTGGAATATTTCTCCCCAACAGATACAACAACAGATGGTCTATAGTGCATCTCAACAAGACGAGAGGCTACCAACCCAATTACCCCGGGGTTGTAGTCTTTGTTATGAACAAAAATAAATTTTTGATCTTTTGTAATATTCTCTGTTATCAAATTGGCATGAAGAGTAGATTCGGAAGTAAGCGCTTGTCTATCTTTGTTTGTTTGTCCCAAGACTTGCGCCAACTCTTGGGCTTTTTTAATATCTTTTGTGCAAATAAGCCTTAAACTATCCATAGCGCTCGCAACCCTTCCTGTTGCATTAAGACGAGGCGCGATAATATGCCCTATATGATAAGTATCTATATCTCCTCTTTTAATTGCGGCTTCTGCAAATAATGCCAAAAGCCCCGGACGCGTAGTTTTTCTTAGCTCCTCAAGACCAAATTTAAGAAGGACTCTATTTGCATTAACCAGAGGCACTAAGTCAGCAACCGTTGCTAGGGCCACCAACTCCAGATGATTATCAAGAAGCTCGTCGTTTGTCGTTTGTTGTTTGTCGTCTTTTCGAACTGCGAATTTCGAACTGCGAATTGCACCAGATAAAAGGTATGCAACTCCGGTTCCACATAGGCTTGTGGTATGAACTATAGAAAAAGCGTTAGGCAGGCTGGTACCTTTTACATGGTGGTCTGTAACAATAACATCAATTTTATTTTTGTTAGCATAATCAACCGCATCACTTGCTACTATCCCATTATCAACAGTTATTATTAAATTTGGCACTCCATAATTTTCAATAAGATGGTCAATTCCCTTAACAGATAAACCATAACCTTCATCTACTCTATGAGGAATATATGGCAGAACATTTTTATAATCTTTATAAATTGTTTCCCAAAGAATTGCCGTTCCACAAATTCCATCTACATCATAGTCACCGTAAATAATTATCTTCTCATTATTATCAATCGCCTTTTCTATCCTACCAATTGTTTTTTTTAGTTCAACAAGATCAATTCCAACATTTTTTGGAGTAACACTTTTTATATCGGGGTTTAAAAATTCCTTCTTCTCTTTCTCTGTTTTAATCCCCCTATTAGAAAGCAGAATATCCAATATATCTTCCGCTTTTAGCGGGGCTTCTTTGATTTTTGATTCACTTAAAATTTTCCACTTAAATCTCTTCATCGTGCTATAATTCTATCATATGGATAATAGACAATTGATACCTCCGCACATCCTTTCTATCTATAAATTGTTTGTTGAAAAAAATTACGAACTATACCTTGTAGGAGGATCTATTAGGAATATGCTTTTGGGAAGAAAAATTACCGATTGGGATCTTACAACCAATGCAACCCCGGAAGAAATGTTGGCTATTCTTCCAAATGCATTTTATGATAATAAATTTGGCACAGTCGGCGTTCCTGTCCCGGAGATTGAAGATGATAAGAAGGTAGTAGAAATAACTACCTTTAGGAGCGAATCGGAATACAAAGATCAAAGACATCCTGAGAATGTAACATGGGGAAAAAATATTGAGGGAGACCTTCAAAGACGAGATTTTACTATTAATGCTATAGCGCTAAGATTAACTTCTTCTGATAAGGAAATTGTTATTGATGAAAAAAATCTTATTGACCTCCATCACGGTGGGGATGACCTTAAGGAAAAAATTATTAGAGCTGTTGGAGACCCAAATCTTCGCTTTAAAGAGGATGCATTAAGAATCATGCGGGCAATGAGATTTGCTACAGAATTAGGATTTAGAATAGAAGAAAAAACATGGGATGCAATAAAGGAAGATGTCCAATTGTTAAAAAATATTTCTTGGGAAAGAATAAGAGATGAACTTCTTAAAATTCTGGCATCAGAGAATGCTTATGATGGGGTAATGCTTTTGGACGCGGCCGGAGCACTTGAAATTATTTTCCCGGAACTTATAAGGGGTAAAGGAGTCTCACAAGTTAGGCCTGGAAGACACCACACGTCCGATGTATTTACACACAATGTGCTATCCCTCAAACATTGCCCTTCCAACGACCCAATAGTAAAACTTGCAACACTTTTGCATGATGTGGGAAAACCATTTGTAATTAAGGAGGATAGTGAGGGACATCCCATTTTTTATAACCATGAAGTAAAAGGCGCTATGGTTGCGGAGGAAATAGCAGATAGACTTAGGCTTTCAAAAAAACAAAAAGAGAAGATTGTTACACTTATTCGCTGGCACATGTTTACAGTAGATGAAAACATAACAGATGCGGCAATTAGGAGATTTATAAGACGCGTGGGCTTAGAAAATGTTTCCGACATTATGGATTTAAGAATTGGAGACAGACTTGGCAGTGGAACAAAAACAGCAGAATCCTGGAGACTAAAAAAGGTTAAAGAAAGAATCGTCCAAGAACTAAACCCTCCATTCTCACCAAATGACCTAATGATTGACGGAAATGACATAATGAAAGAATTAAATCTGGAACCGGGACCAAAAGTAGGAGAAATGATTCAGAAAATATTTTTAGAAGTTGATGAGGACCTATCAAAAAATAACCGTGAATATCTACTTAAAAGAATTCATGAATTAGCTGAGGCCTAAATACTAAGAACTACGAACTTTATAGTATAATATCTATATGTTAAAAGATAAAATTCAAGAAGACCTAAAACAAGCGATGCTTGCAAAAGATGAAGCAAAGCTTTCTGCCATAAGAATGCTTAAGTCTGCGCTTCAATACTATGAAATCCAAAAAGGCGGGGCAGGATATGAGGCAACAGATGAAGATGTAATAGATGTTATTGGAAAAGAGATAAAGAAAAGACGTGAATCCATTGAAATGTATAAAAAGGGAGGGCGTGAAGAATCTGCCGCAAATGAACAGAAAGAAGTAGAAATTCTTGAAGCCTACCTACCGGAACAAATGTCTGAGGATGAAGTTAGGGGCTTAGTGGATGAAGCAATAAAACAAACCGGTGCAGCGAGTCCTCAAGATATGGGTAAAGTTATGGGCGCCCTGATGCCAAAGGTAAAGGGAAAAGCAGATGGATCAATGGTCTCAAATATTGTCCGCGAAAAACTCTCCTAATTATTTTGTTTTAGACTTTTTATTTAGCTTTCTTCTCTTATCAAATTCGTACCAAACAACTAGAAGCTGAGAGGCATTAAATATTGAAGAATAAGTTCCGGATATTATTCCTGCCAAAAGCGCTACAACAAACCACCTTATTGATTCTCCTCCAAATAAAAGCAATGCAAACAAAACCAACAAAACGGTTAATGATGTGTTTACGGACCTATTCATAGTTTCAAGCAGAGATTTATTAACAACCTCTTCAAACTCATGACTATAATTCTTTCTCAGGTTTTCTCTAATTCGGTCAAACACAACAATAGTATCGTGAACCGAGAATCCCATTATTGTTAAGAGCGCCGTAATAAAAAGCGAGTCTATTTCTACATCAAATAAATACCCTAAGATAGCAAATATTCCAACTACAACTAATACGTCATGAAGCAAGGCCAAAATTGCACATACTCCGTATTTCCAAGATGACACCGGCTCTGAAACTTTTCTAAAAGCAAAGGCAATGTAGGCCGTAATTGCAATGGAGGCTACGACAACCGCTTTTAAAGCGTTTATTCCCGTTTCTTTTCCAATTGTTGGACCGATTGTTTCAAAGCTCTTTTCTTTTGCCTTAGGGTATACCTTTTCTACTGATGCAACAACTTCTTTTTTTTGATCTTGAGAAAGAGGCGCGGTCCTTACCAAAATTTTCTGCCCCGTAATATTTACCGTATGAACTTTAACATTATCTGCTTCAATTACCTGTTTTATTTTAGCAGGATTTGGATTACTTATACTCATCTCGAGTTCTGACCCTCCGGTGAACTCTATTGAAAGTCTAAGTCCAAACAAAACCAAAGCAATCAAACCCGGCACTATAACAATTGCTGAAATTAAGAAAAATAAATTTCTGTGTTTTACTAAATTCATATATTTTCCCCCTCAAAATATTTAAGCAAGTTTTTAGTTATAAATATTGCTGAAAACATTGATACTACTATTCCAATGAACAATGCAACTGCAAAGCCCCTAATGACTCCTGTTCCAAAGTAAAAAAGAATAAATGTTGTAATAAGACTTGAAGTGTTTGAATCCCTAATTGATGGCCAAGCGCGGGAAAAACCCAATCTCATAGCAACAATTCTTGGCTTACCAAGTCTTAACTCTTCTTTCATTCTTTCAAAAATAAGTATATTCGCGTCAACCGCCATACCAATGGAAAGGATAAATCCTGCAATTCCTGCAAGAGTTAGAGTGATTGGAATAAATTTAAAAATAAACATTACAATTATTGTATAAATCATCAATGCCAAAGAAGCTATTAAGCCTTCTTTTCTATACAAAAAGACCATAAATATTATTAGAGTAAGAAGACCTATTGCCCCTCCCAAAAGGCTTTTTTGTAGTGATTCTATCCCAAGAGATGGTCCCACAACTGTTTGCCCAATTAATTTTAAAGGGGCTGGAAGTGCACCTGCATTCAACTGAATTGCCAAGTTTTTAGCCTGATCCTGGGTGAATTGCCCTTGAATAACGGCGTCTCCATTGGGGATTATCTGATTAACCGTTGGAGCAGAGATAACTATATTATCAAGAACTATTGCAACCGGCTTACCAACATTTCTTTTTGTAATATCTGCAAATAATTTTGTACCATTACCTGTAAATTTAAGCTGAACCTGAGGAGTACCATTACCGGAACCGTATACAACCTGAGCTGATTTAAGATCTTTACCTCCAAGCTTTGTCTCAACAGGTTTATTCTTGTAAACGTTTGTCATTCCCAAAGGTAATAAATAGGCATCGGCCGTTGCTAAAGGAGTATTACCTTCTTCCCAAAATGACATCTCAGCGGTTCTACCTATAAGGTCAAGTGCTTGATCAACATTTGTTGCACCCGGAAGTTCTATGATTATTCTATAGTCGTTACCTAATTTTAAAGACTGAATACTTGGTTCAGATACACCAAAGAAATTAACACGCCTATCAATTACACTTCTTGCCCCTTCAAAAGCTGTTTCCCTCTGGGACACAGGAACCCCCTTCATATCTACCTGATAAACAAATCTTGTTCCTCCTTGGAGATCTAATCCAAGCTTGTAGGGTAGTTTTTTTGCTAGTTTAAGAGGCCCAAGATTAAGGTTTAGATTGGATGAATCAAAATTAAGACTAACTGTCTTATTAATGACAGGGATTTTGTGTTCTCCCAATTTTATTGGAACAGGAAGATCAATAAATAGAAGCAATATAGCAGCAATTAATAAAACAAAAATAAAGGATCGGGAGCTTTTCATAATATTAGGCTAATAATTGCTCCTCATCTCCAATAAGCATAACGCGAGATCCGTATATTACGGATGTTATAAATGGATCGCGCCTTTTTTTTCTAAAAGAAAATTCTTCTTCTGTCATAACCGTATAATTTATCTCAATTTTCTTCCTGGTCTCTTCATTTCTGACAACTATATCAAGCTCCGGCACAACAACAGTCCCAACGACCAAAAGGTCCACTTCTTCCGGATTATCCCGCATACCTCTTGCAAACTTTCCCGATAGCATAGCAAATTTAATTCTTCCTAACTTCATTTTATTTTTTAGAATGTCTGCACCCAAACCTATTGTTTTTGCATGTATTGTGAACATATCAAAATAGAATGGGTAGTTCTTATCTAAATAATAATAGACTCTATTAACTCTTGGCTCACGCTTTAATACGCCTTTTTTCTCTAATAATATAAGTTCTCGTCTTACTGCATTTATCTCTTCATCAACCCTTCTAACAACTTCTCTTACGTGGTACATTTCAAGGGGATTATCTAAAAAGAGGGATAAAATTTTTACTCGGGTTTTACTTGTAATAAGATCTTCGAACATAAGAATTAGGCCAATTATAACGCGAGGCGCATTATTTGACAACAACCGGGGTACCTGTTCCCACTATTTCGAACCATATTAGTCCACGTGTGAATTTAACCTGCTGACCGGTCGCATCTTTAATCATGATCCTTGAAGTTCTGCTCTTTTTGCTCCATGAACCTTTTGTTTCTTTACCGTCTTGGAAAATTAATGCCTGGCCGGTTCCGGTTGTACCGTACAACATATGTTGGTTATTATCATATCCATCATTTGCATGACTTTCTCGCATGAACAAGATTACAACATTCTTAGCAGCCAACTGCTTACCAGTATCTTTATCTATGTGCTTTACTCCACCGTTTGATCTTAGGTATGAATTTGTTTCTTTGTCATAGTTCCATTGGACTCCGTATGCATCATAGCCTTCCCAGAAATCAAAACTTATGCTTTGGGCCGTAGGTCTAGCTGATGCCTGAGCATCATCTTTGAATTCAAACTGTGAGAAGTCTGTGTCCCATGCATTACCGTCTTTATCAACGTTTGTTAACTTGCGGGATTTACCAACGTCCCAAAGTTTGCTTGTTGTTGAGTACATTGTGTGTTCTGTTGCAACAGTGTGTCCAAGTCTTTCGTAATCACGCCAGTAGGTAGGAAACCCTATAGAAAATTGATTAAGATCGTTGTACGTTTGCCATCCGTACTGTTCTATTTGCCCTAATGCATCAGCAGGTCCTGGTGTATTTGCTCCTCCAACGTGAGCATAGAGAGGATAATCACCGTATTCTGAAACCATATCCAAGAAATATGTACGAGCGGATCTAACCGGACCTACAATTCCTGCATCCTGACAGTAGAAAATTGCTAAGAAACGAGTGATTCCGCCTTCTGCAACTGCTTCATAAACAACGTCTGCATAAGATAAACCCGACTGTGGACGAGCCTCTTCGTGATTTTCAATCATAACCCCAAGAGGTCTGTGTTGTTGCCACCACTGCTCTTGTTGTTTAGAGTATTTTGCTCCATTTATAGGACATACTTGTGTTTTTGGAAGTTCGGCATTAAAGGCAACTCTTTCATCTGATCCCTTGGATGGTAAAGCAACCGGAGTAGTAACACCTGCTCCCCCTCCATTTGTTCCCAAGACATTGGTAAATACAAAGAAAGATACAACAGCAGCAATTATATAAATAACTCCACCTATTAATAAATTTTTCTTTTTAGCATCCATATTCTTAATCAACTGACAAGACTCTTGCGCCTTTCAAAGCTTTCTCTTCTTCATCAGATAGTTCATATTCAACACCCTTACCTCTTACAATTCCCTTTGCATACCATCTGGTACCGGTTCTTGTATGAAGACTTGAAATTACAACTCCTGTGTTTTCAGCATCTACTAATGCAAGTATAAAGCTCTGGTCCCCTCCCGTTTCCTTAAACGGGTTAAAGCGCACAAGGCCAATCTTTTGGATATGAGATTGACCATCCTTTTCAAGTTTATCATATCTACCATTTAGCTCGTCAAGCACTTTCTTACTTTGCTCATCTCTTTTCATAATCTCATCAAGAATTGTAACCAAAGATTCTTTTTTACCATCTTTAACAAGCCTCATGTAGTAAAGGTAGAAGCGAAAAAAGAGGAAGGTAAGAAGTACGAGCCAGACTAATAACACAAGAAAAACTGGCAATCCAAGGGAGGAATTCATACTGTAAAAAACATTTTAGCCTCTTGACACGCACGTTGTCAATATGATACTTTTTCATGCATCACGCATATTACGCTCAAAAAAATCAGTTTATAAATTTTAAAAATATGAGCAAAAAAAGAAAAACAAAGAAGGAAAAAATCACAGCAGCTACCAGACAAAACTTTTCACAAGTGTTAAGTGCCCCCTCTATTTCTTTAGACTTAAGTTTACCTAAATCCCCAGCTCCGGCAAGAATTACTCCCCCCGTACAAAACTATTCCTACGTTTTAACCGATGTCAGAAAAACCCTATTTATTACTTTCGTCTTGATAATCCTTGATCTGGTTATCTATTTCTTCCTAAAACAAAAAATTATTAGCTTTTTTGGATTAGTTTTTTAGAGAAGGCCCTCCTTCGCTTAGGTTTGTCTCGAGGCTTACAGCCACGCAGCCAAAACTTCGCTTCGGCAGGACTTAAAAATCTCTAAGCTTTTGCTTCACAAAAGCAAGAGCTTATAAAGGAGGTGAATTAAATTATGGCAAGCATGTATTGTGTAAAATGTCGCGCAAAGAGAGAAGACGCAAACGCAGAAAAGGTAACCATGAAAAATGGTAAACCAGCTATGAAAGGAAAGTGCCCAGTTTGTGGAACAGCAATGTTCAAAATTGGAGCTGCTTAATTCTCTTTCGCAAATTGAGTAAAAACCCGATCATCGGTATATCTTGAAAATAGATTATCCTTATCGGGTTTTTCCTTTTTTTATAAGGTAAACAAGATATTTCCTTCAGAAGCATTACGGAGTCACTCCCTAATCCCTATTCGTTATTCGTTATTCGTTATTCCCATTATAGTGGACCAACTTATAGACTTTAACAACAGATACGAGCCATTCTGCAGCGATTTCTGATCTTCCAAACCCTGCTACCTCCCATAAAGAATTACCAAGGGGCTGACAATTAGGATCTTCACAAACTACAAATAGTTGATCTGTAACGCTTTTTCTATCCGGATCAATACCCGTATACTGAATAGTTGTTGGTGGATGGCCATTTACCTCAAAAATATAACGATAAGCATGGTCAGAATTACCAAGGGTGAGAAGTGCAAAATTAAATGGTTTATTCTGGGCCTTATCAAGAACAAATTTGGAAATCTTTTCTACCTGCCTGTATTGCCTATTTGCAGGATACTGAAAAGGATAACCTGACAAATTTAGCCCCACTATCCCAACAAGGATTAGTATTGCAACAACTTTTGCAATTTTTCCCTTTTCCATACCATAAGAAAACAAATTACCCACAAGTAAAAATGGCAGAGGAAACATAAATTCAAAGTAGTAATCATAAATTGGCTTATGGTAAAAACCAAAAAGAACCACTCCAAAAAATAGCCATAAACCAAAAAGAAGCTTAGTACGTTTATCCTTTACATTTAGCAGGGCTAATATAGATAGGATTGCAAGGACAACAGCTGCTATTATCCATATAATTACAGTGTTTTTGTTTAGTAACTCCAACTTCTCAAGTGGAGGCAAAAACAAAACCAATCTTCCAAAAAGTCTAGTAAAAACATCCCAAACTATTTGGGGGAAACTTGCGGTTGTTATATCCGTAGCCTTTGGATCACCCTTTAACATAAATGCAATAACAGTTTTCGTGTTGGGGAATCCGTGTCTTAATTCAAATGCCAAGAAAGGAGATAGACCAATTAAAAATCCTATAAATATAGAGATGTATTCTTTTATTAATTTGGAAACTATATCTTTTTTTGATATCAAAATATTTCCAAAAAGAATGAAGAAGAACATTACCACTCCAACAATAATCTCAATATAATGGAGCTGAAATGCAATTCCATACAAAACCCCTATTAAAAGAAACGTCTTTATGTTTGGTTTCGCATTAACTGCTTTATACAAAAGATAAAGAATTATAAGAGTGAAAAAAGGCATAGGATTAGGATTCCAGGAAGACCTTGAGTAGGCTATAACAAGCGGGGAAATAGTGTAGAGCCCAGCGGCAACCAAGGCAGCTGTTGTTCCAAACCATTCACGGCCAAACCTAAAAACTAGATAAACTGTTGCAATACCGAGAAGAGCAATCATAATTGCCGGACCCACCGGATTGTAATTTGCTAGAAACAAGAAGGGGGCCATCATATAGTAGTAGATTGGGCCGGTATAAAAGTCAGCCGCAGAGGTTCTTGGTCCTAAAAATGTAAGATGCCCATGAAGAATATCACGAACTATTAGGACATCTCTCCCCTCGTCTCCAAGAAACGTCATGTAATCCTCTATTTTGTAGAGTCTTAAAAACGTAGCAAAAACAAGGATCAAAGCTAAAATGATTACTACGTAGTTTTTTTTAATGAAATTAATGAATTTATTCTTATCAGAAACCATGAACGATTTATTTCTTTTTGTTCTTCCAAATGAACTTTGAGTAGACTGTGAAATTCCAAATTAATAATAGACCTGTTCCAATAAAGAAGTAAATCTGGTAGTACTTATCCCCTATAAATTTATCACCGAGGAAAATAGTTCCGGTCTGAATGAATATAACCCCAATAGCACTGGTTGCATAAAACTGGACCATTTTCCACAAATACAATCCAATACTATGAATCTTTTCATCTTTGAATGTCCAAAGATTATTAAGATTATAGTTTGAAAATATTGCAACAGCCGCGCCAACCAAATTTGCAGCAGAATGATCCCAACCCCTATGTGATAAATAAATGAGGATTGAGTAATTAAGAACAAACCCGATTCCTCCAACAACCAAAAATTTACCAAACTTTCCAAAAGCCAATTCTTTAAAACGAGTTATCAAAACATAACTAACAACATCGGTAATATAACTAAAAGACGCTATCTTTGAATCCCCCATATTTCTCTCACCAAAATTAAATGGTACTTCACCGATCTTAAAACCATCATTTACGGCGTTGTGAAGGAATGAAATTTGGAAAATATATCCCTTAAACTTTGTTAAGCTGTCTTTTTCTTTTAAGAAAACTTCTTTTCTAAGGGCTCTATATCCCCCGGTCCAATCATGAATAGAAAATTTTGTAAAAACGGTTCTCACAAACAAATTGGCAACTATTGAGAATGCTTTTCTTTGCGGTGGCCATCCGGCAGGAATGGATCCGCCATCGCTATAACGGGTACCAATAACCATGTCACATCCATCATCTATCTTTTTAAGAAATTCCGGGATTTTAAGCGGATCATGCTGAAGGTCTGCATCCATTTCAAAAACAACATCTGCTCCCATCTTGTCTATTGCATAGCTCATACCCCTAACATAGGCGGCGCCAAGCCCATTCTTCTCTCCGCTTGATATTTCTATGTTTTTGTATTTTGTGGCAAGCTTTTCGACAACTTCTTTTGTTCCATCTGGTGAATTATCATCGGCAATTAAAATTGCCATATCGTAGTTTTTTATTTTTGGAAAAACTTCATCTTCAATAATAGGAATTATTTTCTGGATGTTATCTTTCTCGTTATATGTTGGAATTATTATTACTGCTTTTTTCATATTATTTAAAACTATAAACCATTTATTATTAACTATAAACTTTCAAAATATTCTATTGTTTTCTTGAGTCCCTCATCAAGGTTTATCTTTGGATCAAAGCCTAAAAGCTTTTTGGCTTTATCAATGTCAGGTCTTCTTTGTTTGGGATCATCTTCCGGTAAATCTTTATAAACTATTTCAGACTTGGTATCTATCATTTTTTTTACTTTTTCAGCTAATTCCTTTACCGTAAATTCCTTTGGGTTACCAAGATTAATAACCTCTCCTCGAGTATCCATATCCATCGCAGAAACTATACCTGTTACCAAATCATCAACATAGCAAAAACTTCTAGTTTGGCTTCCTTTTCCATAAATCGTAATATCATCTCCCATTAACGCTTGGTTTATAAAGTTTGAAACAACTCTCCCATCATCAGGTTGCATCCTATCCCCATATGTATTAAATATCCTAATAATTACAGCATTAAGATCCACTTCTCTAACATAACTCATTGTCATTGCCTCACCAAACCTCTTACTTTCATCATAAACTGCCCTAACTCCAACCGGATTTACATTTCCAAAATAGGTTTCTTTTTGAGGAGATATAGCCGGATCACCATATGTTTCAGAGGTTGATGCGTAAAGTATCTTACAGTTTTTATTTTGGGCTAAATCTAGCAAGTGTTTTGTACCAACAGAGTTAACTAACATAGTCTCAAGTGGATTTGACATATAGCTCTTGGGTGAGGCTGGGGATGCTAAGTGAAAAATTCCCACAATATCTCCCTCGATCCTTGGCAAGCCTTTTATAATGTCATGATTTATAAATGTAAAATTGGGATTGGAATATAAATGTGAAATATTTGCTTCCGAACCGGTTATTAGGTTATCAATTACAATAACGCCGTCTCCTCTTTCTAATAATCTTTCTACAAGATGACAACCAATAAAACCTGCGCCACCCGCTACAACATAAACAGCCATATGCTTATTGTACCAAACCATACCACATAATTCTTTACTTCGATCCAATATACCTCATTATGATTTGGCACGTACCTATTGAGAAAACTAAATACATTATGTAGAATTATAGAAAATGGCTAAAAGAGCTCTTATTATTGGTGTATCCTCCCAAGACGGATCATATCTTGCAGACTTATTACTAGAAAAGGGATACGATGTCACAGGAACAGTTAGGCATACAACAAACTTCTATCAAGAAAATATAACTCACCTCTACGGAAAAATTAGAATAATCCCTGCAGATTTGACTGATGGAGAAAGTCTAAACCATGCTGTTATTACGAGTAAACCAGATGAAGTTTATAATATTGCTGCTCAAAGCGTACCACACGACTCATGGACACAGCCTTTTTACACAGGAGAGGCAACTGCTCTAGGACCTGTTAGGACAATGGAAGCTGTTCGTCATTTTGCACCGGATGCAAGATTTTATCAGGCAACAAGTCGTGAGATTTACGGAAATGTTGCCGCTGAAAGCGCCACAGAAGAAATGCTACCAGACGCAAACAACCCATATGGAATAGCCAAAGCTTATGCATACATGATGGTAAGATGTTATCGTGAATCATATGGCATGTTTGCTTGTGGAGGAATTTTATTCAACCATGAATCTCCCCGCAGAAGTCTCCACTTTGTGACTAGAAAAATCACCGCGGCTGTTGCTTGTATTAAAAATGGAGTTAAAAATCCTCCTCTTAATGAACTTGGAGAGCCACTTATAGATAGCGACGGCAAGCTTCATCTAGGTAATTTAGATGCCCAACGGGATTGGGGATATGCTAAAGAATATGTTGAAGCAATGTGGTTAATGTTACAAAGTGACAAGCCGGTAGATTACATTATTGGAACTAATACTTCATATTCTGTTCGTGATGCTTGTAAAATTGCTTTTGAACACGCTGGACTTAATTGGGAAGACCATGTTATTTCAAACGATAAACTAAAAAGACCAACTGAAATAAAAGAACTCAAAGGTGATTTTTCAAAAGCAAAAAGAGATTTGGGATGGGAACCAAAAACATCCTTTGAAGAATTAATGCAAATAATGGTAGACGCCGACCTCGAAAGATTCAAGTAATTCCACTTGATTAACAAATACTGAGTGATACAATCAATTTAAATCATGAAATTAAATAAAATCTTGGTTGTTGGAATAAACAAAACTCAACTCGATAACGCCACTTGGGAGAGAATCAAATCCCTTACCAATAACTTGACCATTATCACACCCGATGATCCAAATCTTGATAACGAGCTCAAAGATACAGATGCGTTACTTGTCTATTTTAATAAAGCTGATAGATCAATGATCGATAAGGCACCCAACTTAAAATACATCGGAGCATTGGCAACGGGAGTTGGAAAAATCGATACTGAATATGCAAAGAAAAAGAATATTATAGTGACAAATATTCCAGGGTATGCCACCGAGTCGGTAGCAGAGTTCGTATTTGCGGCCCTATTGGAAAATCTGAGACAAATTTCCAAAGCAAAAATTGAATCACGCAAAAAAAGAACTAGCGAAGTCGATTTCAAAGGTGAAGAAATTATGAATAAAAAATTTGGAATAATAGGTCTTGGCAATATCGGCAACAGAGTGGCAACTATCGCAAGAAGTTTTGGTGCGGAAGTTTCTTATTGGTCTAGAAATAAAAAGGTTTTACCTGAACACAAGGAGATAATCTATAAAAATTTGGCAAATCTACTCGGCGAAAGTGAAATAATTTCCCTCCATCTTGCCTTAAATAGCGAAACAGAAAATATATTAAATAAGGATTTAATAGAAAAAATTAAAAATGGAGCTATATTTATAAATACTGCACCCCTAGAACTCTTAGATATCAATGCCATCAAGAAGAGATTAAAAAATAAAGATATAACTTTCATTTTTGATCACACAGACCCAGGTGACGTATCGGACGAAGTTCTAGATGAATTAAGAAGTTTCGAGAATTGTATATCCTATCCAGTTTTAGGCTATTGGACTGAAGAAGCAAAAACAAGAAAACAAGATATATTCGTAAATAACATTAGATCTTTTACAGAGGGTAATCCGCAGAATAAATTTAACTAACCTTGGCTTCTCCAATAATCGAGGACTTCTTTTAATGTTTGCTCCAGTGGAATTTTTGGCTCCCAACCGGTAGCAGCCTTAATCTTTGTGTTATCACAAACCAATTCCGGAACATCAATTGGCCTAAGAAGAGAATCATCTACCTCCACAGCAATCTGCTTGTCGGAAAAAGATAATAACGTATCAAGTATTGATTTTATCTCAGTAGACTTGCCTGATCCTGCGTTATACGCCTCCCCCTCTTCTCCTTTTTCCAACAACAATCTATAAGCCTCAACCATATCCTTTACATCCGTAAAGTCCCTCTTTGCAGTTAGGTTTCCTACTTTTAGAATTGGCTCTGTCTTGCCACTTTCAATCTCTGCAATTTTTTTAGCAAAAGATGAAACAACAAAATCCGGCGATTGCTTTGGCCCAATGTGGTTAAAAGGCCTAATAATTACTATTGGAATTTTATAAGCAGCAAAGTATTGATATCCAAGCCTATCTTGGGCTAGCTTTGATACGGCATAAGGGTTAACCGGCATCATGGGCGTATTTTCATTAATAGGAAGGTCACCCGACTTTACAGCTCCGTAAGTTTCTGCCGAAGATACAATCAATATCCTGGGTTTAATATCTGCCCGTCTCACAGCCTCCAGCAAATTAATCTCTACGTCAATATTGTTATTTATAAATTCACTGGGATTCTTAAAGCTTTCAGCAGGAGATGTTAGCGCTGCAAGGTGAAAAATAAAATCCGGCTTTAAATTACTGATTAGGTCATTTACTTCTTCTTCTATCTGGAGGTCAACCTTATGAAGCGTTACTTTATCTGATATTGAAGAAACATTATTAACACTAGAATCACTTAAATATGTACCGGAAACTTCATATTCGCCTGTGGAAACAAGATTTTCAGCTAAAAAACTTCCTGCAAATCCTGTTATTCCTGTAATTAGCGCCTTTTTCATTATCTTCCAACTCCAATATATTCAAATCCCATTTCCTTCATTTCTTCCGGCTCCCAAATATTTCTTGCGTCAACAATTTTTGGTTCCTTCATTTCTTGCTTTAGTTTTTGAAGATCCATCTCGCGAAATTCATTCCACTCTGTCAGAACCAACAACAAATCTACGTCTTTAATTACAGCCTGAGCCGAGTCTTTATAATCAATACCTTCTATTACTTTCTTTGCTTTTTCCATTGATTCCGGATCATATGCTTTTATTTTTGCTCCACGTTTTACAAGCTCATTTACTATTTCTATGGAAGGCGCAAAGCGCATATCGTCAGTATTAGGTTTAAATGCTAAACCCAAAACACCAATTGACTTACCACTTACATTTCCAAGCATTTTTTCAACTTTTGCAACAATTGCAAACTTTGCCTCATGGTTTACATTCTCTACTTCTTTTAAGAGCTTGAAATCATAGTCATAACCCTTAGCGATTGAAATTAATGCTTTAACATCTTTGGGGAAACAGCTTCCACCATAGCCGGCCCCGGGAGATAAAAAGTCTTTACCAATTCTATGATCAAAACCAATTCCTGCAAGCGCTGCTAATGCATCTGCCCCACAATTTTCTGACAATTGAGCTATTGAGTTTGCAAAGGATATCTTTGTAGCAAGGAATGCATTTGCTGCATACTTTATCATTTCTGCCGTCTCCAAATTAGTAAGGACGTAAGGCGCTTTTGTATTTTCTTCTAATGGTTTATGCAATTCTATTAACAAATCCTGGGCGCGTTTTGATTCTGTTCCAATTACAATTCTATCCGGGTTTAGGGTATCAGAGATTGCAGACCCTTGACGTAAAAACTCAGGACAAGAAGCCATATCAAACTCTGCTTTTTCATTTTTTACTTTTTCTAATATCTCACGAATTTTTTTATTTGTTCCAATAGGAACAGTGCTCTTTGTAACAATAACCGTATATCCCGAAAGTTTTTGTCCAATCTTCTCAGCTACTTCTAATACTACTGATAAGTCTGCTTCTCCACTTTCTTTTGGCGGGGTTCCAACTGCTGTAAAAACAATCTCAGAGTCTGCGACCGAATCGTAATCCAGGGTAAAAGAGAGCCTACCCGCATCTACATTTCTTTTAACAATCTCGTCTAAACCAGGTTCATATATATGAACAATTCCTCTATTGAGATTTTCTACCGTTTTAGGGGTATGACCAATAACCGTAATTTCATTACCGAGGTCTGCAAAAATGGCCGCAGATACAAGCCCTACATATCCATGCCCTATAAAAGTTATCTTCATAAAATTAGGGTTTATTTATTTGAGATAGGCTTTCAAAAAAGCCTGTCATCTCAAAACCTAAGGCTCTTAGTTTATCATTTTGGAGACACACTTTAAAGGGTCTCTTGGCTCTTCCTTTATATAATTTTGCTCTTGTGGTGAGCTCGATTTTGCTAGACTGCAAACCAAATTCGGACGCCAAAGCTACTCCAATCTCATAAGGGGACAAGAAATTATTACCAACAACATTAACAAGCCCCAAAGTATTTTTTTCAATTAAGAAAGAGAGCGCCCTAACAATATCATCTATAAAGGTTGGCGTAATAATCTGATCTGAAACTAGTTCCACTTTCTCATTATTTGTAAGAAGGTCTACCAAAGTCCAAACAATATCTTTCTTAATATTACTTTTAAACCCATATGGGTAAGAAATTCTTGCAATAAGACTCTCGCCTTCTAATACCTTTTCTCCATACAATTTGGTTTGCCCATACCAATTTATAGGGGAGGTGGAATCATTTTCTGTATATTCTCCCGCTTTTTCACCATCAAAAACAAAGTCTGTTGATACATAAATAATTTTTATGTTGTTTTTTTTAGCATAGTCACTGAGATTTTTTGTTCCTACTACATTTATCCCAAATGCGCTTCCTGATCCCTTCCACTTATCCGGATCAATATTTGCCAAATCGGCTTCAGCCTTAACCTTACTCAACTTAATATCAGAGGCCTTATCTTCCTCACATTTATCTACATTGGTTTTTGCTGCTAAATGAAGAATTAGGCCGGGATTTTTTTGTGCTAGAAATTTATGAAGTTTTTTTCTGTCAGTAATATCAACACCAAAAGAAGAAGATATAGGGATCAACTCATATTTGCTTTTAAAAAGATCAAGAAATCTTGAACCCACGAGTCCTGTGGCACCGGTTATTGCTACTTTCATTATTCTGAGTATTGTCTATCGTAGTACTTTTGGTATTCACCATCTTTAACATTTCTCCACCAAGACTCATTTGTTTTGTACCACTCAACCGTCTTTTCAAGATAAGTATCAAAATCATAAAGAGGCTTATAGCCCAACTCGTCTCTAATTTTTGACCAATCAACAGCATACCTTCTGTCATGTCCCGGTCTATCTTCAACATACTCTATTGAATCTTCGCTTTTTCCTAAAAGTTTTATTATTTTCTTAGCTACTTCAATATTTGGAATATCCTCAGTTAACCCTCCAACAACATAAGTTTCTCCAACCTTTCCTTTATCTAGTACCAATTCTATTGCCCTTACGTGATCATCAACATACAACCAATCGCGTACATATAGACCATCGCCATAAATTGGAACTTTTTTGCCTTCTAATAAATTTGTGATAGCTAATGGAATTATTTTTTCCGGGAATTGATAAGGACCAAAGTTATTGGAACAGTTTGTAATGGTGATTGGTAAATTATAAGTATGGTAATAAGCACGAACTAAATGATCCGAACCTGCTTTACTGGCTGAATATGGACTTCTGGGGTCGTAATTTGTTCGTTCATTAAATTTGTTCGTTGAGTTTAAATCCAGTGCTCCGAATACTTCATCTGTTGATATATGGTGAAACCTCTTAACTTGTTTTTTAAGAGCAGCATCAAGAAGTACTTGAGTACCGGCAACATTTGTCATAACAAAAGGGGATGGATCATGAATAGATCTATCAACATGACTTTCTGCCGCAAAATGTACTACGGTATCAATTCCCTCCATTACCGCCATCACCTCATCTGTTGCAGTAATATCTCCTTTTACAAATTTATAATTGGGGTTATTCTCAATTTCTTTAAGGTTCTCAAGATTTCCGGCATAAGTTAATTTATCAAAGTTAACAATTTGGTCTTCCGGATGATTTTTTAACCAATAAAGAATGAAGTTTGATCCAATAAAACCGGCACCTCCGGTGATGAGTAGTTTCATAAAACTAGAGCTCTCCTGCCTTTACTTTCTCTGCAACTAAGTTATTCGCGCGAAGCAATTCATCATAAGAAGTTCCAGCATCAATCCACCAATCTATTAATTCACACTTAACTGTTGAGTCTTTAAGATATAAATTATTAAGATCTGTTACCTCTAGTTCTCCACGAGCAGATGGACTAAGATTTTTTATCTTTGAAAAAACATTTTTGTCGTACATATATATACCGGTTTGAGCAATATCAGATTTTGGGTGCTCCGGTTTTTCTTCTATAGAGATAACATTACCATCGCTATCAACCTCTATTACTCCGTACTGTCCGGATTCGGTTGGCATATTTATTCCAAAAACCATAGCTCCTTCACCCATTGCTTCGAATTTTTCTCGAGCAGATTTTAGATCAAAATTAAAGATATTGTCTCCCAAAACTACCATTATGCTATCTCCATCCGCAAAATTTTCAGCAAGCATTATTGCATCAGATATACCACCCTTTGGATTTTCTTGAACTGCATACATTAGTTTTGCGCCAAACTCCTCACCACTCTTAAGCAATGTTTCAAAATCACCTGAATGATCGGGAGAGCTTGTTATTAGAACATCTGTAATTCCAGCTTTTACAATAGCCTCCAAGGGGTAGTAAATCATGGGCTTATTGTACACGGGCAATAAATGCTTATTAGTAACCCATGTAAGGGGTCTGAGTCTTGTTGCAAGTCCTCCTGCTAATATTACGCCTTTCATAATATATATTTCTTGCCCTCCCAAAGCTTTATCCCGATTTAATCGGATTTAGTGAAGAAGGGTTCCTGTACTTAAAAACAAAAAGCAAGCAAATATAAGTATGCTTACCAAAACATATTCTATCACAATTTTACGTCTTAAGTCGTGATGTAGCTTGTGATGGAAAATTCCAATCAACGCATAGAATAATAACACAATCGCAAGTGTAATTTCCTGAAGCCTAAAATTAAACGATAACATATAAACCGAGAAGAATCCGGATAGTAGAACTATTAATTCAATAACGTAATAGAGAGTGTGGGGGACTTTTCTTATTCTCATAAAGTTACTCCTCCTTTAAGTATCAATATAAAGAGAATAAACATCAATATAAGCATTATATGATCCAAGTTGTGGCCCACAACTCTAGGTATTTTCTTTCTTTCTACAATTAACGCATCAATCAAGAGCCCTGCGAGTAAAAACATCAAAACCACAGATGCTATTGTTTTGGTTGTTGAGGGAGCATCAATCTTTGGCGCATTAATAACAGATTGCCCATTAACGGATTTGGAATCTCCACCCGTTTCTTGAATTGCAACGGGTACAATCTTTTTTTCTACCGGGACTATTTGGGTTGGGGTTGGACTAGGCGGAAAATTTTGCGCAACTTTAACAACCGCTTGTGGGACAACAGCAACCGCATCACCGGTTGATCCAAACATCTGGACTACCAAAACCGTATCCTCTCCTTGCAAAGTACCCGGAACTATAGCAAAACCAACATCTTTATATTTGGGCGATAAAAGATTGTCCCTATGAGTTGGGGAAGCCATCCAAGCAGAAACTACTGATCCGGAATCTGTAAATCCCTTTGCTAAATTCTCTCCCGCATATCTATAGTCATACCCTGCTTCCCTAATAAATCCCCACGGAGAAGTGGAACCGTCCGGTGCAAAATGAGCCCAATAGTTTTTGGCAAACATATCAGCAGCCTTCCTTCTTGCCGCATCACTAAGCTCACTATTCATAGAAAGAGGCCCAAGTCCATTTTGCTGTCTTTGTTGGTTAACAAGAGTTAATAACTCCGTATCAGATATTGAATATGAAACACCTAAAACCTCCGGATGAGAAACATTGATAACTTTTGCCAGGTATGTAAAAGACAGAACAAATAAAATAAGGATGAAAAGACTTGAGTTGTGAAGTATTTTTGCCCTGTGGTTATTTCCCGAATGAGGCACAAAAAGATGCTTTAAGAAACCAAACATAACCCATTATATAAATTACAAAATCTAAACTACAAGCTCCAAAGCTAATATTGAGGGCTCTCTATTTCTCCCAAATTTTTATCATTAACTTTAACGCCCAAAGAAAATGACAATGCATTTGCTATCGCTACACCAACCCTTAGACCTGTAAAAGATCCCCCTACATTTTCTACCTTAATCTCCCGGATATCCTGGACCCCAATTCCTGCTTGTTTTAAAAGCTTTTCAACGGCGGGTAGAGTACTTTGTGTTTTATTACGGTCAACAAAAGTTTTTTCTTTAAATACTTTTTTATCCGTTTCCAGACGAATAATAATATTTTTACTATCCCTAGTATCAATTTTTAATATATTCATTTTAATATTAACGTGTTTTCGAGTTAACGCGTTGAGCTCAATATTTTAGACTTAACTTCTAAGATTTTGGCCAAAAACCCAAGATCTAATACCTAGGATCTATCTTTACTGCGCCTGATCTTAGGACTTTAATGTCTTTACCTGTTGTATCAACTACTGTAGAAGCAATTTTAGCAGAAGTCCTTCCTCTAACTACCAAATCCACTTTTGATATTAAATCTAAATTTAGATCTGACATTTTGTATGGGGTACTTTCTCCTGCAAAGTTGGCAGAACAACCTATTAATGGATTGTTTACGCTTCTTATTATTGCTAGCGTTGTTTCGTGTTTTGGCATTCTTAAACCAATAGTTTTGCCTCCTCCACGAGCCAATTCGGGAACTTTCTCTTCCCTACACTTAACAACTATCGTTAAGCCTCCCGGCCAATATTTTTCCATCAATTTTCTGGCAGTTGGGGTAATTTCAGCATATTTTTCTGCCATTTTTATTGATGATACAAGAATGGGAACAGCTTTTTCCTTTGGTCTTCTCCTTAATTTGAATAATCTACTGATTGAACTAGGACTATCTACCCTACACCCGATTCCAAAAGCAGTATCTGTAGGAAAAATTATTATTCCACCGTTTTTAACAACTTTTATTGATTTATTAATACTTTTATTCATATTTATTTATTTTAATATTTCGCACATTATCTTCATTCATCTTAATATCTATTTCCCAATTAGGTTTAAGTTTGGGGTGCTTTTTTGCCCATTCAATAACAGATACCCCGCTTTGATCATTTATAAACTCGTCTAATCCAATATTCTTTATACTCTCTTCCCCTTCAAGCCTATAAAGATCCATGTGATAAAACGTTTTGATCGCTGATCTTTGACCCTGGATTTGTGGGTTAGCTTCATGCGACCTTACCAAAACAAATGTTGGGGAAATAATTCTTCCCTTTATTCCCAGCCCAATTGCTATCCCCTGCACAAAAACTGTTTTGCCAGCACCCAAATCACCGGTTAGGCTAACTATGTCCCCGGGTTTAAGTTGTCTTGCAAAATCTTCTCCGTATTTTTGGGTTTCTTGGGGAGATCTACTTATAAATTCTTTTTCTTCCATATAAAAATCTTGTCTCCAAGCTGAAAGTATGCAAGTATGCCACAAACAACTATAAATATCAAACCAAGAGCAACAAAAAGAAGGGAATTACTACTTGTACTTGCGCCCAAAACTTCTGTCTTGGGTGTTGGAGTTAACGTACCGTCTCCAAACACTTTATCTTGAGAATTTGCAGCCAATTCAAGATCTGATCCATTTGAACCCTCTGTTTCCTCCGTTGGTGACGGCGTAAGAGTAGTACCGGACTTTGTAGTAGGCGTGGGGGTTTTGAGTGGCGTGGAAGTGGGCATTTTAGTTGGAGTTGGCGCATCTGTAGGCGTAGGAGTCCTGGTTGGTGTTGGAGCATTTGTAGGAGTTGGGGTTAGCGTTGGAGTTGGAGTCTGAGTGGGAACAGATATAGTAACATTGACCGCGCTTTGATTTGCATCCTCGCTACCCTGGTTACCGGATGAAGTATATCTTCTTATTCTTAACTTATAAGATCCTTGGCCATCATAGTCTGATTGGCTAGGTGATCCAATCCTTGCCTCTACATCTCCGGACCAAGCACTGCCTGGTGTGATTGTTATTGGGAAATATTGAGTCCCATCACTTCCCCCATACCATCCGGATCCATTATTTGTTTCCCCAAAGTAATTTGATGTTCCATCTTTGTATACGTCTACTCTAAGATAATTTGTGCCGGTAGAAGCTCCGCTTACAGAAACTGTAACCTTAAATGAATCAGAAGTTATTGTAGATGGAGAATTTGTAATGGAAACGGTGACTGCCAAAACTTTAGACGGAATCAGCAATAGCCCAAGAATTAAAAGACTAACAACCAATAATACCCTACGTATCAACATTATCTAATATCTAATAGAGAGTCTACCAAGAAGTAAAAATATATTCAATTAATTAACCACAACCTTATCAATTTCAAATATACTACCTGTGGAATAGTGGTCTGTAAAGTTAATATCCTTACCATTTGGTAGGTATGGGTCTCTCATTTTATAATTCCCTCCACTGCCGCTTGTTAAGACTACAAAATGCGTACCACCATATGCCCTAATCCCTACGACTACAGGATTTCCGCTGGAAAGAGTTGAATCAATTGATGCCCCAATTCTTTGTGCCGTAGCTCCGTCTGCATGAATTGTGTACAGAAGATATGCAGGATAATAAGAGGCAAAGTTGTCAGAGTTAGAATTAATAGATATTGGAGTAACACTTCTATGACCATAGTGCGTCATTACCATCGCCATAGATGTAACCAGACACCCATCACTTGCTATAGAGTATTGGGTTCCATTAAGAGAAAGTCCTCCCCACTGGGTATCACGCTGATTGTAATAACATCCCCAATCATCACAACTTGTTTGACCTGAAAGAAGAGATGATCCTCCCGCATTTTGGGAAAACTTGGAGAATCCCGCCAACTGGGCCTTTGCTTGAGACAATAGTCTCTGATAATTTGCTTCATTACCCTGCGTTTGAGAAAGAAGGGTTTGTTTATCCGCTTTTTGCTGATCAAGCTGATCAGTATAGTCACTAAGCTTTTTATTTAAAGCCTCGGCTTCTGCCTGCTCTTTGGCATAAATATCTTGCTGGTTTGCATAGTCATTCTTTGCTTGTTCAGCAGCATAAACTTTTCTTTTATCATAAGCCTGAACCACCCTTAGATAAGTTAGCCTAGTAAATACATCAGACAAATCATTTGCTGTTAAAAATACTTGCCAGGGCTTAATAGACCCAACCTGGTAAACAGCGGCAATCCTTCCCACCAAGGCCTTAGTTGATTGATCTATATCCTTTTGAAGATTTGACACCTTACCTTTTGCTATATCTATATCTTTTTCCAGTTGATCAATCTGTTCTTTGGTTGCATTAATTCTTAGCTCTGTAAGCTTAATCTGGTTATCCATAATTGATATTTGGGAAGTAAAAGTTTTTTCTTGCCCCTGAAGATCTGAAATTTTTGATTCATAATCTTTTATTTGGTTTTGGAGATCATTAATTGCTTGTGAATTATCAGGTGCGGACGTTGGGGATGGAGTAGGAGTTGGAGTTGGATCATCAGCAAACACTTTACCTACAACAGAGAGACAAAAAATTATGCTAAAAAAGAGTATGAATGCTGTATTTTTTTTAAAAAACATTTTAAACATAAACTATTTTGGCCAAAGGCCAATCCACCTTGGCGGAATCTATTTACATAGTATGCTATTTTAAATATCGAAGAACTGCCAAGTAACTCGCAAATGCTCCCAGTGCACAGGCTGCAATAATTTCTATTAATAACAACTCAAGTAAAATTAGGGGAGACAATGGAAATATAGCGATCCCCTTTAAGAAACCTTCTATTGCCGGCTCAAAATAATAAAATATTCCAATCGCTGATACACCGCCCACTAATGACCCTGCTAAACCATAGAAAGCACCTTCCATAAGAAACGGCGCCCTAATAAACCAGTTCGAGGCCCCAATCAAACGCATTATTTCTATTTCTTCTCGTCTTACAGTAATCCTAATTCCAATGATTGTTATGATTACAAGCACCGAGACTGTAACCAGAATCAATATTATTGCAAATCCCACCCTCCTTGCCGCATTCGTCCAAGATATAAGAGTATCTACTATATCTTTTTGGAAAACTACCTCTTCTACAATAGGGGCTTTTTGAACTACAGTCGCAAGTTGGGTTAAATCCTCTGCCTGAAGCGCTTGTATCTCAATAGAAGCAGGCAGAATGTCAGATGTTACGAGGTCTAAAAGTAGCGGATCGCTCTTATTTTGCTCTTTATAAATCTTGAGAGCCTGTTCTTTTGAAACGTAGGTTACCGAAGATGTTTTTCCGGTATTAACAAGGCTTTTTTGTAACGAATCTATATCTGCTTTAGTTGCAGTGTCTTTAAAGAAAACTGTTAGTTGGGGGCGTGACTCAAAATAAGCAATAAACCTTATGGAAAAAATTGTAAGTATTCCAAAAACGGTAATTGCAAAAAAAGTAAGACTCATTATCAATGCAGCAGATAAGGATTGATAAGGTGATCTTCTAATATATTTTGCTACTGTATCAAAATGCATAATTTTTAGTTTATAGTTATTGCCTATACGCAATTATTTGCCTTTTTCTTCTTTCACTTCTTTTGAAGCCAAAGCTTCAAGTTTTATTTTTTCATCCATTTTTTTATCATCTTCTTTTGAATGCTTCCTGCTTCCATCCTCTTCTTTTGCTTCTTTTTTCTCTACCTTTTCTTCATTTGAGTGATCCTTTTTTATTGCCTTTCTGTCATGGGCAAGTTTTCCATGCTCAATTGCAATTACTCTATCTGTAGTCTTTTCTATAATTCTATCATTGTGGGTTGCCATAAATATTGTCGTACCTTTTTTGTTTATGCTTTTTAGAAGATCCAG
>DASZRC010000015.1:0-42773 GCA_035549315.1 Patescibacteria group bacterium | reverse complement strand
AATGTAATTAAAATATCTAATAGATATAGCGTTGGGGAAAGATAATCTACTCTCACACCATACACATATGAAAATTGTGGCCAAAAATGGTAACCAACCTGAAAAGACAGACAAAAAATTATTAAGAAAAATAAAACCTTTGAAATCTTTGGCAACACGAGGGTAAGTTTAACAAGGGGGAATAAACTATTCAATAATACTTATTTCTTTTTGATAACAAGTATTCTATCGCGGTCTTCACCTTCTGATTCAGTTACAACATCATCATTCTCGGATAGATACATGTGGATTACGCGTCTTTCCCATGGCTTAAGGCCTCTTACAATCTTGTCATTTCCGCTTTCAAGGACTTCTTGTCTAAGGCGTCCTGCTAAATCTCGAAGATAATCTTCTCTTTCCTGTCTGTATCCGCCAACTTCTATAATTATTCTCTTAAATTCTCCTACTTTTTTGGCAACTATGAGAGCAAGAACCAATTCCAGTGAAGAGAGTGTGTTGCCGTGCTTACCAATAAGAAGCGCGTTTTCTTCCCCGTCTAGATGAAGCTTGAATCCTTCCCCGTCTTCTTTTACCTTTACGGTGGCTTTTATACCAACCTTATCAAGTAAAGCTTCTGCCTCAGTTTGTATTGTTTTATTTATTTCTTCCATTTTTCTTAAGTTTATTAATATGTGGAGTAAGTGAACCTCCTCCAACTAAAATGTACTGCTGGAGTATACCAAAAATTGTGAAGGTATTCCAGTACAAAGAGAGTCCCATTGGCAAAGTTGCTGCGAAAATTCCAATCATTGCTGGGAAAATAAATAGAGACTGCTTTTGAAAAGCTGCTTGGAAATCATCATCCTTTTTAGGAGTCTGTTTTGCCAAAACCATTTTTGCATCAAGAACCTCCTCAGGCATCATCATCTTGGAAAGGATAAATTGAGAAGCCCCTGTAATCACCGGAATTAAAATAAATAAATACTGTCCATGCTTAACTAAATCCCAAGGAGCAACTCCAAGAGGTAACCCAAAGAAATTTAAATTCCATATGGATTGAATCTTTAGCCAATCGAAATACAAAACCTTGTTAATAGCGTTTATCTCCTGAACCGTGTTTGCATTAACCGCAGTAATCAAAGTGTGATAAAGGCTATAAATTACAGGAATTTGGATAAGAAGTGGTATACATCCCCCGGCAGGATTAACACCATGTTCCTTATATAACTTCATTATTTCCTCTTGTTGGCGCTTATTGTCCCCTTTGTGTTTTTCTTTTAGCGCATTTATGAGTGGAGCTACTTTTTGCATTTTGTAAGTAGACTTAATTTGTTGGGACATGAAAGGGAAAAGAATTAGCCTTATTACCCCTGTCAAAAGTATTATTGAAAAACCAAATGCATAAGGAATACCAAAATGAGAAAGGAGTTGATAGAAAGCTACCAGAAGATTAGTGATGGGGTAGGTGAATATGACGTTAAAAATCTGAAACATGATTTAGTTTATTTAGTGCCTCTTTTATTTCTTGGTTTAGATTTTGGTTTTCAAGAGCGTTTCTTTTAAGGTAGAAAACAAGGCTGTAAGACAAATCTTGTGCGCTATTTTCTTTTAATAGATCAAGAAATTTTCTCTTAATACTATTCCTAACAACAGCGCTTCCGTCTACCTTTTTACTTACAACAACCGCACTCCTAAACCCAACATCATTTTTTTCAAATCTTAATGAGAAAGATGGAAAAGAAATGACTTTCCTTGGTAATCCTTTTTTAAAAGAGTAACGGGATTTTTTGGAAAACATCCTAGACGCGCTTTCGACCTTTAAGTCTTCTTCTCTTGATAACTTGCTTGCCGGTACGGGTCTTTAGTCTTCCCAAAAAACCATGCTTTCTTCTGTGTTTTGTTTTGCTGCTTTTCTTAAGTAATTCTGGCATAAAGCATATTATAGCGAATCTGAGATCGAATCACAAGAGAATCGAATCATAAGTCGCGTTTGGGTAAGCTCCAGGTGTGAATTGTGAATTCTAGAGAAACTTCCCTTGATTCTTGATCCCTGATTCGTTATTCTTAATATATGGTAAGAGTTGGAATAAATGGATACGGTAGGATTGGACGTGTTGCTCACCGCGTAATTTTGCTTTCTCACATGGATGAAGTTGACGTAGTGGGAATTAATGCCGGTTCCTCAACGGACATAACCGGTTGGATGTATCTTCTAAAATATGACACCGTTTATGGACCACTCCAAGGTGTAGAACTGGGAATTAAAAAAGCAGAAGAGGTAAGTCTTCCTTTTCAAAGCCAAACTCCATTAATTGGGGCACTTGTTATAAATGGAAAAGAAATCCCAGTTTTCTCAGGACGAGAACCGGAAAAACTACCCTGGAAAGATTTAAATGTAGATATTGTTGTTGAATCAACGGGAGCCTTTACAACACAAGAAGGCCTTCAGAAACATTTAACAGCAGGTGCTAAGGCAGCAATTCTTTCTGCTCCATTCAAAGATGAAGCATCTGGCTCAACATATGTTTTAGGAGTAAACATGAACCAAGATGGAAGCTCAAAAACGGAAACAATTATAAGTAACGCCTCCTGCACAACAAACTGTATTACGCCTGTTGCCCACGTTATGGAAACCACTTTTGGGATAGAAAAAGCTATGATGACTACAATCCATGGCTACACATCAGACCAAAGACTTCAAGATGGTGGACACAAAGATTACAGAAGAGCAAGGGCAGCAGCGGCAAATATTATTCCTACTTCAACCGGCGCAACAAAAGCAGCAGCCAAAGCTATTCCAAGCTTAGAAGGAAAATTCAACGGACTAGCAGTAAGAGTACCCGTTCCAACAGGATCCCTATCAGACTTTACCTTCTTGGTCAAAAGAGATACTACGGTTGAAGAAGTAAATCAGGCATTAACCAATGCATCAAATCAGCCTGAACTCCAAGGAATATTAGCAGTAACCAATGACCCAATTGTTTCATCAGACATTATTGGTAATTACCATTCATCAATTGCCGACCTATCTCTAACCCAAGTAGTTGGAGGCAATATGGTAAAAGTTATTGCCTGGTATGACAATGAATTTGGCTACTCAAACAGATTAATTGAAGAAACAATAATTCTTGGGACGCAGGTACAAAACGCGCCAACAGAACAAACACCGCCCCAACCAGAACAACCACAATCCACAACCAGTTCTTAGTTATTAGATCCTAGATCTTGGTAAATTTATATTTCTTAATTCCTGATTTTTGCTAATTTCCGATTCAATCGGAATTAAATTTTTAATCATTAATCTTTAATCAATAATCAATAGTTTGCTATAATGAGGTATGGAAAAACCCATAGATGAAGAAATAGCCCTCCAATCCAAACGCGGAGTCTTATTGGTACTAACAGGACCAACAGCAGCGGGAAAAGATGCACTTTTTGCAAAACTACAAGAAGATAATCCAGAGCTTGTAAGGATTATAACCACAACTAGCCGTGATCCACGAGAAAATGAAACAGAAGGAAACCCATATTATTTTATTAAAAGACAAGACTTTGAAGACAAAATTGCAAGTCATGACTTTTTTGAGTGGGTAGAGTTTCGTGAACACCTCTATGGAACGGAAAAGAAAACACTAGAGAATGCATTAAAAGCAGGAAAAGACATTATCTGGCATATTGATGCTAAGGGAGTTAAAAATATAAAGCAAAAAGTTAAAGGAATGACGGACAGATCCGTATTTGTATTCCTTACCGCTCCAAGCATTGAAGTTCTTGAAACAAGAGTTAAAAGAGATGAAGGAGAGGGCAAACACAAACATAGATGGAACGCTTCTCTTGTTAAATGGGAAATGGAACAATATGATGACTGTGATTATTTAGTTATAAATGAAGAAGGTGATTTAGCGGGAACACTTGCAAAAATAAAAGGCATAATGGAAGCTAAACGCTCTGAAATCTTTAAGTAAAATCTATATCCATAATATTTTCTAGGTGCTCAATTTTCTCAACTTTCTCGCCATTTAAACTTACCCCAATTGCATCTATTCTCATGTTCTCCGGCAGTTTGGGATTAAGCATTTTGTAAAACTGTGCAAGCTGAATAAGGTTTTTCAACTTCCAAGGAGCAATTGATTCAAAGGGAGTACCAAATGCAGTGGATTTACGAGTTTTAACTTCAACAAAAACCAATGTTTTATTGTGTAATGCAATAACATCTATCTCTTGGTATTTTTTGCGAAAGTTTCTTTCTAGTATTTTGTAACCTTTCTTCTTGAGGTAATCACAGGCCAAGTCTTCCCCTAAAACTCCTGTGACATTAACAATTTTCATTATTCCAAAGCTGCAATTCCGGGAAGTTTTTTACCGGATAAGAACTCTAGCATTGCTCCTCCTCCGGTTGAAACAAAATCAAATTTCTTAAGAAGCTTTATTCTATCAAGGTAGGTTAGAGTATCTCCCCCACCAACTACTTTATAAGCTTTAGTCTTTGTAATAAATTCCGCGAGTTTTTTTGTTGCCTTTTCCGTTTTTTCACCTTTACCCGTTACGCCAACCGGCCCATTCCAAACAATTGTTTCTGCCAATCCTAATATCTGGCAGAAATTTTCCGTAGACTTCTCATCTATGTCAAGGCCATCAGGAGTACTCTCGCTAACTACAACTGCAGATTTTTGCCCGCTAATCTTTTCATGCTGAACTTTTATCAAAACTCTTGTTTGCTCGGCTATTTCTCCCCCTACCAAAACATAGTCTGCTACGTGGTGCATTTTCTCAACCATCGGGAGCTTAGTCTCTATCTTTGCTCCTCCAATAAGAACCGCCAAAGGCCTTTTTGGATCTTTGAGTATTTTTCCTAAAACTTCTACCTCTTTTTTTAAATGAAGACCTGCATAAGAAGGGAGAAATTTTGTAACACCAACTATACTTGCATGCTCGCGGTGAGAAACGGCAAAGGCATCATTAACATAAAGGTCCCCAAGAAGAGCAAGCTCGCGAGAAAATTCCGCATTATTTTCTTCTTCTTCCTTAAAGTATCTTATATTCTCAATTAGATTTACTCTTTCAGTGATCTTGAAAGCATTGAGTCTCCCTATTGTTATAGGACTAACCCTACCATGAAGCTTACCTGCGAACCATTGTGCTACAGGTTCCAATGTAAAATCTTTCTGATTTTCTTCCGTAGGTCGTCCTAAGTGTCCTATAATATTTATCTCAGCGCCTCTTTTAAGCAGAAGATTTATTGTATCAAGAGATGCCAGAAGCCTTGTGTCATCTTGAATTTTTCCATCCTTAATATCTACATCACTATCAATTCTAAGAAGAGCGGTTTTGTTAACTAATGAACTAGCTGCAGCAATACTTTTAACCATTCCTCTATCATTATACACTTTGAAAACCTGAATCATGAAGCAAGAATCACGAATTATGAATTAGGGTTTTGGGGTAGGAGTAAATGGAGTAGGGCTTCCACTGCAGCCAACTGAGTTTTCAGTTCCTTGCACAAAGTATCTATCTTGCCCTAAGCAGTATTTTTTTACAATATCTCCCGGTATTACAACACTTGATGGCGTACCAATTTTATCAAGCATCATAGTCATAATCTTATTCCACATAGGAGCAGCACCCGTAATACCGGAAGCAAGTGCCGGATTAAGAGGACTGTTATCGTTATTTCCTACCCATGTAGCCACAACAACCTTTGGAGTAAACCCAATTGTCCAATTATCGCGCTTATTGTCAGTTGTTCCGGTCTTAACAGAAACGCGCGCACCAGGAATATTAAGTGGGGTATTAAGACCAAACTCAATACTTCTGGCATTATTGTCAGAAAGAATATCGGATATTATGAATGCAACTCCCGGAGATAGAACCGGCGTTTCAACCGGCTTTTTAGAATAAATCGTTTGTCCGTGAGAATCCTTAACCTTAAGGATCGGATCAAGATCAATCCTATTTCCATTATTAGCAATTACCCCATAGGCTGTGGCTAAATCTGTCATCTTCACTTCAACCCCTCCAAGAGTAATTGATACTCCATAATTTGTTACATTAGTCCAGGAGCTGATTCCCATCTTTACCCCAAAGTCCTTTACTTTATCTGCCCCAAACTTTTGGGTCAGTCTGACCGGTGGAATATTAAATGAATTAGCAAAAGCTATTCTTAATGGAATTTTCCCATGAAAGGCCCCGTCATAATTAACGGGCGTATAAGAAGGCCCACCCTCAACATGAATAGTAAGAGGAGTATCATCCATAATTGATGCTTCCGTATATCCTTGAGACAAAGCAAGGGAATAAGTGATTAATTTAATAGAAGATCCGGGCTGACGAAGAGAAGTTGTAAGATTTACGTTTCCATCATTCTCACTATCAAAATAGTTTTTGCTTCCAACCATAGCTAGAATATCTCCGTTTCTAGGATCGGTTATTAAGGCCGCACCGTTTCCAACGTTAAGATATGCATCACTATCAACTTCATCGCTTACTATTCTTTCTGCTTTCTCCTGAGTATCAAGATCAAGCGTTGTGTAGACAGAGAGTCCTCCTCTTTCTACCTCTGTTAGCCCGTATTTTTCTTCCAAAATCTTTCTAACATACATAACAAAATGAGGAGCCTTTATCGAAACATCCGGATTATTGAATACCAACTTTTCATCATAAGCAGCTTTCTCCTGCGCCTTTGTTATATATTTTAATTTCACCATAGAATCCAATACTTCTTTTTGTCTTCTCTTCCAAAGATCTTTATTTCCTGAAAACGGAGAGTAAACGGATGGAGACTGAGGAAGACCTGCTAAGAAAGCGCTCTGCGCCAAATCCAAGTCCTGAACTTTTTTACCAAAATAAACGTCTGATGCAGCCTGGATTCCCCAAGCAGTTCCTCCATAAGGAACGTAATTGAGGTAAAGCTCAAGAATCTGGTTCTTTGTATAAACTCTCTCTGCCCAGAAGGCCAGAGCTATCTCTTTTACTTTCCTTACAACTGTTGGGTCGGGCGTTAAGAAGGCAGACTTTATAAGCTGCTGTGTAATTGTTGATCCTCCCTGAAAGCCTTGATTCCTTACGTTTGTTACAAAAGCACGAATTATTCCCCTTATATCAAACCCTGGGTGGCTATAAAAATCTTTATCTTCAATTGCAATTGTTGCATTTCTAAGGTTTTTGGGAACCTCATTAAGGTTTACTATCGTTCTATTTTGATTTGCATATATTTCATATAACAAAGCGCCATTTCTATCATAAATCTTTGTAGTTTTTGGGATGTAGTTTACAGATAAATCAGTTGGATTTGGAAGGTCAGAAACAAAAAGAAAAGAAACTAAAGGCAAAAAGAGAAAAACAAAAGAGAACATAAAACCTATAAATACATATCTCAATTTATAAGTAAAACTAGGCTTGTGATAACCATTTTTTATCTTTTTATCTTTCTTTCTGGCTTCCATTTTCTTGGGGGCAGAGACCCTTGCGGGAAGCGTGATACTTGGTTTTTTAGGTTTTGGAAGATGAATTTTTTTAATTCCCCCTACAACAAATCCCAAAACGTAGGCTACAAATACAAAGGGGAGTTTTATAATTTTTACCAAAACAATAAATGCTTTTCTAACCAAAGAAGAAAAACCGGTACCAACCCTTTTAATAGCAGGCAAAGGGTTAGGAACATTTATTTTTATTGGCTTTCTTTTTTTAAGATCAAAAGTACCACTCTTAGGCTTATGAGTAATTTTTTTAATAGAAGGGACTGAGGACTTAGTAACTTTTACCGGAAAGTACAAGGAATCAAGCACAAAATCGCCTATCCTAACCAGTAGGTTAACCAAAAAATTCAGGACGGCAGTTATAACATGCATAATATTCAATGGATCTACGTTTACCAAAAATCACGCAGAGGCAAATAAGTTCTCCGGGAGAGACCGGAAGGCAGTAAAAACCATACACCAAAAAGGCCCATGGAATCAGTCTGAATTATAGCAAGGATTAGCCTTATTTGAAAGGGGAATGAGCCTTTTACCAAAGTCCATGCCCTGACCCCGGAGAGGGGGCCTACGACCCTGACTCGGGAGAGGGCCTGTGGCCCTGAGCCTGCCGAAGGGTTGTCAGTTACCGATTAATTGTTCTACAATTGATCTATGCACGTTCTTGTAATTGGATCTTCTGTAATTGATTTATTTTTAGCTTTGGATCAGGATCACTTTAAACTACAGGACAAGAACGTAGAGCTTCTTCTTGGAGATAAAATCCCTTCGCAAATCCAAGGACACGCAATAGGCGGGAACGGAGCCAATGTTTCTGTTGGACTCACAAAACTTGAAATTCCTACAACTTTTTATACGTATTTAGGCTCAGATTTTTTCTCAAGAGAAATAGAAAATGGTCTCTCAAGCCAAGGGGTAGAGCTTGACACAGAAAGACACCCGGAAGGAGCATCTCCACTTCATCTAATACTAGATTTCCCGGGAGACAGAATAATAATTTCAAATTATGGTAAAAACGAGCACAATTTTAACCCTCGTGAACAAAAATATGACTATATTTTCCTAACTTCTATCCCTGATATTTGGGAGGAAGCTTATAAAAAAATCCTTTCATACTCCAAAGAAAACAATATTCCAATTGCTTTCTCGCCAGGCACAAGGCAAATTGAGGATAAAAACGAACTAACACTAGAAGTAATTAAGAATTCAAAAGCATATTTTTCAAATAAAGAAGAGGCAATGAAAATTTTGAATTATGAATCAGGAAGCATGAATCAAGGGGAAGACAAAGATTTAATTAAAAAGCTTTTAATAGGGTTTAAAGAACTGGGAGTTGAAACCGTTTCCATAACAGATGGGGCAAACGGAGCTTACGCAGCAGATAAAAATGGTGACATGTATCACATTAATCCTGCACCAACAGAAGGGAAAGAAAAAACAGGAGCAGGAGATGCTTATGCCTCGGGATTCTTTGGAGCAATTCTTACAGGCCTTGATACCCCAACCGCAATGCTTTGGGGCGCCCTAAATGCAGATAATAAAATGCAAAAAATTGGGGCAGAAAATGGCTTACTTACTAAAAAAGAGCTTGACGAGAAAACAAAAAGCAACAACCTGGAGGCTGTAAAAATCTAATTATGGCAAGAAGAACTTTATCAACAACAAATATCCTCAAGTCTAAAATTTCTTCAATTATTATTAGCATATTTTTATCTGTGGTTCTCATTCCACTTTATACACTTCACCTATTGGAACCCTTATACGAAGCTATTTCTCCAAATCTCTCGATTAACAATGAGTCATTTATTGGGTTCTTTGTACTACAATTTCCTCTTGTTTCGTTGCTAATTTATAGCCTACTTAGAAAATCTACAAATAAAAAGACTGATAAATTGTGGATATATATTGCCTACACCATGGCAGGAATAATATTGTTGATTGATTTTTGGCCAATTATATGGTCTTCTATAGATAGTTTTTTACTAAATAATCTAAACGTATGACAAATCAAGACAAAGCAAGAGAATTGTGGAGACGAACAAGAGAAGAAAAATTTGCTGTTGGAGCTTTTAATATTGATAATCAAGAAACATTACTCGCAATTGTAAAAGCCGCAAAAGCTAAAAACGCTCCGGTATTAGTAGAATTATCCCACGGTGAAATAGAAGCAATGGGGGCAAAAAACGCCCGTGACATGGTTGATAATTACAAAGCCGAATATGGAGTTGAAATGTATATTAACCTCGACCATTCACCAAGCGTTGAAGCAGCAAAAGCAGGAATTGACGCAGGTTTTGAATTCATTCATATAGACTTGTCCCAAGCCAAGAAAGATGCAACAGAAGAAGAAATTATCGCAGCCACGTCTGAAGTGGTTAAGTATGCTAAAACAACAGGCGCACTCGTTGAATCAGAACCTCACTATTTTGGCGGTAGTTCAAACATTCACAAAGAAAACATTGATTATGATGAAATAAAAAAGACCTTCTCAACCCCAGTTGGGGCAAAGGCTTTTGTTGACGCAACGGGAATTGACACATTTGCCGCCGCCATTGGGAATCTTCATGGAAAATATCCGGTTCCAAAAATACTTGATATTGAACTTCTTAAAAGGATTAGGGAAAGCATAACTTGCGCTATTTCCCTACACGGCGGATCAGGCACTCCTCCGGAATATTTTAAACAGGCAATAGAAGTTGGAGTTAGTAAAATTAATATAAATTCTGATATGCGCTATGCTTTCAGAACAGAGCTTGAAGAACAACTCAAAGATAACCCTGATGAATATGCGGTTGTAAAACTTATGAAACCGGTTGAAGACGAGGTCCAAAAAGTAGTAGAAGAAAAGATTGAAATTTTCGGCTCGGTAGGAAAAGCAGTTATTTAGATCTTTGATGTTAGATCCTAGATCTTGGATAATTTATTACAAAAGTACAAAAAAATATGAAAATATATATAGCAGCAGACCACACAGGACTTGAGATTAAAGATGCAATAAGACAATTTCTTGTTAATGACAATTATGACGTGGAGGATTGTGGAGCAGAAAAATATAACCCAGATGATGATTATCCTGACTTTATTGGTCTTGCGGCAGAAAATGTAAGTAAAAATCCCGGATCCTTTGGAATTGTTATTGGCGGATCAGGGCAAGGAGAACAAATGGCGGCAAATAAATATCCCGGGATACGCTGTGCGCTTTTTTACACACCAGCCGTACCTATAGATTCAATTGATATTAATGGAACAAAAAGCTCTGATCCATATGAAATTGTTAAACTCGCAAGAATCCATAACAACGCAAATATGCTTTCTTTTGGATCAAGATTTCTAAAAAAAGAAGAGGCAGAAGAAGCGACAAAAGCTTTCATACAAACAGAATTTTCCGGCGAAGCCAGACACCAAAGAAGAATAGATAAAATCACAGCAATAGAAAACAGTAAATAGTAAATGGTCAATGGTAAATAACCTTCAGATTATCCCCGGAGTTTTAGAAAAAGATTGGGAATCTATAGAAAAAAGGCTCAATGAAATAAAAACTTTTACAAATTCTGCCCACATAGATATTATTGACGGCAAATTTGCAAACAATCTTACCTTTCTTGATCCGAAACCATTTAGGAAATATTCAAAAGATTTATTTCTAGAACTTCACATGATGGTAGAAAACCCCATAAATTTGCTCCCAGAATGGGGAAAAGCGGGCTTTAAAAGATTTTTGGGACATATTGAACATATGAGCTCACAAAATGATTTTTTAAATGCTGCAAGAGAATATGGAGAGGCAGGCCTGGCAATTGATGGCCCAACACATATTTCCTCAATTAAAGTGCCTTTTGATCAAATAGACTGTTTGCTGGTTTACACATCAGATAGGGTGGGGTTTTCTGGCCCTCCACTCATGGATGATAGACTAGACAAAATAAGAGCGCTTAGAAAGCTTACCAATCTTCCAATAGAAGCAGATGGTGGAGTAAATGACAGAACCATTGTTAAGGCGCGAGACGCCGGGGCAACGCGCTTTGTTTCAACAAGCTTTATTACATCTTCTGAAAAATATCATCACCTAGAAGAACTTCTTGGCTAACAACTATTTTTGGTAAATAAATTGGGCTATTTTGCCGATCGTAGACTTGGCGTGTTCAATATCCGGAACCTCGGCCGTCATTACCACCAAAATAAAAGGATTTTTACCATCATCAATTATTCCTGCGTCGTGAACAAAACCAACTCCATCTCCGGCCTTATGATAAACAGAAACGGTTTTTGGAATATTTCTTGCTAGTCTATCTTCAAAATCCGTATCCTTCATAAAATCCAAAAGCTCAAGCTTCAAAGCAGAATTAACAACTTTACCCATATATAGATCTTCAAGAATTGTCCCCATGTCTTTTGCCGAGGTTGTATTGTTTTCTAGATTTGTAGCCAACATTCCAAGTGAATTTGTATAACTCTGGACATTATCAACGCCCAGCCTTACACCAAGAACGTGCGCTGCTGTGTTATCAGATTGCTCCATAGCAAGCTTTGTTAAAGTCTTAAGAGAATATGATCCTCCGGGTTCAGCGTAACGAAGAGACCCGGTACCGTAATCTTGGATGTCATCTTTTTGAATTGTAATTTGGTCTTGTAGGTTTATTTTCCCCTTACCTGCCTGGTTATATAGATAAGCAACGTACGGAAGCTTATTTAGTGAGGCAGCTGTTTGAACCTTGTTTTCATCAATTCCAAATTCTTCTCCGGTCTTTAGGTTTTTGTAATATATGCTGTATTCCCCTTTTTCTCCTTTTAAAAACTTATCCAAAACTTGTTTTCTTGTATCTTGGGTTGTCACAACTTTTTTGGAACCAAAATGAATTTGGGGAATAAAATTAAGCTGTCTTCCAACAAAAAGAAGTAGGAGTGAGTAGATCAAAAAAGCGCCAATTATTTTTGTAAAAATATGCTTATCCATTCCTTAGTTAATTACCAATAATCAATTGATCAATTTTCAAACATTTATTAATTGGTTTGATGAATTGTAATTCGGTCATTGATTATTATCATCTATGCCTCCATTTTCGGTCTATACTGCAAGGCCTCCAAAACATGGTTTCTTGAAATTGTATCCTTATTTTCCAGATCAGAAATAGTTTGGGCAATTTTAATAACCTTATGATACGCCCGGGCAGATAAAGACAGTTTCAGAAGCGCTTGTTTTAATACCTCTTTTGCTTCTTCATCTATTTTACACAATTGCTTGATGTCTCGCGTTGACATCTCGCTGTTAGTAATCACCTGCCTGCCTGCCGGCAGGCCCTTTCTTTCAAAACGCTTTTCCTGAACACGCCTTGCCTTAACAACTCGAGCGCGAATCTTGCTGGATGGTTCTCCTTCCTCACCCTCATCTCCTATTATTTTTGAGGCTTTTACTGCCGGGACATCAATATGGATATCTATCCTATCAAGCATTGGCCCTGAAACTCTTTTTTGATAACGAAGAATTTGCGAATATGTACATTTACATTCGTTATTTGGATCACCATAAAACCCACACGGACAAGGATTGAGAGCTGCAACCAACATAAATCTGCTTGGAAAAGTCACTCTCTGACGAGCACGAGACACAACAACATGACCATCTTCCAAGGGTTGGCGAAGTGCTTCAAGAACCTGCCTTGGAAACTCCGGGAATTCATCTAAAAATAAAACTCCGCGGTGAGCAAGAGAAACTTCACCCGGCCGAGGAATTGCAGAGCCTCCAATCAAACCAATATGGGAAGTTGTGTGATGGGGATTTCTAAAAGGGCGTACTACCATTAGGGCATTTTTACCAAGACTACCTGCAATGCTATAAATTTTTGTAACTTCAATTGCCTCATCAAAAGTAAGAGGCGGAAGAATTGATGGAATAGTTTTTGAAATCAAAGTTTTTCCGCTTCCCGGAGGGCCCTTGAGTAAAATATTGTGGCCGCCCGCAACAGCAATCTCAATTGCTCTTTTAACAAACTCTTGCCCCTTTATGTCACGCATATCAAAATCATATTCTTCATCTTTTAAATAACTTTCATAAGATGCGCTTGGAAAAACTTCCAGTAACTTTTGGCCGGATAAATGAAGAAAAACTTGTTTTAGATTTTTAACAGGATAAATATTAATTCCTGCTACAACAGCCGCTTCTAAAATATTTTGCTCCGGCACATAAATACTCTCCATTCCAAGCGCTTTAGCAAGCAAAACCACCGGCAAAACCCCGTTTGTATGGCGAACGCTCCCATCAAGAGACAGCTCTCCTAAAAACATTGAACGGGAAACGTCTGCTGACAATTGACCTGTTGCCAAAAGAATTGAAACAGCAATTGGCAAATCAAAAGAGGATCCTTCTTTTGGAAGATCTCCGGGGGCAAGATTTACAGTAATTCTTTTAGCGGGAAGGTCTGCTGAAATATTTTTAAGAGCGGAGCGAACACGTTCACGGGACTCTTCTACAGCGCGATCGGCTAAACCCACAATATTAAATGCCGGAAGACCTGATAAAATGTCTGTTTCAACCTCAACCAAAACCCCATCTAAGCCAATTACCGAGCCTGAGAAAACCTTGGCAAACATATTCTAGTTAATAGTTAATAGCAAATAGCCAATATTTTTCAACAAGTATTTCGTATTAAGTATCAACCCCGATTTAATCGGGGTCAAGTATGAGGCTTGTGCTAAAATAGCCCCATGGACGATATAGACAAGGTTAAGCAGAAAATTGATATTGTGGATGTAATTGGAAGCTACATCCAGCTTAAAAAGGCAGGGAGAAATTTTAAATCCAATTGTCCATTCCACAATGAAAAAAGCGCTTCTTTTGTAGTGTCACCGGAACGCCAAATCTGGCATTGTTTTGGTTGCCAAAAAGGAGGAGACGTTTTTACTTTTGTACAAGAGTACGAAAATATTGACTTTGGGGAAGCCCTAAAAGAACTTGCCTTAAGAGTTGGTATAAAACTTAGCGCACCTGCTGCAAGGACAGAAAGAGAGAAAAAACAGGAATCTATATATTCCCTAAACCATCTTACTTCCCAATTTTATAACTACCTTTTATTGAGTCACCCTGCGGGGAAAAAAGCGCTGGATTATCTTATTAATGAGAGAAAAATGTCTATTCCGCTTATAAAAACTTTTAATCTCGGCTTTGCGCCAAACAATGATGCCTTAGTTAAATATCTAATTGGCAAGAAAAAATATACGGAAGATGAAGTTCTTAATGCGGGCCTAGGTTTTAGAAGAGGAAGATATGTGTCAGATTTCTTTAGGGATAGAATAATTTTCCCAATAATTGATGCCCGCGGTAATGTAATTGCATTCTCCGGTAGGGGGCTTACTCCTGAGACCCAACCCAAATATGTTAACACTCGGGAAACTCCGGTTTATGTAAAGGGTGATACCTTATATGGAATAAACCTAGCCCGTGATGGAATTAAAAAGGAAGGAAAGGTAATAATTGTTGAAGGAGAATTTGATGTCATTACATCCCATAGAGAAGGGATAACAAATATAGTTGCAGTTAAAGGGACCGCACTAACCGAGAACCAAATAAAGCTCCTCAAGCGTTTTGCAAATAAATTTGTCTTCTGCTTTGACACAGACAAAGCAGGTACAGAAGCTCAACGTAGATCAATTCAGCTTATAGAGCACGAGGGAATTACAGCAACTGTAATTATTCCACCACAAGGAAAAGACCCGGATGAACTATTAAATGAAAATCCGGCCTCGTTTAAAAAGGCTATGAAGGATGATATTAACGTCTATGACTTTATTATTGACTCGGCAATTTCAGAATCTGACAAAACAACCGCAGAAGGAATGAAATCAATTCTAAATAGAACCCTTCCATACATAACAGCTATTGAGAATGAGGTTATAAAAGAGCATTACCTCAAAAAACTTGCAGAAAAACTGGATGTTTCCCTTGATTCAGTGACAAGACAAGCTCAAAAGAGCGTGCGTCCGGAAAGTAAAAGGGTAGCAGAAGATGCTGTAAAACAATCTTCTCGTGAAGAAAAGTTTGAGATTTATCTTTTATCCTTGATCTTGCAATCGGAAAGGCCAAAAGAATATTTGGTAGAAGCACGCACTGTTTTAGATGGAATCCCACTTTCAACCCCTTCTTATGAAAAGGTTTTAAAACACCTTGAACAATACGAACAAAAGGGAGTAAATTTTGATGCCCAGGATTTTTCCAGCTTTCTGCCAAGTGAGCTCAGAATGGCTTTTGATACTGCCTCTATTGCGCCAATTTCTGAATTTACAAATGATGCCAAACTAAAATCAGAAATTGATAAGATTGCAAGACAAGTAAAGCAAATTGGGGTCAAAAGTAAACTTAAAAAATTGAGTAGCATGATACAGGAAGCAGAAAAAGAGAAAAACAGTGAGAAATTAGATGAATATGAGCGTGAATTTGATAAATTCTCAAAATTATTAAACTAGCTCTTACTCTTCGTATTTAGCATTTCGTTAATTCTTAATTTATAACCCGTTAACCCTTTAACTCGTTAACCCGCAACACTTATCTGCGCTTGCTTTAAGCACAAATTGAGAGTAAAATAAGTAGACTTATGCCAAAGGTTTCTAATTCTGTGGTAAAAACCAAGTCCGCCTCCGGTGGAAAAAAATCCCCAACTAAAGCTACTAAAACATCCGAAGCAAAGACTGCCAAAAAAACGGCTGTTAAAAAAGAGGAAGTCAAAGAAGCTAAGACAACTCCTGCTAAAGAAAGCTCTAAATCTTCTAAAGATAAGGGCACTCACGCACCAAAACATTCAAAGATAGAAGAATTACTTGCTCTTGCTAAAAAAAGAGGCTACATCTCCCAAGAAGAGATACTAAATGCATTCCAAAAGCCGGAAGATCACATTGCTGACCTTGATTATCTTTATGATCAACTTCTCAAAAAAGGTATAGATATTTTTGAAACAGTAGAAGAAGAAAAAGATACTCAGCGCTCAATTGAAGATCTTGAAAAAGAGCTAGAGGCTCTTAATATCATCCAGGGTGGAGCAGTTACTGACCCTGTCCGCATGTATCTTAAGGAAATTGGAAGAATTCCACTTCTTACCTTCCCAGAAGAGGTAGAACTCGCAAAACGCATTGAAAAGGGGGACGAAAAAGCCCGAAAGAAGCTAGTTGAATCAAATCTTAGACTGGTTGTTTCTATTGCCAAAAAGTATGTAGGCCGTGGAATGACTTTGCTTGATCTTATCCAAGAAGGAAACCAGGGGCTCATAAGAGCCGTTGAAAAATATGACTGGAAAAAAGGATTTAAGTTTTCAACCTATGCAACATGGTGGATTAGACAAGCTATAACTCGCGCGATTGCAGACCAGGCCCGTACAATTCGTATTCCGGTTCACATGGTTGAAAATATCAACCGCTTTATGAGAGTTCAAAGAAAACTCATGCAAGAACTTGGCCGCCAGCCCACCCCGGAAGAAATTTCTGAAATCTTAGAAATTGATCCGGATAAAGCACGTGAAATTATCAAAATCAGCCAACAACCGGCTTCTCTTGATACTCCTGTTGGAGATGAAGAAGATTCATACCTTGGAGACTTTATTTATGATATTACAGCTCCTACTTTGTTTGATACAGCTTCCCGCGGACTTCTTAAGGAACAGCTCAACGCAGTTCTCTCAACTCTTTCTGACCGCGAAAGAAGAGTATTAGAAGAAAGATTTGGATTAAGAGACGGAAAACCAAAGACTTTGGAAGAGGTTGGAAAAATGTTTGCAGTTACACGTGAGCGTATAAGACAAATTGAAGCAAAAGCACTTAGAAAACTTCGCCATCCTTCACGTGGAAATAAATTAAGAGATTATTTAGAATAATCTACCTTACATTCACCACAAGCATTCTGTAGAGAATTTCTACAATATCTCTTGCTTCTTCCGGATTAAGATCCCGCACTCTTTGATTAACAGTTGGAGTAACTACACCATCTATGTTTCTATCAAAATCATAACTTGTTTCTCCTACATCTAGAGTTGCATGTTCAAGTCTTGGGAAGTGGGGGACAGGCGATCCTTGCTCGGCAAAAAGAATTACGGGACCTGCCTCTGGATCATCAAATTCAATTGGAGAAGTAGATTCTGTCCAGGGATAAGGGTGTTCATGAGGCTCCAACATTTCATCAATCTCCACTTGTTTAATAACAGCGTAAGTACCTAGTGCTGCTTCAAAAATATCTTTATTTGTAAATGTTGACTGTAACCGTCTTCTTCTGGCTTCTTCCAAAGCAACATTCATGAGGAGTGATGGTCTATAAAATTTATCCGGATTTGCCAAAAATAGCTTATATTTTCTTTCTTGTTCTGTTTCCTGGCTCATATTTGTGGATTATATATAAGATTATTCTTAATTCAAGTTTTTCCCAAAAAAAATCCCCTACCAAATGGTCGTGTGCAGCTTGCGCGGCGCATGCCAAATGGCAGGGGATAGTCTAGACTCCTGGAAAGAAGTCGGGCTTGTCCTTTTGGGGACCCGATGGTGGCGCCTTGCGCGACTTGGCGAGACGCCGGGGTGAGACCTAAGGCCTCGAGTGCTGGCTACTGCCGGCGACTAGGCGATGACACCTACGTAACGTGCCACGCCTAAGCTGCGATAGCAGTGATACCAAGCTTTCTCTCGGCCTCTACGACGATGTGACGAGTAGTGTCAACCTTGTCGATATCGACGCCGATGGAGTCGATCCCGAGGCTGACAAGCATCTCTGCGGTATCCGGGAAGTCCGAGACCATCTGGCCACATAGTCCCACATACAGACCTAGCTCCTTCGCGAGGGTTAGACCCATGCGTAGCATGATCTGCACAGACTCGCCGCGGGCGGTGTAACGCTTGGTGTTGTGTCCACCATCGCGATCAGCGCCGTAAACGAGCTGGGTGAGGTCGTTGGTTCCGAACGAGATACCGAAGATGCCAAGCGCAGCAAAGGCACGAAGCTCGAGGATGTTGGAGGGGATCTCCGCCATCATAACGAACTTTACCTTTTCGCGCGGCAAACCGTAAGACTCAGCGAGCGCTAGGACTTCTCCGAGTTCTTCGGGGGTCCTGACGAACGGCAGCATCACGATGATGTTGCTATAGCCCATGTCAAAGATGACTCGGCGCAGTGCCTCGCACTCCATGGCAAACGCCTCGGGGTGTAGAAGGTACTTTAACGCGCCGCGTTCTCCGAGCATCGGGTTTTCCTCAGATGGTTCGAACTTGTCCGCACCCTCAATGTTGGAATACTCGTTGGTCTTGAAGTCGTTGGTCCGGTAGAAGACGTAGCCCTGCTTGGGATCGGCCTTATACTGGTCTATGAACGCATTGGCGAACGGCACGATGTTGTTGACGAGCTGCTGGGTGTACCACTCACCTCGGCCCTGTTCAAGGCAGAGAAGAGGGTGCACTCCAATGTTGGCATTGCCAACTTCTGCTCGTACGAGATTCGCGCCATCCGCATTGACACCGGCGAGCTGCGCTACCTGCATAGCATCGCCCAGGATGACACCAATCTTGGTGCGCGTCTTAACGTTGCGCATCTTCTCCTGCAGAGCTGCGAGACGATCGCGTCGTCGCTGAGCCCATGCAAGAGCTTCGTCAGCCTTCCCCTCGTAGACAATGCCGTGAGACCCGTCCACCGTGACCATCTGGCCGTTCGCAAACCGCGTAGTCGCATCCTTTACGGAAACGACAACTGGGATCTGCTGCTCTCGACCAACAATAGTCGCGTGACAATTCATGCCGCCAATTGCCGTAATGATGGCAGCAGCTCGACGAATTGCCGGGAGGAAGTCAGGCGTCGTCATTGTGGTGACGAGTATGTCTCCCTCTTGAACTAAATCGCACTCGGAGAAGTCGTTGATGATCCGGATTGGACCATAAGCGACACCAGGTGAAGCGCCCAGGCCGTCGTCGGACAAAACCAGGGCTGTCACATGGGGTGGCTCCTCGTCATCGATTTGGATCTTCGAGGTCGTGATCGGACGCGCTTGAAGCGTCACGAAGTTGTCCTCTGGGTCGATCCCGAATTCGATGTCTTGGGGCGAACCATAATGGTCCTCGATGACCTTTGCGCGCCTTGCGATGTCACGGGCTTGTTCGTCCGTAAGCTTATACGCATCGCGCTTGAAGTCTTCGACGTCCCTCTCGACAGTTCCCTTCCCGTCAGGGCTGAGAACCACCATCTTGTCTTGAGAGGTGTGGCGACGCTTGATAATCTCCCAACTGTCCTTGGAGATCCAATAGGTGTCAGCGTTGGAATGTCCGGAGACAAACGCCTCGCCGAGACCATAGATCACCTCGATGACCATCACGTCGTGGTCGTTAGTGACCGGATTAATCGTGAAGATCACGCCGGAGCGGGTAGATGCAACCATCTTCTGGACACCGACTGCAATGCCGACATCCAAATGAGGGATGCTGTTTTTAGCGCGGTAGATGACGGCGCGGTCTGTGAAGATTGAACTCCAACAGGCCAAAATCGCCGCTACCAAGTCCGCCTCACCCTGAACACCCAAGTAGGTGTCTTGCTGTCCAGCAAAGGACGCGTCAGGGAGATCTTCGGCAGTTGCCGAAGAGCGAACCGCGCATACCGTACCATGACCAAGAATGTTGTGGTAGGCGGAATGGATGTCCTCTACGATCTGGTCTGGCATTACTGCCGTTGAGATCGCGTGGCGGACTTCCGACATGCGCCATGCCACGTCTTGATCGTCCTCAACGTTCATCTCCTCGATGTGCCGCTCGATAAGCGACTTCACCTGGGGGACAGTGCTGAGGAAGTGGTGCCAAGCATTGACCATAACAGCGAACCCAGGAGATCCGGGAACGCCAGCTGCGGCCAATTCGCCCAAGTTAGCTATCTTACCTCCCACCTGAGAAATGTTGTTTCTCCGGAAGTCGGAAAAGCTCGCGGAAAACTTGAGCTGGTCGGTCGAAAATGATCCATGCGAGGGCGGGGTTGTATGTGAGTTGGTCACGGTTATTGTTTGACTCCTTGCTCTATCTCTTACCGATTATGTTGTTACATATCCCTTTTGGTTGGCTATATCCTTTCTGTGCCTTATATTTAGTCAATTAGCCACTTTGACCACGGCCTTCTAAAAACAAATAGGTTTGTTTCCAGAGAGCCGCAGTCAAAAGTTCTGCGTTACATATTAAAAATTAAAATTATTTTCTTTCCAAAAAATCTAGTTTTCAAAGTGCAATGCAAAACGTAGTGCTTATATGCAATTACAAGCCTTATTTTTGCAAAATCCAAAAAAAAGAAAGCGTTCATGACCGCCATGCTAAACAGCGGCTAAACACTTTTCTTATAGGTGCAATATATCATAAGTAAATTCAACTGTAAAGTGGCGTCCTATAGGCTTAAATTGCTCTTACAATTCTTGTTAAAAATGTGGATTTTGTTTTAGAGGTTTAGGTCTTTAAGAAGACCTGTTTTAACAAAGAAGAAATTTGCGCGAATAGAGACTATCTAAATATAAGGCCTCCCAATACCACGGAGCCGGAAGCAATAATACCCAAGATATTACTAAAAATAATAGGCTTTTCCCTATGGACAATTCCATAGCAAAGCCAAATAACCGCAATTACAAAATAACTGCCCCAGGTTATCTCATTTACATTAAGGCTTTTTCCTACCCAGATATCATAGATTTGGGGAATTGTCATAACGGGTCCGGCAAATGATGCCAGATAAACTAGGTAGTCCAAGGGATTGTTTGTTTTTTTCTTTAGGTTGTGGTGTTTTTTACGATGAATATGTCTAAGAGGGAGCACAATAATTAGTATACAACATTTTGCCGTACTCCATAACGATTTACATATAGCCTCGAGTTTTATATAATTTGAAGCAATAATTCCTCTAACAAATGACCACCCAAGCCCTAAAACAAACCTACCCCAAATACATTAGCTTATTTTTCCTATGTTTATCAGGAGTTCTATTGGTTGGTTTACAGCAACACGTAGCTGGGTGGAGTGCCGTAATTATTGGAATAGCCTTAACGTGGATTATCAATAAGCCATCTGTTGCGCGTGAACTTTTTCTTCCATTTATTAGCGTTTCAATAATGGGTATAACCCCCATCTCAACAAATATTAGCCCGGAACATATTGTCGCCATGGGTAGCGCCCTAGGCCTAGCGCTAATTCTTCCATTTCTTATCTCTCGCTTTATCTACAAAGAAAATAAGATTACCTACAATCTTCATATTCCCCACAAATGGAAACCTATTCGCTACGGCTACATTCTTTTTGCCCTTGCGCTTTCCTATCTTGTTATCCCTTTCTACCTAAAAACCAGTGGGGTATATCATAACTGGCCTGTTATGCCAGGCTTTGCAAATCTTTTCATTTTATTTTTGGGGACAAATCTGTTGGGAATGTGGGATGAGTTCTTCTTTGTAAGTACAACTCTTGGTATATTAAAACGTTATTTTCCTTTTCTTACGGCAAACATTGCAACAACAATTGTTTTTACATCTTTTCTGTATGAGCTTGGATTTAGGGGCTGGGGATTTTTAATTGTCCCTATATTTTGTTTCCTACAAGGCTGGGTTTACAACAAAACGAATGATCTTGTTTATGTTATAGCCATCCACCTAACGGTAGACTTTGTTTTGTACTTTGCCTTGCTACACGCCAACTATCCATCCTGGATCCCGATATTTATAACAGGGTAAACGAAACAAAGAACTCCAATATATGTTGACTATCCTTAGTTCGTAGTATAACTTTATATATGGGCTACTTTGGAAGACTCGAGGATAAAATTAAAGCACAAGAGCTTAGGAGACAGGGGCTGTCTTATCAGGAGATACTCAAAACAATTCACGTATCTAAGGACACTCTAAGCAGATGGTGTAAAGACATACCCCTCACAGAGGAACAAAAAACAAGACTAATTAATAACAGGCACCTAGGCCAACATAAAGGCTCATTAAAAGCCGCAGAGAATAAAAGAAAAAGCAGGGTCGAAAGAATAAATAAAATAAAAATTCAAGCAAAAAAAGAATTAGGACAACTAAAAAACAGGGATAGATTCATAGCTGGAATTGCCCTCTATGCCGGAGAGGGTAACAAGGCAGACCATGGCGAGATAATTTTTACCAATGCAGACCCAAAATTAATAAGCTTTATGGCTCAATGGCTTATTGAATTCACAGAAATCCCAATTAATAAATTTAGAGGAGCAATATGGATACATGAAGGCTCTAGTGAAATGGATGCAAAAAAATTTTGGTCAGATACTTCTGGTATTCCTTTAAGTCAATTTAGAAAGACTTACATAAGCAAACCCAAAGATGGTAGCAAAAAGGTGCGAAAAAACATCCACCAATACGGTATTTTCTCTATTCGTCTCAGCAATTCTGAGGCTCACAGAAAAATAATGGGCTGGATTTACGCACTGTTTGATGATAAAATTACACCTGTTCGCTAACAGTCCCCTGTAGCTCAATGGTAGAGCAGATTCCTGTTAAGAATAAGGTTCTAGGTTCGAGTCCTAGCGGGGGAGCACTTTTTTAGCCTCAACTTTGTCATACCCCGAATAGGACGATCGACCATGTTATAATCCCTGCATGAGTTCTGAAGCACCAAAATTTAGAATCCCACCTGAAATAACAGAAGCTGTAATTGATGAGGCGGATAGTTATGAGGAAACTTTGGAATATGCAAAACTCACAATGCAAAAAGTACGAGAAACCCATCCTACATTGTATAGGTATCTAGAAGATACAGCTAAAGAGCAAGGTGAGTACTGGTTTTCCTACGGAATAGCATCTTCTGTTGCATTTGACATTATGTCTAGACAACTAGCTCAGGCTGGGGTTGATTTGGATATAACTCCAGAGGATATTAGTAGACATAAATCGATAGCGGACGGTGTTTTTAATGATCCTAGGTGGAATGATGAGCAGTGGGTTATTGAACGTGCTAGCACAAAAGATGGCGTTGATGCAGATTCAGGTTTAGGTTTATTTCTAAACGTTGTAGATGCAGTTGCCCCGGAGTTCTCAGGTTACATCTCAGATTTTACTCCTCAAGTTACTGAGCTAGTAAATAGAAGGCATATGATGAGAGGATTCTACGATGGGTTTATGCCTTTCTATACAAAAATGATTAGAAGCCGAGAAGTTAGTAGTTGATAAAATAGGTTCTGACATTTTCTATTAGGGAGCACCATATTTTTAGCCTCAACTTTGTCATACCCCGAATAGGACAATCGAACCTCTGTTATACTTTTCGTATGGAAGTAATTGATATGATTCTTGATGTCAATGAACTTGTTGTTAATGACAAGTTACCCGATGTTACATTATATTTACTATCAACTGAAACAAGAGAAACGATCCTGAGTTTTGTAAAGAAAGAATATGAATCGTTTCTGAAGTACTATAAATCACCAAAAGTAGGAACAGAAGTACATGCTATTTTACACAACAATCAAATGGTAGGAACAGTTCTTATAGAGAAACAGCCTAACGCAGCAGAAGCTTTAACTGACGGAGCTATTGCATGCCTTATCATAGCCGAAAACATGCGCGGAAAAAAGTTCGGTTCTGCAGCTATCGTTGCTGCTTGTCAAGAGCTTCAATCGCAAGGATTTCAACGTGTTATTGCAGAGTGGGTCGCTAGTATCGATTTGTATAGACGTTTAGGTTTTCGAGTCTGGAAGACTAGGGAAATTAGTTCTGAATAATAATGTTCGGAGTTCTTATACAGGTAGATAATAGGTTCTGACATTTTCTATTAGTTGGAGCCCATTAAAAAAGCAGATTCCATTCCGGCTTTTTCTTGTGGATTTCTGTCGTGAGGATGAGAAGGTTACCCTGAGCGAGTGAAGCGAGTCGAACGGGAGTCCTAGCGGGGGAGCAATTATAGTGTGTATTAATTTTAAATTTACTCTACAAATGCTATATTAAAGGCATGTCAGAACCAAAACCAAGACAAGGCGCTTTTCCTACCCCATCTGAATCTTCTACAAAACTGCACGAAGAGAAATTTGATAGAGAAAAATTTATCAATGATTTAAAAGCGGGTGGTTTCCAAATTACAATTCAGGAAGAAGACGGAGCGATTCGTTTTATCGAAGTGGTTACAAAAAATGGAGATGATTTATTTTTTGCTCAAACAAAATTCGGACATCTTGATAAAACTGACGATTACCAAGGATACTTGAGCTTCAACCTAGATGTTAGAAGACGCAAAAAAGTACCAGGCGAAAAGGGATCAGCAACCCATGAAGTATGGAAAATGCAGTGGACAACCTTTAACCAAAACTATAATAACTACAGAATACAGGAGCACAGTGGAGGTTTACTAGACGAGAATGAATTTTGGAGAAGATATAAATCTTCGCAAATAGATCCAGAGGCCACACGAAAATACTTTGAATTTAGAAAGCTAGAACTTGAAAAGGCTTATGGAGGCGCAAGGGGGGCGGACATATTTTATGAAGAAAATCCAACCATTGAAGAATCCAACCTACCCAATCTAATTTCAGGATAACTAAAATCTTTTCTGCCAGGGATCTCTTTCAGAGCTATATTTAAACTGTTATACTATCCCAAAATGAGGAAGATTATTACTACCACAATGCTTACCCTTGACGGTGTTATGCAGGCTCCCGGCGCATCAAAAGAAGATACTGCGGAGGGATTCAAATACGGCGGCTGGCAAGTTGGCTGGGATGAAGAAGCCGATGCAATAACAGATAGAATTCAAGCAAAACCCTTTGATTTACTCTTAGGAAGACTTACTTACGAGATTTTTGCCGGATATTGGCCTCGGCACAGCGACGAACCACATTGGGGCAAGGCATATGACCGTGCAAAAAAATATGTTGTCTCCCACAAGCCCATTGATCTTTCTTGGGATAATTCAGAACTTATAACAGGAGATGCTGTAGAAGAAATAAAAAAGCTCAAAAATACAGATGGTCCGGATCTCTGGATGTGGGGCAGCAGTAACCTTATTCAAACCCTTCTTAAAAACAACCTAATAGACAGAATGTATCTTTGGATATTTCCCGTTACAATCGGCACCGGCAAAAAATTATTTGCAGAAGGTACGCGTCCGGAACGTTTCAAAGTAGTAGATTCCAAAATCTTATCTTCCGGCTTAATATTTGCAGCTTACGAACCAGCTGGTCCTCTTAACGAATAACAATAATAATATATTGACAAACGATAAATAAGAAGGTAGAATACATTTATGAAGCGTAGTTCTACACTATTTCTCAAAGTAGTAATTTTACTCGTCGCAATTGGTGTTTTTGCCGGCTTGCTTTGGTTTCCTCAAACAGAAGGAAGGGCTGCAAATCTAGATCTTGTAAGCATTTATCTTGATCCCTTTATAATCTACATTTATCTTGCTTCCATTCCGTTTTTCTATGGACTGTACCAAGCCTTTAAATTACTAAGCTTTATTGATACCAACAAAGCATTCTCCCAAGGTGCAGTTAATATACTCAAGAATATGAAAATTGCCTCCCTAAGCCTTATTGGTTTTATTGCTTTGGCAGAAGTCTATATTCATGTATTTGCTCATGGTGATGACGTTGCGGGCCCAACAATGCTTGGCATTTGTATGATTTTAGCATTCGGTGTAATTGCTACGGCCGCTGGCATCTTCCAGAGGCTTTTTCAAAATGCTGTTGACATAAAATCGGAAAATGACCTAACAGTATGAGTCTAAATTATGGCAATAATAGTAAACATAGATGTGATGCTAGCAAAAAGAAAAATGAGTGTTACAGAACTTACAGAAAAAGTTGGCATTACTATGGCTAATCTTTCTATTCTAAAAAATGGGAAGGCAAAGGCTATTCGCTTTTCAACGCTTGAGGCTATTTGCAAAGCTTTAGATTGCCAACCTAGCGATATTCTAGAATACAAAAAAGATGAATAGCCTGAATGAAACAAACTGTAGCTTTTACCCAAAGTGGTATATTTAATATATGTCTAAAAATCCTATTATTAACGCTTTTAGTGCTTCCGCTTATATAATTCTTATCGTCTCTGCTATGAACTTTGTGTCTCAAACTCAAAGGAATAAACCCGATACTATTCTTGCCCCAATCACGTTGTTATCATTACTTACCCTCTCTGTTGCCGTAATGGCATATCTGTTTTTTTATCAACCTCTTCAACTTTTTATTGAGGGGAAGAAAAAAGCAGCGGTAGATCTATTTATTAAAACGGTAGGTGTCTTTGCAGCCTTTACGGTTGTGATCTTAATTATTCTTTTTTCGGGAATTATCAAGTAATTCTTGCTGTATATTAATTTGATATAATTTCCCCATGGCAGAGCCAAAAACAAAAGCAACAATTCTTGATCCCAAAGATTTTTTAAACAAAGTTGAGCCTGAACAAAAAAGAGCAGACAGCCTGGCACTTCTTGAACTATTCCAAAAGGTCACAGGAGAAAAACCCGTAATGTGGGGAGGAAGTATTGTTGGGTTTGGAAAATACCACTATAAATCAGCGAAAAGTAAACAAGAGGGGGATTGGTTCTTGGTTGGGTTTTCCCCAAGAAAAGCTAATCTAACTCTTTATATTCTCCACGGTAATGAGAAAAATTCTGCGCTTATGGAAAAGCTTGGCAAACACACAACAAGCGGTGGATCCATGGGAGGCTGTTTATATATCAATAAGCTCTCCGATGTAGACCAAGAAGTATTAGCAAAACTAATAGAAACCTCGTTCCGTAGCGAACGCATGTACTCAGTTTAAATAGCTAATACGACCATTTGATATAATTACCCATCATGACTGAGCAAAAAAGAGGACTTTTCAAAAAAATTTTTAGCGGAGATAAGGCATTACCACAAGAGACACTTAATCCAACCTCAAAAGAGGCTTTAAAAATTAAGGCTGAAGAAGCAATCCAAGCTCTTTCCGAAGAAGAAAGAAATAAGATGCTAGAAGAAACAAAATCTTTAGATCCATCCATTATTTACACGGTCGGAACAGTCGGCTTTCTAACGGCGAAGTTTATTCGATCACAAACAGGAATAATATATTTTCCATCTACATCAGATCATACCCATGCTGAATATGCAGTCATCAATGGCATTGAAGATCCTAAAGACGCGGGACAGGTCAGTGTTAATCGTGGACTTCAAGAAGTATATTTTGATGATAACTCTATGACCCTGGGTATTTGGCCCACAAGAAACAAAAAAGATAGGGAAGCACGCCAAGAAACCATAAGGATAGCCCAAGCAATCTTGCCATCGTTAAAAGTGTCAGATGAGCGATCCCATCATTAAAACTCGATCAATAGACAGCTACTACAAATTAGACGTGTATCCTTACTATCTCTTCACGTTAACCCTACCAATATTGGTGGGGTGGGGAAAAACCCATAAAGTGAAACGGTAAAAACGCAATTCCCGGCCGTTACGACAGCTCAATAGGCAAACTATTAACTCACTGGGGCTTTCTCTTTAAACCCGCTACTAACCTAAGATTGCTAGAAAATATAACCACCGTATGGTAATATCTGGGCAATGCTTTAATACTTTATATATGTCAGAAAGAGACTTAAACATAGACGAGGCAAACTTACACCAATTCATCCACGATGTGGGAAGCCTCAAGAGAAAAGATAGGGCGGGCTGGATAAGACACGCAGTAGAACAGCCCGAAAGCGTAGCGGAACACAGTTTTAGAGCCGGAATAATGGCTTTTGTTCTTGCTCCTTCTTTTGGATTAGACCCAAACAAGTGTATGAAAATGGCGATCTTCCATGACCTTGGCGAACATAGTATTCCTGACTATACCCCCTTTGACAACATTACACGGGAGCAAAAACATAGAGAGGAAGAGGAGGCAATGCGAACTCTTTGCAGCAAAATACCAAATGGGGACGAGGTATTGGGACTTTGGCAAGAATTTGAAGAAGGAGAAACGGCTGAAGCAAAACTGGTGAGAGGAATCGATCGACTTGAAATGATGTTTCAGGCAGAAGAGTATGCTCGGGAACAACCCACCAAAGACCTGGAGCTTTTTTGGGAAATGAGCCAGGAAAGCCACTTTGGAGAACTGTTTAGCGTATATGAAGCATTAAGAATCAGAAGAACCATTACCCCCTCTAAAAAAGACGTTTAACTACTCGGCTAAGAAACAAAAAAGTGATGCTATAATCACTTCATGAATAAGATTCTACCTCCCAAGAAAATATATGTTGGACCATCTGATATTGCAAAACTAGAACGCGGAGTATTTGCAGCAAATAGCATTAAAAAGGGTGAATTAATTGAAATGTGCCCAATAATTGAGTTGTCAGAATATGACACCATGGGCATTACGGATAATATTCTTATTACTTATTCTTATTATTTTGGGAAGAAAAAAGAAAAATCACTAATTGCCTTGGGCTTTGGCTCAATATACAACCACACACGTACCCCAAACGCTACATACAAAATAAAGGCAGAAGAAAGTGTAATAGAATTTATTGCTATTAAGGATATTAAAAGGGATGAAGAAATAACAGTTAACTACAACTACGCAAATCCAAATGATAAAACCCCTATGTGGTTTGAGTAGACTATAATAATTTTATGCATGAAAATAAAGATAATATGGAGTCAATATTAACTCTTCATCCCCAAGGAAAAACAGGCAGAAAAATTAGCAAAGATAAATACAACAGCATAAAGAAGGCGCTACTCGAGGTATTGAAAGGAAAAGCGCTGACACACAATGAACTTTTTGAGGCATTAAACAAAAAACTGGAAGGAAAATTTGATGGAAACATTAATTGGTATGGAGAAACTCTAAAGCTTGATTTAGAGGCAAGAAAAATTATTGAAAGAACAAATGATAAGCCTCAAAAATACAAATTGACTTGATATAATCACTATAATGATAAACGAAGGATTTATTAATGCAGGCAAAGGAAAAACTTGGTATGAAATTGTAGGCAAAGAGGGCAACACCCCAATCGTCACGATCCACGGAGGGCCTGCTTATCCCCATGATTATCTGGAACCCTTTGAGGACTTATCAAATGATCGTCAAATTATTTTCTATGATCAGTTAGGATGTGGAAATTCCGAATGGATAGCTGACAAATCCACCTTCACCCTTGAATATTACACAGAAGAATTAACCAATCTTATTAAGCATCTAGGGCTTGGAAAATATATTATTCTTGGTCAATCATGGGGTACTGCAATTGGTGCAAATTTTGCGAGTACCAACCCCAAGGGCCTTGCAAGCCTTATCTTAGCAGATCCGTTCCTGAGCACGCCTTTGTGGGTAAAAGATATTCATAGAATTATTGAAGCTTTACCAAAAAAATTCCAAGAAAAGCTAAAACAACCACCGGAATCAGACCAATACAAAGAGGCGATTGGCGAATTCTATACTAAATACCTATATGGGATGAAAGAACTTCCCACCGCGGTTCTTAAATCAGAACACAAGATGAATTCTGAACAGTATAAATATATGTATGGAGAAGACGAATTCAATCCGGATGGTCCACTTGCCAAAATGGATATAACTCACAAATTAGAAAAGATTAATGTTCCAACCATTCTTCTTTGTGGAAGATTTGATCAAACAACTCCGGAATTAACAGAATATTTCACGACTCTGATTCCAAATTCCAAGATGAGAATATTTGAAAACAGCGCACATTTTCCTTTCTGGACAGAAAGAGATGAGTGTATGAAGGTAATCCGCGAATTTATTAAAGAGGCAAATTAGACTTGCTTGTTTTTGTAAGAAAGCACTGCTATACTATTTTTCCTAATGAAAACAACTCTTCTCCCATATCTCAACTTTACCGGCACTACACGCGAAGCCATGGAATTTTACAAGTCTATTTTTGGTGGAGAGCTAACAACACAAACCTATGCGGAAGGTAACCCAAATTGCGCACCGGAAGACAAAGACTTAATAATGCACTCAGAACTCAAAAATGACATTCTCACTTTTATGGCTGCAGATGGGAATTCAGAGCACCCGGTACACGTAGGGGACAATATAAGCATGAGCCTTATTGGTTCAGACCTAGAACAATTAACCGATTGGTTTAATAAACTTGCAGAGGGTGGGAAAGTAGATTACCCTTTGGAAAAAGCTCCATGGGGAGATACTTTTGGAATGTTAACAGACAAATTTGGTATTCACTGGATGGTAAACGTCTCAGCAGAGCAACCACAAAAATAATGTTAAAAGATAATAAAACATTTTCAAGCTTCTCAACAAACGATCTTTCAAAAGCAAAGGAATTCTACGGTGATACTCTTGGGATAGAAACAAAAGAGAATGAGATGGGAACACTAGAACTTCATTTGGGTCATGGAGGGATGGCAATGATTTATCCAAAACCGGATCATAAACCGGCAACCTTTACAGTTCTAAACTTCTTGGTAGATGACGTAGAAAAAACGGTAGATGAATTAGCTTCAAAGGACATCCACATGGAACACTATGACATGGGTGATTATAAATCAGATGAAAAAGGAATAATGAAAAACCCAGATGGAGGATCAATTGCATGGTTTACCGATCCGGCAGGCAATATACTTTCAATTATTGAAGATAAAAAATAAAATATATTTATGAGTAAAAACCCGGTAGTACATTTTGAAATGCCTTATAAAGACGCCAAACGCGCCTCAGACTTTTACACAAAAGCTTTTGGTTGGGGAATGGTGCAGATGGATGAAAAAATGGGCAATTACATTGTTGCCCAAACTGCAGACACGGATGAAAACAGAATGGTAAAAACTCCCGGAACAATTAACGGAGGCCTTTATGACGTGTCGCGTGTTGAAAAGCCGGAAGACAGAACCGTACACGTAATAGTTAGTGTTGATGATATAGAAAAGGCAAAAGAGGACGTAATAGCAGCAGGAGGAACTATTAAAAATGATGTAATGGATATCCCGGGAATTGGAAAATATGTTTCAATACTTGATACGGAAGGAAACGCAGTTGGACTCCTACAACCTTCACGCCAAATGTAATCTTATAGTTTGTGCTTAGCCACGTTTTTTGATAAAATATCCCCCATGTCATACTACGCCGAAAGACAATATATTGTCTCAAAAACAATTAGAGATACCCAGGGGAGACCGTTTGATTCCAGAAATAATCCCATTGCAAACCCATTTATCAACAGACTTCCGGGTAGAGAAGGTGTCCCCACAGACATGGAAGCATTTCAAGAATTTTTAGGCAACAAAGATGACGTACATAGCCTTACAAAATACATAAGGAGACAATTCCCAAAGGGTCAACTTTTGCCACCCGAGCTTGAAACTTTTTGTTATGTTCTACATGGACTACCCCTCTACCTAGCACTGAGAGCAAGAAATCCAATCGCTATATTGCAACCCGTACACCTGGATACGGCTAGAGCCGCGAATGGGGTTAGGATAGTTGCAAATCATATATGGGAAGTTGAGAAAAAAGGAAAAATTCCACATACCGCACACAGGATATATGAGGTTGCAAACGGAGACAATAAGGCTGGAAAAAATTTTTTCGTAGATAACCAAGGAAAAGACCCAAGATCTTGTCCCGCTCCAAAGACAAACATAGAAGAGATGCTAGAAATAATGCTTGCTTATCCTAGAGATACCATTGACCCGAGCAAGGAAGTATGGGGAAGGGAAATACCAAACGTAGAAGAGGTAAGAAGAATAATACAGTATGGACACCAACACCAGGCTTTAGTTAGAGCCGCTTCGGATCTAAGGGAAACTACTGATCCTAAAAAGATATTAGAATTAAATACACAAATTGGAACCGCTTATAAAAAAATGGACCATGCTCTTGGCCGCTAGACTATTCTGTCTTATCTGAGGATTCTTCTACTAATATTTCTTCTGGGGCTTCTTTTGCTTCCTCAACTGGAGCTTCGTAAACAACTGTTTCTTCCACTGGAGCTGCTTTCTTAGCCCTTGGTTTTTTTGGAGCAACTACTTTTTCTTCCATAACTACATTTTCTGAAACAGCTGGAGCTAGCATTCTCATAATTTTGTCTAGTTTTGCATTTATCTCATCTATCTCTCTTTTCATTGGAGGTGGTGGGGGTGGACCCATTGGTGGTCTTGGACCACGGTCTTCACGTCTTTCAAAACTTCTTGGTCCACGATCCGGCCTTCTATCAGGTCCTCCTTGTTCGCGGAAACAATCACTACAAAAAACTGGCTTTTCTCCTGTTGGTCTAAAAGGAACTTCACATTCTTTTCCACAGTTGCTACATATGGCCTTGTGCATTTCAACCGGCCTATCAGATCTGCCTCTACCAAAATTTCTTCCTCCGCCAAAACCACGGCCACCCTGTGGGCCCCTATTGAAGCCTCCGCCGCCACGCCTGTCATCTCTATTAAAGCTCATATCCTATATTATAACAGGTATCAAATTTCTTTATTTGACGAGTTTTATTTCTCCATTAACTCCTACAAAACGTGGTGATATAATTCCTTCATGAGCGTTACAGATGAAGTTGCAAAAATAGTTAAATCAATCAAACCTATTGATATAAAAACGGAAATCAAAAATCCGTCTTTTGCTCCTGTAATAAATTACAACAGCCCCACAAACAATAATTACACCTTCCAATCAATTGAGATTGATAATTCACAGCTAAATCTAATAGCAAAACACGTTACCAACAACGTTATTGAAGGGATTAAGACCCAGATAGTAAAGGAGATTAAGACAAATCCCAAGCTTCAAGATCAACTTTCAGATCTTCCTAAAAAACAGCTTGTAGGATATCTCAAAACTACAGTTGCCGGAACCGTAACCCTTGGCGAATATCAGCCGAATTTCCTAAATTCAGGAGCTACAATCTACCCAAAACTGGAAGACATATTCAAACTTGGCTTTGAAACAGCCTCAAAAGGGAAGAGAGTAGTTAATAATATCAAAATAGTAAAAAACTCGGACAACACCATTAGTATCCAATATGAAGAGTCCTAAGGTCTAGCCTATAATAAAATTATTTGCTATAATATCCCCTTATGTCTGAAACTCTTACATATGTACCGGAACAGCTTTCCGCGTGGACGGTAGATGAATTCGTGGACAATTTAACCTTATTGCAAAATCAAGGCATATATCTTCCGCACGTGGCTAGACGTCACAAACTTACCCATGGGCATTACTTCCCCGGCCTACAAAATGAACCTGAGGAGCTTAAAAAAACAGTCACAGAACTCTATACACAATCAAAAAATCCAAATCTTTTTGTAAGCTATTTTGATGCGAATGCGGCAAAAGTCAGAGACATATATGAGGAATATTTCGCGGGAATGGGAATAACGGGCTTTGCGCAGGTATATAATGCCCAGCCGGAAGAAGAACCTGGCTCCAAGATTCAAATAGTTATGTTCCCCGGCATAAATTCCGAATGGCCTACAGATATCGTAACTAAAATCTTTAAATGGGCAGATTTTTCTGTAAAACCCCAAATTACTCTTGACGGAAGAGAGGGTGGAAAAATGAATATTCAAATAAATACCACTCAAGATCATGGAAATATTTATGTAGTAGAAATCCCAAGTAAAAATGGAGTTAAAGAAGACATAGAGGATTCAATGAGAAAAACAGGCACGGGCGCAAGATTTGCAATAACATTACCGTCTCAAAGATTAGTAGAAAACCTTCTCGCCGCAAGAGTTTAACGCTCTTCACTCAATTAACTAACCCCACTTTTCTAATAGTAGCCCAGGGTATCGTCTGAACAACAATTAATGAGCCTATTAAAACGGGGACGCCCCACATAATATGTAGCCAATGAAGCTGTCTCAAAATTGTAATTTCCGTTGCAAACCAAATAATAAACCCTCCCATTGCAAAAGTAGCCAACAGCCAATCCAGCCTGCTTCTAAAAAATACCGCAACAAAGGCAACCGTAGTAAGCGCCCCCATTCCAGTCAAAATTATCCCTGGGATTAAAAAGTCAGGAAACGTACCATGCATAATTTCAACAGACATATCCATATAATGTCCGTCTGGACCCAAAATCAAAAGTATTCCCCCCAACAGACCACCGATACTCTCATAGGCAAGAATCGTTAAGAGGACTATCCTTTGTAATTTTGATTGCTTCATACACCTATTTTAACAGAAGACAAAAGATGTCATTGATCTTAATCACACGCTTATAAATAATTCGTACAGATTTCTAACAAAACATAAGTTATAATGTAAGAAGAATGACTACCTGCATTTGGTTTATAAACAACGACGGAGATGAAGCCGCAAAACACTACGTAGACACCTTTAATTCAGCCCCCGGTGGTGCCCATCACGGAGAACTTGGAGACATTACAAAAGCAACAAAAGAAGGTGAAGAAATTTCCAAAATCAAAGAAGGGACAGTTATGACTCTTGAATATACTCTCGATGGATCAAAATTCATGGCCTTAAATGGTGGTCCGGTAGAACAATTCAAGCTAAATGGATCAGTATCCTTTATAGTTGAGTGTGAAACTCAAGAAGAAATTGACTATTTTTGGGAAAAACTTTCAGCAGTTCCGGAAGCAGAACAGTGCGGATGGTGCACAGATAAATTTGGAGTTACTTGGCAAATAGTACCAAGAATCCTAGATGAACTTATGAAGGATCCAGCCAAAGCAGAGGCGGTAACCAAAGTGTTTATGCCAATGAAAAAACTAGATCTTGAAGCTATTAAAAAAGCTGGCGACCAAGCGTAGAGCGAGGGAGTATTGAGCTCAGCGGAGCGAACGTAAAACCTTTTATATTTATGTTAAATTTTAATTCAATATTATTATCAACAGAGGACGTTAACAAACTCTCAAGCTTTTATGAGAAGGTTTTTGAAAAGAAACCGGAGATGGAAGATGAAAACTACAAAGGATTTTTGGTTGGAAGCTGCTTCTTAAGCATTGGATTTCATGACAAAATCCATGGCAAAGCAAAAGATGCAGACCGCATACTTTTTAACTTTGAAACAAAAGATGTTAAGGAAGAATTTGAAAGAATCAAAAAGATTGAAGGAGTAGAGATTATAAAGGAACCTTATGCTCCGGCAGAAGGATTTTTAATTGCAACACTAGCCGATCCAGACGGAAACTACTTTCAGCTTATTACCCCCTGGGACGCTGGAGAAGAAGAAAAACAATTAAACTAGCCTCAGTTATTCAATTCATTTTGTATTAAATAATCAATAATATATAATCAATAATCAACATTTTAATTTTATGTGTAGGAATATAAAATCTCTTTTTAATTTTGAACCCACCGCAACAAGTGACGAGGTAAATGCTGCCGCTCTTCAATATGTAAGAAAAATTTCCGGTTTCAACAAACCATCAGAAGCAAACGAAGAGGCTTTTAATGAAGCCGTTCATGAAATTGCCCATGCAACGGAACATCTTCTTCATCACCTCTCAACTACCGCCAAGCCAAAAAACCGCGAAGAAGAAGCAGAAAAAGCACATCTAAGAGCAGTAAAGAGATTTCATTTAGACAATGAGTAGCAAAGATCCAATAATTAAGAGTGGATACCTAGACGTAGGAGACGGACATCAAATCTATTGGGAAGACTGGGGTAATCCAAAAGCCACTCCCATATTTAGTCTCCATGGAGGACCTGGATCAAATTTTAACGAAAGCCACAAGGCAATTTTTGACCCCAATATTCACAGAGTAATCTTTCATGACCAGAGAGGAAGCGGAAAAAGTAAGCCTTTTGCCAGCATAGAACACAATACAACCCAAAATCTTGTAGAAGATATAGAAAAACTAAGAGAATCCTTGGGTATATCAAGTATGCATGTTGTTGGGGGATCATGGGGATCTGCATTATCATTAATCTATGCGATTAATCATCCTAAAAGAGTTAAAAGTCTTTTGATATGGGGAGTTTATCTAATTAGAGAGTTTGAAGAAGATTGGGTAAACGAAGGGTATCCACGCTATCACTTTCCTCAAGAATGGGAGAGATTCATATCGCTTGTCCCACCGGCTAACCGAAAAAGCGGGGTAAGTATAATGAAATACTTTTACAACAAAATGCATTCTAAAGATGAAAAAGAGGCCAAGTTCTATGCAATAGAATGGACACTTTGGGAATCTGTTTTACTCTCCATAGACTACGATCCCCAAACGCTTGAAAAAGAAATTAAAGAAGACCCGGGAACCCTATCTATAGCACTTCTTGAAACACATTATTTTTTAAATGGTTGTTTTGTTCCAAGAAATTTTATATTAGACAATATAGATAAAATAAAGCATATTCCCTGCTATGTGGAACAAGGAAGATTTGACATGTGCACACCAGCAATATCAGCCTACGACTTATCAAAAGCTTATGGCAAAAAGTTAAAACTTGAATGGGTAAACTCAGGACACCTAAGAAGCGATCCTAAAATGCGCGAGGCCCTCAAGGCTAAAACTTTGGAGATATTTAAATAATGAGGAAAATTATTGTTTTTAATATGGTGACGGTTGACGGCTATTTTGCCGGAAGTGATGGCAATATAGACTGGCACATGGTTGACAGTGAGTTTAATGATTTTGCAATTAAACAAACCGCAGAATTTGGGACTCTTATCTTTGGCAAAACAACCTATGACCTAATGAAAAGCTATTGGCCAACAGAAGCAGCACTAAAAGACGATCCAACCGTTGCAAAACTTATGAATGAAACCCCAAAAATTGTTTTTTCTAAATCTCTTAAGAGCGCTACCTGGGAAAACACTGTCCTAATGGATGAAATAGATACTAATGCTATTAGGAAGTTAAAGGAGGAAAAAGACAAAGACATTGCAATTTTTGGAAGTGGGGAAATAGTTCAACAGTTTGCAAACCTAGATTTAATTGATGAATATAGGCTCATGGTTAACCCAGTAATTTTGGGTGAAGGCAAATTATTATTCAAAGGAGTTAAGAAAACAAATTTAAATCTTGTTAACTCAAGAACTTTTGGAAATGGGAATATTCTACTTTATTACCAACCTAAATAGGCTATAGGTGATCTCCGGAGTCTTTTTCTGCATCTTCTTTTGTCTTATGAATTGTTCCATCCCTGTGGTGAGGAGGGGAATAAACAGTATATAGATTCATTTCGGAATCCTCGGATTCATTGATAACATTATGTTCGGTTCCTGCCGGTACAACAAAGGCTGATCCATCGCTAATTACGTGCTCCTCTCCATTCATTATTACTTTTCCATTTCCTTTTTCAATTCTTATGAATTGATCAACAATCTCATGAACTTCCATGCCAATATCTTCTTTTGGCTTAAGACTCATGAGAACAACTTGAGCATGCTGACCGGTAAAGAGGACTCTTCTAAAATCTGAGTTATCAAGTGTCTCTTTTTCAATATTTCCTATAAAACCTTCCATAAGTCTATTATACACCCTTTACCCAAAAGTCTTTTTCAGAATCAATTCATGTGGTAATATAGCAAGACTAATTTATGCCTAAAAAAACAAAGACAGGAAAAAGAAGAGGGCGCCCGCCAAAAAAAGTTGTCAGAAAACCAAACCATGCCCATTTTGGGATATTAAGATTTGCCCTGTTTCTTGCTATTGGGCTTTTTATATACCAGTACATTAACTTTCAAACAAGGCCGGTTGTCGAAACCCCAAAAAGCGAAACAAAAAGAATTCCGGAAGGAATCAAGGCCAAATACAAGCAGGACGCTACCGCATCTGCAAGTTTTAGAATACCAATTCTTATGTACCACTATGTTGAATACGTTCAAGACAAAAGAGACAAAACACGAGTGGCCCTAAACATAGACCCGGATGTCTTTGAATCCCAAATCAAGACACTTCACGATGCCGGATACCATTTCCTAACCGCAGGACAAGTGAGTGATATTTTAAAAAACAAAAAACCACTTCCTCCAAAACCGGTTATTATAACTATTGATGATGGTCATTGGGATCTTGATACTGTAATTCTGCCAATACTTAAAAAGTACAATGCCCGAGCTACTGCTTACATAATTCCGGGATTCATAGGCGGATCAGACTTCTTAACAGATGAGGAACTTAAAGACGTTATAGCAAGCAGGCGGGTAGAAATTGGGGCCCATACAGTACACCACATTTACCTTAAGGGAGGGCTACTTCCCATTGTTCAATACGAGGTTGGCGAGAGCAAGAAAATGCTTGAGAAGAACTATGGAGTCAAAGTGGTTTCTTTTGCCTATCCAAGCGGAGGATTTGATGAACAAGCAATTAGAGTTGTAAAAGAGGCAGGCTTTACCAGTGCCGTCTCCACAATTCTTGGTAATAACCAAAACATGGCCAACATAGATTTCTTATTTAGGATAAGACCGGGCTACCGAACGGGGGAAGAGCTACTCAACTATATAAATGAACCTAACCTTGGAGAATCAGAACAAATTAAACAATAAAATGACAATAGAAGATATAAGATCAAGAGTTGCAAGTCAAAAAATGGAAAGGGTTCAAGATCCACCCACTACTAATCCGGACATATTAGCCAAAAAAGAAATATTAAGAGCTGAAGCTGATAAAACTAGAAATAGGTTCCTTCATCAGATTATTTTAAAAGGAGGCATGGGGCTATGGGAAGTAACAGAACTACTCGCTATGGCCGAGAAAAAGAGGAAAGAAAAGAGACAGCTTGAAGCGGAGTAGTATAATATAGCTATGTATTACTCATTTTCTTGCTCGTATTGCTCGAAGGTTTTTTATACTTACCAAGACCACAAAGAAACCGCTGCGAGAATTCTATACGAAGGAATTAAGACTCATTTAATTGAATATGATGAGGATAGAAAAGAATATCAATTTGATGAAGACCCATCAATTGAAATTGACCAAATGTATTATGCTCTAATTGAAACAGAAGACGACCCCAGAGGAGATTACCAGCTTTAAACCTGTTATAATAACTACCCATGGCAAAACACAACTATCTTAATCTGTCCTTGAGATCGGTCTTCCACATGTTTGTGTCCGGATCCTTATTCTATTTTCTCCAAAGCCATTTTCATATTAGCCTTGGTTTTGGAGTTTTAGGAGCTTTCTTTACAGGCCTTACCAATGAGATATGGGAAGATATTAGAAAAATTGAGGCCACATTTCATACCACAGAAGTATTTAAAAGAGACAGACTACTTGCAAGCTTATCTGTAATTGGAACCGGAATAATTCTTAAAACTAATTTTGTTTTAGCAGCTCTTGCAGCACCTATTTCTCTAATTTTTCTTACCTGCCAAATGGATAGAAAGAATGGTATAAAGATAGGAGAAAGGCAACTTATTAAGCCTATTTTTGATGTTGCCTCAATAACCCTTGGCCCACTGGTATTCATTCTCCTTCTAAAATTTGTGAGATAGCTTGATCAAACTACAAATCTTTGCTATATTTGCCGAGGCATGATTGATCCCGAAAGATTACTCGATATTCATCTAGAAACAACCGATATCAAAGGCCGCCACCAAAGACCAGGCATCGACTATAGCCCGATCACACTTAATACAATACCCGGCAGAACAGACTACAAAACAGATCTTCAGGCCTTGGACGAACTCAATGAAAATAGAGAAAGCACCATGAATCTTGCTAATTACATTAGACTTGGATTTTCACCAGAACCCCTAACTCTAGGTAAGCTAAGAATCTTAACAACCGGGCTATATTCTGCACCATTTTACGCAGTCTTAAGGAAAGATAATCCTATTCCGACAACACAAATTCCCACATCTTTAATTGATGTGAGCAGACTAGGCGCAGGGATTGCTTTTGTAGCAAACGTTATGGCAGCGGAAAATTATGATCTTCGTCAACCCGCCGATCCCAAGGAAATACTCGAGTTTGCCAATGGTAATAACCACGATCACCTAAACCTTTTTGTAACACAAGATAAGCGCCAAATTTCTTGTCCACTAGAAGACAGGGTTATTGAACCAATAATAAAAGGCTTAATTAATTACCCCGATCTAGCAATAGATCCAAACCTTTTTGACTGGGGACCTCATTTGTCGGGCCGAGACATCCCTAGAATATTAACTTTCGGCCCAGCCTATTATTGGCTAACTACCGCCGCCAACACAGAAACCGATGTGACCGAGGAAGAAATCGTCCAAAAGTGCAGAGATGCAATATTATCTTTAGGCTACTTGCTATAATCAACTTATGAGAGCGGGAATTGACCATATTGGAGTAGCTGTCGTTTTCCATTGTCATGATGGGAAAGGCAATTTTGTTCTATCCAAAAGAAGCAAAAAATCCAGGGATGAAATTGGCAGATGGGATCCGGGAGGCGGCGGAGTAGAAGTAGGAGAGCCGGTTCTAGAAGCGCTTGCCCGAGAAATAAAAGAAGAATATGGAGCAGATGTTCTTGATCAGGAATTCTTGGGAATTCGCGATGTCCATAGAGTAGATGAGAAAGGAAGAAAAACCCACTGGATAACACTAGACTACAAAGTATTGGTAGACAGAAACCAAGTCAAAAACATGATTCCGGAAAAACATGATGAACTTGGCTGGTTTACCCTAAAAACGCTTCCAACCCCCACCCACTCACAAATGGAAGATTTTGTAAAAAGGTATAAAGACAAGCTTTAATAATCCCATAATATTGATTTGGCCAAAAATTGATGTAAAATATGCAAATTATGCCAGAAAGATTGCCAAATATAGATTTTTTTGAAAGAGTGGGGCTTAGAAATCTTAGCGAGACGGAAATAAGCCAAGCTTTAAGAAATTACATGACCGCCTTAGAAGATGGACTAGCAGGAAGAAAAAGCGATCTTCCAATGTACAATTCGCTACTATCCGCAACGCCGCTTGAAACACTCAGAGAAGGAAGCCAAGCCTTAATCCTTGAAATAGGTGGAACTAACCTTTATGGAGCTCGTGTGGGAATTGACGGCGGTAAACCTCGGATTATTGAATCTCATAAAGATGCCTTACCAGGCAGACAATATAGAAGCGCAGATGAGTTTTTTGCTTATGTTGCAAATGGAATAGCTCCCATAGTTAGTGAGGGGAAGTTTGATGCCATAGGAATAGTTTATTCTTTTCCGGGAGAAACAATAGAAACTGGCACTGGAGACGTAGACATACAATCCCCAGAACATTTAACCAAAGAGTTTGTTATACCGGGAATTAGCCAAGCCCCAGTAGGAGAAGCTTTAAAAGCTACACTACAACAAAATTACGGAATAGACCTTGCCACCCCAACTGTAGTTTTAAATGATACAGTAGCTGTGGTTTTTTCTGATGGCGCAAAGCTTGGCGGAGTAGTGGGAACTGGCTTCAATCTTGCAGCAGACACCCCACTTGGTATTACCAACACAGAATCAGGGGCCTTTTCACAAATTCCTGTTAATCAATTTGCAGAACTGGTAGACAGAAGGAGTAATAATAATCGAGGACAATACCTAGCCGAAAAACAAATTTCAGGTCTTTGGCTGGGAGAACAAATGAGACTTATTGTTGATGAGCTTTCTCATGAGGGAATCCCCGGATTACCAACGGATATAAGTGCCGAAACTATTACCCAGCATCTTAGCGGTTTTGAAGGAAACCCCATGGTAACAGAAGCAGCAACTCGCCTTAGGGACAGGTCTGCACAAATTGTGGGAATTATGACAGCAGGAATTATTAAAACCTTTCCAACAGTCTTTGAAAGTGAAGTCATAAGAGTCCCCATAGAAGGATCTTTGTTTTGGAAAGTACCAGGATACAAAGAATTGGCCAGTGAAGTTGCAAAGAGTTTGTCCGGAAAAAATATTCACTTTGTAAACATAGAAGAGGCGGGTAGAATTGGCGCAGCCGTAGCTGCCCTTGGAAACGCAAATAAAAGATAGTGCTATAATAATTTTATGAATCAGAAGATTCGTAACTTCATTCCCCTAGCAGTAGCAATAAGCGGGTTGACTCTTGTAATTCTTGGTGCAACACAACAATTGCTGCGTCTTGGCGCAAATGATCCACAGCTACAGATGTCAAGGGATTATGCAACCAACATGGCTTCTCATGCATTTACCAATGCCTCTCTTTTTCAGGGTCCGGAAAAAACCAATATAGCAACTGCTCTTGCGCCATTTATGATCTTCTATGATTCCAAGGGTAAGATTATTGTTTCAACGGGGGAACTAAATGGCAAAAATCCTGTTATTCCTCCCGGAGTGCTGGATTACGCAAAACAACATAATGGAGAAACGCTAACTTGGCAGCCGGAACCGGGAGTTAGAATTGCAACAGTAATAACTCCTTATTCATCTTCTAATTCTGCCGGTTTTGTATTAGCAGGACGGAACATGAGAGAGGTTGAATCAAGAATCAAAAACCTAGAAGAAAAAATTATGCT
>DASZRC010000014.1:0-5074 GCA_035549315.1 Patescibacteria group bacterium | reverse complement strand
TACAGCCTCGTGCATACGTTTCATAAGAAGCATACCCCTCCTGTGGCAAAAAGGGTTAAAGGGGATGACATATGCAGTAGTAAGAGCATGGTGTATAAGATGATATAGTTTATGTACACTTTTTCCCGTTTTTAAAGCTAGTTAACTACTTCAGTGAAGATAAAGAAGCAATAGAAGATAATACCTGTTATATCTCCTTCCAGCATAGTTGAGTAATGATGCCGTTAGCTTTGGCAGTAATTAATACTGTGTTACTAATATATTCAATCCAATATTTTCTTTGTTGGGAAGATTTAGTATGAAGAGTGAAGCCATCATGTTGCCAGAGGGCAATAGTAAAGCCATGCTTTCTATCTCTATTTTCTATTGCTAGCCTTACTACTGGTAAAAGTAATTTAAGTTCCATCGCCTGACAGCATTGTGCAAGGATACTTTTAACATCGTAGTCTTCAATACTCAAAAAATGACCAAAGCACGTTGTGGCTCCCTTATTCTGCTTAATTCGATTCATTTCTCTATTTCTTGCTCTTAGAAGGTCATGGATTAAAGGTAGGCTGATAAAATCCTCATATCTTACTCCTATTGCGTCTAGTTGAGCCATAATTCCCCTGTAGTGCATTCCAAACATTAGTGAATATAAGACTTTCTTTAGTTTGTCTTTATCTGCGCTACCGAGTTGATATAAATACTCCCACATACTTCCACCTTTTGAAAGAAACTGTTTGACGCTTGGTATATCCCACAATGTTGCAGCTATAGCAAATTGTGAGCTCTTTAAATCCGCTTCAATTAGACCATGTGTTAATGCTCTTCTAATCTCAGATTTTAATGAAACAATACGCTCACCAAATGGAAATATGCGAACTGTTTTCTGAGAAGGTTTATATAACTGGTTATAATCATCAACAATCGATGAGAGAATACTCCACTGATGTCCAATATCAGAATCGAGGTTTAGAATTGCGTTGAGAGTTCTCCTACCGTTACGCTTTATTAAATACGCATATAAATTATTCGGAATAGAATTCATATAGGTGAGAAGTAATTGTGTTTCTTTATTGTTAGTAGTAAGTGCTGAAGCTTCAAATTTTTCTTGTTTCATAAACTCGTTTTGTTTTTTCTTAGAGAAAGGGTAACCGCTGATTAAATAAACTCTTCCTTCCTCCCGAAAAAGTTTTTTCCGTTCAAGTTCTAGAGCTTTATTTATCTCCCTTGGCCAAATTAACGACTCGACAACACGAGCACGGCTTTCAACTTTAGAAAAGTCTGACCAAGTAAACTCCTGTATTGCTTCAGCAAACCCTCTAAACATTCTTCCTGAGTTGAAATATGAGGGAATTGAAGAGTACCCAAATAATTCAGCCATTGTATCTCTAGCAAGCAAGATTTTTCCATCCTTAACTTGTGTAGGAAAAAGAAGATAGCTTAGAAGAGGCCAATAGTGCTCTCTTTCGTCAAGTCTGGGGAAAGTTTCCAGCAATATATCACGAAAGACTTTTGAAACAGTCCGTCGATAAATACGTTGTGTTTTAGGTATGTTTTTAGTACCATTATTCATAGTTATCTAGAATCGCATTTGCCTTGACCCTGGAAAGTAAAGGTGAGTGCGATTTTTTTATACAGTTAAGTTATTTCTTAGCAAAAACGTTCCATTGCCTCATAACCGTTCTTAAATCTATTAGATAGCCCACAATTGCCACACTGGATATATTCCGCTTCGTTGTCGCAGTCATCACATTTTGCATCTTTAAAATAAAAAATCTTTTGATGACACTTCTTGCAAAACATAATCCTCCAACCATCTCCAAAGCAATCATTGCAAATATCTTGTCCAATATTGTCTTGTCTGTTATTCATTTTTTTCACCTCCTTTCAAGCCACAAAAAAAGCAACCGAACACGAAACCAATCTCTTGTCTCGTACTCAGTTGCTATTAACAACTACTCTTTAACACAAAAAACCTCTCTGGTGGGGCAGGAACAGCTTTGAAACATAGCCCCAAAAGAAAGGTCTTTTGCTGTTCCTAAATTTATGTTTCTATATATAATTTATCAAACTATTAGATAGATTTCAAGCACCAAAATAGACTCATAGTCGACTAAACAATTAGTCAAAAAGGGTCAAAAAAGTCGACTTATTATATTAAGGGAAAAATTAACATTTGTTTGAAGTTTAATCTCAGATTTCCAAAAAAATACACTTAAAACACTCTCTTGATATAGCTAAATATGTACAAAAAGACAATAAACTAAACGATTAGCTTATAATAATGGATTTAGAAATTTAGAAAAGGTCTTTTAATTTAACTCCCAAAGCAGAGGCAATTCTTTGTAAAGTCTTCAGGCTTGCTCTTCTCTTACCTGTTTCGACCAGCCCAATATGGGTTGTACTTACACGCACCTTCTCAGCTAGTTGCTCTTGAGTTAGTTCTTTCTTCTTTCTTAACCTTCTTATTCTATTAGCAATTTCTATATCGTTCTTGGTTAACTTGGTTGCACCCATAACTATGAAGTTACCAAAGAGATTCACTTTAAAACATAACGTATAAGGAAAGATTACGAGGCTAATTGGGTATTGTTTTAACTACACTTTTCAGTTAAGATTTGACTAAACGATTAGTTTATAGATATGAATATTGCAGATAGAGCCAAGAGCGAACAATCGAAGAATTCAATTTTCGTTTGGTGTATATATGGAGTAATTTCATTAGTCCTCGGTCATATTCATGGGATAATCCCATTTTTAATTTATTTCTCTGTTGGTATTTTTATTGCAAGCTTTGCATCTATAGTCACGTTCTTACTTCGTCGTACCTTTTGGAAGATTGCAGGTTCTGGGTTAGGAGTACTTTTATTCCTGATAATTGACATTGGATGGATTGTTTTCGTTGCCTACTTCTTTTTGAAATTTATAAATAACCTATTCTAGATATTATGAAGTTGAACAGAAGGGAAACATACATTTTTCTTGCTGGCTTAATAATTGGTTCAGTAATAATATTCTTAATTACAAGTCATAAAATAGCTTCCCAGAAATCACTAACAAAACGTATTTTAAACAACTCTATTCAAAGTATGGAAGCCTCAAATGAACTCGCCAACTCATGTGCAGATGCCTACAAGACCGCTACTACATGCGTATCTAATCTTCAGTCATGTAATATTGCAGAAGAATCAAAAAAATTAGACGAATACGATACAAGAAGAAAGCATGCGGATATAATTATTGATTGGGCTAATCGAGACATGGAACAAATTATTAAAGAAGTCTCGACTAATCGTTAACTTTATGGGAAGAAAAAGAAAGAATGGGGAGCTAATAGATTTGGTAGTGGAAAAAATTATAAAAGAACAAACTGTTTCGACTCCATATATTCAACGTAAGTTTCAAGTTAGTTATATAAAAGCACAGAAAATCTTAAAACAATTAGCCGAGATGGGCTATATTGAAACGTTTACAGAATTTAAAGAAATGAAAGTGTTGCGGAAAGATTATATCCAGTGAAAAAATTACTAGGGATATTTGATGTAAAGAAGATGACCCCTGAACAAATCTATGAGAAAACAATAAAAACTCTTCAGGAAAAAGAACGATTGGAGTTATTAAAATTAGTAAAAATCAGAAGGAAAAGAAAAAAACTTACTTAGATTTTCTTTTTACACTTTTTTCCTCAGTTTTTTTAGAGTCTTCTTCCTCGCCATTTTTTGATGGAACTTCTTTACTCTTTTGATTTGATGACTCAAGCATTTTTTGAACTTTTGTATACAATTTTTGTGTCTCGATATACTTATTTGCAAGTTTTAAATTACTTGTAACAGGGTTGCTTTCACCATTTTCAGAAGCATCGACCTCACCGTTTAATTTTATGAATTCGTAAATCTCTGGACCGTATTTAAGAAGATTAACTTTTCCATCATTTAATTTTGCTTTCTCTAAGTCTTTTTTTGAATATTTATCGGCTACTGCTTCAAGTATTTCATTTATTTTCTTTTTTTCATACTCGTCTATATTATTCATTAACTTTAACTCTTCCCCTGCAACTGCTATCTCTTTTTCTTTTAGTGCAAGGGCGTGCTCCTTTAATCCTAGAACTTCGTGCCATAAATCAATAAATGGTTTTACTGTATGAAATATTGCTTGCGAGATAAGTGGTGCTGTACTTAACCAAAGAAAAAATGGGTTACTCTTATTTGATGCGAGAATTTTTGTTTCTTCTGGTGATTCATCTGCAAGTATTGAATATGCTCTTAAAATCTGTTCCCAATTTCGTGATTGTTTTGATAAATCAGGAAGATTATTTACTGCAACACCGTCTTTAAAAACAATTTGCACGACTCCTTTTCCTGATTCTGATTTATCCACCTCACCAAGATTACCCAAACTGGATAAAATATTGTTAACATTTGTAAGCAGTTGTGATATTAATTGAGATTGTTGTGAAAGTTCCGCAGTTACAGCAGTTGGAACCCCTGCGTTGTCGTTAAATGTCTTTTCAAATTTTTCGAGTCCAATTTTACCTAAAATTTCAGCTGCTCCAAATTTGGTAAAAATTTGTGTTTGAGTATGAGACCAACCCATCGTATTTAAATCTTCATGAGCACTTTTAATTTTCTCTTTGGAGTCATTAATCTGTGCTTGCAGTTCTGGGGTATGTGCCTGCGATGCTTGCTGCACGTAGCTAGAGAGGTTTGAATAAATTGTAGGAAGATTCTCTCTTTCTAAAACTTCTTTTATACGCCTTAACACAAAAACTAAATCGTTTAGCATATGGTTTAGGCAGTTTCAATACATAATATATCAAATTGAACTCATCTGCAATAGATTTAACATTTTAAGCACTGCCAAAGCTAACAGCATCATTACGCAACTATGCTGGAAGGAGATATGACAGGTATTATCTTTATTACTTCTTTATCTTCACTGAAGTAGTTAGCTAGCTTTAAAAACGGGAAAAAGTGTACATAAACTATATCATCTTATACACCATGCTCTTACTACTGCATATGTCATCCCCTTTAACCCTTTTTGCCACAGGAGGGGTATGCTTCTTATGAAACGTATGCACGAGGCTGTA
>DASZRC010000013.1:0-39699 GCA_035549315.1 Patescibacteria group bacterium | reverse complement strand
AACAGCCTCTTCCCACCAAATTATGGAAAAGGGGAAACTCGAAGATACCCTCTCAGCTTGCGAAAAATGTTTGTTTCGTGAGTGGAAGATTGAACAAAAAGATCTGATCGGAAAAATGAGGGTAAAAGGCGCTATTTATTACAAAGCAAAAGACCCCAATAGTATTTACACAGAACACGAATACTGTGACATTGTAGAGCTCCATGTTAAAAGAATTCCTGAACCTAACTATGAAGTTGCTTATGGAGTATCTCTTGCCTCACAAGAAGAACTTCTCAACAAAAAGTCCGTTATTTATAGAAATCTTACTCCATGGACGATAGCTACCCTTAAAAAGGGTCTTCTATAATAGTGATAAAGATTAAAGGAATAAGTTATAAGTCAATTTTTAGATACCCGATTTGACACTAAATATATATTTTTAGTTAAATAGATATATGCCCGAACACCACAACGAAAAAATTGGAGCTATATTTTTTCTAGGTATTGTTGCATTTGTTTTCCTCTGGGTTATCAACTTCTTCAATATCTCTTTACCTTTGTCTGTAACCAACAGAAGTGTTTCCGGAGAATTGGCAGTTGTGGGTTCTGGAAGCGTTGATGTAGTTCCAAACAATGCAAGTGTTCAGGTGGGAATAGTTGTATCAAATGCAGACTCTGCCAAAGCAGCAGAACAAGGAGTTAATACAATCAATAACAAGATTATAAGTTCTCTTGAGGCTATTGGAATTAAAAAAGCAGATATTAAAACTACTAACTACTCTATTAACCCTAACTATAACTATGATAATGGGAAAAATACTATTAATGGATACTCCGGAAATGCAAACGTAACAATAAAGGTAAAAGATACAAATAATCTTTCCAAGGTAATTGAAGCAGCAACGGAAGCTGGCGCAAACCAAGTTCTTGATACCCAATACAACGTAGAAGATCCAAACAAATACAGACAAGAGGCACGTGATAAGGCAATTAGCAACGCAAAGGAACAAGCTCAACAATTAGCTAACCAACTTGGAATAAAACTTGGGAAAATTGTAAACATAGTTGAATCAACACCGGATAGCGGCGGACCGGTACCCATGTATGCTCAAAAAGATGTAGCCGTTGGCTTAGGAGGAGGCAATGTTGCTCCTGTTCTTCAACCCGGAAGCCAAACCATAACCTCAACTGTCACTCTCTACTTTGACAAAAGATAAGTACTTCTCTTACGGAGGGGTTGACATCAAATTACAAAATATTCCATACTTAAATTAATGCCACAGTTGGATAGATAAATCATCCAACGTGGCCCCGTGAAATGCTCTAAAAGAGCTATTTCACTGGGGGAGGTGATTTGAATGGCAAAAACAAAAAACGTAACACAGGATAAAACAGTTATGATTGTCGTTCTACTTATAGTAGGGTTCTTGGTAGGATTTTTAGTAGCAAGAGCACGCTATAAACCACAAATCGTTACAACATATCAAATAGTCCAAGAACAAAAAGCAGAGATCTCTGATCTTAAGCTACAAATCAGCGCTTACAAAGCAAAGATAATGATGGATAACAAAAATGCAAACCAATAATCCGGTTTGATCTACTTCCATTATTTGCTCACGGGCACTATAATAAATTCCACTTATGGACGCTGTAATTAAGTGTATTCATTGTGGAAAAGAATTCCCCATAAATGACGCTCTAAGTCATGAGCTAAAGGAAGAGGCTGAAAGAATTAGAAAAGCCGCCGAGTCTGATGCTAGAAAAAAAGTTCAAGCGGAATTTGAAGAAAAGGAAAAAGAAAGAGAAAAAGCACTCCTTGAGGAAATAAACAAAAACAAAGAACTTTTGGAATCTTTTGAAAAGAAAAAGAAAGAAGATGAAGCATTAATAAAGGAAGAGGCAAGAAAAGAAGCTGAAAAACTAAAAGAAGAAGCAAGAAGACAAGCAGAAAAAATTAGGGAAGAAGTAGCAAAAGAAACCTCTGAGAAAGCGCGTCTTGATAGGCTTGAATACGAAAAGAAAATTAACGATATGCAAAAAGCGCTAGAAGATGCGCAAAGAAAAGGTAAACAGGGCTCCCAACAACTACAAGGGGAAGTTTTGGAACTAGACCTTGAAGAACAACTTAAATCCAATTTCCCCCAAGACGAATTCCTCCCTATTCCAAAAGGAATTGAGGGCGGAGACATATGGCAGAAAGTCATGAGTAACGGAAATGAAGTTGGATCAATACTTTGGGAAACCAAAAGAACAAAGAACTGGGATAAAAAATGGCTTCCAAAATTGAGGGAAGATACCAGAAGAATTAATGGAAGTGACTCTATATTAGTAAGTGAGGTTTTGCCACCAGACATTAAAAGCTTTCACAATATTGAAAAGGTTTGGGTTACTAACTATGATTTTGCCCTTCATGTTGCAAGAATTGTTCGCTATTTATTGTTAAAAGTGGCAGCGGTTAAATCATCTGCAAATCACCAAGATGAAGAATTAAGAGAAATCTTTAACTACATCACAAGTGATGCTTTTAGGCACAAAATTGAGGCACATGATGAGGCTGTTAAATCAATGCGGGAAGACCTAGATTCGGAGATAAGACTAACACAAACCAGATGGAAAAGACGCGAAGTACAGCTAAAAAGGCTCGATTCAAGTGTTTCGCAACTCTACGGTGAACTCCAGGGAATAATTACAACTCTCCCCGACAGAAACCAAGATCTTCTTCCCGCCGAATCCGATCTGGAAGATTAGTTTTTAATCTTTTTGCCTTTATAGTAGTCCCTCAGCGCGTCAAGAGTTGATGATATATCAAAACTTATCTCCCTGTTATAAACTGCTGCTCCGCCTTTTCTACCGTAATATGGTTTTTTACCCGTCCTTTTTTTACTTTTCATTGTAAGGTCAGTCTAAAATTAAAATAATAATAAGGGTTAATATTAGAGTAAGAATTTTGTATTAAATAAAGATTGGAAATTGTACCCAAATGTGTTACTTTTAACTTATGGCCTCCCTTAAGCAAACGGAAAACAGAAGGAAATTTTTTAAATCTTTCGAAGCAAAATCACTCAGATCAAGGTCATTCCTCACCCAGGTAGCCGATGACCTAACTGCGGTATGTGGATCCACTCCATTTCTTATTTTCCACGTTATCTTTTTTTCAACATGGATAGTAATAAATGTGGGATTAGTCGCAGAGATAATAAAGCCTTTTGATCCTTATCCATTTGGTTTTTTAACTCTCATTGTTTCTCTTGAGGCAATATTTTTATCAATATTCATTCTTGTATCCCAAAATAGATCTTCCTATGTTTCAACAATTCGTGATGAAGTCCATTTGGGGGTAAATCTTATTGCAGAAGAGGAAATAACAAAGATTCTTGAAGTTTTGGCAGATATAAGACGCGAAATGGGAATTAAAAAACCTGATCCACAGCTTGATAAAATGCTTGACAGGATAGACACGGGATATATTGAAAGGTCCATAATGCAGCAAATGGGAAGGGCAAATAAATCCCTTGCAGAAAGAATGATTTCAGAACTTCCAACACCAATAACTCATCCAAAAACAATAATTGGCGGAACAGACAATGTACAGAGCTCATCTACATCATCCAAGAGTTTTAAAACTGAAAAGAAAAGTTCTGATAAAAAAACTGATGATTTTATATAAATGGATAGTAAACCCAGATGCCAAAGTTGTGGAATGCCTCTAGGAATTGGTTTCTATGGAACCAACAAAGATGGAAGCCCAAGCAGTGAATACTGCAAGTTTTGTTTTGAGAATGGAGAATTTCGTGAGCCGGATATTACGCTTGATGAAATGATGGGAAGATCTGTTGCTAATATGGTTGATGATTTAGGGATGGGGAGAGAAGAAGCAGAAAGATTAGCCCAAGAAACCATTCCTAATTTAAAAAGATGGAAAGTTAGTTCTTAGGAAAATAAGTAGCTATTTATTTTATTGAAAGATTTGCTATAATCGTCTAATGCCAACAAGAAGAACTACAACAAAAACAAAAACCGCTGCAAAAAGAGGAACAGTTAAAAAAGTAGAAACACCAGCAAAGACACAGACACCTTCAAAAAGTCTTGCCTCTAGAATTGATAAAAAAGGTTTAATAATTGCCGTAGTGGTACTATTAATAGTATTGGCATTGGGATATTTAAAAAAACAGTTTGTTGTTGCAACTGTAAATGGACAACAAATTAGTAGAATCCAATTAATAAATGCCCTAGAACAAGCTGATGGACAAAACGTACTCAACTCATTAATTTCCCAAACATTATTAGAGCAAGAAGCAAAAAGAAGAAATATCAAAATAACAGATGCTGAAGTTAACAGCGAAATCCAAAAAATTGATAAAACTCTTGCTCAACAAAATGTTACTTTAAGTGATGCACTGAAACAAAAAGGATTAACTATGGCTGATCTAAAGCAGCAAGTTAAACAACAACTCTTAAGTGACAAATTGGCTGATGCAGATAATATCAAGATTACAGATAAAGAAGTGAATGATTATATTGAACAAAATAAATCTATGATTCCAGCGACTGCCGATATGACCCAGGTAAGGGCACAAGTTAAACAACAGCTTCAACAAGATAAAGTATCACAAAAACTCCAAGCCTTGCTACAACAACTCCAGGCAAAATCAAAAATATTCTATTAATAGATATCAAACTGTTCCAGAAGTTTTTTATTTCCTTCAACCTGATAGTGCAACAATTCTGAGTACAACCCTTTTTCTTTTGATAATTCTTTTGGTGTCCCGTCAGCAGCAATCTTACCATCTTCAATTACTATAACGCGGTCAACGTTTTGAATAGTTGAGAATCTGTGGGCAATAATAATAGTCAGTCTTCCACGCATTAGGTTTTCAAGCGCTTTCTGAACTTCATGTTCGCTCTTTGCATCCAATGAAGAAGTTGCCTCATCAAGGATCAGAATTGGCGCATCTTTTAATATGGCTCTAGCAATTTGTATTCTTTGTTTTTGTCCACCGGATAACTTTACCCCGCGCTCCCCAATTTCCGAATCCAAACCTTTGGGCAATTTTTTAACAAAATCATAAGCATTCGCTGCTTTTAATGCAGCAATTATTTCTTTATCTCCTGCATCCCCACGACCATACAAAACATTTTCCCTAACAGTTGAAGAGAAGAGTTCATTTTCCTGGAAAACCAAAGCTATGTTATTACGTATAAACCGGGGAGTAAGGTTGCTATATGCTTTGTCTTTGAGAAAAATTTCTCCATCTGTTGGCTTATATAATTTCATTATTAAATTAACCGTTGTTGATTTACCTGCCCCACTGTGTCCTACCAAAGCTACTTTTTCATCAGGATTTATAGTGAATGAAACTTTATTCAAAACTTGCCCGGACTCTTCATAAGAAAAGGAAACATTTTCAAACCTTATTTTAGGACTCTTAATTTTTTCTACCTTAACATCTTCATTGTAGTTTTCTGTTGAAACCAAACTAAGGATCTCTACATATTCTTTTGCACCCTGCTCTGCCTGCTGGATTTGGGTAAGAATAAATGACATGGCAAATAATGGAACCCTAACTTGATTTACAAGCTGCAGAATTAAAACCATTTCTCCAATAGTTAGGGCGCCTATAAAAGTGTTGTAGAAAACAATAATGTTAACAATAAAAATGATGATTATGAGTGAAAGGTTTCTAGCGAAATCAAATAAATGATAGCCGGTACTTTGGTCTGCATAAAGTCTATTTATTTCCTTTAGATTTTTTGAAACAGTTGTATATTCCTTCTTCTCATTTGTAAATCCCTTTACCAGGCGAATATTATAAATTACTTCATTTATTCTGCCACGCGTTACGTCTTCTATCTGGTTCTTCTTTGCTTCAAACTTACCCCACCTTAATGTTGAGTAGTAAGAAAGAGCAATATAAATAGGGAATAACATGAACATAAAGATAGCTATCGGGACATTGTAGTAAGCAAGAATTGCTATGGTTAGAGAACTTTGGACTAGCATGGGAATCATAAAATTTGATGCCCCATTTAAAAATCCGTAGATTGTTTGGATCCCTCGATTAAGTTGATTAATAATTTTCCCGGATATTTGTCCGTCAAAATAGCTCTGCGGAAGTGTTAGAACTTTGTCATAAAACTTTTCCGTTAAAAAACGTCTTAATTCCCCGGCAAAATGATCTCCTAACCTATCAGAAATTGAGCCAACTATTATCCCTGCTAGATTTGCCAGAAATGCAATTACTATCAATTCTATTAATCGAGCTAAATCTGCAGGATGGCCTGAAAGCTTTGACGTAATAACATCAACTATTGATTTAGAAAGGATTGGTGCCACCAATTCCAGAACAGAAGATAGAACAATTAAGCACCCAATAAGAATAACCAGCCAGTGAAGCGGCTTTGAAATCTTAATTATTTTTACTATATTCTTCATAATCGTTTAAACATGATATCATATACAAATGGCTCAAAGAAAATACCTATTTGGATCAAAGGGTGGATTTGGATACTATCCTATTACAATTATTGGCTGGATTATAACTATAATTTATTTTGTATCCTTAATTTATATCTTTATTAGGATTAGCTCTACTGCTGATTCTTTGGGAGGTACTCTACTTTCTTTTGCTCCTTTTCTGTTTGGTGCAACCGTAATTCTACTCTTTATTTGCTATCTTACAGGCCAACCAATCAAGCGTGATGATCTAAAAATCTAGCCTGTCTCCTACTTCTGTTTTTGTTTTTCTGATTATGCCATTTGGTAACTCAATTACAACTGAGAATTTGGGGTTCCAAACAAAAATCTGCCAAGGTTTTACAGTTTTTAACTTTTGAACCTTTTTATTCTTGTCCAAAACTATCACATCTATTGGAAACTTCATAAAAAATGTATGAATTCCAAAATGAGTAGAGATTATTAGCCCAGACCCATTTTTCCCGTCTATCATTCCAAAAGCATTATCTTTAAAAGATAAAGCCTTACGAACATTTTGGGATAAGATAGTATTTTTGGTTATGTTTCTGACCACAAATTAATTATACATGTTAAAATATAGACAAAATGAAAAAACTTATTTTATTTTTTCTACTTCTCTTCTTTATTACCCCTTCAAAAGTTTTTGCCCAGGACTCTTGGACTATTGATGATTTTTCCTCCAATATAAATATCTTAAAAACAGGACAAGTAAAAGTTATAGAAACCCTAGATGTTGATTTTTATAATCTTGATAAACACGGCATATATCGTGACCTTCCTTATATATATGAGAATAATGGCAAAAAAACATATACAAAAATAGAGGATATAAACGTCTTGCAGGATTCAAGAAAGGCAACAACAGAAGTAACAAAAGACGACCACAACATAAGAATAAAAATTGGAGATGGAAATAAAACTCTAAATGGAAAACATGAATACACAATAAATTATTTAGTAACCGGGGTTATCCTACCCTACAAAGATCACGATGAATTGTATTGGAATGTTACGGGAAGTGAGTGGGATGCAGAAATTACTAAAGCATCATCGGTAGTCACCGCGCCGGATAATTCCATAATAGACATTACGTGTTTTGAGGGACCCATTGGCTCTACTAATTCATGTAATAAATACCTGAGCAATAATAATGTAGCTTCTTTTTCTAATAAATACCCCATGTATCCAAGTTATGACTTATCTGTTGTTGTTGGAATTAAAAAAGGCACTGTACCAATAATAGTTGTCCCAAGGCCTAAGACCTTTTTTGAAAAGATAACTACTAGAAGTTCAGAATTAACCTTTGGGTTAACTTTATTTTTAGGGATTGGTGCCCTTTTCCTTCTTTGGCTTAAGAACGGAAGAGACTATTGGAGCAGTGGAATAAGCGGATATCTTCAGAAAAATAAAAAAGGAGTTATGCGCCCAATCTTTGGGTCAAGTGAACCAATAATTGTAGAATTTACACCCCCGGAGAACTTACCACCTGCAATAATAGGCGTTTTAATTGATGAGAAAGCAGATACCCTGGATGTTGTTTCAACAATTATAGATTTGGCCAGTCGTGGCTTCCTAAAAATTACAGAAGTTCCAAAAAAATGGCTGTTTGGAAAGGTTGATTATAAATTAAATAATCAAAATAAAGATACTTCCAAACTTTATAAATATGAGAAAGACTTACTATCCGGCTTATTTGAGGATGGTGATGAGATAACCGTATCATCTCTTAAAACAACATTCTATGATAACTTAAAAAAAGTTAAGGATGACCTATATCAAGAGGTTGTTGATATGAAATTTTTTTCAGATAATCCGGAAAAAATTAGAGGTAAATATTTGGCATTCGGAATTATTATCCTATTCCTTTCAGTGTTTTTAATACCTGTATCTATTAGTAATGAATTTGTATTCTTGGTAGATATTGGCTTTGCCGGTATAATAATTGGCCTTATTATAGTAATATTCTCGCGTGTTATGCCTAGACGTACTGCACTAGGACGCGAAACATATAGAAGAATTAAAGGCTACAGGCTATTCATAGATAAAGCAGAAAATTACAAACAAAAATTCTTTGAAAAAAGGAATATATTTACAGATATTCTTCCCTATGTAATTGTTTTTGGATTAACTAAAAAGTTTGCCAAGGCAATGGATAAGATTGGGCTAAAACCAAATAACCCCACCTGGTATTACAGCACTCACGCTTTTAATCCAATAATATTCTCTGATAACATTTCTGATTTCTCGCGATCAATGTCTTCTACAATATCTACTGCCCCAAGCAGTAGCGGATTTTCAGGAGGCGGGGGCTTCTCAGGAGGCGGTTTTGGCGGAGGCGGCGGAGGAAGTTGGTAAACTTGACATTTCAGGCTATTTTACTCTAAGATTTATTTATGACAAAAAAAATTGTTTATATAGCAATTTTAATAATCCTAGTTGTTAGTCCATCAAAAGTACTTGCAGAAGGTGACTATATGACAACCTCTTCCACAACGGAAGTTAGCCCAAGCGCAATACAAAAAAGTGTTCCACCGGTTAGACCAATATTAAAAACTGCGCTAGGCGTTAGGCCAAGCGTTAATCCGGATCAATTACAAGCTTTTAAGAATGCTATTGCGGGTATTCAAGACGCACGTAAAAAAGCAATTGTTACAAGAATTTCCAATAACATAACTACTATGAATACCAACCTTACAAATATAATGACTCAATCATTAGCTAGAATGACTACAGCTATTAATGCATTAAAAACAAAGTCAGCCGGATTCAAAAGCCAAGGCAAAAACACAGCAAACCTTGATAGCGCTATTTCCAAAGCCGAGACTGCTATAACAACTGCAAATACAGCAGTTGCAGCTCAAGCTCTAAAAACATATTCAACAACAATAACAGATACAAATCTAAAAAATCCCATCGCGCAAATGGTTTCAACTTTCCGCCAAGATATAACAACAACACACCAAACTGTAGTTGCCGCAAGAACTGCTACAATTGCCGCATTTACTGAAGCGTCAAAACTAGGCGGAGAAAATACAACAGCAACCAGTTCCGGAGGAATTCAATAATATGGATACAAATAACCCAAATTCAACAACAAACAACCCAACACCTGTGCAAGCACCTACTCAGCAAGCACCAGCAGCTAGCTCTGTTCCAGCTTCAGGCGGAATAGGTCCTGCACCTGCTTCTCCATCAACCCCAACCCCAACAACTCCTCCACCAAGCTCTGGAGCACCAACTACCCCTCCTTCCGGAGGAATGACTTCTACACCCGCATCTTCTGGAAATAAAACGATTATTTTAATAGCGGTAGTGGTCTTTCTTGCAGTTGTTGTAGGTGCTCTATATTTCTTTGCAATTAAGAGCAACGGCGGCACAAGCGCTACACCAACACCTATTCCACAAAATATTCAGCCAACAGCAACACCAACCTTAACACCAACTCCAAGCCCATCTGCTGATGAGATAAATAGCCTTGATACCGGTGATCCAACACAAGATATAAATAACCTTAATACAGACGTTAATTCGCTCTAAAATATTAACGTGTTAACGCGTTAAAGAGTTAACGTGTTTGATATAAAAACAAAATGAGTTTGATTATTTCTCTTCTTATAAATGCTGTTGTTGTTTTTGCGGCTGCCTATATTCTTCCGGGGATTGATGTTAATAATTTTGTAACAGCAATAATTGTTGCAATAGTTTTAGGGCTTCTTAATACATTTATAAAACCCATTCTAACCCTAATCTCTCTTCCTATAACGCTTATTACATTGGGATTATTTGCACTAGTTATTAATGCAATTATTGTGATGCTTGTTTCCTTTTTAGTACCCGGATTTCATGTACAAAACTTCTTGTGGGCAATAGCTTTTTCAATTGTGGTATCAATTATTTCTTCTATATTAAGCCTAATTGGAGTTAAAAAATAATTGGGAGAAGAACAGCGCACACTGTCACGGTTTAGCAGAACAAAGTCTACTATCTCCCACCCCGTTTTACCGAAAGATTCTTCAACAAGCTTCAGGCCAGTCGAACTCACCGATCAAATCCTACTAAGGACATCTCCTCACGTGCTGAAGACTTCCTTTTTGGACTAGATCGAGCTAACCACCGCGCCGATTGTCAAAGCAACGCCCAGACAGAGTGTCCAAAGTCGAGGCCATACCTGCTGCCACTCTGCGAGTGACTGGGGAATAGCTTTTGAGCCATCAACTTTGACCATCACTACAATCCAGGCAGCTGCAACTACAACCGCTATCGCGACTTCTCCAAGATGCTTATCATGCCATGATAGTAGAACATCTACCACAAAGCATAACAGCCAGATGATAAGCGCGATCAGATAGGGAAACCCCTGGTAAGTATGCGTCTTCTCGCTGGGGAGATGACGAATCTCAACCGGGCGTTTTTTTCTCTCATGATCGTCTGCTTCAACTTTTTTGAAGAAGATGCACGCGGCGTAAACCACGATGCCGAGGAGCAACTGAAACCACACTGTGGTGTAAAACGCCTGAGGCGTATGCCCATGCATAACGCTTGACGCCAGACCAGAGATGATCGCAATTGCAAAACCGGCTACTGGAAAGGACGCGTAGGGGCCAAGATAGAACTTGCCCTCTTTAACTTTCCTCTGCACCAGGGTAGGCCCAACGTAGATCACACCAGAGATGATACCAGCAACTACAGGATTCCATAGCAGCCAAAACGCCAGGACGACATGTGAAGTCATCAAGGTTCCTCCTTTCATTCAAAGTGCCAATGCTCGCTGAGTATTAGTTTCTTTCGGTTAAATCAATGTGCGAATTGCGTGATGAGCGAACAACAGGGGAAGCTTTTTCCTAACTTTCACGGTTTTACGTAATAAGCCTGCCTGCCCAAAAAGCACCCCTGATTCTATCAAAAAAGATATATTTAATCAAACTATAGGTTTAAAAAGCTAGATTTTTGTAGTATAATCACCTTCTCTCAGGGACTTTCCCTAAACCACGCTCACACGCTTGTGTGGAAACGGGTCGGTACCTTGAAAACTCGGCACGGAAATAAATTCGCTATTGAGCGAGAAAGGTAAACCATTGCTTATCAGCTATTGGCCAGCCTACGTACACAACGTAGCAAAGCTCATCAGCAGGCACTTAGCAATAATTGTTATGCTAATCACACTCATAGCTATCGTGAGGCTCCTCAGGCTTAGCGCCTTTGAGCTCGAAGTCACCATCACAGTGACCATCGGGATCATAGGATTTCTATACCTTGGGCCTCTTCAGGAACAACGAGACAGATCAAGCACCTAACCAACCCAGCACGAATTCAAGGAGGACACAAATGCGCACTGATGTAACCCTGGAAGAGTTTTATCTAGGCCTGGTCGGGATCCTGCTCTTCATAATTACGGGACTTCTAATAGGATACTGCTTCTTCGGGGCAAAAAAAGGTTCTCCGCTTCAACGACATCGTTGGTGGAGCGTTCTTCCATTCGTCACGGTAGTAGCAGTAATCGTATACCTCTTCGGCTTCCACTTCCCATCAGAATGGCACCGCGCGTGGAACAACCGATAGCCCTCGACGTCAAGCACGATTAGTTCTCAGAAGGAGACAACAATGAGTGAAGACTCAGCTGAAAAGACTCGCAGGATTAGGTTCAAGTACGAAGATCTGTTCCGTTACGGCAGGAGACAATTCGGCGACGAAATCGTCTACCACGTGATTGGACTACTTGCCACCATTGGGCTTCTCTTGATTGGAGGCCTGATCTTCAAACATGAGTGGATTCCAATGATCCTGCTAGCCGGAGTTGTTTTGGCAGTAGGAGGGCTCATCGCAAGTCTCTCAATCGGCGGCATCATCCACGCCAAGGTCCACACCAAAGACGACCGTCTGGCTAAAGAAGATGCAATCTGGTTTGCAGGAGGATTAGCTATGATTCTCTTGGGAATCATGCTCACCAACCTCTCGCTGACCGGCAAGCTCTTCTAGCACAACGGGGAGACAAGATGGATCTCAAACAAGTTCTCACCTGGCTGGGATTAGTCATGATCGCAGTCGCGGTCATTGACCTAGCTCTAGTGCTTACCTACAGGAAGGAAAAAAGAATCCCATACAAGATAAGGCGTGGCGCCCTCTTGGGCTCGCCGCTCCTTGCTATTGTGGGTGTGACATTCATCCTTCACCTTCCTGTCATCTGGGCAATCGTGGGTTTAATAATCTGTGCAGGCGCCACAGGACACCTTCTAGGCTGTGCCTATGCAGTAACCAGCCCACACCGGCTAGATCTAGGAACCGATACCTACGCGGTTGGACAAAGCGCTAACAAAGGTTGGCTTACCTTAATAATTGGCATTACCATGGTGGTTGGCTCTCTAGTCCTACAGAAAAAGATCGGTTAACCTGGTACACGCCTACGCCAGCGATCACGAGGACGGTCACGCCCTAACATTTTCCGTGTCGATCGGAAGCGCTTTGCTTTTTTGCAAACCCCATTCGGGTTTACACTACAGGCAGGGCGCTTCCATCTTCACATCTATTCTTCCTTGATTTGTATATAACTTTTAGCCTAAACTGAATACAAGCCCAAAAGTATTTGGGTTATATTTTGTATGGGATTACTGCTCTATCCTGTATTTGTGATTATTTATTGGTACAAAGATGTCTGCCTTGGGATGGTTAAAAAATCTTCTGAGATTTTTACCTATGCAGCAAACCTCTTATCTGTACCGCTTCTAATAAAAACCTTCTTCAAACCTCTTAAAAATGAATACAGAGACGGCTTGGTATTGTTCTCAATAATTATGGGGATGATTATTAAGCTAGTACTTCTTCTTATTTCTTTTTCAATTTTAATAATTCTTTTGGGAATACTTATTGTAATTAATTTAATTGTAATTCTAATGCCGGCAATAATTATTGGAACATTTGTAGTATGAAAAAACACTATTACCAAATATATTCACATCTAAATTCTGCTCCAGGAATAATTACAAGAATTATTTTAATTGTTACCCCTATTGCCTATCTTTGGTTTGGTTACATGAACCAATTTGATCTAAAACCGTTACTCGCCTTCTTAGCCCTTATGATAATCAATGAGCTTTTCTTAGAAAGCCTGGGAAAAACTATCCCTCAAGAAAAAGTTAAACATGACGCAAAAGATCCAATCAACTCAATAACTTTTTCTGCAAGGAGAAAAATTAAGGACTCAAAAGATGGATATACATTAATGAATAATATTAAAAGCAACAGGAGCGTTAAATTCTTTTTGGAAGAACTTGGAATAACAACTATTGAGAAAGTGGACCTAAATTTGGATGAAATTATAAAACAGGCAGAAGATGAGGTCTTATGGGTTGAGGGGAACTACATTGGAGAAGTTGATCTGGCAGCAGCTTATATATTTCTTTCAGAAGACACAACACACTTTCTTATTAAGAATAATTTAAACAATGATGACGTAATAAATATTTTGTATTGGGCAAGAAGAAGATTCTTAATAGATAAGTTTGATTCCAAGAAAATTGTTTTACTAGGGCCTGGTGTTTTTGATTCACTAGTATATGGATGGAATTACGAGCTCAAAAAATATGCCCGTGATTTAACAAGTGAAGTTTTAAGCAAATTTTATCTACCCCAAATTACAGGACAAGAAAAAGAATATAACGAACTGGAAGTGTCACTTTCAAAAAGAAAAGCCTCTAATGTAATCATGATTGGTGAGCCGGGAGTTGGTAAGAAAAATTTGGTTGAGTATCTAGCACAAAGTGCCTTCTTTGGAAAAACAACTGAAGAGTTAAATAATAAAAGAATTTTTGAATTAATGGCAGATAGACTAATTTCTGGGGTTAACAATGCCGGAGACTTAGAATCAAGACTTTCAGAATTATTACTTGAGATTTATCATTCCGGAAATTCACTTGTATTTATTCCAAACATAGAAAATATTTTTGGCGGTGGAGGACTTGATTTTGATATTTCAGGAATTCTAGATGAATATATAGGCAGTGAAAAAATAAAATTTATAGGGTCTACTACTCCCGGGGCTTATGCTAATTATATCCAGAATAAACCAAGCGTTTCAGATTTGTTTGAAAAAATTGAAGTCAAAGAAATGGATGAGGCTAAAACTTTATTATTGCTGACAGACAAAACAAATGAAATTCAGGGTAAATATGGCGTATACATTACCTACCAAGCTTTAAAACAAGCAGTACTACTTGCCCCAACTTTTTATCCGGATAGGTATTCTCCTGGGAGAGCAATAGAACTCTTGGAAGAAGTTTCTTCTCATGCACGTATATCCAAGAAAAGGGTGGTTGATGGTAAGGATGTCTTAACATTTGTTGAAGGGAAAACAAATGTAGTGCTCGCAGAACCCGACAAAAAAGAAAAAGAACTACTAACCCATCTTGAAGAAAAATTACATACTCGAGTCATTGGACAAGATCAAGCCGTTGACGCAGTAGCAAATGCTCTTAGAAGACTTAGGAGCGGATTTAAAAATGAGGGAAGACCAATATCTGTTTTCTTATTCCTTGGACCAACGGGTGTTGGTAAAACTGAACTGGCCAAAGCACTAGCAAGAGAATATTTTGGTTCAGAAGATAGAATGATAAGACTTGATATGAGCGAGTACCAAACCCAAGACCAACTAGACAAAATTATTGGAGGGAAGAACAGCTATATACCAAACACTCTTGCCGAGGAAGTAGAAAAACAACCGTTTTCATTAGTTCTACTAGATGAATTTGAAAAAGCAGATAGTAATCTACTAAATGTATTTCTACAAGTTTTTGATGAAGGAAAATTAACTACCAATCAGGGTAAAAGTGTATCATTTGAAAACACAATTATTATTGCAACTTCCAACGCAGGCGCAGAAATAATAAGAGAGAAAGTGAATAAAGGTGAAACAATTGGAGAAAAAGACCTAATGGATTATCTTTTGAAAAATAATATATTTACACCGGAATTAATTAACCGTTTTGATGAAGTTGTAGAATTTAGGCCTCTAGATCAAGCGGAGATAGCAAAAGTGGCATCAATACTGCTCATGCTGGCTTTGGATTCCCTAAAAGAAAATGGTATAAAAGTAATTCCGGATGAAAAAGTTATAGCAAAGATTGCCAGAGAAGCCTACAGCCCGGAATTTGGAGCAAGAAATATAAGACGATATATAGAAGATAACGTAGAAGGATTTCTGTCCAATCTAATACTCAACGAAAAAATCCACAAAGGTGAAGACGTCCATTTGTCCGTTGATGACAGTGGTAATTTTATAGTACTCTAAATATATATGAAAATTGCATGTTTTGAATTACAGGATTGGGAGAAGGATTATATTAAAAATAAGTTCCAGGATACTATTGAGCTATCCTTCCATGAAGAAACACTAAATCCTGATAATGTCTCTGACTTTAAAGACGTAGATGGAATAGTAATATTTATAAATTCTAAAATTGATAAGCAACTCCTAGACGCTATTCCAAATCTTAAATTTATCGCAACTATGTCTACAGGCTTTGACCATATAGATATAGAAACATGCAAAGGGAAAAATATTATTGTTTCAACTGTCCCAACATACGGAGAAAACACCGTAGCAGAACACGCATTTGCTCTAATTTTTGCAATCTCAAGAAAAATTATAGAATCCCATGATAGAGTTGCACACGGAAATTTTTCCCCCATTGGATTGACAGGATTTGATTTATATGGAAAAACTATTGGAGTAATTGGGGTTGGAAATATTGGAACCCATGTAATAAGAATTGCCAAAGGAATTGGTATGGATGTCTTGGGTTATAAAAGAACCCCGGATCCAAAACTTGCAGCAGATCTTGGATTTCAATTTGCAGATTTAGATAAAATTTATGCAGAGTCTGATATCATCACTCTACATCTTCCATACATGAAGGAAACTCATCATTTTCTAAACCAAGATGCGTTTTCTAAAATGAAAGATGGCGTGGTAATAATCAACACGGCAAGAGGAGCACTAGTTGATACAGAGACATTGGTAAATAATATTGAATCTGGAAAAGTTGGCGCTGCAGGACTTGATGTATTAGAAGGAGAACCATTGTTGCATGAAGAACATGAACTTCTACATAAAGACATGGATAGTGCTGACCTAAAAACGGTTTTAGAGGACCATATGCTTCTTAATAACCCAAAAGTAGTAATAACTCCACACAATGGATTTAATAGCCGTGAAGCTCTTGAGAGAATTCTTGCAACAACTTGTGATAACATCTACGGATTCCTAAGTGGTACTCCCAAAAACCCAGCATACTAAGTTAGGTCTTTGATCTTAGTTATTAGATCCTAGGATAATTTTAGAGATGCCTAAAAACCCAGGAACCAAGAACTAGGAACCAACTTAGAACCAGCCGCTCTTTTTTCCTTCTGCTTCAAATTCTTTTAGGAGCTCTTTTTGTTTTGATTTAATTTTTTTGGGTATCATAACCTTTATTCTTACGTAATGATCTCCAACCCTACCGTTAGAGTTTTTTACCCCATGTCCTTTAATCCTGATTAATGCATTCGGTTGAGTTCCTTCCGGAATTTTTAGTTTTACCTTACCATCAATTGTTTCTACCTCTAGCACATCTCCAAGAGTTGCCATAACCATATCTATTTCTTCTTCTGTAATAATGTCTAATCCTTCTCTAACAAATTTTGCGTGAGGTCTGACAGAAATTACAATATCAAAATCATCAAAACGAACTTGTGAATTATTATCTACGCCCTTTGGAATTTTAATAGTTTTTTGGACACCGTTTATATTTACTTTTTTCTCTGTACCTTTTATTGCCTCCATAAAATCAATAGTGATTGAGTAGGCTGGCTTTCTTCTTCCAAAAGGAGAGGCACCCCCAAAGAACTGTTCAAAAATTTCAAATGGATCTGAAAATCCTCCCATATTGTTAAAGTCAAACCCTGCGTCTCCACCAGTTGAATAGCTGTAAGTAAATGGACCCTGTCTAAAGCCGCCTGCCCCACCAAAAGGTCCGCCAGCTCCGGCGCCACCTTCAAAACCGGCCGATCCAAATTGGTCATACTGGCTTCTCTTTTTAGGATCTCCAATAACCTCATATGCTTGGTTAATCTCTTTGAATTTGTCTTCTGCCTCTTTTGATTTATTACGGTCAGGATGATATTGAAGAGCGAGTTTCCTGTACGCTTTTTTTATCTCATCTTGAGTTGCGGTTTTTGATACTCCTAATAACTGGTAATAGTCTTTGTTCATAAGACGATTTTAGCAAATTTGAGGTTCGTTTGCTACTGCAATAGATTACCTAACACCTAATTGTTTGGCGTACAAACCAGAGAACCTATTGTTATTGCATTCTTTGGTATGGTTCCTGATTTTACCTGATGACAACTATATGTTTTTATTGGTGTTGGGGTAACCTTAGTATTAGTTTTTGCAATAGTTGGCTTAACAATTATTAATGTAGGCGTTGGTAAAGGAGTTGACGCTGGCAGAGGTGTTGGGCTAGGTGTTAGAGCCAACGGCGGAATTGGGAATAAAACATTTAATTGTACTGTTGATCCTGTAAGATTATATTCTTGGGTAGTCATAAGCTTAACTCCATTTACAATTGAACTAACAGAATAAGAACCCGGAGCAATATTATTAAAAGCAAAGTTACCATTTGAGTCCGGACGAGTTTGAAGATTTGCTTTGCCCTCTGTAATTATGTCAGCATTTGTAAAACCCGGCTCATTACTGTCTTTAATCCCGTTTCCATTATTATCAATAAATATCACTCCAACAATTTTGTATTGGGTTGCCTGACCACCAGATCCAATTGGGGTTACGGTTGGTAAAACCGAGCCGGATGTTGGCTGAGCAGTAGGTACAGGAGTTGTTGGCTCCGGAGTGACAGGAGTAAGACCTGAGCAAACATTTATAGTTTTAAATACATTAAGTCTTGGACCAATAGGTTTACTTGTTGATATAGAATCTGCATTATCTATAAGACAGTTTTTAATTTGATTAATAGATAGACCGGGATTAATTCCCATGAGAAGCGCTGCTGCCCCAACCACATGAGGTGCTGCCATACTGGTTCCACTCTTATATCCGTACCCACCATTTGGTACTGTGGACCAAATTGAAACTCCCGGAGCTGCTATGTTAACCTTGCTGCCCCAATTTGAATCAGATGCTTTTTGGTCATTGGGATCAACAGAACCTACAACTAATACATTATTACAAGACGGAGGAGCAGTTGTTGCAACGTCCTGGTTACTATTTCCAGCCGCAGCAACAATTAAAACTTTTTTTGATATTGCATAGTCTATTGCCTCTTGATAACCAACTACTGAATTATCATTACATGGAACGGGGGCAATAAGACTTAAGTTTATAACGTTTGCACCATTGTCTACTGAATACTTAATAGCCTTAATTATATCTGTCACTTCTCCTTCACCCTGAGAATTCATTGCTTTAACCGCCATAAGGGTCACATTCCAATTAATACCTGCAACTCCAATGCCGTTGTTAGTCATTGCCCCAATAGTTCCGGCAATATGTGTTCCATGACTGTGGTCATCCATTGGATCATCATCCGGCTGCTTAACAGATAGACAAGTAACGCTATCACCATTATCTTGGTATTGGTTACACGTTGTAAAATCTTTACCTTTAATTATTTTTCTGCCTGCAAAATCAGGATGGTTATAGTCAATTCCCGTATCAACAACTGCGGCAATAACACTATTATTCCCTTTTGTTATTTGCCAAGCTTGCGGCATTCCAATTTTTACCATATCCCACTGCTTGGCAAAATCAGGATCATTTGGAGTATCTTGGTTTTTAAATATATAATCCGCCCCAACCGCTTCAATCTCCGGGGTTTTGGATAAATCCTGAGCTACTTTTTTTACATCTGTTCCCGGCCTAAAAGTAAGGACATAAAAATAAGAAAGGCTTGATTCTTTTGAATCAAAAAGAGGCTCTTGAGAAACTACACCAATTTTTTCTAATTTCCCTTTAAGATTATTAACCTCCTCAAGAGAATAGGAATTTTTATATTTAACAATTAATTTATCTGCTACATATGGTGCATTAGGATAAAAAACAGGTTTTGCCTTAACTACTTCTTCCTGTTTTTTTAGACCAGAGATAAATAACAAAACAAGAGGTATGAGAACTATAAGAATAATTCCTAGCAAAATATATCTACTCCTCTTCTCTTTTATAAATCTTTTGAGCAGGGTCTCTGATTTAATTTCTTCTTGTGAAGGATTTTCAGGCATCATAAAAACTTATTCACTACTTGGCTGCATCTGAACACCACCGGACTGAGGAACAGTTGGAGCTGGAGGAGTATTTTGCGCCATACCATTGTTATCCGCACCATAAATAGGTTCTTGCGCAACGGCTGGTGGGGCCGGAGGAGTTGGCGGCTGATCACTTGGCATAGCACCCTGTGCCGGATTTGCTACGGGTGGAGTATTTTGGCCATTGGGAAGAGTAGAAGCCTGTGGGTTAGCTTGCGCTGCTGCTTGTCCATTTGTCTGAGGAACTTGCGGAGTAATCTTTGTGAATAAGAATTGATTTTTTGCTTCATCAAAATCTATAAGTATCGTATCCCCGGGTACAAACTTTTTGGAAATTAAATCAAGAGATATTGGATTTTCAATTGCGCTTTGGATTAAGCGCCTAAGTGGTCTTGCACCATATATTGGATCGTATCCCTCTTTTGCAAGGTCAGCAAGTGCTTTGTCAGAAATCTGCAAATCATAGCCCTGGTCTTTAAGAAGCTTTCTGGTTTTTGCAATATTAAGTTTTGCAATTTCTGCCATATCTTTTTGAGCAAGAGGTTTAAATACAACTAATTCATCAAAACGGTTCAAAAGTTCCGGCCTAAAGAATTTGTGTAATTCATCCATTAAAGTTTTTGAAAGCTCTGCAAACTTTTTGTTCAATTGTTCCGGAGTCATATCTGCTCCACCGGCTGATAATTCTTTCTGAATTGTAGCGCTACCTATATTGGAAGTGGCAATAATAACCGTATTCTTGAATGAAATTGTATTTCCTTTGTTATCTGTTAGTCTTCCATCTTCAAGTAATTGAAGTAAAATATTAAATACATCAGGATGGGCTTTTTCTACCTCATCAAAGAGAACTATAGAATACGGCTTTGCACGGACTGCTTCCGTTAGCTGTCCACCCTCTTCATATCCAACATATCCCGGAGGCGCTCCTATAAGCTTTGCCACCTCATGCTTTTCCATGTATTCACTCATATCAAGCCTTATCATTGATTCTTCTTTACCAAAAAGGATTTCTGCCATAGTTTTGGCAAGTTCTGTTTTACCTACTCCTGTTGGTCCCAAGAAAATAAATGAGGCAATTGGTCTGTTTGCCGCGGACAAACCTATTCTTCCACGCCTTATTGCCTCGGCTATTGCAACAACCGCTTCTTCCTGATCAATAAATCTTTTGTGAATAAGGTCTTCAAGGTGGATTAACTTTTCACTTTCATCCTCTGTTAGTTTTGTTACAGGAATTCCCGTCCACGCAGAAACTACATTTTGTATATCTTCTACATGCACTACATTATCCTTACGCTTACCTTCGGAAAATTTAAGCTTAACTTCTGCACCTGCTTCATCTAGCAAATCAACTGCTTTATCAGGCAAAAATCTTTCTCCTACATATTTTTTTGATAACCTAACAGCTGCCTCAAGCGACTCTGGAGAAAATGTTACCTCGTGGAATTTTTCATATTTGGGAACCAAGACCTTAAGCATCTCAATAGCAACCTCTTCCGTTGGCTCCTCTACCAAAACGGGCTGAAAACGTCTTTCAAAAGCCTTATCTTTTTCAAAGTATTTTCTAAACTCGGCTGTTGTTGTAGTACCTATTAGTTGAATTTGTCCACGTGCTAAATAAGGCTTTATTATGTTTGATGCATCCATTGCTCCGCCGGAATCTCCCGCGCCGATAAGAGTATGTATTTCATCTATAAAAAGAATTATCTTTCCGTCAGAAGCCTGAGCTTCTTTAATAACTGCCCTAAACCTTTCTTCAAATTCTCCACGATGAGAAGCACCTGCAATAAGTGAGGCTAAGTCTAGCTGCATAATGCGTTTATCTGTAAGGTCCTTTGGAGCCTTGCCCTCAACGATCTGCTGACAAAGACCCTCTACAATAGCTGTCTTTCCAACCCCTGCTTCTCCAATTATTATTGGGTTGTTCTTTGAACGCCTTAATAAAATATGAACTAGTCTTTCAACTTCACGGTCACGCCCCGTAACAGGATCAAGCCTTCCCTCTTTTGCTTCAAGAGTTAGATCAATGCTATATTTCTCAATCATTGATTTTTTGGCTACGGAGTAATCAGCGCTCTTTGATAATTTATCCTCAAGCCCCTGCTTTTCTATTCCCTTTGTCTTAAGATATTCAGCGGTAGCAGATGCAGAAAAAATAGCAAGCATTATATCTTCCGGGGAAATAAAACTTGAACCTCTAAGTTTTGAAGTATTAAATGCCTCCTCGAGTATAGTTTTTGAAGAATCACTCAGGGTTGGTTGACCAGAGAAAGTCCCCTTTGTTCTTTTTGCTTCTACTTCTTGAGATATTTTTGCTGCATCTACATTGAAACTCTCAAGTAATTTAAATATTTCTCCGTCATAAACCAAACCATACAAAAGATCATCCGGCTCAATTGTTGCCTGACCGTTCTTTTTGGCAAGGCTTTGTGCCTGATGTAAAACTTGGGTCGCGCGCGGATCAAGGCGGGATAAAGCAGTGACATTCTCTCTTGCCGTAGGAGAGGCAGTTAAAGCGCCTGCATCCGGCTTATCTGCTGTAACCGGGCTATCTGGAGTTTCCGAAGCTTGAGACTGACTAGGTGCCTCGTCCATCTTTTTATCCGGCTGGTTATTATCTACAGTAGGCTGATTAGAGGAAGCATTTGCTTCTTCATCTTTATTGGTTCTTTTTTGATTAAACAGATTTCCAAACATAGGGCAGTATAATCTAAAATCTATCCGCCGGCTGGCGGACTAAAATCTAAGTAATATCTTATCATAATTTTGGCTTGTTAGGATCAGGTTTTTCCTCACCAAATACCGGATTATCTTCAATAGATTTTGGACCCTGATCATCACCTAACATCTTTGGCTTATCATCACTTATCTCTGCTGCTTGGGTCATAGATTTTGTCGCCGTCTGCTCTTTTGTTCTATCAAGAAGTGAATCTTCTTCTTTTTCCTTCATACTAATGTTTTCCATAACCTGTTTTCCTGCTTCCATCTTAGCCTTAAGATATGCAATAACTTCTGACTTTGAAAATCCTCCCATAAGAAGGAATGGTAATATGTTGGCAACCATCTCCATACCTTGGTTAACTTTCTCTGTGTCTGTTGAATTAAGAAGACTAATTGCTTGAGTTATCCTATCCATATCATTCTTAATCCATTGGCTCCTATTCATTTGTTGGCCCGACAAATCTTTTGGCGGCTCAATTGTGTTGTAGTTTTCTACCCAAAGTTTTCTTACCTCCTCATAATCATCAAGGCTTACTTGTTGTACTTTGTTTACATTTGGAAGTGATGCTTTTTGCGTAGACGCAGCAGCTATTCCTTGTCTTATATTTGCTGTGTGCTCTGCCTTTGCCTTACCGGCTTGATAAGCTGATCCAATCTGGGACGCTGCCACACTACTTATTGATGTCTTATTACCGGTTGTAGAAGTAGTAGTGCTTGCTTGAGAAGCATTTAGGACTGATGCTGCAACCGGATTACCCTTTTCCTTTTGTGTCATCAACTGTTGGCGAAGAGTAGTAAACTTCTGTCTTTCAGATGGGACAGTAGCAAGGTTTGGATTAGCAATCTTTGTAAGGTTATTTCTAAACTCTCTTGCCTCATTTTGTCTTGAAGCATCTCGACTCATCATGGATGTTTCATAACGAGCAATATCTCGCATCTTAGGAATTGAAAGATTTGCTTCTCTCATAACTTGAGTACTTTCATGAACTGCACTTGTTACCTCTGTTCTTGCTGCAATGTTTTCAGAAACAGAAGCTGCTGCTCCCTTATGGCTCATAAATGGCAACGAGCGGGCAGCACCGGTTGGAGATACAAGACCTGGCGGCTGCGGAGAAACCGGAGGTGATCCTTTTGGAGGGTTAAGAAAACCAAGATTTTTATTTACAAAGTGCTTAAGGCCAGGGTTACTGCCAATAGACATTGTATTAATATAATCAAGAAAAATTTTGAGGAGCAAAAATGGCAATAATATAACTACCCAAAGCATCAAGAGGGCAACTACATACAGGGCAAATGTATCAGACAAATTAACAGAATTAGAGTCTACGCCGGAATTATAAAATATTGTCTGCCCCGGACCTCCAAGAAGTATATTAATAGCCGTTGGATATACAACAGTACCCACTTGGCTATAATCAAAAGCTAATGGAATGCTTGTTTTTGATTCCCAAACAATAACCAACCCACGAAGAAAAATTGCAAAAAGAGGAGCGTACAATAGCCAGCGGAAAAACTCTCCAATCCAAATCTTTGCAGTATTTCTTAGCGGTTTATAAAAAAGAAGTAGAGGGAAAACCGGGGAGATAATTATGAAGAACCACAATATTATTTTCCTTATCAATAATATTCCGGTCATAACATAATAAGTGATTGCAGTTAATCTAACGAGCAACAAAGATACAAAAGCAGATTCACTATTTTGGTCCCCTGCTAAACGGTAACCTATAAAATCCTGATATTTAAATCCAATATATAGAAGGTCTTTTGTTGTAATATATGCCCCATTATTTCTTAGGAAAAATCCTTGGACAATATCTGTAATTTGATAAATAAACTGAACAAGAGAGAAAGATAGAGTAATTAAGACTATGACAAAAACAAATCTTGGGACAAAACGTGTTACTGTGAGATTTTGGCCTCTTGTGATAATTATTACGAATGCTGTAACCAAAACAAATAAAGCCAGAACCGAATAAACAATGGTTGTAATTATTTTCCAGAAATCTAAAAGTGGGTTATTACTGTTATCGCATCTGTTTTCAGATACCTTTGTAACACAGAGCCAATTGTAGTTTCTCAGAGTCCAGTCCAAAAATTCTCCGGATCTAGCACCAGTTTTTCCTACAAAAGTAACTTCCGGATCCTCTACCCATTTCCCGTCATCAGCCTGGGCCGCATCACCTGTTGGTTCCGGAGCCGCCGTTGGCTGAAGACCCTGCTCGTTAACAGGAGCTCCGGCAGCAGGAGTCACACCTTGAGCATTAACTATATTTAGGTGTATTGAGGTAAATAGAAAAGAGAATATTACAAATGCCAGTAGCAATGCTACTTTAAACGTTTTGGGCAGATTATTTTTCATATTAACTGAATCCTGGTATCTTAAGTATTTGTCCTGCGACAATCTGTATAAACACAAAACCTAAAACAGCAAGAATTATTCCGGCAATAGAGTAATAAATAAATGATTTACCGCGTTCTAACTGCTCAAAATTACCCCTTGATAACATTATATTATAGCCACCAATAATCATAAAAAGTAATGCAACAAAACCGAGCAAACCCAAGCCGTAACCATAAAATTTCTCCATAAACGGAACCGGGTCCTGCGGAATACAACCCAAATCCGTGGACATCTCATCGGCGCCACAAGCTTGAGCAAAGGCAGTAGGCATTAGGGGAAAAAGAACAATAAAAAGCATTAGTAGGCTCAATAGGATTGTTCTTATTTTTTTCATATCAATAAAACCCGTTAAAGGAAACAGGCCATTTAATCGTAACAAATAGGAGAAAATCAAACAAGTGGATGAAAAAACGTTATTAATGTGTAGCCACGGGTCTGACAAAGTGGATCCCCAAATCCGGTTGTCGGGTTTCTGGGCTAATTGTCCAATCCATATAGAGGTTCCCTTGAGGAAAAAATTGTGCCCTTCCCATCCTACCCTCGTGCATTCCGGCAATTCTAGTAAAGCCTTTCTCATCCAAGTATATGCCGTTTAATAGCTTTGAAAATTGCGATGCAACAATATATTCCTCTTCCGAGATAGGTCTTCTACCGATTAACTCAGCGACATCCTGCAGGTAACCTTCGGTCTGATTTAAATTGCTTTGCTTAGTTGATACCCTTAGCAAACCGCCATTTCCTACGGTATTCTCCCCAAGCCCAGCATTTATTCTGTAGTTTCGCATTTGAGGAAACATTCTTCCAAGCATCTTTTTATCCAACCCGCTAGGAACCATAATCACAAGATCTCCATAATGATCTGCCGCATGCAAATCGGATATTGAAGGGTATGGAACATCAACCTGTAAATCTTCTCCTTTTCCCCATTCGGACCAAATTGTTTGCCACGTTCGTTTCACAACCGAAGGTCTAAATCTATCTTCTTTATAAACATTGATTGCATCCCTAAGAATTGGATTTTCGGGAGCAGGAAGTGATTCAAGGGATTCGCGAGATGCATTCATTAAAGAGGATTATAATACGTTCAAATTTATTGTCAATACAGTCTAACTTACTACTTCGCCTTCTTCCGGCTTATCGTCACCTTTTGCGGATGGTTCTTCTGATGAACCTTCTGTTGGTTGTTCACTGGCAGCATCTGCTGGCTGTTCGGTGGCGCCGGCATCTTTATACATCTGCTCACCTATTTTTGATAATGCTTCAGAAAGCTCTTTGGTTTTTACTTCAATCTCTTCTTTATCGTCTTTATTTGTTGCCTCACGCAATACCTTTATTTTCTCTTCAATATCCTTCTTATCCTCTTCTTTAATCTTATCCCCATTATCTTTCATTGATTTTTCAGCTGTAAAGATAAGTGAATCAGCGCTATTTTTAATATCTACCATTTCTTTTTTCTTGGCATCTTCATCTGCGTTCATTTCAGCTTGCTTTGTCATCTCTTCAACCTCTTCTTTTGAAAGACCTGTTGAACCTGTAATCTTAATTGATTGTTCTTTTCCGGTTGCCTTATCTTTTGCAGTTACGGATAGGATTCCTGAAGCATCAATATCAAAAGTTACTTCAACTTGTGGCATACCGCGAGGTGCCGGTGGAATACCATCAAGAATAAAACGACCCAAAGACTTGTTGTCCGCTGCCATTGGGCGTTCTCCTTGTACAACGTTTATTTCTACTTGTGTTTGGTTATCAGCAGCAGTTGAGAAAACCTGTGATTTTTTGGTAGGAACCGTAGTATTTCTTTCAATTAACGGAGTTGATACTCCTCCCAATGTCTCAAGACCCAAAGTAAGCGGAGTTACATCAAGCAATAGAACATCTTTTACTTCTCCTCCCAGAACTCCTGCTTGTACTGCCGCTCCAATTGCAACAACTTCGTCCGGGTTAACACTCTTATTTGGTTCTTTTCCAAAGAATTCGCTTACTGTTTCAACAATCTTTGGCATTCTAGTCATTCCTCCAACTAGAATTACTTCATCTATCTTTCCTTTATCTACGCCAGCATCTTTGAGGGCTGCTTTAACCGGCTCAAGAGTTTTTTTAACAAGAGGCTCAACAAGACTCTCTAGTTTAGCGCGTGTTAACTTCATTGTTAAATGAAGTGGACCATTTGGACCAACCGTTATGAAGGGTTGATTTATCTCAGCTTCAAGTGATGATGACAATTCTATTTTTGCTTTTTCCGCAGCTTCCTTAAGGCGCTGTAAAGCCTGTGGGTCTGACCTTAGGTCAATGTTGTTTTCTTTTTTAAATTCATCTGCTAAGTAACCTATTATTACCTGATCAAAGTCGTCTCCTCCAAGATGGGTATCTCCGTTTGTTGCTTTTACTTCATAAACCCCTTCTCCCAACTCTAGAATTGAGATATCAAACGTTCCTCCTCCAAGATCATACACTGCAATTGTATGTGCGTGTTTCTTATCAAGACCGTAAGCAAGAGCTGCTGCTGTTGGTTCGTTTATTATTCTTAATACTTCAAGGCCTGCGATCTCTCCTGCTTGTTTTGTTGCTTGACGCTGTGCATCATCAAAATATGCAGGAACTGTAATAACAGCCTGAGTAACTTTATCACCCAAATAACTTTCTGCATCAGACTTTAGTTTTTGTAAAATCATTGCCGAAATCTCTTGGGGCGTGTAAGTCTTACCATCTACTTCAACCACTGCCATTCCGTCTCTTCCGGATTTTATTTCATAAGGCAGAAGTTTTTTGTCACGCTGTACAGAATCATCGGAGAATCTGTGACCCATTAGTCTTTTTATGGAGTAGATAATTCTTTTTGGCTTTAGAACCATCTGTCTCTTTGCAACATCACCAACAACGCGATCAACCGGGTCAACAACAGATGGGGTTACGTTTCTACCCTCGGCAGAAAAGATAACTTTGGGAGATCCCCCCTCCATTACCGCTACACAAGAGTTTGTTGTTCCTAAATCAATTCCTATTATTTTTGCCATATATTTTTTATATATTATTTTAAAATTTACTATTTATCAACTAGCTTTCTTTTCCTACTTTCACCTGAGCTGGTCTTATTAATTTTCCGTTTAATGTAAAACCAGGTCTTAATTCTTCTAGAACTTTTCCGTCTGTCCCTTTCTCTGTTGCTACCGCTTCCATAACAATTGGGTCAAAATCTGCGCCGTCTGTCTTAACCCTCTCAACTCCAACCCTTTGTAAAATATCCTGAATATGTTTAACCGTTAGCTTAACACTTTCATCTGTTGTAAACTTATCTGCTAAAAATAAAGTATCAAAAGCAGGTATAAGATTTAACAAAAGATCACGGTTTGCATATCTAATAGTTTCTCTTTTTTCTTCTTCAAATCTTTTTTCAAGATTTCTATAATCTGCAACTGCCCGTTTAAACTGATTGTCTAACTCTTCTATTCTTTCTTTAAGCTCTTTTACTTCATCTGTTTTCTTAGAACCCTTTGATTTTTTATTATCTTTTTCCTCGCCCTCAACTTCTGAATCAGCTTCTTCTACTTCATCAACTATATTGTCTTGTTGGTCATCCATAATTATATTATCTAAAATCTAATAAGCAAAATCAAAGATCTAAAAACTACCAATCAGCAACTTCTGCTAATAAAAGACCAAAATATCTTACTGTTGGGATTACAAAATCATATTGCATACGGGATGGTCCAATTACTCCAATTGACCCAACGTGGTGATTTTTTGGAGTTTCAAATCTTGTAAAAACAAAACCGTATGGGCGCATATTTTCTTCATTATTAAAATCATCTTCTAAAAAAACTAGACATTCGTTATCAAGTTTTTTCATGATCCTATCAAAATATGATGTTGTATCAAGGATCGAAAGTAAATTTTTTGTAATATCTATATCATAAAATTCCGGCATCTCAAGAATGTTTGAATAACCTGAATAATAAACGTCCCCTTCATCTGTAAAAGTAACAGCAAGAGACTTGGTTTTTTGCGCCAAATTTTTTGTTGCCTCGCGGAGCAACTGTTCACGCCTTGTCCTTAAATCCCAAATCTTTTCTTTTGCCTCAACCTCTTCGGCAACCGAAAGTTCCTTTTCCTTCATCAATTCATTAATGTAGAATTTTATTGCTTTGCTTGTAGGGATTCTTCCCGCGGATGAGTGAGGTTTTGATAAATAACCCAAACGAACCATTTCAGCCATCTCATTACGGATAGTTGCTGGGGAAACCCCAAGGTCGTACTTTTTTTCTAGAGTTTCAGAACCAACCGGTTCTGCGTTGTCGATGTATTCACGAACAATATTTTTGAGAATATCAATTTGTCTAGTCGTTAAATCGTACATATTAAATCTTAATTAGCAAAATAATACCACGACTGCTAAAGTATGTCAAGAGTTTTATTGATCGTCATTTATTGATAGTATTAATACATGCGAGCACAGAGAAAGTTTCTAAAATATCTATATATTTTCTTAGGTGCTGCAATTTTACTAATACTTACTATATTTTTAATTCCTCCTGAAGCAAAACTAACCTTATTTGGCGTTGACCTTGGTGCGCCTATTTTAATGTTTATTGTTTTGTTCATAACATTTGGATGTCTTTTTACATTTTTGTTTGCAAATATAAGACGAGGAATACTTGCATCGACTTTTATAACAGGTACTCTTCTTTTAAGACTTTTTGGAATAACTAGTATTTACCAAATAGCAATTTTATTCTTAATTCTTTTACTAATTGAGTATTCATTCTCAAGAAATCTCAACCATCAATCAAAATCATCCTAGCTTGTTTAGCCTCAAACACTCAGGTATAATAAACTCACTATGAACAAGTTTTATCTTACTACCGCTATCCCGTATGTTAATGCCGCTCCTCATGTAGGTCATGCATTAGAGTTTGTACAAGCAGACGCAATCAAAAGAACCAGAGTCTTATTAGGAGATGATGTGCTTCTTTTGTCCGGAAGTGATGAAAATGCTTTAAAAAACGTTCAGGCAGCAGAAAAAGCGGGTAAAAAAATCCAAGAATTTGTAGATGAAAATAGCAAACTATTTGAAGACTTGGCTCAAAAACTGAATATTAAATTTGACGTTTTTCAAAAAGGAAGCAACCCAGACCATCTTACATCTTCCCAAAAGTTGTGGGAATTATGTGATAAAAACGGAGACATCTACAAAAAGGAATACTCAGGACTTTATTGTGTAGGATGTGAAGCTTTTTATGAACCGGAAGAATTAAATGAAAATGGAGAATGTTTTGAGCACCCCGGCAAAAAGCTTGAAGAAGTAAAAGAAACCAACTACTTTTTTAAACTATCAAAATATGAAAGCCAAATTAAGAACTTGATAGAAAGCGACACCCTTAAGATTACTCCGCAATCAAGAAAAAATGAAGTTCTAGGGTTTCTTAAACAAGGCCTAAAAGATATTAGCATTTCCCGGTCTAATGAACGCGCTAAAAACTGGGGAGTACCAGTTCCAAATGATCCAAGTCAACGTATGTATGTATGGTTTGATGCCCTAAATATCTACCAGAGCGGAATTGGATTTGGACTAGATGAAAATGAATACAATAAATGGTGGCCCGCTGATGTTCATGTAATAGGAAAAGGAATTATTAAATTTCATGCAATATATTGGCCGGCTTTCCTTATTTCGGCAGGCTTAAAACTACCAAAAAGCTTATTTGTCCACGGATATTTCACCGTTGATGGACAAAAAATGAGTAAAACTATTGGAAACGTAATAGATCCAATATATTTAATTGATAAATATGGTGCGGATGCAATCCGTTATTATTTCTTGAGTGAAATTCCACCAACAGGAGATGGAGATTTTTCCGAAAGCAGACTAAAAGAAATTTATAATTCAAACCTTGCCAATGGACTTGGTAATTTGGTTGCAAGAGTTGCAAAGCTTGCTGAAAAAGTAAATCTAAAAATAGAAAAGAAAGAAAGCGGATTTAGCCCTGAGATAAAAGAAAAGCTTGAGGATTATAAATTTAATGAAGCCCTGGGGTTGATTTGGGAAAAAATAGGCGAAGCTGATAAAAAGATAAATCAAGATGAACCATGGAAGCTTGAAGGGAAAGAACTTGAAGATAAACTTCAAGGCTATGCTTCCTATATTATATATGCTGCTAACAATCTTGCTCCTTTTATGCCTGAAACATCAGAAAAAATACTTAGCCAATTTACAGGCGAAGTAAAATCCGGAGAATCGCTATTTCCACGTTTATCCTAAATAGCTATAAATTAGCAGTTCGCAGTTCGATTTTCGTAATTCGCAGTTGGCTCTATATCTTTTTGTCGCCTCGAAGTGATTGCATAAAAATCGACAAGAAAAAATTTCTTCATAAAGAGGTCGGGGAAAAAACTTATTGTTGAAATGTTTACACTGAGCTTGCCGAAGTGATATCATAGTAATCACCTTTATGAAGAGGCGAGTTCTCCTTGTTTTTTCCGTTCTTTCAATCCTAACCGGAATTTTTATTTTGGTTAAAGTCGCCGCATCAACTCTGGCTCCAAAAGGCAAAGGGGGCCTGCAAGTTACATCAAATGTAAAGGCCAATGTTTTTCTGGATAATAAGGCTATTGGGGAAACACCTGTTTGCCTATGTGAAGCCAACCAAACAATACCTCAGGGCAAGAAAGATCTCAAGATAGTGCCGGATGATAAAACGCTTACTCCATTTTCGGTTAAGGTAGATATTAATCCTGGAGTTCTCACAGCAGTTGAAAGAACTTTCCTGCCGGGCGCTCTTGCAAGTTCTTATGTTTTGACGTTGGAAAAAAATAAATCGCAAACTCCGGAAGTTTTTATAGCCTCTATTCCAAACGAGGCGCTTATTACAATAGATGGTGATTCAAAAGGAGTCACACCGTACACAGATACCACCCTCCCACCCTCAGAACATGAAGTAGAAATCACAAAACCCGGATTTTCAAAAAAAACAATTAGGGTAAGAACTGTTAAGTCTTATAGATTAGTGCTTAATGTTACACTTGGAACAGACTCCGGGATTGATGAAACAGACACTATAACGCCTACTCCAAAAGCTGTCTTAACCCCAACACCAACAGTCCTTCCTCAAAATTCAGTGACTATTAAAGATACGCCAACCGGATTCTTACGAGTTAGAGTTAACCCATCAGTTAATGCAGAAGAAATAGGAAGAGTTAACCCCGGAGAAAGTTATGAATATGCAGACGAAAACGCTTCTTGGTATCAGATAAAACTTAAGAATGGGGAACTAGGATGGATAAGTAAAACCTACGCTACTAAATCTAGCCAATAGAATAAATTATTACTACGGTCATTATTCCCCAAATAATAACAGAGGCAAGCAAAGGCTTATCGGAAAGAATAACTCTATCAGGACTCTCCCCCTCATGCTTTTCGTAAATATCTTGCAGATAACGCATTAATCCATAAACAACCGGGATGATTGTTAACATTAACCATTTTCTCTGCAGATAGTAAGGTAAAAAGTCCGGAAGAAGAATATCCAAAGATATCTTTAATCCGCCAGGATTTTCTAGGAATGTAAATAATGAATAAAATATCAAAGTTGATGTAGCAAATATAACTGTATATGCATCAAGCAAGGCTTCCGAATAGTGTGACAGGCTTTTTCTAATTTCAGAAATTCTAGTTCCTTTGTAGGATCTAAGAAGCGTTAACTCCGACCTCCTCTTTGCAATAGCCAAGAAAAGTGAGATAGAAATAGTTGAAAGAAGTAGCCAAACAGAAAGATGATAACCGGTTACCAACTCTCCTGCATAAACTCTTAATATATACCCTAATGCAATAAAGAAGATGTCAAAAATAACAACAGATTTAAATACAGATGAATAAAGCATTTGGATAACTAGATATAAAAGGGCCATTAAGAAGAAGCCTTCATTAATACTTTTTGCCAAGAAAAGCGCAAAGGTAATTATAATTACAAATACTATAATTGCCTGTTTTACAGTTACCTCTCCTGAAGCAATAGGCCTGGCTCTTTTGAATGGATGTAGTTTGTCTTTGTTTACATCGAGAATATCATTGATAATGTAGGTTGAGGACGAAAGAAAACAAAAAGATATAAAAGCTATTATTACCTGGGTTAAAACATCCAGCTGAAACAATTGACCACCAAAAACAATTGATGCAAATAATGCAAAATTTTTAATCCATTGTCTGGGTCTTAATAACTTAAGTATGTAATAAAACCTTCTATACATTTTCTTTTTTCCTAAAAAACTTGAGAGATAAAATAACCGCGCCCACTAAAACTACTACTAAGATTATAGCAAAAAGTTTACCTCGGCTCGATAGGTTAAGAGCAAACAGTCCCAAAAGTATTGATATTAGCCAATACGTAATAGCAATACTTCTCTGATCCATTCCATAATCTAGAAGCAGATGATGCAAATGACCTTTATCATGCCAGAATGGAGAACGGCGAGACAAAAGCCTTCTTATTATTGTGAAGAAGGCATCAGCAGTTGGTACACCCATAACAAGGATTGCCGTTGCAAGTTTTACTCCGGAAATTATTGATAATACCCCAATCATAAAACCAAGTATTGTAGCGCTGTATCCGGGAAAAATTTTTGCAGGATAAAAATTGTAGAAAAGAAATCCAAGAGCTGCTCCGGCAACTATAAAAGATGCTTCTGCTGCTAATATATTTGAGTCTGTTAAAACAGGAAATCTTATAGAGGCGATACCAATTATAATTGATGCAACTGCAGCAACTCCGGGCATTTGACCATCTACCCCCTTGCTCCAATTAAGCATGTTCATAATCCAAACTATCCAGACAATAGCAAGTAGACTTGAAAAGCTTAATGTTAATCCCAAAAATTCATAAGAGAATCCGGAGAAATGTAGTATTCCGCCAGCAGGACTTGTAATAAATGGTATTGTAACCCCAGCCAAAACTACAATCCCAGCACATACTATATTTCCAATAAATCTGAAATAAGGTGAAAGATCATATTTGTCATCCAACAATCCTAATCCAACAACCAAAAATCCGGCAAATAAAATTGCTATATATCTAACATCCAAAGGCATAAACAAAACAAAGCCAACTAAAATTGCGATATAAATTGGTAGTCCCCCTGCTCTTGGAATAATTTTTTTATGAATTATTGCAGGGTGTTTGTGTTTTTTAGGGTCATCAACTAACTTGTATTTTTTTGCCAGCTTTATAGTTATTGGCGTTAAAGCCAATGTAACAATAAGCGCAGCCAGAAATGGATACAAAAGTGTTAGAAACATATTAAAAAACCAAAAATATTATTTGTAAAAATGCCAGGAGAGATAGAGTAATAAATAGCAAAGAATTAAAAGAAAGGATACGCGCAATCAAAGTATTTTTTTTATAAAAAAATGTGCTCAATAAATTGTTTACTAAAAAAACAAATATAACAGAGGGGATTATTAATAAAGTAACCCATGCCGGATACAAACGGTCAAAACCCCAGGGCTGACTGTTTAGAAATGGGACCAGAGGGGGAAGTTTTGGGAAAAATAAACCAATAATAATAGCTTGCACTACAATTAATCCAATACATGAATATAAGACTATACGAATTAGTTTATCTTTGTATGTTAACCTAAGGCTGTCTCTCATAAATATTGAAATTTTCTATTTTGTATTTAAGATTATATTTATCCAAGAAATTATCTATTGCCGAATCTTTTTTATTTTGTATTATATATTTCGGCTTCTTACTATCAATTACCTTTTTGGTTTCCGCAATCGCATCTTTATAAAAAGTAATGTGATAAGCAACAATATATCTACCGGGAGGAATTTTACCAGATATTGCATAAATTGGCGAGCTATCACTCCACAAAAACACGTTATCATCTTGGCTATCGGTTTTTGATTCTATGAAATTTGCAATTTCATAATTCTTGGAAGTATCCGAGTCAAAGAAATTCTGATATTTCTCTATTGAACCGCCTCTTACAAAGTTAAAGTAATTAATATAATACTGTAAATTCTTTTTGTAAAAAGAGAAATTATTATTAATTAATAGATAGATAACAATAAATAATGGCAAGGTGAATTTTAATAATTTTTTCTCTTCTATCATAAGCGCTATGAATAACGAGAATGCCGGAAGAAGCATTAATAAATAATGTGTGTATGGTCTTGCTGAAAATAATGCACTAAAAAGCGCAAACGCGAGCCATATAAAAACAACTACCCCTCGCCTCTCAATTGATTTTCTATACCTAAATATAAGCAGTATTGAGAATACTAAAATCAAAAGCTTGAGGAATAATAACCCCATTGGAAACAGAAAATAATTATTGTAGCCAACATACCCAACGTTTTGAGAAAAGGATGCTCTAAAGAAATCTCCAAAAGCCCCAACACTTAGGAAATAAAGTGCGGTAAGAATTATTGGTACAAGAAAGGATATTCCAAGAATTAATTCTTCACCAAAACTTGTAATTGCAGCTTTAATTTCTCTTCTTAGTATTTTTTTATTGAATGATATCGTATCCATAAAGCGCAAAATAAAAATAATTATTAGTAGGGCTGCAAAATCAAATAGGGCTACGATCTTTGTTAGAAAAGCAAAGGAGAAAAGTAAACCGGAGAAAACAAATAAAATATTCTTCTTTGTTTCATCCCCTTTTAAAGCCAAGTAAAACCCTGCCATTATAGGAAGGAGCATAAAATTTTCAGCATTTGCAATGTTACCCTCTATTACGGGCAGCCCAAAAACTATTGCAAAGAATAAAGTTGATACAAAAACCGGAAGATCTTTTTTGAAAAGTTTATTTGCCAAAGCAAAAAACATAAGGACAGAAAACAATCCAAAAAATAAGGAAAGAAGCCTAACGTAGAATTGATCCCCATCAAATAAAGCATATATAAGGTACAACATTGGCGGCTTATTGTCCCAAATGCCTTCATATAAGATTCTCCCATGCCTTAAGGCAAGACCTATAACTTCATATATACCCTCGTCCCCATACCAATAAGGCTCAATAACAGAAGGCATTCTAAGTAAGGAGAAAATTAATACGGCAAAAGCCAAGAAAAATGTGTGGGATTGGTTGGTTTTTTTATCCAAGAAATGCGAAAGTTTCTTTTTCATGATTTCTCAGTAACTTTGTACTCGAGTCTTTTACCTATTATTAATTGTATATGTGATATTAATGCTGGTAAAGATGACAAGAAGAAACCGGATATTGGCATGAGCACAAATTCTAAGGGGAAAATAAACTGTCTAAACTTTGAAACTTTTTGATACTTGGTCCTCATATCAAAATCTACGTAAATCAGGACAAATAGCGCAAACAAACAAAGCGTTAGAATAAAACCAGACATTCTTGGGAGGTTATATCCAAGACTTGTACGTGTAAAAACGGGATTAAGAAAAACAATTAAGTTGGCAGAAATTGTAATGATATACCAGTTAACCGGCCACATTATGTGATCTATAACTACATTTGCCACAAGATATGTTTTTTTAAAGAAAGGTGCTTCCCGAACAATTAGCCACCACTTAAGATATACTGCGTCATCTGATATTCCCCAAGACCAACGCCTTTCCTGCTGATACTTATTCATAATGCTTTTCATGTACGTTGCTGAACGCGGTGCGTCCATAGATGTTTTTAGGAAAATTGGTTCAACATTTACAGCTCCCCCCGTCATAAAGAAGGCTTTGAAGAAAATTCTGTAATCCTCTGGTATAACATCTGTATCCCAATAGCCAATCTCTTTCAAAAGCTTGAAGGACAGAGAATAAATTGAATTTGGAATAAGTCTCATACCTTGGACAAGAAGCGCAATTCTCCAAAGACTACCAAAGAAAGAAATAATTCTAATAAATGATGGCACCTGCCAGAAATTATTGTAGGCAACATTTGCCGATTGGAAGAATAGACGATAACGATCCTCTGATACTAAAAATTTGTAAGATAAATATGCAAAAAATTGTTTATCAAAAATAACATCCGCATCCACAGATGAAATTGTCATATAGTCAATATCGAATTTCTTTTCTTTAAGTAGGATTTGTTCTGCTGCTTTACCGGCAAAGGCCTGGTTAGAAGATTTACCCTTTACTTCATTTGGATTATCCGGGTGAAATGTTGAATAAAATCCTCCAAATATTTTCCCGTAGTCTTTGTAAAGCTGTTCTGATTTTTCTTTTGCTGCTAACTCCCTTTCTTCAAAAGCAATAAAAATATAAATATGTTTAGAGGGTATCGTTTGGTTCACAATACTATCAATTGTCTCCTTAATTTTTTCTATACTTTCTTGATATGTTGGAATTACGATTACGTGCTTAACTTTTTCAAAATGGGGAAGTGCTGAAGCCTTAGCCAACCAATCTTCTTTTTCGGCTTGTTTTATTTTACGGGAAGATATAAAAGCGCAAACTGCAAGGTTACCCGATTGATATAGCCAATAAATATCAAAGAAGATAATAAAGTAGGAAAGGGCTACCGGAAAAAAAATTGCGCCCCAAAAAGGCATACTGATAAGAAAGACTGCGGTTAGGGGTGGAATTATCTCAAGAACCCTCAGTGTTTTTCTGGGATATCTAGTGAAAAGATTGTTAACAAGGGTGTGCATAGAATATTAAAAGATTTACAAATTAACGTATTAAAAATTTATCCTAAATAACTTTCTGGCGTTATTATCTATAATCTCACTAAATTCATCTACCGGAATCCCTTTTAGAGAGGCAAGATATTCACCTATAATTATAACATTTTTAGGTTCGTTACGTGTTCCGCGGAAAGGGATTGGGCTCAAGAAAGGACTGTCAGTTTCAGTCATCATACGTTCAATTGGTACCATAGCTGCTAGATCCGGCAAGGTAACTGTTTCTCCCGGCGCCATACCCTTATAAGTTATATTGCCATCAAACCCAACATAAAAACCTAAATCCAAAACATCTTTTAGTACTTCTTTTGTTCCGGCAAAACAATGAAACATCCCAGGATAATCTTGGAGCCTACTCTTATAGTCTTTAAGAATCCTAACCGTATCTTCTCCTGCAAGCCTATTATGAATCTGTAAAGGAAGGCTATATTCAATTGATAACTCTATTTGCTGTCGAAATGTTTCTTCTTGAATCTTTTTATCTACCACCCCATTTGATTTGTACATAAAATAGTCCATCCCAATCTCCCCAATTCCAATAACCTTGTCATCGCGTGCAATTTCTCTTAATTTTTCTAACCAATCACTTTGAAGTTCCCCTTCAAACTCTATGTCTACTTTATCTGCATGATGTGGATGTACACCAACAATTGCAAACATGTTATTATATTTATGTGCTAGGTCTACTGCTCGCCTGCTTGATGGTATACTTGTGCCGGTGTTTACGATTGATTTAACACCAGCATCCACTGCCCGTTTTATTACGGCGTCAAAATCTTCATCGAAAGCGTGTAAATTTAAGTGACAATGCGCATCAATCATTGGTTTTTAGTTCCTAGATCTTGGTTATTGGGAAGTAGGAGATAAAAGAATTATATCTCAAGTGATATAATAAGACCATGATTTTGATCTTCGTTAGCTTTGAATCTATGGAAGATGCAGATAAAGCTGCAAATCACCTTATTGATAACAAACTCGCAGCATGTGTTGAAGTTTTTCCGGTAACAAATTACTACGTGTGGGAAGGTAAGAAAACTAAAGCAGCAGAATTCAGTGGAATTATCAAAACAGATGATGGATATTTTAAAAAAGTGTCCGAAGCACTTGGCAAAATTCTTCCATACAGCATCCCTCAGATTATTGAAATTAAAGCAGAAAATGTAAACGAATCCTATCTCGCCTGGCTAAAAAATTCTCTTGAAAAGTAATAACTTCGTCAAATTTAGAACGAGCACGCGCAGAAACTAAACAACTGATTAAAATGTCTGAGATTTGAGTGAGGTCTATAAGCTATCAGCTATAAACTAAAAGCTTGTTTAGTAGTCCATTCCGCCCATGCCACCCATTCCGCCGGGCATTGGAGGCATATCTTTCTTTTCTTCAGGAAGATCTGTAATTAAGGCTTCTGTTGTTAATACCATTGTTGCAACAGACGCTGCGTTTTGCACTGCAGAGCGTGTAACTTTGGCTGGATCAATAATTCCGGCAGATAGCATTGAGCCGTATTCCATAGTCATTACATTAAATCCATAGTCATCAACCTTTGATGCTTCAATTTTGCTAAGTATTACACCGCTGTCTTCTCCTGCATTCTTTACAATCCATTTTATTGGTTCTCCCAGAGCTTGGTATAAGATATCTACTCCCGTTTTTTGGTCTTCTACGGTTAGCGTTGCTTTAAGTTTTGCAAGTCCTTTTCTAGCACGAAGCAAAGTTACTCCTCCTCCGGGAACTACCCCTTCTTCAATAGCAGCTTTTGTTGCGGCAACTGCATCAATTACTCTTTCCTTCTTCTCCTTCATCTCAATTTCAGTTGCAGCACCAACGTTAATAACTGCTGCTCCACCTGAAAGTTTTGCTAAACGCTCTTGTAGTTTCTCGCGGTCAAAATCAGAAGTGGCCTTCTCAACTTCTTTCTTAAGCATTGTTATTCTTTCGTTAACATCTGATTTTGGTCCTTTTCCGCCAATAATCTGGGTTGATTCGTTTGTAGATTTAACTCTTTCTGCTCTTCCGCAGTCATCAACCGTTATTGATTCTAATTTTCTACCTGTTTCTTCTGAAATAACTGTTGCGCCGGTCAAAATTGCAATATCTTCAAGCATTGCCTTGCGTCTGTCACCAAATCCAGGAGCTTTAACTGCCAAAACATTAACTGTACCCTTAAGTTTATTTACAACAAGTGT
>DASZRC010000012.1:0-88105 GCA_035549315.1 Patescibacteria group bacterium | reverse complement strand
TGATCATCCACCCCACTTGAAACCTCAATTTCTTGTTTTGCAAACCTATCAACTCTCCTTGGTCTACGATTTATTCTTCCATCTCCGGCATCTTCCTCTATATAGTCTGCATCAATTCCGGGCAAAAAAAATGGAAGGGGGGCAATAAATGTCTTAGTATAAATATCTTTAGAAGCTTGGTTTTCTCCTTGCAGCCTAATAGATTCATCTTCTGGAGTCATGATTGAGGATTTTAGCACAAATTGGTTACTTTGAGTAATAAATGGGGATTAAATTTCTTCTGCTACCCATTTATCGTCATTGCGGGTAACAAAAACTCCAACAACCGGAACTTTGTTTTCTATTAACATTGATATAAAGTTTACAGATTTTTTAATATCTTCGCGGTGCTTGTCATCATCTACCGGATTACCAGCACACTCTTGATGCCCGTCAACAACAATTCCTTTTGAATGATGTTTATCAATTGAAACCAAAAGCTTAGTTTTTAGATTCTCTACAAATTCAGGCTTGGGGTCAGAAGCAATTATTCCTACAATTCCAGCCTCAGTTATTGTGTCTGGAAAACGAGCATCATATTTATCTTTTCCATACATGGCAACAGGCCATTGGACTCTTCCATCCATACATCCCACTACTGTAAAAAATGTCTCTCCGTCTTGCGCCATAAAAATATTATATAAAAATTAGATTAATTTTTCCTCCTGAATTTTTTATAATTCCTTTTAGTTCCATCTCTGATAAAATTATTGACAGTTTGTGCATTGGAATTTTTGTTTCCCTTACAATCTGATCAATAGATTTTTCCTCATTTAAAACTTCTACAATTTTATTTTCCTCTTTGGAAAGTTTTAAATTTTGTAATTTTGGATTTAATCTTTGTTTGGAATTTGGTGCTTGGTTCTTGAGATTTAAATTATCGAAAATATCTTGTGCCGACGTAACCAAAACCGCACCATTTTTGAGAAGCTTAGCAGTCCCGTCTGACATTTTGGAATTGATTGGGCCGGGTACTGCAAAGACGGTTTTACCTTGCTTAATGGCATAATCTGCAGTAATTAAGGATCCGCTATCAACTGCTGCCTCCGTCACCAATACGGCTTCTGAGATTCCCGCAATTACTCTATTTCTTGCAGGAAAAGTGCCGGCAGATGCTTTCATTCCAAGTGGATACTCGGAAATTATTAAACCACCGTAATCTAGAATTTCTTCATAAAGGTTTTCATTTTCCCTGGGGTATGGACAATCAACTCCGCATCCCAAAACCGCAATAGTTCTTCCGTGGTTTTCAAGTGTTGTCTTATGAGCTGTTGCATCAATTCCCAGCGCTAAACCTGATACAATTACAAAGCTATCGCTTAACTCATTGGTTAAGCTAATTGTCGCCTCAATTCCATACGTTGTAGTCTTTCTAGCGCCTACTATTCCCAACAAATTAGACTCAATTAATAAGTTTTTATTTCCTTTTATATAGAGTCCAATTGGCGGACTATCAATATCTGCCAATTTTTTGGGATAGAATTTAGCACTATATGGAATGAATTCCACTTTTGTTTTTTTAAGTTTTTCTAAATATTCAGAGATGTTAAATGTTTTTTGAAATTCTACAAATTTAGAATAATTAATTTTGCCAATACCGGCTGATTTGTATTTTTCTTCCAATGGTTCTTTCCAAGCCAATTCTGCCGAACCATAAACTTTTAATAAATTTTGGAAGCCTTTTGGCCCAACCCCAATTGCATTTGAAAAGCCCAAAATGTAATTTTCTTCCATACCAATATATTATTATTTCATACCGACTCTTTACAATTTATTGCTTTTCTTCTTACGTATTTAGACTAGCATATAAACATGGCAACAGAAGTTATACACGAACATACAGATAGCAGCGGTAGCAACAATAGCTTGATAGGAGTGATTTTAATTGCACTTATATTTTTGTTCTTTTTATACTTTATTGGGACTAGATTCCTAAATACGGCAGCGAGTTCATCCCCAAGCGTCCAAATCCCTGATAAGGTAGACGTAAACGTGAAGTCCAATAAATAATTACTCTTTCATTTCTGCTCTTATTTCTTCCAAAGTTTTTATTTTCCAAAACGGAACAACTGGAGGAAAATAAACTGGAGATTTTACATTTCCAACTGAATTCGTACGCAATGATAAATTCTCCTGTAAAATTGGCTCTCTCTTCACGTGATTATCTTTTTTTAGTTTATTATCTACAAAGTCCCCAACTGCTTTCATAAATTCTTCATTGTTCAAGTCCACCACTCGCACAACCCTTAAAGAGTTCTTTACTCGTCCTTTTTGGTCTATGTTATGTGCTTCTGCAATGACCACACCATTCTGCTTCGCCACTTTAGTAAAGTCTTCAAATCTTTTTCCTTTCAGTAAAGTAAAATAACCGAAATGAGATCCTAATAATCTCCCGAGTGTTATAAAAATTGGATCCTCTCCTGCTGAGTGGTGAGCTAAGAATGACAAATTTACTCGTTTATTTTTATAATATTCTTCTAGTTTTTGCGGATCTTTTTCTGATACTATTTTGCTAATTAACTCGGCGTATTCAACCAAAGAAGCTTCTCGAGGAGTAAGAGGAACATCTACGCCGCGACCCCTCACGAGTTTTCTAGTATTGGGTCTAAATCTCTTACCAGATTCCTTTTCTATCTCCTCTAACGTTTTCCCTTCTCTTAATCCTCTCTCTAAAACATGGGAATGCGAAGACCTATGTCTCTGAATGATTACATCTCGCCTTATCGGTTTTGACGTAGCCATGGAAGATTGGGGAAGCCTCTCCTGTATCTCAACAGGTAATCTTTCCCAATAAACTCTAAGCGTTCTACTAACTGTTCGCGATATTGCCTGATGGGTGACATGTAAGGACCTAGCTATTGTTCGTCCGTCTTCGTTGTCATCCTCCACGTATCTATCTGTACGATACACCGCACTTTGCCATTGTTCCGGCGTCATATGCTTTGGAGGCTCCACGGCTAGACCCCTTTCTCTTATCTCTCTTACTACCTCCTTGGTTACAGCAAAATTTGGTTTTTCTCCCATAATATCTGGAATTATATCAAAATTAATATGCTATACTCATTTTTATGATGCAGCAATTTACAAAAATTTTAAATCAAATAACCGAGGCTATAATTGAGTTTTTAAAAGATTTTTCTTTTACAAAACTTGCAAAAAATTCCAAGCTTTTAGTTGCCCTTTTGGCAATTATTGGTCTTCTCTTCTTTTTTATTAGTGCCGCATTTAATTGAAGATTGACACCACATAGCAATTCTTGAAATACTAAACGTGTGGAAAATCAAAACAATCAATCACAAAACACTTCCAATAATAAGTTAGAAAATCACCATAAATTCTTAAGGATATTTCTCATAACTATTCTTTCTTTGTCTGCCGTGGCTCAAATGTTTTTCTCTATCGTACTAATACGTGCTGTTCCGAGATTGTCAGGGGGAACAGGCTTCATAATTATGCATCAAAATCAAACATACATCGCAATAACCTACGTTTTACTTCTGTTACTGTTATGTATTGGGATCAGTAATATGGTGTGGATATATTTATTAATTAAAAAAAGAGTGAGAATAAAAAGGGCAACAATAGCTTTTGTTATTTCATTTATTTTGGGAGTTATTGCTATTTTTGGCATTGTTTCATTGCGAGCCCTACAAATTAGACAAGCGCTTGTCACGGGAAATGTTTTTTATACTAATAAATTAACCTGTGAAGCTAATACTGGGAAAGAATGCTATCCTAAAGATTATTATTGGCTCCCAGGTAACTCCAGGTTAACTCCAAAGGCTGTACCAGCTCTACCGGTTGATAAAAATGGGCCATGGATAGAATATTCGGACAGTATTCGTGGATTTCAGGTAGGACACCCATCAAACTGGTATGTATTAAATTATGTAGAAGATCCCTGTATTACAATGAGCGACTTACCACAACCATACGATGTACCAACTAAGATACCCGTTGATAATCACGAATTTATACGAATATGCAATTTAGACGAAGTCTTACCAACTACTTTTGCCTACACTAACGGTTCTGATAATAACCCAACAATTCAACCGTATTCCACAAATGGCTACTCTGGAATTAGAGGTCTCTCAACCTCTGCTGCCGGTTTATCCGACGTAGTGTATCTAACTGATCCTAATGGTGGAGTAATTCAGATAACCCACTTTTTTGGAAAAAAAGATTTATTTAACAACTTTCTTTCAACCCTACAAACAATTAAGCCTCAAATAGACACAACTAATTGGAAAACATATACTAACCAATCCTATGGCTTCTCTTTAAGATATCCCAATAATTGGGGAGAGTTGAATTCACCGGAAGCAACAAGCGATGGTTTATTAACAATATTAACAAAAGATCTAGATCCCCATGGGAGTGGAAGAAAAAGTGGGATCTATATCACAGTCACTCCAAACAAAAACAAGCAATCTCTTGAAGATTATATAAAGACAGTAATAATTCCACAGCAACAAGGATGTGGGGATGTGGAAATATTAAAGGATAAAAGTCAAATTTTTAAAGGCATTAATGCGGTTGTGACTATTGGATATTGTGGTGCGGGGGCGCCAGGACCCGTTGCATATATCTCCTCAGGCAACAATATCATTGAACTATTTTCAGATGGATTGATCGGGAATGAAACATATCAGATTTTTTCCACATTTAAGACAACCAATTAATTTATTTTTCTGACTAAAAGAAGTGCTAGTTATTTTTCTTTTCAAAGTATGCTTTGAGGACATCACGGGCAACTGGGCCTGCAATACTTGACCCTTCTCCCCCGTTTTCGACTAATACTGTTACTGCTACTTCCGGCTTATTAAATGGCGCAAAAACCGTAATCCAAGCATGTGGATTGGTATCTTTGTCTCCTGTTTCTGCTGTTCCGGTCTTGCACCCCATTTTTACCCTAACCATATCTGCCCCAGCGGAAGCATCTTTAAAATAATCAGTATTATCAATCTTAAGCTTGGGATTTTTGACTTTAAAATCAAAAAGTGGCCATGCTACTCCGCCTGTCTCACACGCTTCCTCCATACCTTGAGTTACCAAATCCATATTTTCTTTTTTTATAAAATCTTTTTTCAATACTTTTGTTTGCCCCTGAACAAGATGCGGTTTATACAAAGTTCCCCTGTTAGCAAAAACGTCTGTCATCATGTTTACCTGAAGAGGCGTTGCAAGTAAATATCCTTGTCCAATTCCATAATTGTAGGTATCACCTAAATACCATTGCTCACCAATTGTTTTTTCTTTCCATTCTACGGTTGGAACTGTCCCGCTTAGTTCTCCGGGCAAATCTATACCAAGTCTTTCTCCCATACCAAATTTTTTTGCCCAAGCAGAAATATTATCAACCCCGGTTGACTCGGCTGATTTATAAAAGAAGATATCATTTGATCTTTTGATTGCCCCAACTATATCTAAAGGCCCTTCTTTCCTTCCGTATTGCAAAAAGTACCAATTACCAAAAGAGAAGTTTCCAACTTTTAGAATTCCTGTGTCTTCAATAATTGTGTCTTTTTTTATTGATCCCTTTTCTAGTGCCGCAGTTGCAGCAACCAACTTGAATGTAGATCCAGGAGGATACGCTCCACCAATTGCCCTATCAAGAAGCGGCCTTTTATCAGAGTCCATTACAACTTGAACAGGACTAGTGTAATCTCCGTCCGGCTTATAAACTTTGGAACCAGTATGTGTAAAAAGATTTGGGTCAAAACTCGGCTTGGAATAAAGCGCCATTATTCCCCCATCATTAACATCTGAAACTACAACCGCACCTTTATCAACATTTTTCATTGCTTCTTTTGCTGCCAATTGAACATCTAGGTCTAGTGTTGTATTAATGCTCTGTCCCGGAATTGGATCATGAGTCCCAAGCTCTCTCATATAGTTCCCTTGGGCATCAACTTCGTAAAGCTTTTTACCGTTTTGCCCATGGAGCAAACTTTCATATTCTTTTTCCAAACCAATTTTTCCTACCGAATCATTTAATCCATAATCCTTAAAATCCGGCATGTTGCTTTCATCCTCGGACAAATTACCCACATAACCCAAGACGTGAGCAAATGCACTTTTGTATAAGTAATCGCGCCTAACTGCGCTATCAACTTTTCCGTTATCGCTCATTATTTTAAGTGCTTCCTCCTGGCTTATTTCTTTTTCTTTGCCATCTTTTTTGATTGAAAAAGTAGCAGAATTTGCCACCAATGGCCTATTGTGTCTATCGTAAATTATTCCGCGGGGGGCTTCTACAATTTCTGTTCTTGTTCTATTACTATCAGACAAATCTTTGTAGTATCCGGCGCGTAAAACCTGCACATAAAACAAACGGGCCGCAAGAATGGAGAACAACAATATTAATATAAAGAATGGAAACAAGTGGACAATACCACTCATAACAAAACTATTCCCCCCACCTCCACGCCTTGTAGTTTTTTCTTGGGATAAATAGTCGTAAAACGCTGGGCCTATTTTTACATTCCTTTTCGCCATAATAACTTGCTACCGGAAAAATAATAAACAATCAGTGAAGCCACTCCAAACAATACAAAATAAGTTAAGAAATTTACACTATAAACAAATAAATTTGCATATAGATAAGATGCGATAAATAAAAATGGGATTATTAATTTGTAATCTCTAAATTCCATACTACTTCTTATTAATTCTACCAACCCAATTGCTATTATTATTGCAAGAGATGACAACCCAATTGGCCCAACCCTTAAAACATCCAAAATCATACACATAAACAAGGCAAAAATCACAACCGATGTGTCAGGATAAATAATATACAACAGAAGACAAAGAATAAAAACCAAAGGCAGGGATATTAATGATGATTCAAAAAATAGCGCGATAAAAATTGCTAAAAATAAAAATGATTTAAGGCTCATTATAGTTTTGTAATCACAAAAACGGTAGACAACTTTGTAAAATTTACCGGACTTTCTATTTTTGCAGTTTGGAACGGAAGGTTTTCGCTTTTACTAATCCCACTTATTTTACCTATTACTAATCCGCTAGGAACCAACTTTTGGCTATCTGTTTCCCCTTTTGTCAAAACCATTTCTCCTTTTGATAATTTGTTATCAATTGGCACCCTATCAAGCAAAATAAAATCATCTTGCCCGCGAGTAATCCCCAAAGAATTATTTTCTGAAGTCTGGGCAATTACTGAAAACTTTTGATTTACAGACAAATTAACTTTTGAGTAAAAGTCTGATGGCTGATCTACTATTCCAATTAAATTGTTTTGGAAAATTACTGCCATTCCTTTTTTAACACCATCGCTTACTCCCTTATCAATAACTATTGAGCTTGGATTGGTAAAACTTCCGGCAAAACCCATTATATGAGCCGGTAATAATGAGTAGTTTTGTGTTTGTGTGGTTTCAAACTGGCTTCTTAATGCGTCGTTGTCTAGCTTTGTTTTCTCATAATCTACCAATTTTTTAACAAGCGCTGCATTCTCACTCTTTAATTGTTCAACCTGCTTGCTATCGTTACCCGAAACTTGAGTTTTAATATTGTATATGGCAATTCTTGGGGCTTCAAATATCTTTTGTATGCCAGCGCCAAAAAGCTTAATAGGAAGAAAGTTATTTGCAAAAATAATAAGAAGAATTAATACAAAGACAACCGCGATTGCAATGTACTTTTTTTGCATTCATCTATTCTACACTTCGGTTCTCTAAGTGTAAACTCCCCCAGCCTCAAAATCACAAACAAAATCTGGTATAATTTTTAACCATTATGGCAGCAGAATTTCTACCTCCTCATGTAATAACTTTAAATGCCAGCAAAGATGAGGCAGGCGTCTTACATACACCAGCCGCAACGGAACATTACAGTCATGCAATACATGAGTGGGATACAACTTTGCAGTCAATAAGTCGAGCAAGAGGTGGTGATCCGGATGGGGCAAGAAATGATCTAGAGATCCTTCTATCTACTCAAGATGAAACCACGGGATTTATTCCCAATATGACCTTTTTGGGTAAAGGAAGATGGTGGGATCCAGAGCGATTATTAGTATTTGGACTACGAGCCAAATCAAGTGACTATTCTCAACCGCCCCTCTTAGCCATGGCTATTCTAGAAACCCATAAAGCTTTTGTAAGAGAAGATAGATCTGCCGAGGGGGATAATTTTGTAAGAAAAAATTATGATGCCGTTGCCAAATCTTATAGGTATTTTGCTAATAGACAAGCAGAAATTGACAATGGAAATCTCATAACTTTAAAAGACCCTCACGAATCAGGTAGAGACAGCGATCATGTTTTTGATGATCACAAATGGAGATTACCATATGATCGGGTACCTAAAAAACTAGATCCTGCCGCAAGGAGAATTAACGGATTTATGGATTATAGTGGAGACTTATTGCTGGGATTTAAGAGAAGAATAGGAGTAAAGGAGTACGGAGTAAAGGATGTAATGTTTAACTGCATATATGCAGAGAATCTTAATTATATGGCTAAGCTTGCAGAACTAACAGACCACCCCGATGATGCTGTTGAATTTGGTAATAAAGCCAAACAAGTCGAGAAAGCTATTCTGGAAGAAATGTGGGACCCTAAAGATAAAAAATTCTACCCACTGAAAGATGGTAAGTTTATTGAGAAAAGTTCAGTTGGAGACTTATTCCCTATAATTCTTGATTCCACAGAGCCAGATCAGATAGCAAGTGCACTCTACATGATAGGCAGTGCTGAATGGTATAAAACCGAGTGGCCATTACCAAGCATTCCCGTACACCATGCAAATTATGACCCAGGATACAAAGAGCCAAGAATATGGAGAGGGCCCGTATGGATCAATATGAATTGGTATGTCGCAAGGGGCCTTCAAAAACAAGCAGCAAGATTTAGAGAAGCATATCCGGATTTAGCAAAAGAATGTCATGAAGCTGCTTGGAATATTGCTAGAAAAACTAAAGAGCTAACAGATAAAAGCGGCTACAGAGAATTTTACCACCCACACACCGGCGAAGCATTGAGACCCAAAGTAAGAAATTTTGCTTGGTCTACCCTGTCGGAAATAATACATATCAATGAATGGGAGCCAGAAACAGTTTAACTCTCTACCGGCTTTGCAAAGATAAGAGTTCTCTTCCAATCTGTCCCCGGAGGCCAACAAGTCTGAAGAATTACCCTTTCTCCTTGACCAAGCGCGGCATCAATATAACTAACATCATTTGAGTCCACAATTTTTTTGTCATAAACCTTGTAGTTATAACGTTTTCCATGGAAGAAAAGATAAACGTCATCTCCGGGTTGTAAATCTTTTAACAAGTAGAAAACTGCGTTATAGCGTCCTACATCCCAAAAACTATCCGCAGAATGGGCAAAAAGATAGGTTGTACCATTAACTCCCGGGTATGCTGTCCCCTTAGCATGAGCTATGGAATGTTGTAAGACCCTAAGGTATTCATCCTTATTAGATGGATCTACATTTGGCGTAATTGACTCTGCTGCCCCAATTTTGGGGATTACTACGGAAAAGTCTGAAGAAGGTGGAACCAATACTTTTTCATCACTCTTTGAGAGGACATCACCAAGTAAACTTGGTCCCTGATTCTGAACTTGGCCACTGGTGTCATATTTTTTAACAAGTTTTCCAAGCTCACTTTCGTTAGATTGCTTTACATCATCTGCTAAAACGTATTTTATTCCTTTGGCTTTTGCGATTTGATAAGAAGCCTCATAATACAGAGTTGGTCCAAACGTTGCAAAAAATGCAAAGATTGTAAAAAGGATTAGGAAATTACCAATTGTACGTAAAATTAGAATTCTTACGAACGTTTTCTTGTTCATAATGATATTATATAGAAATCAATGCCTTTATGCATTTTAATAAGGCTAGATAATAAATATGGACAATGAGAGCGAAAGACCAATTCCAAAAGTAATTGATTCTAGAAATATTAGTCAAGATAGACTTAAACCAAACATAATTAATTCTGGAGAGTTACTTAGCCAAGAAAGACAAGACGAGGCAAGAGAACAAGAAAAAGCCCTAAGAAGATTCAACTTTATGTCTCTTGCTGCCCGCGTGACAGTTACATTAGCAATCCTCAGTGGAATTGCTGGGGGAGCTTATGAGGCCAATCAATTAATTTCTGATGCCATACCTAGCCATAATTCTTTCTCGACTAAAATTGATCAATTTAATGCAACTCAAGTTACTCCCAACCCACAAGAGGCTAATAAAATAGAGGCATCGCGTTATGATAATGAAGCTAAAAGGTGGATAGCTGATAAGTATTACAATGGGAAAGTAACAATAGATCTAGACAGTGAATTAAAGTTTAGAGGAGGACCTGTAAAATATGCCGGGAACGAGGTAGCCAATTCTAGAATTGTAAAAATTAATGGCTATGATGTATCTGAATTCTCTAGTTTTACAGTCAATAAACCAGAAATACTAACAAATGAAAAAGGTGAAAAATATTTAGTTTTGAGAAATTCTGATATATACACCGGCCTAAATGCAGATGGTAAAACCAAGCACTATGATGAAAAGGATACTTTTGTCTTCGTGGGTCCTGAAACGGCTGACTATATTCATTTTCTTAACGGAAACTACCAATCCAACCAAAAGAATATTCAACCTGAAGATGTAAAAGCTTATGGAATAGTAATAGACGGAGTCAATAAATCACCTACCCCAACGCCTACTAGATAATTATTTCTTTCTCTTTATAAGAAGCATGAGGAGGATAATCATAGCAAAAGCTGTCCACGCCATAAGAGGAATTGTCATATATCCAAAAAATGCGGCTTGTTTTGCAGCACAACTGGCTATTTCATCTGTACAAGGCAACGGAAGCGGTGACATCTGGAGAATATAATGGTAAGTAGAAATTATTATCCCAACTATAGAAAGCGGAAGAATATAACGCTTAATAGAAAAATCATTTTTTAAAGCCGCAATTCCTAAGATTAATACTTGAGGATACATACATATTCTTTGGTACCAACAAAGCTTACAAGGAACAAATTTTGCAACTTCTGAGAAGAATAAAGACCCGGTCATTGCAGCCAGGGCTACAAAGAAAGCAAATATCAATGCGTTTTCAGAGAAGAAGGAAATAATTTTCTTTAAAAATTTATTTTTTTTAAATACCAGATGCGCTCCTAAAACCAAAATTAAGGCCACCAATATAACTTCACCAAGCAAAACTAGGTCTGCGAATCCACCTACTATTATGAGAGCGCTTGATTTATCCATTATTGAAGCTTTGAGGATTTCTTAAGATTATTATCAATTATTTTCTGGAAGTCTTGATAACTTTGCGGGTTTTCAATTTTTACATTATCAACAAAGAACGTTGGTGTACCGCTAACACCTACTGCTATACCCTCATCTTGGGTTTTTTTGATAACATCTTCCGTTTTACTATCATCTATATCTTTTGCAAATTTATCCATATCTAGTTTTAGACTTGCTGCATAACCCATAATCTTATCTTTTGCTCCGCTTGCCGGTAGATCTGCCCACTCTTCTTGCTTGTCGTACAAAAGATCATGCATTTCATAAAACTTACCTTGGTTTCCTGCTGATACGGCAGCGCGAGCTGCAAGCATTGCATTTGGATGAACGGAAGTTAGAGGAAAGTTTTTGTAAATAAGCTTTACATTCTTTGCATAATCTTTTCTAATTTGTCTGACAAATGGCTCATAAGCTTTACATGCCGGGCATTGCAAATCACCAAATTCAACAACGGTTACCTTTGCATTAGATGGGCCAACTGCATATCCATCTGCTGCTAAAACTATTGGTTTGTTTTGATCTTGTTTAATAAGAAATATTACAAGAGCAAAAAATCCTAGGAAAAGAAGTGAACCAAGAGCAATAATTATAGTCTTCATTTTGTTTCCGGAATCAGGGTTTGAGGAACGTGCCAATTTTTCTAATCTTCTTTGGGCTTTTATTTCTGCCTTGGTCATTTTGTGCTCTTGTTCCATTGTTTTATATGATATTTGATTGTTCTTTATTAGTCAATCGTCAGAGTCGGGGTGGGGAGAATTGGACTCCCTGCCTCGCGAACCCGAATCGCGCGGTCTACCGATGACCTACACCCCGTGTGCGTCCCCGAGTGGAGTCGAACCACCAATCTCGCCCTTAGGACGGGCTTGCTCAATCCATTAAGCTACGGGGACACTTTCACACCACTTACGCTCATAATTATAGCATAGGACCCACTTTGAACGGGTTGACCCCGATTAAATCGGGGTTGACATGCTAGTTTTTATTTTGTTAATCTAGTATCGCAAAATGCCAAAGTCCGGATCCGCCTCTGGCGGAAAGATATTATCAAAAAAATCAAAAAGCGCGCCTAAAAAAGTCTACAAAAAGGGGCCTACAAAAAGCCAGGTTGTAAATGCAAAAAGAAGTAAGACTCTATCTTTTGTTGTTGGGGTCATAACCGTTGCAATAATTGCATTTGTAATTTTCCAATACTCCCAATCAAATAACTATAAAACCGTATTAGGAGCCCACACAGAAACTTCACAAGAATCTACTAAATAACGAATTAAATTAAATCTGAGGCGGTTTTGTATTTGAAGATTTCTTCTTTTGTAAACCAAAGAGGTATTTCATATTTAGCTTCTTCAACATTCCCAGATGCATGAAGCAAATTTCTAATAGGCCTTTTATTGCTGTTAGCCAAATATGAGGAATCATAAGAATAATCTCCGCGGATAGTACCAGGAGCCGAAATTAATGGCAACGTGTGACCAACCATTTTTCTTACTAACTCGACAGCGTGTGGAGATTCCAAAACTAATGCAAGTACCGGTGACTCCATTAGATAGTCCATCAACCAAACCCTTACCATTTTTCCTATTTCTTTTGCATCAGATGTTCCCAAAGATTCCTTTGGATCCATCTCTAAATCGCGGTAATTATCTAAGGTTTTGTTTCCTATACCTACCCAAAGTTCTTCACGGTCTGCAGGATAATGTTTTTCTACAAGTTCGCGAGGTGCATTGACCATCTTCATAGCCACAATTTTCATCCCTACTCTTTCAAATCTGGAAATGATTTCACCAATTACGCCGCGGGTCATGGCATCTGGTTTAAAAATTACTAATGTCTGTTCCATTGATAAGTTATTTTATAGGTAGCTGCCCAAAAAATCAACTAAGCAATCAATTTTTTGAATGGCTCTTCCTCTTTGAAATCACCAATTATTGCAAGATTAAGTGGCTCTGCTAAATATTTTTTGGCAACTCTTTGAATATCTGCCAATTTTACTGCATCAATTCTATCTGTGATTTTGTCAGGATTTTCCAGTTTTTTCTCAAGAGTCCAATCTGATCCATAGAATATAGCTACTGATCGCGTATCCTCAAGATCCAATACAAAATGGCCCTTAGTATATTCTTTTGCTTTAACAAGCTCCTCTTCCGTTATTTCTCCATCTTTCATAACCTTTTTGTACTCGTCGCGCACTACTGTTATTGCATCATTAATTCTTTTTGGGTCAGCGCCAACGTAAGTTGTTAAATGGCCACAATCAAGATAATTTTCAGCAGACGTTCTAACATAATATGCCAGTCCCCTCTTCTCTCTCACTTCATGAAAGAGGCGGCTTGACATTCCTCCACCAAGAATCGTAGCAAGAAGAGAAAGCGGATATTTATCTTCTTCGTCTGTAATTCCAACGGTTCTTACTCCCAAGGCAAAGTGTGCCTGGTCTGTTTTTTTGTAATGGAGTTTTAAAGCAGGCTCTTTTTGACCCTCGATTACTGATTTGTAACCTTCTGTTGTAAATGTTGGATGGTCACCAAGATATTTTTCTACCAGTTCATAAGTTTTTTCTACGTCTGCTTTTCCGGCAACTACAATTACCATATTGGAAGCAGAATAAAGCTTTTTCATATAATCTACAAAATCTTCTCTTTTTGCTTCTTTTATAACTTCTTTTCTTCCACCAATATCCCAACCCATTGGCGTGTCATCGTAAAGGAGAGCTTCGTAAATATCTCCAATTTTTCTGGTTGGTGTGTCTTCATAAAGATTTAATTCTTCTGTTATTACGCCTTTTTCTTTTTCAATTTCTGAAGGATCCAGAAGAAGATTCTGAAGCATATCAGACAAAATATCTATTGATAGTTCAAGCCTGTGGGCTGCTGATTTGATGTAATAACCGGTGTATTCTTTACCGGTAAAAGCATTGCTTTCTGCTCCTGCTCCATCAACAAGTGAAGCAATCTCTATTGCGCTTGGTCTTTTGCGAGTCCCCTTGAAAGCCATGTGCTCGAGGAAATGGGATATTCCGTTGTTAGTTTTTTCTTCATAACGAGATCCTGCACCTACCATAATCATGGTGGTTACAGACTCAACTTCATTTATTGGAATAACTACTACTTTTAGGCCGTTTTTTAGATCTTTTTCAAAGAATTTCATATATTGCGAGGCTCTCATTATCTCATAGGCAGCTTCCTCTTTCAAGGAAAATGGTATAAATCAACTTAAATACTATGAAAGAGGCGGTGGAACAATTGGCTTTGATAACTCGGGATAAATACTATCCCATACAGAACTAAGAAGATAATACATAGCTTCCGCTCCATGTATTAGAGCCCTTGGGTTTTCTGACTCACCAGCAGAAACATGGATAATTTCTGTGAGAGCTGTTTGCTCTCTTGGAATAACAGAATCTTTATTCGCTCTATCCATAACTGAATCATAAATACTATTATTTGCTTCAAATTCATCTAATGTTTTTTTAACTGTTTTTTTAGAAACTTGATTTAGACGATCTGTTAACTGTAAAGAAACTGCCGAACTGGGATCGGTAAGCTCTTTCATTCCAAGTGTCTCTAGTTGGATAGCCCGTACAACCAGTGCTGCGCCTATCATGGCAGGCTCTCTCTCTTCACCTATACCCTGGTATACTTTGTTGAACCATTTTCTAACCGCTTTCGAGAATTTACCCGGCTTTCCATTATCTTTTCTAAAAAGCCTCCAAGTATCTTCTGCCATATAAGAAATATTTAACGTTGGGTAAAACACCCCCTCATCTTCATCGCTAGATCTTGTCATCAATTCTGGGACAGTAGCATATATCTCCCACATCATCTGTCCTTTTGCTTGTACGATTGTTGGAATTTCCGATTTAACCACGGGACTTTTGTCTGACTGCTCGGATTGGTGTCTAGCCCTTAACCTTGCCCATGCTGCACGCACTTCTCTGCCTGAACTATCTCTACCCCTAGTATTTTCCATAACAGGTGAATTTTATAATCTAAAATAGCCAGAATCAATAAGCGTATTCACCTTCTAACTATCCCTTTCCCCAACTAAAAAACCTAAGAATGGTTGAAAATTTATAATTTTGAGCTAAAATTCAGCTATGACAACTGAAAATGAATTAAGAACTTGCCAAGGTGAAGGTGAGATAAGAATACCCAGATTAAAAACTCCAAATGACGCGAAGAATATTATTAGACGTGCAGCAGCGGGGACGGACTATCATGGTACACAAGATAGAATTGACTATAAACATGGTCTCCTTGTCAGAAAGTTAGGCCCGATCTTATTAGTAGCAGGACAGTTAGTTAACTCTGATTTTACAGGAATAACCTCGCAAGATATTGTAGATAAGTTAGAGAGAATGGCCAGAGGCAAAGTAAAACTAGGAGAACTGGGAATATTTACACAAACTGCAAAAGAGCTTCACGAACTTGATCCAAGAATTCCTCTTAACACAGATATACCAAGAACAGTATTTGATGAAGCAATAGTTATAATGCAAACTGGTAAAACATCGGCAGAAGCAATAAGCACCAAACCAAGGGTAAATGAAGAAAGAACCATAATGGAAACTAGAAAAAGAATGAAGGCAGTAAAAAAACAAGAACGCGAAAAAAGACTTACGGCAGAGGATCATGAAGCTATCGATAGAAATATTCCGGAAGATGAGAAAAAACCTAAACCAGTAGTACTTATACCAAGAAATCCTTCATACTCTGTAGCGAATCCAAATAGATCTGTTTAGCTACATTTTCTCCACTGTTTCAATTCCAAGAATTGAGAGGCCGTGTTTTAAAACCACTCCAACTGCTTGTGTTAATTCTAGTCTATCTTTATCTCCCACAATCTTATGCTTTTGATAGAAAAGATTAAATAGATGGGCAAGGTTAAATAAGTATTCTGCAAGCAGATTTGGCGCAAGCTTAGTCTGAGCTTGAGTTAAAACGTCTGGGAAATACACTAGAAAACGCATGATCTCTCGTCCTTCGCTATTCGTTGTTCGTTGTTCGCTGTTTTCATTCGAATCCCGAACTTCGACCTCCGACTTACTGAGAATACTCTGTGTTCTCACATATGCGTATTGAAGGTATGGCCCACTTGCTCCCTCTAGTGCGATTGATTCATCAAAGTTAAACTCAACGTCCTTTCCAATACTAACTTTTAGGAATGCAAATTTTATTGCAGCCATCCCAACTTTTTCTGCCACCTCATCCGTCATGTCCGGATAAGCCTGGTGGACACGAGAAACAGCCTCATCCATAAGCCATTCCCCGGTTATTACATCTCCGGTCCTGCTAGACATTTTTCCGCTTGGGAGTCTTACCATACCATGAGAAATATGTTTTGTTTTGGATGCCAAATCCGGATCAATAAGGCTTAACGCTTTTAGAAGCACTTTGAAGTACTCATCTATTTCATTTCCGGTAAGTATTATTGATTGGTCATATGGAAAGTCTTTATATTTGGTTGGGGCCAAACCCAATTCTTTTGCTTCATAGGTAGGCAGTCCCAGAGAATTAATAAAAACTCTGTTGTGAAGCCCGTGTTCTTTACCCGGGAAAATAACTGCCCCCTCACTTTCTTCAAAGACACCCTTTTTAAGAAATTCTTTAACAAGCTCTAATCCTACTACCCCAACTCTACTCTCAAAATAAAAGTTTTCAAACTTAGAACCAAGCCTTTCATAAATTGAGTCAAAGTATTCAAGACTCACCGCCCTTCCCTTTTCATAAAGAGAATTTATATCTTCATCAATTGCATCATAAACTTTTTTGTTGATATCATTTATTTCCTTTTTAATTTCTTCATTCTCCTCATACTTCTGCGACCCAAAAGCATATGATTTACCAAGAAAACGTACCTTATTAGAAAGCGGGGCTTCATCATCCGGCATTTCACTAATCAAAGTTTTCATACCATATATTGCTTTTGCTACATGGAGGCCAACGTCCCCCTGGTAGCAAACTCTCATAACTTTTGCACCTTGGCTTTCTGTAAGACGAGAAAGCGATTCTCCAACAATATTTGAATAAACATGTCCAATATGAAACTCCTTAAAGGGATTTGGATCTGTAAACTCAATCATTACTTTTTCATCCTTTAATGTGTCTGAATCCCCAAAGTTAGGATGTTTATTTATTACTTCTATTGTTTCCTTAAGAGCTTTGTCTGTGAAGAAAAAATTAACAAAACCAGGAGGAGCAGCTTCAACTTTATCAACTACAGACTTATCCAGATTTTTTTCTAGTTCTTCTTTTAGTTTGTAGGCAATATCCAGAGGTTTTTCTTTTAAAACTCCGGCAAGTCTTAGGGCGATATTGGAGTAATAATCTCCATTTTCTGATTTATCAGAAATTTTTAATTCAGCGTCCATGTCATTTCCGGTAAGATCTTTGATTAATTGCCTTAAATTTTGAGTTATTTGCTCTCTTGCTGTCATAGTAGGTTAATTTTAAGGGTAATCAGTTGAATTGTAAACCTAATACTATTCGAGGTTTAATCCCTTGAGGAATTTTTTGAAGTCTCCGCTTATATCTTCATGTTCTAGCGCTAGCTCTACAACTGTCTTCATGTATTCAAGCTTATTTCCGGTATCGTAGTATCTTCCATTTTCTATTTCACAGGCATAAACAGGATAACCGGTTTTGATAAGCGCGTCTATTGCTTCCGGAAGATATATTTCCCCACCTGTCCCAGGCTTTTGATTTCTAAGAATTTCAAAAATCTCCGGAGGAAGAATATATGCTCCGTGTGTAGCAAGGTTAGAAGGCGCTTCATCAGGATTTGGCTTTTCTACAATACTTTTGATTCTAAAAATATTTCCCTCAACAGGCTCAACATCTGCTATTCCATAACGCTTAAGATCCTCTTTTTTGTTAATTTTTACTGCAGAGATTACAGCTCCACCCAGTTTTTCATGTACCTTCATCATCTGAGCTAAACGAGGTGGCTTAGAATAAATAAATTCGTCTCCCCAAATAACAGCAAAGGGCTCATTGTCTATAATTGGCTCCGCTGCTAATACCGGTGTTCCATTTCCATAAGGTCCTTTTTGTCTTACATATATAAAGTTTGCCATTTCAGAGATTTTCTTAGTCTTCTCCATAAGCTCTTGCTTACCTCCGGCCTCAAGGTTTTTAATTAGGTCGGCATTCATCACATCAAAATGGTCTTCAATTGCACGCTTTAGAGCTCCCGTAACAATAACTATGTCCTCAATTCCAGAATCCACAGCCTCTTCTACTACATACTGAATAACTGGTTTATCAACTATTGGCAACATTTCCTTAGGCATTGCCTTTGTCTGGGGAAGAAAACGGGTTCCAAAACCGGCAGCGGGTATAACAGCTTTACGAATTTTATTCATTGTTCCCCTAATTTTAGTGCGAATCGCCCCAAAAGTCAAAAGATTAGAAGTTAAACTCCAATATTTCTCGTGGTTCCTTTGCAAAGTTTGAATATCTCATCCACTTTGGTGTTATTAGGAAAAAGACTTCACTTCCGCTTGCTTCCCATTTTTTACCCTCTGGGTTTCTAGAGAAATAAATATTCTTAAGCTCTACCTCACTATCATCAAGGATTCTTGCTTCACCTTCATATTGCAACGTTGACTCATCACCTAAATACAGAACTATTGAAACATGAGGTCTAGCAGTTATGTTTCTGTATTTTCTTGTAGTCTTAAGTGTTTCAATAACTATCTCAAGATTATCGGTCATTGCATACCCAACTAATGCAGATTCCGGCTTATTCTCCGCGTTTACAGACGAAATCGTACACAAAGTTCCACTCTGGAGCTTATCAAGTAACTTCCTTGCTTCCACTGCATCATCCATACAATTATTATAATCAAAATGTTATTGAAATAAACAAACAGGGTTGTAAAATAACCTTATGGCTAACCCTGAACAAAACGACTTTCCAGACTTGCCCTATACTTTTGAACCTATTGGAATTACCCCTGACGATGTAAAGGAATTTTCATCTATGTACGACTTAGAGCCGAAAGATACTATTCAAGAAATTATAGATCTGAATGTTGACGGGCGATCAATTCAAGCCATTCAGGATAGGTATTCTAATAGGGGCAGAGATATTACTAGAAGAGAGGCAGCACACATGTATTATGATCAAAGGTTTCTAAATAGAACAGTTGATAAAAGAAATCAACCGGAGAAGCCCGGAAATTCCCCCAAGTAAACCAATACACATTGACTTATTTTTTGGGGTCAATCATACTCAAGGTATGCCTAAGACTAAAACAAAAAAGGGCTTTAGTCCTCTTTTTAGAACTTATTTTTTCACAATTCTGGCAACTCTAGGCCTGCAATATTTCTTATCAGTATTCGGCGGCCTATCCACCTTCTTTTGTGTAGGAATCAATGGGGGCAATATTATAAAAATAAAAGATTGCCCCGTCAGTTCACTCCTTGACCTTCTCCTTGTTGCCTCACCTATTATTGGAGTGGTTCTTTTTATTAATGGTAGACATAAGCTACGGGAGGTAATAATGTTTGCATTTTTACTACTGGCAATTGACTACCTTATATTGATCTCAATACACATGTCCCCACAGGAGTTTTTCAACCACTTTCTACTAGATCTTTTTAAAACCAGGCACTACGATAGATTCACTTAACCCCACGCTTTACAAGCAACCCGAGCCTGTGGTAAAATTGTCAAATATGTTCACGTTCCTGAAGGAAGTGAGATCAGAGCTCGAAAAGGTAACATGGCCAACAAGCGCTGATGTAGTCAGGCTTACAATTATAGTTCTTGTGATTAGTGCAATTGTAGGTGTTTACCTAGGTGCAGCCGACTACGGATTCACAAATCTTCTGGGACTTCTCATAAGTTAGGATCAAATAAATATGGATATTACTGAAAACAAAGCACGCTGGTTTATTGTTCACACATATTCCGGACACGAAAACAAAGTAGCAAAAACTCTTATGCAAAGGGTTGATGCTATGGGTTTCAAAGATAGAATTCTTGATGTTTTGGTACCAACAAAAGAAATTGTAAAGGTAAGATCTGGTAAAAAAGAGACCGTAAAGGAAAAGATTTTTGCCGGATATATCTTTGTAAAAATGATTTTGGATGACGAGGCATGGCTACTTGTCCGCACAACTCCCGGAGTTACTTCCTTTGTAGGCACAATGAATAAACCAACTCCTGTCAGAGACGACGAAGTTGACGCAATCCTAAAGTTTGTAGAGATGAAGACGCCTGTTTTCAGGTCTTCCTTTTCTGCCGGTGAAGCTGTTAAAATCAACGACGGTCCATTCTCAGACTTTCTTGGTTCAATTGAATCAATTGATGAAGAGAAAGGAAAAGTTAAGGTACTCGTTTCCATTTTTGGACGTGAAACACCCGTAGAATTGGATTTTCTCCAAGTTTCGAAAATCTAAATAACTAAAACTTAAAACAAAAAACATGGCTAAAAAGATTAAGACACTTATAAAATTAAACGTAAAAGGTGGAGAGGCAACTCCTGCACCTCCGGTTGGTACAGCTCTTGGACCACACGGACTTCCTATAATGGATTTCGTTAAGGCATTCAATGACAAAACCGCAGATCAAAAAGGTACTGTTCTTCCTGTTGTTATAACAGTTTATGAAGATAGAACTTTTTCTTTCATAGTTAAAAAACCACCAGTCCCAGAACTTATCAAAAAAGCTCTTAAGCTTGAAAAGGCTTCTTCTAAACCAGGGCGGGATGTTGCCGGAAAATTAACAGACCAACAAGCAAGAGACATTGCAGAAATAAAACTCGAAGATCTTAATACAAAAGACGTTGGTCAGGCAGCAAAGATAGTTAAAGGTGTTGCAAGGTCAATGGGAATTCAAACAGAATAATTTTATGGGAAAAGTAAAAGTACGCGTCGTAGGAGACGAACAAGCTGAATTAGAACAAATTGAAGAGCAAAAGAAAAAGGCAGAAGCAAAAGCTGCAAAAAAAGCTCAAGTTAAAGGTGTAAACCTTGGTGGTGGAGAAAGAATTAACTCCGTTGGGGTAACAGAAGAAGATATTGCAGCCTCCCTAGATTCAGCGCCAACTGAAACTACTGAAGATAAACCAAAAACCAAGAGTCAAAACCAAAAAACTAAAAAAGAGGCTCGCGTTCACTCAAAAAGGCACATTTCCAACTCTGGTCTAGTTGCAGCAAAAACTGCCTACCCTATAACAACCGCTGTTGAAATGCTTAGAAAGTTTAAAAAAGGTGGATTTGATGAAACAGTAGAATTACACATAAACACAAAAGAAAAGGGAGTAAATGGACAAGTTGTACTTCCACACGGAACAGGTAAAAAATTGAGAATCAAAGTTGCAGATGAAGCTATAATTGCAGAAATTGAAAAGGGTAAGATTGATTTTGATATTTTGGTAGCAACACCGGATATGATGCCAAAGCTTGCTCGCGTTGCAAAGGTTTTGGGACCACGTGGGCTCATGCCTAATCCAAAAGCAGGAACAATTACAACAGATACAAAAAGTGTTATTGAAAAATTATCTGCAGGACAAATAAACTACAAAACAGAAGCTCAAGCTCCAATTATCCATGTTTCCGTAGGAAAATTATCTTTTGAAGACAAACAAATTGCAGAAAATATCAAAACATTACTCTCCTCTGTTGGATCAAGCAAAATCAACAGCGTGACACTCAAGTCCACAATGAGCCCGGGAATCTCAATCCAAGCTTAAGATTCAACTTATTTATCAATATGTCTCACACCGAAGGAGGTCCTAAAGCATTACCACACAATTTCCATACAGGTGTACACCCTATAGATAGCAAGTATCTTCCAAGACCAAGGATAGACTTAGGATTGAGAACCAGAACAAATCTCTTTCCAATTAGAGATATACTTGCCGCAGTTAACCCTCCTACTTTAATAGAAACAAAAACCAATCCATTTGTTAGTCAGGATCTACCGGTTAATATTGAACCAGCAGAAACTACAAGCACTATCTTAGAAACAGCTACAGAAAAGGTGATCGCAAGTAACACGCAAAAGGAGCGAACTAAAAAAGCCACAAAAAAAAAGAGCATCGGAATAAGACTAGCCGGCAAGCACGAATTAATAGAGTCTACCCCTTCAAGAATAGATAAGCTAGGTCATAAATCCAGAGCTAAATTATTTACCAATATTAAAAAATATTTGAAATATAGGAGAGAAGGAGTTTTTCCCAGCCACTGGCAACAATTTGGTGAAAAGTATGAAAATGAAATCAGGTGGTACGTACAAAAATCAGTTTCGAGAGTAAGTTAGACTCCTTTTCTGTATTCTGCTGCGTGTTTTTTAATCTTTTCTTCCTCCGGCTCAAAGAAGTGTTTTTTAATAAACTCCATTGTATCCTTTGGATCCTGAGTATTAACAAATATTCCCGTTGCAATCTCAAACCCTCCTGCAATCTTTGCTCTTGGCATAATTCTTAGATACCAATCACGATGAGGATAGATATAAAAATTATAAGGGAAATCATTACCGTGTCTTGCTTCAAAAATATATATAACTCTTCTTAAAACGTACGCAAGATTTTCCATTTCATCATAGGTTATCTCTCCAAACAATTTTCCGCGTTCACTTGGTATTATCCAAACCTCATCCGGCCACTGAGAATATGGAGGAGAAACCAATTCAAAATCTTTAACAATCAAGTGCTCTCTCCTGTAATCGAGGAAATCTTCCAATACAGGCACAACAATTGGAACCTCTTTTGGAACCACGGCGAGCTGGGAATGTGAATGGCCAATACTTTCTCCTGCATCATGGCCGGAGTTTGAGAATATACAGACTGTACCATCTCGTAAATATGCATTAAATCTGTTAACAAATGCCTCTATTACAAGCTTTACCTGCTCAACAGGCAGCTCCGAAAGGCTCTTAACATGCCTTGGTGAATGGATTATAACCTCGTGAATTGGAGCAAATGGAAATTTGTTTTTTACAACCTTAACAGACCACTTTTTATCTCCCGGCTCTCCACCAATTCTATATGTCTCAGGATTTTCTTTTTCATGGCCAGGATCAAAAGGACAAAAATGTTCGTCCTTCTTTTTATGGATATCTGGCCTTTTTGCTCGCTTTGGAGCCTGTATTATCCAGTTTTCAAGAGAAGGAATATTTGTAAACTTAAAATCAGGCATTAGTTATATTAAGAAGAATATTGAGGCAAAAATCAACTCCAATTAAATTTGGGTCAAGCGTATGTAGTTTGCAATTTCTTTTCTTCTTCAAAACGCTTAATCGCTAAGTCAATTAATTCATCAATTAATCTAGAATATGAAACTCCACTTGCTTCCCAAAGTTTTGGATACATACTTATGTTAGTAAACCCCGGAATAGTATTAATTTCATTTACATAAACTTTCCCCTCTTTAGTTACAAAGAAATCTACCCGCGCCATCCCCTCACAATTTAATACTTGAAATGCACGGCAAGCTGTTTCCTGAATTAATTTAATTGTATTAGAGGAAAGCTTGGCAGGAATTTCTGTTCTTGCTCCATTTTTATCAAAATATTTTGCTTCGTAATCGTAAAATTCATGTGTGGTTATTATTTCCCCGGGAATTGAAGCTTTTGGTGTTCCATTTCCCAAAACAGAACATTCTATCTCCCGTCCTTTGATAGCTTCCTCTATTAATATTTTTCTATCAAACCGAAATGCATCCCGGATTGCCTGGCTAAATTGAGACTTATTTTTTACTTTTGAGATTCCAATAGAAGATCCATTATTGGCAGGTTTTACAAACATTGGTAATCCTAATTGCTTTACTACTTTTGCATAGTCTATCTCTTCACCTTTTCTAAAAACTATAAATTTAGCAATTAAAATTCCAGCGTCCCGAAGCAATCTTTTTGCCACGTCCTTATCCATTCCTATTGCTGATCCTAGGACTCCAGACCCAACAAATGGAACACCCGCAAGCTTTAGTAAACCCTGAACAGTTCCGTCTTCACCATTTGTTCCATGAAGAACCGGAAAAACCACATCAATTTTGCTCGAAAAATTATTAATGCTGGAGACTAGATTTGTATCATCGTTCTTTGTGACTAATCTAACCTCATTTTCTAAGTTTTGTAGCATTAATGTTGCTGAAGAACTAAACTTATCCGTATCCTCCTGTAAATACCATTTGCCATTTTTTGATATTCCAATCAGAAGAGGTTCATATTTTTTGGGATCTAGTGCAGAAAAAACATTTCTGGCTGACATTATAGAAATTTCGTGTTCTGAGGATTTACCACCAAAGATTATTCCTACCTTAATCTTTTTCATCACTGAATGAATTATACCAATAAATCAGTTGCTTGACAAAAAAGATAAGTAGTGTTATATTGATATATCGAAATATTTAAATATATTAATCTATGGCAGATAAAGTAGTAAAAGTATTAGATGCACTTTCAGATGAGACACGCGTTGAAATAATTCGTGATTTACTCGCCGGCCATAAAGGAATTTGCCCGGAAATAAAGGAGAGAACCGGTAAATCCCAACCTACTCTATCTCACCACATAGGAAAGCTTGTAGATGCAGATGTATTAATAGAATCAAAAAAAGGAGTTAACTGCTATTACAAAGTTAACAGTAAATATTTAAAAAGTATTGGAATTGATATTAAAAAAATAACACAAATATAATATGGACGATAAGTGGACACAAATACCAACTGACACTGTAATCAAAGAGCATGCAGATGCACTGGCTTCTAACAACTTTGAAACTTTTGTTGTTGAGACAGAAGAAGAAGCAAGAAAGAAATTTTTTGAACTAGTGCCGGAAGGCTCAGAAGTGTTTACCAACACTTCAAAAACTCTAGATGCTCTTGGCATAACAAAAGAAATTAATGAATCCGGCAAGTTTGTCTCACTAAAAAATAAAGTTGCCTCAATGCCGGCAGAAACTCCAGCCCAAGCCCGAGAAAAAAGAATGGTTGGATCAGTCCCAGAGTATGCAGTTGGGTCTGCTCACGCTGTAACAAAAGACGGAAGAATAATGCTTGCAAGTGGCTCCGGAAGCCAAATTCCCGGCTATGCATATGGCGCTGACCATGTTGTTTTTGTAATAGGAGTTCATAAGTTAGTAAAAGATATAGATGAGGGAATAGAAAGAATTTATAAACACTCTCTTCCACTCGAAAGTATAAGAATTAATGAGTTTTATAACACAACAACAGGAAGTAATCCAAGAAGATTTTTTGTGATGAATAGTGAAAATGACATGAACAAAGAAAGAACCAAAGTAATCCTTGTTAAAAAAGTTCTAGGCTTCTAGCAGGATTCTAGGGGATGACCAAAAGGTCTATTGAGTTTTCCAAGTTTTCGCATTTTTTCCGTATACCCCAAGATATATTTTGGTTCTTCATAAGAATTATTAAGTCTTTCAAATCTAGCGCCTGTTTCAGGCATTATACCTATAAGCCTTCTTGCGCCATCATCGATACTTACCCCGAGTTTTAATTTAAGATGGTCTATGGCAGATGCGTAATCTCCTCTTACGACCATGTCTGCATAAATTGCTTCCAAGTCTCGTCTTTCCCTTCTTAAACGAACCAAATCTATCTGACTAGTATTTGCATCTAACTGAGCATAGACCTGCATCATTTCATATGCCACAATCCTACCACCCATTCTCAGTGCTTCTTCCGGTGTATAGCTTAGTCTTTGTCTCACTTCACGCCTAACTTCCTCATATGCGAATTCAGCAACGCCTTTATTAAATATATATGGATCTTCTGGTAATTCGGAGGTGTCAAGATCATTCCTCCTTATTAATGTTTCTGCCACTATTCCTCAACCTCCACGCTAAGATCAAGGTAAATTTTTTGTCCCGTTGCCACCTCTAGTTCTTTTCTAGTCATGCTACCTATAACTTTAATCCTTTGTCCACCGGCACCAATTATCATTTTTTTGTATCTGTCTTGAGTAGTTATTATACGAGCCTTAATGTAATAAAGATTATCTTTTCGTGGCGTAACTTCATCTACTTCTACTCGTATATGATATGGAAGCTCATCCCTTAGGACTAGAAATGCTTTTTCGCGGATATTTTCTGCAATGTACAACTTGGAATCAAGATTCATTGCCGGAGTTGGCATATCCTCTTTAACAATGATTTTCTCGCCCTCTTTGAGATGCTCTAAAATTTCATTAACAAGAAGGGGCAAACCTTTGTTTTTAAGCGCTGAAACTTCTATGGTTGCGTCAAACTCATCCTCCAAAAATTTGTATTCCTCAAGGTATGATGGCTCTTTTTTATCTATTTTATTAATCACCAAAATTTTGGGCTTATTTATCTTTCTAAGTATTCCTAACACTTTGTTTTCTTCTGTCCCGCGGCGTCTTGTATGGTCAACAATATACAAGATAACGTCTATGTCATTTTTAAGAGTTCTCTCTGCTTCCAAATTTACATCTTTTTTTTGTGACATAGAAAATATTCCGGGAGTGTCAACAAAGACAATTTGCGCGTATTCATCTTCATAAACTGCGTATGTTGAGAACTGCGTAGTCTGTGGTTTTGGGGAAGTAATTGCCACCTTGTGACCCACCAAATTATTAATTAGCGTAGATTTACCAGAATTTGGTCTTCCAATGAGTGCAACAGTACCTACTTTCATATTTATCCTGCTCTTCGAGAGAGGTGGGATGAGGCTAATTTTATCACACCCTACCCTTCTTAACCAAACTTAATACTTCCGTGGTAAAATGAGCCATGAAGATTCTATTCCTGGGAGCTGAAGTTGGACCATACGCATCCGTTGGTGGATTGTCTCAAGTGCTTTATTTTCTACCCCGTGCCCTACAACAAAAAGGACATGATGTTCGCATATTTACAGCACGCCATGGAACCATGGATACAACCGGACCGGGGAAAAAAGAGTGGAAACTAAAACCGGAAATAAAAAATATAAAAGTTCCCGTATATAACACTATTCAAAATGAGCCAATTAAGGGTAAGCCTCTTTTTATAAATTGCTCGGTAAGCTCTTATAGCAAGGCCAAAGCACCCAAAGCATATTTTTTGGAAAACAAAGAATACTTTACCCTCAGGGCACACGTTTTTGGCTACAAAGATGACCATGTACGCTTTGCCCTACTTTCCAAAGGTTGTCTTGAGTGGCTATTAAAATTAAAAGAGGACAACGATGATGATTGGTGGCCGGATGTAATACATACAAATGATTGGCATACGGGCTATTTTGTAGACCTAGCAAGGAATGACAAACGCTATAAATCTTTGCTTAACAAAACGCCAATTACCTTTACGGTGCACAATTTTTATTTTCAGGGTAATATTAACTTTAGATATTTGGCTCCAAAAGACCGGGATACCGGAGTAGCTCCCCTTGCAGCGCTTAACTCTACTAAACTTCTAAAACAAAATGCACTATTGCGGGGAATAATTAATGCAGATGAGGTAAATACAGTTAGCCCGTCCCATGCAATTGAAGTACTAACACCAGAATATGCAGAAGGCTTAGAAAAAACTCTAAACAAGGTTAGAGGCAAAATTACCGGAATATTAAATGGATTAGATACAAAAGAGTTTAATCCAATGACAGACCCAATAATAAAAAACAATTACAACCTTAAAAATTTCGTAACGGCAAGGCAGAAAAATAAATTACTTCTTCAAAAGGAATTTACTCTGTCCCAAAACCCAAAAAGGCCACTTATTGCGGTTTGCGGCAGGATCTCTGCTCAAAAAGGTTGGGACCTAATCCTTAAGATGCTTCCAAAGCTCTTATTGGAAAGACCGGACGTACAAGTTCTAGTCATGGGACAAGGAGATGAAAGATTCCAAAATGAGCTCTCTATTATCCAAAGAGATTTTAGCGAACAACTCTCTCTTCACCTCCAGACTGATTTTAGATTGCCAAGAAGAATAAATGCCGGAGCCGATATGGTTTTGATCCCAAGTATTTTTGAACCGGGCGGAATTGTAGCTCTTGAGGCTATGCGCTATGGAGCCATTCCAATTGTTAGGAGAACCGGCGGCTTAAATGATATTGTCACCGAATTTAACCCAAATACAGGGGAAGGAAATGGATTTTCTTTTAAAAATAAAAGCTCTTGGTCTCTGTATGGAGCAATAATAACCGCGCTAACAATTTATGGACAACCAAAACTTTGGACCAGGCTTGTTTCTAACGCATTATCTTCTGATTTTTCTTGGGAACATGCGGCTCGCGAATATGAAGTGTGGTATAAGGGTGTAATTGAAGAAAGAAAAAGGGCAACAAGCGCAACTCCACACCCTGCGTATTCTACGTAGATTGGTTGGTTGCTTTTAGCCAGAGGTGCTAATAATATAGATTGATGGATAAAAACTTGGAGTGGTTTAAATCTTTTAGACAAAGCTCAAATTATTCTACTTTTGAGAAAAACCCAATAGCTTTCTTTTGTGCTGAATACGCTCTAACTTCCGGACTCCCAATATATGCAGGTGGTCTTGGGGTTTTAGCAGGAGACTATCTGCGTGAAGCCCAAGAACAAAATTTCCCGGTTGTAGCACTTGGCATGTATTATTATGATGGCTACCAAACCCTCCACCAGGTTGATGAAAAAGGCGCAATACAAACTCCACATGTGCATGTACCTCCGGAAGATTATGGATTAGTAGAAGTAAAAAATGAAAAAGGCGAATTGGTACTTATTGATGTTCCGATTCAAGATAGGTCTATTAAAGTAAAGGCGTGGAAATGGAATGTGGGGAGTGTTCCTGTTTATCTACTTGATACAAACACGGAATCAAACTCAGAAGCAGATAGGAAAATTACTAACCATCTCTATGTAATTGACAGGGAAACAAGGCTCAAGCAAGCATTGGTCTTGGGGGTTGGCGGAGTTAGACTTCTTGAAGCACTTGGTATTACCCCATCTATTTATCACATGAATGAGGGCTTCTCTTCTTTCTTGTGCCTTGAACTAATTAAACGCATCATGCAGGACAAAAAGGTTAACTTTGAAGATGCAAAGAATGCAGCAAAACAAAAAATAGTTTTTACAAACCACACTCTTGTTACAGCAGGCCATGATATTTATCCGGGAGAACTAATGAATATAAATTTTGTAAAATATACAGCCGAGCTTGGAATACCAATGACTGAAATTATGAATCTTGGAAGTGCCCAGGATTCCAGCTCATTCTCTTCTAGCCTTTTTGCATTACGTATGGCTGGAAAAGTAAATGCAGTAAGTAAAATTCACGCTAAAAAATCCCTTGAGTTATGGCCGAATAATCCCATGACTCCAATTACAAATGGTATAAACATAAAATATTGGAACAAAGTTTCTAGCGAAAACGATATATGGGCAATTCATCTTGAAAACAAAAGAGAACTCTTAAAAGAAGTTAATATTCTCACGGAAGAAAATTGGGATGAGAATATGCTTCTCGTTGGTTGGGCAAGAAGACTTGTGGAATACAAAAGACCCCTGGCTCTTTTTGAAAATATAGAAAGGCTCAAAGCGATTGTTTCTAACTCCAATAAACCTGTCAAAATATTAATATCCGGGACACAACATCCAAGCGATATGGAGGCAGTAGAATTCTTTAAAAAGATACGTGAGATTATTGATAATGAGCTAAAAGGAAGCGTTGTTTTTTTACCCGGCTACAATCTGGCTCTTTCAAGACTTATGGCAAGTAGCTGCGATGTATGGCTAAACACGCCAATAGTTGGCTTTGAAGCTTGTGGAACAAGTGGCATGAAAGCAGCTCTTAACGGAGATCTTCCGCTTTCAACCAAAGACGGCTGGATGGACGAAGTGGATTTTTATGGAATAGGCTGGCCACTTGATACGGACAAAGTAAATGAAAGCATCCTTGGTACACTAGAGGCTGAAATAATACCCCTCTACTTTAACCGTGACAGCAATAACGTTCCTACGCTGTGGATAGAAAATATGAAGAGGGCTAGGAACTTAATATTAAGTGAATTTTCTACAACCAGAATGCTAAAAGAATATATTGAACTTCTCTACACCCCTCTAGTCTCTAGCCAATAATGGCATCTTAATTGAATACCACAGCCGATTCCAATATAATTAGAAGCTAGGAATAGGTATTAACAATAATCTTATTCTTGAAATGGGCCTGCCCTGAGGAGGCAGCGCCGACGAAGGGCTGTGATGAAATGGTATCATAGAGGTCTCCAAAACCTTTTTTTAGGGTTCGAATCCCTACGGCCCTGCAAAATATAAAACGTCAGACGAATGTCTGATTTTTTATATTTATAGAATAGGAGGGATGAGAAGTTTACCCTGAGCGAACAAAGTGAGTCGAATGGGAATCCCTACGGCCCTGCCAACGGGACCCGAACGTACTTCATTTGATATAATCGCAGTATGGATTCTGAGAACACTAATGAAAACCCACTTCCTTACACAGTAGACGAATTACAAGAAGAAAAAAATAAACTCGAAGACTTAATTGATGGAATACCCTACGAAGAAAGATCAATAAAAGAACAACAACTCATACAAGGTTTTATTGATAAGCAGATAAAAGAAAAGGACAGGTTTCAGAATGTATTTAAGACAGACCAGGGATCAGTTTATTTCACTCTTAGTACAGGTGAGTCATTACGCATAAAACAACGTGAAGGAAAATGGGAAATGCAACCAATTTGTAGAAAAATATTCTATACAGATAATGACACTGCAGACGAATTTGAGGAAGATGTTAGGAAAGGACACAGCGAATATGAACCGATAATTGGAAAGCCTATTAGCACAACGGAATTAAAAATTGGAGCCACTCCTATTGAATTTGAGATATTAGGCGGTACGCCTCCTATTGCCTTCGAAGAATCTCCTGGCAAAATTGTAATAAAAGGTGATCACATGGGATTTTTTGCAAGTGGATATCATAGAGGTCATCCCATTACTGAGGTTATAAAATAAGTTCTTACATAGTCGCTTAGCGCCTGCAAAGTATAAAACCTCAGACGAATGTCTGATTTTTTATATTTATGTAATAGGAGGGATGAGAAGTTTACCCTGAGCGAACAAAGTGAGTCGAATGGGAATCCCTACGGCCCTGCTGATATAGTTTGATATATTCTTCAGCTTTGATATAATTGTCGAATGGCAGAATATGAACACACTACTTATGATCTACCAGGAGCAAAAGTGAATCTTCATAAAAAACCTGACAATAACCACTATTATGCTGAAGTCGAGTTGGATGGTAATTATCCAGGAGTGAACCTCGTCGCACACAACGTTTACAGAAAAGAAACACTACACTGGATAACTGGGAAAGCGCAATTAACAATCAATGGAAAAGTTAGACAGTTAAACGAAAGGACAAAAGCTGTTATGAACGATGGAGATCTATATACACTCACAGGAAAAGGACAAGCTATCGTTTTTGTAAAAGATCAACCAGGTGGTAAAACATTGATAGAAGAAATAAAGTAAGTTCTAACATAGTCGCTTAGTGCCTGCATCACTATAGGTTGATATTTAGCCTCATTTGTGCTAATATAGCTTCTTATTATGACAAACTCAATTGAAGTTCCTGGATTTGCAGAGGCGTATCAGACATTTCGCCAAAATCAAACAGGACCCATATATTCTATTCCACGTCATGAAGCAGTACTTGCACTCTATCGTGCCGAAGCTCGTCAAGAATTAGACACCCGTTTTGAGGGCAAAATGTGGCTCGGTCCTGACATAGCAGTAAATAAAGATGTAGTTATACCGCCCAATGGAATGGCGATAGCCGAGATTGACATAGACCCGATATTGCTACAACCGTTTTTTGAGTTAAGTAACTACGCAATTGCTTGTGCTCGACTTACCACCCGAAGTCGCTTTGCTCAACTTGGAATACATGTTCCTTCCGATGCTTCAGGTGATATTGCCAAAAACTTTCATCAAGTAGAAAAACCTGATGGTTCAAAAGCATATGCATCATGGCTTCCAGTTATAAACTACGCAAGGAGACCTATTCTTCTACCTGAAGGCACTACTTTTTTCTATCCATATTTTTGGAACAGCAAATTTATGAAGGGTAAAGAAATCAAAGACGCATTGAATAATAACCTTTTCATTAAAGGTGAACAAGGCAGAGATTGGAATTTTTGGTACGGAATTGCTCCCGAGGGAAATGATGGTGAAATACAAGGAATTGAACTTAACATAGATGAAACGAGTCATGCGTATATACCACAAAACGATGAAACAATGTCAATCAATCACTCTCCTGCGGAAAACCATAACAGATCAAGCGTTGATCAATACTTAGTAAAGCCCGTACCACAAAGCACAGACAGGATTTTATGGATTGGAGAGACAAAAGCTGAAATAGAATTAGCAAAGGGAGTTAACGGGATGTTTAATTGGGTCGTACCACGACCTACATATGACCCACGTTTTGATTATGAATTTCAAACTAACTCAGTAATCGCTATTGGTGGAAATGCTCGAGGTAAAATGCGTACTGAAATTTATAGCGCTACAACCCCTGAGCTAATGCCTAAAAGCACTGTAATGCGCTTCGTTAAAGGATAGATGTACTATAGTAGTAAGTTCTAAGATAGTTGCTTAGGCCCTGTAAAATAGTCTTATAGTTTGATTTGACACCCTCTTTTTGGTATCATCTGCTTTATGACAAAAGAAGATGACCAAGGATCACAGTCCGAACAAACAGCCCCGGAAATTGCTCTTCAGTCTTGGGTTCCCATAACCCCCTCGTTTGTTCGCATGACAATTCAAGAATATACAGGGAGAGCATATGAAGAATGGTATACCGGATGGCGAGAAGGAGCCATGGAAAGATCTAATGCGTATTTCGACCGTATTGGTAATATTGCGACTATTCAGATTGTGGAATCGAGAAGCGTTGAGAACGACTACAATTATAGATGTGCGGAGTATGTTTTTCACACAAGACGGGGCGAAACATGGGCACTTGAGGATAATCAGGGTGAAGGTAGAGAGTTTTGGGCAGATAGCCATCAGTTCCTTCTCTCTCATGGTTATTCATTAATTGATCTGCCTCAACCCGGAGACATAATAGCATATGGGCGCCTGGATAGAACTAATCCTGATATAAAAAGGGGCTATTATCAACATTTTGGAATATATGAGGGAGATGGAAGAGTCACCTCAAAATTCGACATGGGTCACGTATTTAACCACCCATGGGCTCTGGTTCCTTTACAATATGGTGATACCGTTGCTTTCTTTAGAAAATCTCCTCAACCAAAACAATAAATTAGGTAAATGCTTTACAAAATTGCTGATATGGTTTGATGTATTATCCTCGTTTGGTATAATTCTCCCATGAATACAGAAAGATTTTCTGGTTTTATAAAAAATAAAGCCTTAAGAATTGGTCTTGCCGCTACTCTAACTGTAGCTGGGACTGGAGCCGCTACAGCCGTAGCATTTGAGCAAACTGGTCATAGTGTCAAGTTTGCAAAACAGGGCATAATTTGGAGATCTCAAGGAGATTGCATAGACAATGGGCTTGGTCGTAAAGTAAGGAACGTAAACATGGAATTGAAACGGTTTCCCAAACCAATTCAAAAAATTGCGCCCTTTCCCAGTATTCCAATCGCTTATCCCGAAGATGGATTTGGCAACACCGAACCCGTACTGATGATTGTGACAGATTTAAAACCTTGTTAAAGAAAGTCTTACGGGGATAATAACTTCCACCAAGTTTCCTAGGGCCTGCACCTTATTTTAGCCTCAATGCCATGCGTATTCCGACGCTATTGACAAAAAACACTTAGTTATACAAACTAATACTAATGGCTAAGTCTAAAAACATCGGAAATAAGAAACTTTATACTTTTGTCGCTCTTTTTTTGGGTTTGATTCTGGGGTTTTTGATCGGTATGAAGTTCGAGAAAAATAAAACAGTTGCACCAATCCCAGTTACGGAAGTTAAAAATCCTCTTTCAGAACCCGCAATGTTAACAAAAGACTTTTATACAAAATATGTTGATTGTTGGAATAATACGATTGGAAAAAAACCTGAATCTGAATGGAATTGCGATTCGATTATCACAACTCACTACTTTACCCAAAAAATGATAGACTCCATGTCGGGCAGAACAAAAGCATATTGCGGATATGAATCACCTGAAACGATTTATGTTACCGAGGGAAAACAGTATGGGAACACTGCTGATGTCGTGGTTTGGGGCAAGTATGTTTCCGATGTTCCAACAATAATTCACTTAAGTAAAACGGATAATTGGCATATAGATGGAATTTCATGTGAACCCCAATATTATAATTAAGAACTAAAATAATAACTTCCACCAAAGTTTCCTAGGGCCTGTCACGGATTTAGCCTCAAATCTGCTATAATACACTGATGGGCAAGATTCATACCCAAAGCAGGAACAAAAAACGCATTTATTTTGTACTAGCTTTATTTTTAATACTTGTTGTAGGTTATTTTGTATATAAATTTATCGACCCCCTTTATAACGAGACAAGAACTTGGAATCTAATCGATGTCCAAATGGCACAACTTGGAAAGGAAGTCAAAGATTACAAGTCAATTCATGGAAAATATCCAACAACTCTTTCTGAGATAAGACCTTCGGAATCTATTTGCACAGATTGGTATGTCATCTTTACACCTATCAAATATCAAAAGTGTGTAAAAGTCTCTTATGAAGTGCGGCCTGATTTGCAAGATTTCAGAATGGCTGCAATAGTAGATACTGGAACGGTTGCCTATTATCATCCTGAAATCTGTATGACCTGGCAGGAATATCAAAAGTTATCAAAAGAAGAAGCAGCTAGAAGAATTAAAAAGTATGGAAGTATTCATACTAGCTGCCAAGCATACGCTGAAGGAACTAAAGTTACGAAACCTAGCTCTATCCCCGTATATCGTGAAGATAAAAAGATATTCTCTAATCCCTCAGAGTGGCCAAGGCTATAATACGTTCTAACATAGTTACTTAGGCCTACCAAAGGGACTCGAACGTACCGCTTTTGATATAATTTCTCTAATGAACTTATTTAGCGAAATTATTGAATCAGAGCGGTTAAAATTGCTCCCAACTTCGGAAAAATACGCTCAAGATATTTACAAAGAATTAACCCAAGAGATAACTGAATACATGTATCCAAAACCAGCAGATGACATTTCAGAAACATTAACTTTCATTAAGTCTTCAAGAGAAAAAATGGAAGCAGGTGAACAATTTCAGGTTGTAGTACTCAACAAAGAAACTGGAGAGTTTTTAGGTCATGGTGGAATTAATCATCTCAACTCTGATACCCCAGAATTAGGCATATGGATAAAGAAAAATGCTCATGGAAATAAATATGGAAGAGAAGCTGTCACCGCTTTAAAGAAATGGATAGATAAAAATTTATATTACAAATACATTATTTACCCCGTTGATAAGAAAAATACGGCAAGCAGAAAAATTGCTGAAAGCCTAGGTGGAATTGTTGAGAATGAATATTTAAAAACCAATCTACAAGGAAACGTTCTAGATGAGGTGGAATATAGGATCTATCCAACATAATAAGTTCCAGCAAAGCTACCACATTTAGAACCAACAACACGGTAACATCTATCCACCTGCAAGACTCTCACCTTCATTTATTTAGATTTAGTTGATACAATTTAGCTACATGTGGCTTAAAATTTCAACCCTTTTTTGTTTTGTTATTCTTTTTCTTTTTATTAACCCCTACTCTATATATGCTAAATCTCTTGTTATAAAATCTGATGGCAGAGTATTATTTTTATCTGATAACGGCAGTATTGATAAATATCTTTTTTTAGATAAAAAACTTTACAAAAGCAATGTCCTGGGTGCATCATCTGGAATTATCATAACCGTAAGTGTTTCTTCTTTTATTCCCACTGATACGCCAATTCCCTCTCCAACCCTTACCCCTACCTCTACTCCTTCCCCCACACCTACTTCTGCACCAAACTCCACTCCAACTCCTACAAACTCTCCGGAGTCAACTTCAACTCCCACTCCAACTTCTATACCAGAAAACACGCTAATAGCCACGATAACTAGCCCAACTGATTCAACAACTCAATCTGTAGATGAAATAATTATGGAGTCAATAAATAATGGCACATTAACTATTACACCTGCTACTTCCAGTGGAAATTTAGTGATAACTCAAGGAGATACACAAACAGAAACATCCTTGCCCGTGCAACTTGATACAACGCGCGAAAAGATTAATGTAGTCATTGACGGAAAAACATATGAAGTTATTGCACCCGTTAAGGTAATAGATGCTATTAAAACCCAAGGCTCATTTATTATTCCATCAAGCATAACTTCTATTCTTAAAGCAGTTGACAATAAACCCGTATATGTAGTTAGTGGATTGCAAAATTTTCAAATTCTTGGATTATTAACTTTAAAACTTCCAATATCTATTCATGTCTCTGCGGAAAATGGAAATATTATTGCAGTGAATAATCCTGCGCTTATTAATATCCTTGAATTTTTAAGACTTGGACAGCGTGTAATAAAATAATATGAAACGTACAGTCAAAAAAAGCTTTACTGTTTTACTGTTGTTATTCTGGCTATTTACAGGCTGGCCACCACTGCTACAAAATCCCGCATTTCCATTGAAAACCAAAGTGGCAAACGCTTCAACTTTTTCTATGCAGACAGGATACTACGTGGGGAACACAAATCCAGTTCATATAACTGGTCTTGGATTTAAACCACAACTGGTAATAATTAAGTCTGATACAAATACCTCCGGAGCTGTATTTTCCACCACATTAATGCCCGGCCCTAATACGGCTTTTTTCATTGCTACCGCTGACAACACAACAGGACAGGTTAATTTAGAAGTCGACGGCTTCACAGTATCAAGCACTATGAGCACTGCCAATATTAGGTACACATGGATTGCATTCACGGGCGCGGATTGTAGTTCATCAGGAACTTTTTGTATTGGAGCATATTCCGGAAATGGAAATTCTACACAGTCTATTACCTCGGTTGGCTTTCAACCGGATCTTGTATGGGTAAAACAAACAACTGCAGTCGCCGGCAACTGGAGGTCTTCTTCTATGGGAACGAATGTTGGCCAATACTTTGCGGCGACCGCTCAAGATACAACAGGCGCTCTCTTCACAACTCTTGATTCAACCGGGTTTACAGTTGGCACAACAAATAATGCAAGTGGTGGAATTTATTATTATGTGGCATTCAAAAACTCATCCGGAGCAATGAAGGTTGGTAGTTATTCAGGAACGGGATCTGCCCATGGAATAACAGGAGTAGGATTTTCTCCCGACTGGGTCTTTGTTAAAAATGCAGATGCAGTTACTCCCGTTTCTGCTGTTTATAACACAAATGAATCTTACGGGGATAATTCCAGCTTATTTACAGCAACCGCTAATTCAACAGGGGTCATAACTTCACTTGATTCAGATGGATTTAGTGTGGGAACAAATTCTATGTCCAATGGAAGCGGTAATACAATTTATTATGCTGCTTTTGCAGGGGCAAGTTCACTATCACCGGGGAGCGGAACATTCAAAATGGAAAGCGGCACTTACACGGGCACTGGCAGTAATATTATTGTTTCAAACCTAGGATTTTCACCTGACCTAATAATTATTAAAGGAGACACAGCGCAATATGGGGTCTTTAGAACCAGCATGATGGGTGGGGATTCCACTGCATATTTTGGAAACGCTGTTGCAAATTTCTCCGGAGGGATCATCGCCATAAATCCAAAAGGTTTTACCGTGGGAACAAACGCAACGGTTAATAGTGCCGGGGCGACATATTATTGGGTGGCTTATGGAAACGCATGGAATCCGGCGGCAAATAGTGGGGCCTCCGATTTTTATATTGGCGCCTACTATGGAAATGGAGCGGATAATAGAAACATTACCCGCTTACCGTTTCAAGCAGATATGGTAACAGTAAAAAGAAGCGGTGCAACAGCTGGCGTATTTAGAACCTCTGCTCAAGCAGGTGACACCTCTGCCCTGTTTACAGCCACAGCTGATACTGCAAATAACGTACAATCGCTTACATCTGACGGATTCCAGGTGGGAACTACTGCGAATGTGAATACGGCGGCAAATGTATATTGGTACTTTGGGTTTAAAAATGGCTCCGAATTTAAAGTAGGTCAATATGGTGGGAACGGAAGCTCTCAAAATATAACATCCGTAGGTTTTCAACCGGACAATATATGGATAAAACGATCCGGTACAACACAATCTATCCTAAGGACAAGTGATGGTGCTGCAAATAGTTCTTTACCTTTTTTAAATGCAGCAAATGTAAACAATGCAGTTACGAGTATTCTATCTAACGGATTTTCCGTAGGTTCAGCGGCTGAAGCAAATACAAATTCAAACACATATTGGTATGTTGCATGGAAAGATAATTTTTCTCCTACAACACCAACCTTTAAAATGCAGACGGGATACTATATAGGAAACACAAATCCTGTTCAAATAACAGGGCTTGGCTTTAGACCTCAACTTGTTATTCTAAAATCTGATTCGAACACTCTTGGCGCAATGTTTTCAACAACTCTAATGCCCGGCCCTAATACGTCTTATTTTATTTCGACTGCTGATAATACAACTGGGTGGGTCAATTTGGAAGATGACGGATTTACAGTCTCCGGAACTCAAAGTACTGCAAATGTTAGAGTCACTTGGATTGCTTTTGCCGGATCAGATTGCTCAGCATCCGGCATGTTTTGCATTGGAGAATATCAGGGTGATGGCAATGCAACAAAATCTATTTCGAATGTAGGTTTTCAGCCAGACCTTACTTGGATCAAACGCTCAACAGCTGTCACAGGAACATTTAGAACTTCTTCCATGGGAACGAATGTTGGCCAATACTTTGATGCCACGGCTCAAGATACAACAGGAGCACTCTTCACAACTCTTGATTCAACCGGGTTTACAGTTGGCACAACAAATAATGCAAGTGGAGGAATTTATTATTTTGTGGCATTCAAAAATACTGCAAATGCCGTTAAGGTTGGCTCCTATTCAGGAACAGGATCTGCCCATGGAATAACCGGAGTAGGATTCTCTCCCGACTGGGTCTTTGTTAAAAATGCAGATGCAGTTACTCCAGTTTCTGCTGTTTATAATACACCCGAGTCGTATGGAAACAACTCAAGTCTTTTCACCAAAACTGCTAATTCAACAGGAGTCATAACTTCACTTGATTCAGATGGATTTAGTGTAGGTACAAATTCTATGTCCAATGGAAGTGGTAATACAATTTATTATGCTGCTTTTGGTGGCGCTTCTGATCATTCATCAAGTGGCTCTTTTGAAATGGCAAAAGGAACATATACGGGAAATGGTGCGTATCAAAGAATAACTAATTTAGGATTTCAGCCTGACCTAATTATAATAAAGGGAGATACAGCACAAGCCGGTGTTTTTAGAACCAGCATGATGGGTGGAGATTCCACGGCATATTTAGATAGCGCAACAGCAAATCTTGCAGGAGCAATAACGGCAATTAATCCTAATGGTTTTACTGTAGGAACCAGCACAACAGCAAACAGCACCGGTGTGACATATTATTGGGTGGCTTACGGAAATGCATGGAACCCTATGACTGCCACGGGCGCTTCTGATTTTTATATTGGCGCCTACTATGGAAATGGAATAGACAATACAAATATTGGCCGCCTACCACTTCAGGCCGATATGGTAACGGTAAAAAGAAGCGGTGCCACGGGTGGAACCTTTAGAAGCTCATCTCAAGCTGGAGACACATCTGCTTTCTTTGCAGCAACTAATGACACTGCTAACAACATTCAAACTTTAAATTCTGACGGATTTCAGATTGGAACTACTGCAAATGTAAACACGGCAGCTAATATTTATTGGTACTTTGGGTTTAAAACTGGGACAAACTTTAAAGTCGGGTCATATTCCGGAACAGGATCCTCACATGGTGTTTCAAGTGTTGGACTTCAGCCAGACTATCTATGGGTAAAAAGATCAGCTGGAACTGCAACAAGAGGTATTCAAAGAACAAGCGATGGCGTAGGAAATTTTGCACTCCCCTTTATTAACGTTGCTAGTATAACAAATGCAATAACAAGCCTTGATCTTGATGGATTTAGTGTTGGAACAGCTTCCGAAACGAATGCCTCATCAACCACATATTGGTATGTTGCCTGGGGAGGATTAAGTACTGTTATATCGGTTTCTGTTGCCGATGGAACCGTATCTTATGGAGTGATGTCAATAAATCAAAACAAAGATACAACAGCCTCAGGTCTTAATGATACTCAAACAGCTACTAATAACGGAAATGTGGCAGAAGATTTTAATATATCCGGGCAAAATACCTCTTGCCCATGGACACTAAGCTCATCAAGCGGAACAGATCAATATGTACATTCATTTTCTACCAACAGTGGCAGCAACTGGACCCCTCTTACAACAAGCTATCAAGCTCTGGGGTCCGGAAATTTGGCGGCAAATGGAACACAGGCTTTTGACCTAAAGCTAACAACTCCTACTTCAACCGCCTGCAGTAGTCAACAATCTGTTGACGTAACAATACAGGCCGTTGCTCACTAAGACTATTGACAAGCGCATACTTTTTAGAATAACCTATTTACAGAGTTCTTACTAAACTCTTACATTTTATGCCTGTCCGTTATCTGTTTTTATTAATTTTGTTAATTATTTTAGTTATGTTTGGTGGGCGAGGAAATTTTGTTTATGCTACCTCAACGGCTACGGTTACTGCTACAGTCACTGTTCAGAATATTTCAGTAAGTATTAGTGATGGAACCGTATCTTATGGAACTCTTGGGGCTAACTCTTCTGCAGGTACTAATGGGAGCGATACCCAAACAGCAACAAATAATGGAAATGTTGCTGAAGATCTAAATATAAGGGGAACAAATAGCGCCAACTGGACACTAGATACAACAAACTCCACAACCGATCACTACATTCACAGATTCTGCACTGCGTCCTGTGCCAGTGCACCAACTAACTATACTGCCTTAACAACAAATTACCAAGCTCTGGGGTCTGGAAATGTGGCGGCAAATGGTACCCAAACCTTTGATCTTTATATTACAACCCCTCAAACATCATCTGTTTACACCCAACAATCAGTTGATGTCACTGTCCAAGCTGTCATACATTAAATTTTAAATATATTGGATAAAAAAACTAAACTAATGACCAAAAAGATAATCTTTCTCCTCCTCGTCTTAATGGTCTTCTCCACTTCTAAAGTGTTTGCAGATTTAGGAGTTGGTGTTGGAGTTGGAAAAATTCAAGTTGATCAACAATTAAAGCAGGGGCAAATTTATAATCTTCCGGCTATAACTGTTTTAAACACAGGAGATCAACCCTCCGATTATAGAGTTTTAATAGAGCACCAAGAAAAGCAGCCACAACTTATACCTGAGGAGAGTTGGTTTATATTTTCACCAAAAACGTTTCATCTAGAACCAAAGAGGGTTCAAACTGTACGGATAACCCTTAATCTCCCGGTAAAAACTGTTCCCGGAGAATATTTTGCATATCTAGAGGCACAACCTGTTAAAAAGATTGGAAATGGTCAAACCTCTGTTAATATTGCAGCGGCTACTAAGCTTTATTTCACAGTAGTGCCGGGATCATTAATTGAAGGAATTTACTACAAAGCCCTGTCATTATGGTCTGCATTTGCCCCAATTCCACAAATTATTGCAGGAATTATAATTCTTATCTTTTTGTTTTTCCTAGGTAAAAGATTTATCAAATTAGAAATAAAAATGTCCAAAAAATCTGAGCGGAATTGAGTAAGATATCAGACTAATTACATTTGATATAATCACCTTGGGTAATATTCCATTTTCTTACCCCAAGATGAGCCTCTTCCTTCACCCCCTACAACTTTTCCGAATGCAGTTGCAATGGCCTGTAGACTTCCTTCCGGAGAATAAACCGGCTTCACTGCAACGTCATTAGCAAGCTTAAGTACTGCCTCTTTTTCTAAACCCGATACGGAAACCATTCTTCCAAAAGCCATAACCCTAGTGGTTTCTCCGCCAAGCAAGTTACCATCAGCCTTGCTGCCTTCAAAAGGCCCCTCAGTATAAAATAATATCTTTCCTGCTCTCTCAAAATCTCTTCTGTCTTTTGCCCTATTTCCTTCTTCCTTTTCTATAAATTGTTCTCTTCCTAAGTTTGGCTTAAGACCATTTGGATTCTCAATTAATTTATCGTATAACTCTGCCGGAGTTAACAAGTAATACGCCCATTGATCATCACTTATTAAGCTTTGCCAAGTTGCATATGGAGCATCAACTTGCTGCGGCCTTTCATTGCCTAAATCATTATCGTCCTCTCTACCCCAGCCTAGAAATTCTTCCGGTGTAATATTGCCTGACATAAACTACATATAACACAGAAGAAATTTAGCTGCAACAACCTTGGTTCAATAAACAAGCATTGAGGCTAATATATGTTAAAATCTTATTATGACCCAAGAAAGATTACCACAGGGAAACCTGGAACCAAAAATTGAGCAATGGCCTCTTGTGGAACAAAATCCGGATTTAAAAATAGCAATTCAAGCTTCTGTAAAGGCTGGGACATTTCTTAAAAACGCGTTCTACAGCAAGGATTATGAAATTAGAGTTAATGATGATAAAAGCGAATACACCCCTTTTGATCAACAAGCCGAGGCAATTGGGATAAATACTATTCGTGATTTTGAACCCGACGCGGTTATAATGAGCGAAGAGATATCTCCAAACCAAGACATATCCGGAGGAGACTTTTGGGTAATTGATGGGATAGACGGAACAACTAATTTTTCACTACGCATACCAATATGCAACTTTACTCTAGCCAAGGCAGAAGCAGGAAAACTAAAACTGGGAGTTGTTAATGATTTTCTAAACGGCAACGTCTATTATGCAATAGACGGACAAGGCGCATACAAAAATGGTGAACCCATGAGTACAAGCAGCAGACCTTTTGATAAATGCGTAATTACTTTTGCCCCATTAAGAGATGCACATCGTGGTAAATGGGATAAGGAAAAACAAGCAGTTACTGCAGTTAGAAACGCGATGGATGAAATTACGGATGTTTCCGGGAGGTTTCATAGAGAATTCCAATCCGGAGCGCTAGAACTTGCTTGGGTAGCAGAAGGAAAACTTGACGGCTATGCATCTTCTTGGACAAGCCCATGGGATCTATCAGCCGGAGCACTACTTGTAAGAGAAGCCGGTGGAATTGCAACAAATATTTATGGTGAGCAGTGGCAACCGGGATATATGGGAGTAATTGCCGGAAATCAAGAAGTTCAACCACAAATGCTTTCGATAATTCAAAAACACTTTAAAGAATAAGTACTTAACTTTAATCTCTATAGTGCTTACAATATTAGTATGTCTGTAAAGCACTATCACCACCACTATAGATTTTCCTATAGAACATCTTTAAGACGTCACTTCACGCTCCTTATCTTAATAGTTGCAACAATAGTTTTTATAAGCATTGTTGTTATTAAATCTTTATTTCCGGAAAGCGTTTTTGATGTGAAACAAATATCTATTATTGATATTGTCATTGCAACAATTAATACTCTTATTCGTTTGACTATCGCATATTTTGCAGCTCTTATAATAAGCGTCCCGCTTGCCCTGGGAATAACAAAAAACCAGACACTGGAAAAATTTCTTCTCCCAATGTTTGATATTCTTCAGTCCATTCCGGTTTTGGCTTTCTTTCCAATAATTGTTGTTGCTTTTGTAAAAGCAAATTTCCTAGAGGGGGCTGCAATATTTATCATCATAATTGCTATGATTGGAAGCCTAGTTTTTAGCATGATTGGGGGACTAAAAACAATTCCGGAAGATATTACAAATTCTGCAAAAGTTTATGGGGCAACCGGATTCAAAAGATTATGGTATGTTACTTTGCCATCAATTTTTCCATATATTGTAACCGGGTCATTACTTGCCTGGAGTGAATCTTGGAGCATCATAATAGTTGCAGAGGCGCTTCATACTTATATACCAAATGGTTTACCAAAAGATGATCTTTTTGGGCTCGGAAGCCTTTTGGTTGATTCGTTTTCCCAAGGACAAAATGCTGTTTTTATAACTTCACTCTCAACCCTAATTATTGTAATAACATTATTTAATTATTTTGTTTGGCAAAAGCTACTACACGTAGCAGAAAGGTTTAGATTTGACTAGCGCAATAAATTTAGAAAAAGTGACAAAGATTTATAAGGGTGGTAAAAAACCTGCGGTTTTAGATTTCAATTTAGAAATTGACGACGGAGAGTTCTTTTGTTTGGTGGGGCCATCCGGCTGTGGCAAATCTACAATATTAAAACTCATTGCGGATCTTGAAAAACCAACGTCCGGAAAAATTGAGAAAAAAGGAAGGGTTGCTATGGCATTTCAATCCGCAGGACTTTTCCCTTGGCTAACTGTGAAAGAAAACGTAGAGTTTGGAATGAAAATGGAAAATCTAGCCCAACATGAAATAAAAGCTAGAACGTCAAAATATATAGAACTTGTTAGTCTAGCAGAGTTTTCTAATAAATATCCAAGGGAATTATCCGGGGGCCAACGCCAAAGAGTTGGCTTGGCAAGGGCATTAGCCGTTGAACCTGAGATATTGCTTCTTGATGAGCCATTTTCCGCCCTTGATCCACTAACAACTGAGGAGCTACATAAATGTGTTTTGAAAATCTGGGAAGAAACCCACAAAACAATTCTTATGGTTTCTCATTTATTAGAAGAGGCATACCTTTTATCTGATAGGATTGGGGTTATGAGAAACGGGGAATTAATTAAAATATTCAAAGTTGAGGATACAAGGCCCAGGGAAGAAACTCATAAATCTTTTTCCATTCTAATGCGCCAGATCAAAAAAGAATTTTCCAATAAATAATTAAATTAAGTCCTTTATGGAAGACAGATTTATTTTTACTCTAGTATCCACATGCTGACCATCTACCTTAACCTCTTTGTCTCCTGATTTATAAACTTTTTTTGGAGTGGCCCTATAAAATCTCCATTCATTGCCTCCTCTGACGCTGGCCGGATTTTTAACCATCAGATCCGGCTTAGAAGCGCGATTATTATAAAACTCCATTCCATGCTCTATTTCTTTATCCTCCATAAGAATTTTAACGTCTGCTTCTATATAAACTGCGTCTCCTTCTCCTTCTCCTTTTGTTGAATTAAAAATAACAATTGCTATATGTGGATTTTGTTTTATATTTTTTGAATGTCTAGCATTTTTACTTGAAACCCAATAAAGATTGTAGTCATCATCATAGGCATAGAATACCGGTGATATCCAAGGCTTACCTTTGAGACTAGAACTTGAAATGGTCATGTATCTATTTTGCCTTGTAATTGTTTTTACTTTTTGAACCTTTTTCATTTCAAGCTATTATCCTAAATGAATATAAATACTTTGTAAGAATTTTTTGTTGTATTATTTATACATGGGGCAAATCAATAATGATTGGGTCAATTCATCATTTCCATCCATTTGAATACGATGATTTGGGCGGAGTCCGCATTATTTTCTAACCTCCGCATGCTCCTGGAATAACTTAAAAAATTTAAGCGTTCTTTCAACTAGTACTAAAGACATAAACCAACTAAAACCAGCAATATAGCCTGCTATTACGTCTGAAGGATAATGAACTCCAAGATAAACTCGGCTAATCCCAATTAACAAAACCAATAACATAGAAACTATTGCAAAGATAATTGCCAATTTTTTTGATTTGGTAAAATAAAAAACCAGATATGAAAGAACTGCATAAAAAACAAAAGAGTTCATAGCATGCCCCGACGGAAAACTATATCCGGTTTCTGTAACTAGCGGATGAAATTGTGGGCGGGGTCTTTTAACTATATCCTTGAGAACTGTATCTAAAATCCCACTCATAATTAAAACTAGTCCCATTATTAATGCTGCGCGATTATGGTTTTTAATAAAAAGATAAGCTATTATTAATATTCCTAAAATCACCACAAAATCCCCTCCAAGATTTGTTATGAAAATCATAATTTCATTGAGAAATGGTGTTCTAATAGAATATAAAAAGTGAAGGATGTTGTTATCAAATATATTTAAATCATTTTCAAAAACCTCTTCCCGAATTTTAACTAAAACTACAATTGATCCAATTACTGCAAGCATTCCTAGTATTATTTCTGAAAAAACAATTAGACCAATTTTTGAGTTTTTAATAAACTCATGTGCCTCGCGTGTTTTTTTGTGGATCTTTTTAATCATAATTTCATTATATAACTTAAATAATTTCGCTGCATTTTGCTATAGGATAGGTATTTTGGTATAATCCTACTCCTATGAAAGAAATCAGAAATATTTTAGTGACTGGAGCAACCGGCGGAATTGGTAGTGAAGTTATGCGCCAAGCCCACAAGTACCCTAATCTTAATCTAGTTCCCGCTGTTCGTAATGAAGCCTATATCGCCCATCGTGTGGCACAAAATCTTCCCGTAAGATATCTTGACATAGAAAACTCCCCCATAGAAGACTTTTATAAGGCTCTTGAAGGAATGGATGCAGTAATCCACTTGGCAGCAAGCACAAGCGAGAAAAATGATTTTGAACTACATGATAGAACCAATCGTCTTGCTACCCTTAAGATCGCCATTGTTGCGGCTCGATTTGGACTACCACTTGTCATAGCAGGAAGCATTGCTCAAAACGCAGGAAATGAAAAAGGTGTTATTGATGAAGACACGGATCCAATAGCTAAATCTGCTTACGGATTATCTAAAATAAATGCATTCAAAGAGGCTAAGATGCTTGAAACACCTGGCTCTGATTACAAAGTATTACAAGGAATACCAGGTATGACACTCAGTTCAGAATCTAGCTGGGCAAAAGCTACTCCACGTTTAATACGTAATGGCGCAACCAGATTTGGAATGCGTGCACTTCTTAATAAAGAAATTGCATGGAGTAACCAGGAAGACGTTGCCAACATGTTTATACAACTCGCAGCAAATCCTCATCTGGCACAACATGATAGGTATTTACTTATAAATGGAATGATAAACACTAATGAGATATTTAAATTGTTTGCAGATCTAACAGACGTTAAAATGCCAACTGTACCAATTGCTTCTTGGAAAGCAAAAGCCGTAGGTGACACAGTTCTACTTTGCATGAAGTATGTACATAATAAAACCCAGCCTGTATCACGTGAGGTTTTAGCATTTGCATTGGAGGGCGGACAAAGACAGTTTATAGCCAAGAGAGCTCACGAAGATTATGGATTTGAATTCAAAACCTTTGAAGAAACTGCTCAGGAAATTCGAGATAATATAGTCCTACCGGAAGGTGAAGTTACAACGCTCGTTCGAGAGATAAAAAATAAATTGCCGGAAGATATAGGTAAAAAAGTTGCAACAGTTGGTGTTGCTGCCGCGGGACTTGTTGTAGCCAAAAAAGGAATAGAACACTTACTAGAACCTCAAGCAAGATAATCTGATATAATCCTTTTTTATGAAAAGATCTGTTGCAGTTATTGGTACCGGAATAATGGGAAATGGTATTGCCAGTAACTTTCTTAAAAACAAATACAAAGTGATTGTTTGGAACAGAAACCCCAAAAGGATTGCCCCTCTTCTTAAAAAAGGTGCTGTAAAAGCATCGAGCCCACGCGAGGCAGCCGAAATGGCCGATATGGTTTTTGAAGTGACCGCAAATGATGAATCATCCAAAGCCGTTTGGTTTGGAAAAGACGGAATAAGAGCGGGCGCAAAAAAAGATTCTATTCTCATAACCTGCGCTACCTTATCAATTGATTGGACAGAAAAATTAATAAGTGAATGTAAAAAGAAAAAGCTAACTTTCTTTGATATGCCAATGACCGGCGGAAGGCCAGCTGCAGAATCCGGAAAATTATTTTTACTCGTTGGCGGTAACGCACTTAAGCTTAAAACGATCGAAGGGGATTTAAAGGCGATTTCCGGAAGTGTTACTTATTTTGGAAAAGAAGGCGCTGGCATGAAATTTAAATTACTACTTAATACTCTCCAGGCAATCCATGGTGTAGCTCTTGGTGAAGTATTAAGAGTTGCAAAAGCTACCGGGCAAGATGTAAAAAAAGTTGGAGACTTTTTATCTGAACGTCCCGGCGGAACCGCAACAAAAGGGGCTTGGACCAATTACCAAAATCCACCAAAGGAAACCAGCTTTTCACTTAATTGGATGACAAAGGATCTGCGCTACACAGCCCGTCTTCGCCAAGGCTACGGTGGGCAAGGAAAAATAAAAACCCCACTTCTAGACGCTACTCTAGCACGTCTTGAAGAAGGAATTAAAAAGAACAAGGGTGAGGGTGATTGGACAAATATAAACAAACTCAAATAAGCTTCTTGAGGCAACAACCAATTAGTGCAATACTAATTATGTGAAGCGAATTATCCTTGTCCTATTTTTTTTATTCTTTATATTTACTCCCAAAGCTAATGCTCAAGAAATAATAACTACAAATAAACTAATAACCGTTGATCTTGCAAAACAAATGCTATACGCCTGGAAAGATGGCCTACTGCAATATAGAACTCCGGTATCAACGGGTATGTATCTAACCCCAACAGTAAAAGGCAGCTTTACAATCCAATCCAAGATTCCTCTCCAAGACATGCGCGGACCCTCCCCTTACAAAAATATTTATCCAAGCGGCAGCTACTTAGTGAAAAACGTTCCAAATGTTATGTATTTTTACCAAGCCTATGCAATCCACGGAGCTTATTGGCACAATAATTTTGGAAGACCTGCTTCCCACGGATGCGTAAACGTCCCCCTATTGTCAGCACAATGGCTATACAATTGGGCAGATGTAGGAACTAGGGTTGAAATTTTCTAATTACTGCTATACTAGAATGTATGCAAATTAAAAAACCACAGAGAAAAAACGTAAAATTATCCGGATCACAAGAACTTGTAATCCTAACGCCCTTTGTACTTTTGATTGGATTTATCTTGGTAGTTATTTGTCTGGCAATGGCATATAGGCTAACTACAGCAAAAAAAACAGATCTTCCAAAATCCTTAACTTACGCAGAATATAACCAAGGCAAACAATACCCCATCACAAACTGGAATACATACACCAATGAACAATATGGAATTACTATTAAATATCCGGCGGAAGGATATATTCAAGAACCTGGCTGCTTTGATGGAGGCTCATGCAAAAAAGTAATTCTTGGAGCTTGTGGCAATGGAATCAAGGTATCTCCTTGGACAAAGTCCTCAACATTTATACAACTTGATAATATGATGGGGATTATTGTTAACAACTACAACGGCTCAATAGATAACTTTATTACTAGCCAAGGAGGAGATGCAAAAAGCTATACTGTTATCCCAATGAAATCAGACAATCCTTATGTAAATGTAAAAGGATCAGATGACGCGGTCTTAATAGGTCCTGCTAAGGCTCAGGAAAACTATGTTCCCCCGGTTCCATCTATTGTTGCTCCTTCCTACATTGTTAAAAAAGGAGATTATATTTTTCAGATTGCACCACTCCAAAATTCCGGTAGCAAAACCGGATGCCTACCACCAGCCGGTACAAAATCAAGCTCTTTTCAATCCGCTTTCTGGAATATTCCCCACAGCATTTCATTTCAATAATCAATTAATTAATGATCAAACCAATTTTAAAATATAATCAAAAATTGATAAATTGTAATTTGGTAATTGGAAATTAATATCTATGTGGCAAGACTTTGTATTTACAGTGGGAAATTTTGTATTTATAGCAGCTCTAGTTCCATCAATCACGAGCAAAAATAAACCCGCAATTGGAACAAGCTTTTTAACAGGCCTGACTGTATTTATTTTTTCTCTTGTTTATACAACCCTTCATCTATGGTTTACTGCAGGAATAACATTTTTAACCTCTCTTATGTGGTTTACATTAGTATTCCAAAGTTGGAAAATAAAGAATAAGAAAAAATGAATACACTAAAAGTTATAGTAAATAAACCAGCGGCTGTTGTATTCGAATTTTGTCTAAATCCGGATAATACACCTAAGTGGATTGATACTATTGAAAAAGAAGAGACAAATGAAAAACCCTCTAAATTAGGCACTATTTATAAAAACAAAAGATACAACGATCCAACATGGACAGAATACAAAATCACAGAATTTGAGGATGGTAAATCCTTTACCATGAGCGAAACCAAAGGGAATTATCGAGTTAAATATGTTGTAACGCCAATTAACAATGAATCATCTGAATTGGAATATTCTGAATGGGTAGATAATGGAGAGCCTGAAAATCCATTTACTCAAGAGGTCTTAGACAAATTGAAGGACGTAATTGAAAAAGAATAAGATATGTACATCCCTTTAGTTGATGCTGTTGGAGTTTCTGCTTTTTTACTCGTTGCCCTAACTATATATAAGTTAGGTTGGTTTTATTCTTTCTACTCTTTCACCAAATTTTTGGTAATAACAATTATCTGTATTGCAGTGGGTGTAATTGTCTCCTCAGCTAATCCATTCAAATTACCAATAACAAACCTACAGGAAGCATTAATTATCCAAGGAGTTTTATTTATTATCTTGTGGCGTTTTTTCAATTTTAAAAAAATATTTTTTACAGTAACCGGTAAATCTACGGGGATAGATAGGTTTGTTTTCTTTCATCATATTGATTGGATCCTAAATATTTTTCCATCCCTTGTAGCTTCATTTTTCATATGCTTTTTTGTATTTACATTTTTAGTTTCGGCAAGTACAACTCACCCTAAATTACAAACATATATAGGGGATTCCAAAATAGTAAAACCACTGTCTTACAAAATTTATTATGCTCCGCTTGGTCTAAAAGATACCGGAATATTTAATGGAGTTGCATATCATATAAAAGATCCTTTTACCTATGACACATACTCTGATTCAGAAAATAACAAAAGCCAACCAAGCCAAAAAGCTGTAGACAATTTTAAGCAAAATGTAGATGCTCAGAAGGATAATAATGGCGGACAGCAGGCTTTTGTACCACCAACAAATAATCAGCCAACAGGCGCTACCCCCACTCAAGCGCCCAAATATAGTTTTAGCTTGCATTTTCTACCTACGCCTACTCCTCCATATAATAGTCAGGGACAAAATATAGAGCCTACTCCTCCGCCAGCCGCCGGACCAGCAAAAGGATTTTTTATTTTTCCACCTACTGCTACCCCCACACCTCAGCCATCTGGTGGACAACAAGTCCAACCAACTATTGCTGCGCCCACACAACCACCTTTCCAATACCAACAAGTACAGCCTACTACTCCTCCATTTGTACAACCAACAAGCACTCCCAATCAGCCAAGTGGCGGACAACAACCAGTAACTCAGCAGCCACAAAGCGATACCAACCAAGCAGAACTTGATATATTAAGGCTTACAAATGCCCAAAGAGCTCAAAATGGGCTTGGCGCACTAACTCTTGATCCAACCATTTCTAATGTTGCACGCGCCCACAGCCAAGATATGGTAACCCGTAATTTCTTTGAACATATTAATCCGGATGGACTTGATCCCTTCCAAAGAATGAAAATTGGAGGAGTAACATTTACTGCCGCTGCAGAAAACATAGGAGCCGGACCAACAGCTGACATTATTGTTAATGCATGGATGAATTCTGCAGGTCACCGCGCCAATATTTTGAATGGAGCCTACAACAGAATTGGAATTGGTGTAGTATCAGACCCCCACTACGGACTCATGGCAACACAAGACTTTGCAAATTAAATTTGCCTTTTACGCTTACATTTGCTTTAATTGCACCTAATGGATGACGATCACTCATCAAGTGGTGAAAAAAGGGACTTCTTTTCCCTTTTTGGAAAGCTCATGGCAATAATTATTGCAACTGCCGTACTTATTGGTGGCGGATACTATATAGGTGATATTGCTAAGAAACAAAATTCGCCAGTTCCTACACCAACTGCTATGCCGACTAAGGAAGTCATGGTTACAAGTACACCTAGTGCCTCTACCAGCCCAACCCTAACAACCCTACCATCTAAAACAATTAACTTGCCTAATGCTACAGGAAGCAGTTTTAAGGCATATTCCGTAAAGATTCCAGGTGGATGGACAGATACACAAGAAAAAACAGATATTACGGATAAACTCACAATTACAAAAGGCGCTTATTCTCTATCTATTTACAGAGCTCCGATTGGAGGCGGCGGATGTTTGTACCCGGGAGACGCGGACCAACCAATGGCACAAAAGTTTACGGATTTTACTCAAGTAGATGGTACAACTAAATTTAGGATTTCTTGGAATAAAACGGGAAACCAGCCGGGGAAAATTAATTACACGGTATGCTCATCAACAGATGGAAAAACATATGGCGCCCCGACATCTTTTGGAGCAATAACAATAACAACTCCAGATCCTGCCGATAAAGATATAATGGATGAAATAAAAGGAATTCTCGTATCTCTTAAGAATAATTAAGGCTATTTTGCTTTATTAAACCTAAGTTTCTGCTGTATAATTAGCTAATGAATTTGTTAATTATTGGCTCTTCTGATCCCCACAAAACAATTGCAAACTTTTCTAAAAAGCACATTGATGAAATAAAAAAGGTAATTCCGGATGCCACTATTAACTTCACTTTGGACAAAAATGAAGTAGAAAAGTTCATTTCTGATGCCGAAATATTACTTTATACAGTGGGGTCTTATCCACTTGCAGATATCCCATTTGAAAAGGCAAAAAAGCTTAAATGGATACAAACAACTTCTGCAGGAGTAACTGACATTGCAGAAAAATTAAAAGATACAGATATTCTTTTAACAAATGCATCCGGCACTCACCCAATTCCTATTGCAGAACAAGTTCTTTGCTATATGTTAATGTTTGCAAAAAGAGCAAATATCACTTTTAGAAACCAGGTTACAAAGCGTGAATGGATAAGGGATTTTGATTTAGTAAAAGGCCTAGAGTTAAATGGATCAACTGTTGGAATTGTAGGACTTGGAAATATTGGTACACAAGTTGCAAAGGTATCAAAAGCTATTGGCATGCAGGTTGTAACATTGAAACATGAAAAAGATATTTTCCCCAAAAATATTGTTGATACAGTTTTTAATAGTCTAGATGAACTACTAAAAGTGTCCGATTTTGTTGTTGACTGCCTTCCATTAACTAACAAAACGCTTCACTACTTCAATACCGAATCGTTTAACAAAATGAAACGTACCTCTTACTTTATCAATATAGGACGAGGAAAAACGGTTGCAGAAAATGACCTAATTTTGGCGCTAAATAATAAAATTATTGCAGGAGCCGCACTGGACGTAACAGACACTGAGCCATTACCGCAAGACTCTCCGCTGTGGGACTTTGATAATGTTATTATTACTCCTCACACTTCTTCTTGGACTCCAAAATATCCGGACAGAGTTACAAACATTTTTATAAATAATCTAAAAGATTATTTAGCCCAAAAAAAGATGAAAACTTTGGTAGATAAAAACCGCGGATACTAATCTTATAGTTTTTTGTAAAATGTCCTCTAATTTGTTATAATTTCCTTCAAAGTTCCCTGTGGAGGTACGTTCTGTGATTTTCGCGAAAGCGATAGCATGTCACAAATAAGGTGCCCCCCGTCGGGACGCTTTATTTGCACCTTCACACATTAGGGAAATACTAATATCTTTTGGGAGGAATACGTGGAAGCAACAGCTCGAAACGGTAAGGAAGTTCCCCAAAAAGTCTTGGAAGACTGGCCACATGAACCAGTTCACAAGATAGCGTTGGGCAACTGCAGTCGCTGCAATGGCAAAGCTGTGATAGACAACGGCGAGAAAGGCACACAACGGCCCTGCCCTTGTCTGTTCATGGACGAACACTAGAGAGGAGAAAACGGTGAAGAAGATCATTATCGTCGCGCTGGCGGTACTCATTCTTGTCAAGGTAATCGACATTATCTTTGGCGAAGATCCACCCATCAACATCCCGGCCTAGTCACATAACCAACTAGCTAGCAACATATTCAACGAGAGGCCAATCAAGTGCACGAAGTCCATGCGTTTATTGATGGGAACATGATCGACGACATTGGGTTCGAAAGCCGAGAAGAACTCGCCCACTTATGGCAAGCATCTATTAGGAAGGCCTTTCCCAGCCTAAAACAAGGTACCTCGATTCCTGTTCGCTGGATTCCACAGGTGGACTATTACGATGGCGGGGAAATTGCTTTAAAAGTTTACTTTCCGGTTTCCTCAAGCTCGATTCCACGCCCCAAAGATGGCGACGATCAGCTAATCGATCAGTTGATCGCAGATTTAGAATCTGTCGTAACTGCCTATGGGGAAATTGAAATAGACGTAACGCTCATAGAAGAGAGCTCGAGAAGCAAAACCAAAGCAATAGGTCCGGAACCAACAGTAGATCCCTAATAACGAAGGTGTGGATTAACGCTAAGGCCACAAGCCAAACGCGTTCTTGCGGGGGAGAATATAAGTCTGTAGTCTAAAAAACTACTAGCTTTCACAAGCGAAAAACTAATGCCCTCTCCCGCAATCCTCACAACAAATTAATTCTTCATGCGGAAGTAATACGCATTAGTCCTCTGAATAACATAGTGCAGAATTTGAGCATTATAAGGATTCTTGTTGTCGTCAAAATCTCCACCAAATTTTCTTCTAGCTGCGTCTACCTCACCTCTATTTACCATGTCTGCAATCCCCTCATCTTTTAGAAAAGCTGCATATAATTTAGCCGAATATCTTTCATCTTTAGCAAGATCTGGATTATTTACCAAATCAATACCTAGTCTTTTTCCATATTTTTCATAGTTATAGTCCTGTGTTAAATCACTTAACCCCCTAGCATGCCACTTATCCCCTCCACTATAATTAAACCCTGCTCCTCCGCCTATCTCCTCCTTATCAACTTTTAAATCATTTTCCGGTTCACAATTTGCCAAAGCAAAAGCTATTACTTTTGGCGTATCAATGCCCTCATCATGCAGTGCTTTTAATATCATTGGAAGAGAAACTTTTGCGTTCTCTTTAAGACCCATTGGAACTTCCGGCATCAACTTATCAACTAGGGCTTTTATATCTGCTTCTTTATTTGAATCACTTATCAAACGAGGACTAGACTCAAAGTATCCGTTTACAGCCCTTACTCCTTTAACTTCCGAGATTAAAACATTTGGATTTGATTGCTCAATTTTTGCTGCCGGAGGATTTGGATTGTCATGTGTTATTGGAAGATTTTGAGAGGGCATTCCTGCTTCTGTAACCAAAACATGAGAAGAGTGATTATCCGGAAGAATAGAATTAATTGCATTCTCACCTACGTGAGCTGCTGATGGACCACCCAAAACAATTCCGGCAGAAACACCAAGAGCAATGGCTCCCTTCCTAATACCAAAGCGGTCATACCTTCCAGACCAGTCAATATTTGGCATTTGCCTTGGGGGATTATTTTTTCTAGCCTCAACCATTCTTCTTCTGGTTTCTGGTATTACACCGCGAAGCGCTTCTATAACATTTCCATCCATGTAAAAATTCTATCAGTTGAGGGGATCGCTTTTCAAACTACAAACTAAGAATTGGCCTGAGGGTTTCCATCCTGTGACTCAGTGATAAGGTTTAACCTAATAATATCCATGAGACCTGTCCCATTTAAAAGATCCTTCAAGGAATTAGGCAGCAACTCTTCATTTTCTGGTAAAAAGAACTTTGTGAAGTATCTATCACCAGCCTGAAGATCTATCATTCTTTTCCATTTAGTTGGTGCATCGTTACCATTATTTTCTGTAGAATTCTTTTCAATTCCATCATCATCCAAGGGCTTACCTAAAACATTTAGAAATTCTACCGGAGTAATTCCTTCTGTTTCGAGTCCGGGATGAAGAGTTCTTTTTAAACCAAGATTTACCTCTGTAATATAATTTTCAAAATCGAAATATTTATCAACCAACGCGTTTTCAAGATAAATAATAGCAGCTCCATAGGCGATAATCGCAACTCCGGGAGCAGCTCCATATATCATAGCGCTTCGCACATCTTCAGGCTCCATTGAGCTAACGCTAGGATCAAGGTGTCTTGAGATATCCTTAACATACTCCCCACCTATATCAATCAGTCTTCTTCCAGCAACTGACGCCACATTTTCTCTATCTACCATGGAGAGCCCTACGCGTCTTTTATTTTCTGCATCAAATTCCGCAAAATCTTGTTTAAAAATATGTTCTACTGACATTGAAAAGTATTATAAGGCAAATTATTCTATTTGCAAACCTGAATAGCTAGGGTTTTGTATTTTGGCAGAATTTTTTCCCTGATTGTTCTAAGTTTTGTCATATCTCTTGTCACAAACCTTCTTGCAACCTCTGGAAGCAAAGTTGTATCTTCATAAAAACATGCTAGTGTTTTATCCTTGACTGCAGCATCTCTCATCTTTGTCCACTCAGCATCGGAGATTGCAACCGGCCCCTCACTTGTTGGAAAAGTAAATCTTACATCATAGGCAGAACCCTTACGCATCATATCTGCTTGAATTTCACTTAGATTAAATTCTCTGTCCCAAATCATTCTCTCTATTGCAATTAAACCTTCTCCAAATAGAACCATACCAGAGTTAACATCGAAGCTTACATTGGGAGTTTTCCTACCAACATCACTAATACCCATTATTCCCTCACTAATCATGTCATTTGCCATTATATTTATTGGCGACCTACCAACCTCCCTCTCTCTTCTGACCGAGATATTCTTAGTAAAATCTTCCCCGTTTAAATTAATATCAAAATAATGTTCTGCACTCATGAATGGATATTATATGTATAACTTGTTTGCTTTTCAAATGTGGTTTTATTTGCTATAAATTGGTCATGACGTTTCCCAATCTAAATTACGAGCTGGAGCTGTGGAGGAATGGATTTTCTGCAATTGGTATAGATGAGGTAGGGAGAGGCTGCTTTGCCGGCCCCCTTTATGTTGCCGGAGTAATATTTGATTCAACGATCAGTGAAAAACGAATCGCTAAACTTTTATCCTACGGCATAAATGATTCCAAAAAACTAAAACACACGGAAAGGAAAAAGCTTTCAAAAATTATTAAGGATGAGTGTTTGTCTTACTACATAAGCAACATAGAGGTTAATGAGATAAACAAAATTGGAATTGGTAAGGCAACATATAAAGCGGCAAGAGAAATTGTAAAAAAACTCGGCACTAATAAGCCCTACGTCTTAATGGATGGTTTTAGAATCAAATACATAAAAGGTGTTGGGTTAAAAAATCAAAAAGGAATTGTAAAGGGAGATTCAATTTGCCTTTCTATTGCAGCAGCGAGCGTAATTGCAAAAGAAGCTCGAGATGAATATATGAGAAAGCTGTCTCGGGATTTTCCGGAATATGGTTGGGGAAGAAACAAAGGCTATGGGAGTCTAGAACATAGAATGGCGCTTAAAACACATGGCGCTACAATCCACCACAGAACAGATTTTATAGAGAATTTTGTGTAAAGTCTTAGAATTATTTGTTTTTCTCTTGTTTGGTTTAGTTTTATTTCTCTATTTGGGCGCAGAAAGAGTATATTTACCATCCGGAGTTTCTGAAATAATGTCAGAATATATACCCAGTTTATTTTTAAGATCTCTAACATCAGAAGCGAAACTGCGCGGACTACTTTCACCCAACAATCTAAGCATTAACTCCCTCCTACTAACGGCTCTACCAGAATTAACTACTAGGTATGATAATATTGCCCATTGCTTTGAATTAAAGGATACGGCCTTTCTATTTTCATTTAAGAAGGTGTTGATTTCTTCGGCTCTTAAAAATGCTATTGTCTGACCAGATGAACCAACGGTATGATTATTTAAATCTACTTCGATCGGTCCAAGTTTCAATACTGAATTTACCCTAGATAATCTTCTTGACAAATCTCTTTTTAGCTTTGATGCAGTTGCCGAGTGACCAGATTCGCTTATCACTGCATCAATTCCCTTTCTACCAAAAATATTTACTCCCTTAACCTGCTTACTCGTAGAAACTAATAAAGGAGGGATCTTACCACCCTCTCTTACCATTCTCAATCCATCTTCCCAATAAGTCCATTCATCCAGTATGACCGCATCCGGACGAATGTCTAACATAGCCAACTCCGCTTCCTTAATATCCCAGGCAGGAATAACACCAATCCCCTCATTCTTTAAACCTTTGGAAAAATAATCCACATATTTTCTACTACCAACCACGACAACCAAAGGGGCGATTGGCAAATCATCAGGCTTAAATTTTTCATTATTTGTCTTAACTTTCTCAACCCCTTTACTCGAATCGTCGAGCTTAATCATAAATTCAGATACACTTTGTCCATATGGTTTTAGGATAACATCGCTGTACCTACCTAATCTTTTACGTAGCTTACTCATATGTTGCCTAAATTCCCCTTTTGAATGACCCTGCCCCATTGTTTTGATCTTGAGCTCTTCGCCACTCATTTCTCTTCCAGCATTAATAGCAAGTAATGCAAATATGGGCCATTCGCGACCGAATTTTTGTCTTTCTTTCTCTGAACTCAAATTAATATCACCTGTAGGAGTTTTGAGAATGCGGCTTCTTAAGTCAATTTCGACTGATCCCATTTTGACTACAGGATTAACCCCTGACAAACCCCTAGCCAAAATATCCTTAACTTTATCAGAAATTTCTATATAGTTATCTGGACTAACTATTGTACTTTCTACTCCGGTATCATTAGATAATTCAATATCTTGAATTGGATGTTCAGAATATATAAACAAAGGAGGAATTATTCTTTTTTGCTTTATCCAATCAATCGCGTATTGTCGATAACTAACCTCATCTAAAATTAATGCATGGGGGCGAAGATCAAACATAAGACGCTTAACCTCTTCTGGATCCACTGATGGCACAGCAACCACACCTTGACTCAATAATCCAACAGATAAGCTATTAACACGATCCTCATCCCTTCCAAATACAAAAGCTACAGGCTTTATACCCAAAGACTCAGCCGTTAATCTATCCTCTTGTCCCCTATATCTTTCTAGCATATCAGGCGTAATATTAACATATTATAGGCTGGTTTTCAAGTGAGATTGAGCTTGGTAAGCTATTTTGATAAGATAGTTAAATGCCCAAGAAATTCTTCACCAAAAGAAACCTCATTTATATAGGAATTGGGTCTGTTCTTCTTGTCCTCTTCTACATCTTCTCCTTCTTGGTAAAAGAGGATCTTTTTAAGAGTTTTGACTTCAATATGACCGTCAGAATCCAGGGACACGTTCCATTAAGAGCCGATCCATACCTCTCATGGTTCTCTCTTCTTGGTAGCTTTGAGGTCACTCTTACTATTCTTATTATTTATGCTCTCATAAGAAGAAAGCTAGGCGGATTCATAATTGTGGGCATGTTCTGCCTCATGCACGTAGTGGAGATTATAGGAAAAGCCTTTCTTGATCATCCAGGCACGCCTTTTATGTTCCATAGGTATGCCCTGGATTTTGTGTTTCCTACTGGATACGTTCAGCCTGGAGGATCCTATCCATCAGGGCATTCTATGAGAAGCACATTTCTTACTATAGTATTTCTTGATGTAATTTGGCATTCAAAGAAGCTCAGCATGCCCATAAAGCTTGGCTTAACCTCAATAATCTTAGTAATATTGGTGATAATGGTTATTTCTCGCGTTTCACTTGGTGAACACTGGACAACAGACATTATTGGCGGCGCACTTCTTGGTGGAGCTTTTGCACTCTTCTCCCTAATCTTTGTTTAGTTATTTAGCGCCTTTGCTCTTAATTATGAGGCTAGTTGCAACTACATTGCCATCTTCTACAATTGGCACAGCTACTAAATCCGCTCTCTCTTGACCGCCCTTGTTATTTGTAACCATAATATTGGCACGCGTTAAGGTTTTTCTCATATCAAGCGCATCATGAAGAAAATCACCAGCATCAAGCACTTTACCATCTGAATTCTTGAATTTTAAAATATTAGATATTAGTTGACCTGCAATATTATTGGGATCTTTACAATAGTCTTTTGCATTTTCATTAAAATACATTGCCTTAAAATTGGGATCCGCAACAACAACCGCCTCATCAATGTTTTTTAAAAATTCATCCTCTTCTGTTTTAAACATTTCTATCTGCTTTTTTAAAACATCTGCCCAATCATCTTTAACCCTATACTCCCGTGCAACAAAATATGAAAAAGGTATGAGAACTATATATGAAAGCAAATAAAGGACAGCAGCGGCCGGCTCTCTTTGGAAAAAATCAATTGAACGGGCATCTAGGGCCGTATATATAATGAGTAAAATTGTGTTAGCGGTTATAAAAGTTAGACCCGCCTGGGGGGAAACAAGAAAAGATAGACCAATAGTAAACAGATAAGAAGCGACAAGAAAAACACTGGAAAGACCTCCTGTTGAAAATATTAAGAACTGAATTAATAAGACAATTGGGATAAGCCCAAGAACTTTATATAGGCTTGGTTTTTTGCTATCCCCCTCAAAAACAACAAATCTTAAAGAGAAAATACTTACAACAATTAACGTAAAGATAATCTGCATAATTGTTGCAAGGGGAATTGGGAATACCAATAGAAGAGTTATGCAAAGCCCACCTATTGCAAAGAAAAATAGGAATTGGGCGGCGAAATTATCAATAAAACCGTATTTGTTTTTTTCCATCATTTTCAGAGTACACCATAAATTAGGCCCAAATCAACTCTTGCAAAATCCAAAACATATAATATGTAGGTGAGCTTCAAAGAGGTATTGTAAGAAAACGGCCCGAGGTATTGACAAGTAATTTACTTTTCCTTAACAATAGATTGTAGATATTATTTAACTTATGTTATTCAATCTTAACTGGAAGAAACTAAAGACAGATTTCTCAAGTAGTTTTAGCAAGAGCAAAAGACTTTACCTTGCCACCGGTTTTGGTCTTCTTTTAATATTCTCAACCATTCTTTACTTTGGTCCACTTGACGGTCTTGGAAATTTTGGACTTATTGGTTTAAAAAGAAACTCTGAAACCAAAAACTATGCAGACTCTCCAGACTGTGTAGGATTTTGTGAAACTTTTGACGGAGCACCAACAGCACCACTTGCATTTAACCTAATGCCCCAATATGCAAAATTTGATGTTCAACTACATGAACGTGACCACATGAACGACGTGTTTGACAGCATGGTAGCAGATCACGGTGCTGATTGTTCAGCCCCTCCGGCAACACATGAAGAACACATGGCAGAAACTGGAATATTCAACTGTAAAAACCACATTATGACAGCAATTTCCGGAGCCGGATATGGAATGATTGCGCTTACTCCAAACCAAATGATAAATTTTGCTGATGGTACAGCAACAATATCTTGGCGCATGAGTACAAACAGAAACTCAGACCGCGACTGGCTAGAATTTTACATAACCCCTTGGGCAAACAATATTACCCTCCCAATCCAAACTGGATTTGATAACGTTGACCTACAAGGTCCACCAAACAATCCATACGTAGGATTACTTATGTTTGGAGCAGGTACAAATACTGTTTCCTGGGAGCTCTTGGTACCAAATGGGTCTGGCGGAAGCACAGTATACCAAACATACTCTAACTGGAGATCAGTACTTACCCCAAGTAAAATAACTCGCGACCTGTTTACAATCGAAATTAGCAAAACCCACATTAAATTCTACATGCCTGAGAAAAACTTTGTAATATTTGATAAAGATCTTACAACTCCACTTACATTTGGAGATGGTGTAGTCCAATTTACACAACACAGCTATAATCCAGTAAAAGGAATTTGTCTTGATAACTGTTACCCAAGTTGGCAAGCAAATCATGACTATGCCGTTGGGGACATAGTAAAACCTACATCCGGTACAGAACTTCGTACTTACCAAGTTACAGTGGCTGGAACATCGGGAGCAACACAACCAACTTGGCCAACCGCAATAGGTTCTACGGTGACGAGCAATGGGGTTACCTACCAAACTATTGGTTATTCAGCAACTGCTACTACGTGGCACTGGGATAACATTACAATGTCTCCTACTATTCCATTTACAATAATTCACACAACACCAGAGTTCTTAGGCCTAAACCAAAGGACAGGTGGAACTGCTAAGGTTTCCTTTGATGCTCCATCACCAGTTGGCGCCTACCTTCGCTTTTCAGCAGTTGGCGCAATTAGTTTAAGTTATGACAACGGTACGACCTGGAATTTGGTTTCTCCTAATAAGACTATACGTAAGGTAGAAGATGCTTCCGGATACTTTGTGCCAATTCCAGAGGGCCTAACAAGTGTAATGGTTAAAGTTGCTCCACCATCAGGATACTGGGGATACGCTCTTGGAGCTAGGGACTTTGCAGTTTGGTCACAACAAGTAATTGGCGGCACACCTACACCAACAGAAGCACCAAGTGCAACATTGGCACCAAGTGATACACCTACAACTGCGCCAACAGCTACACCTACAGACACACCTACACCTACACCAACTGTAGAGCCTACAGCTACACCTACACCAAATGCTTCACCAATAACTTTGCAACAGCAAACAGTATCATCACCAACTTGGGGATCAAAAACACCTAATATAACCTTTAGCCAAATTCCTGCTAACAATGACATAATCATCCTTACATACAAGAATTCACAAGCTGCAGCATCTGCAACTAGAACTTGGCCGGCCGGATTTACAGAATTTGTAACCAACAACTACACAAACAATGGCGTATATGTAGCATGGAAACGTGCAAGCGGAGAATCAAGTGCCAAATACACACTCAACTTAGCAACCAGCGGAGACTCTAACCAACTTCTAGAAGGACAGGTATGGAGAAATGCTGTAACAAGTGGTAACCCAATAGATGGTATAAGCAGTGTCACAAATGGATTTGTAACTATGGGGGCAGAAACATGGTCACCGGTTACAACGTTCTCCAATAATGAGGTTCATGTTTTGGTTATGGCTACTGCAGGAGGTACAACCCAACCGGCTATTAGTGGCTACACACCACTTACATTCTCCTCTGCTCACTGGCTAGCAATGTACTACAAGACTCTGGGAGCAGCCGGAAACAGCGGTTCACCAACGGGTACATTTGGAGGCGGAAATATGTACAGAGCAAAGTTTAGCTACACGATCCGTCCCTAGTTCATCCTTGTGGCCATAGTTTACTTGATTACCAGATCTTCTTTTGTTACCAAAATTGAAAAATTAGCCACAAAATGGTATAAACATACCCCATGAATGAGTTATTAAATTATGCTAGTAAGGTAGCAAACGAAGGCTTAACCGGAATACCGGAACAAAGATCATCTGATTTTGATCCGGAATATTATATGGAATTAAAAGCCAGAATTGCTTTGGCAATGAAAAGCAACGGTAGACCGGTTTTTCTTTACGATAATGACCCAAGAAGGTCAGGAACATATTTAAATCAAGCAGGAGACATAAGGATAGTTCAACAAGAAAAAATGGCAATAATTGGAGACGTGGTCAGACATGAATATGGATGCTCGGAAGATTTTAACGCTTCAGGACCATTTTACAGTAAGCTTAATATTCCCAAAGATTTACCAACTAAATACAGGCGCGTTACGCATGGTCAGGATCAGATTGATACCCCTGCCTGGAAAGAACCCAGAAAAAAGAATAAAAGCGGATTAGATATTGTTGAAACATGGCATCACTCCAATGTAGACGGTCTTTATTTTATAAAAAGAGAATATACTATTAATCTTGCGACAATTAATGAAGATGGAACAGAAGAAGAAACTTATGTTAATGTTGAGTCTTACTATGCAAGAGGGCCACAGACTGAATTACCCACAAAGAGCTAATCTATTTAAGCTTATCTACTTCTTTGTGCTCGGTTACTTTACGACAATTTCTACAAAATTTCTTTGGCTTTAGTTTATCTGGAGTATTTAGTTTGTTTCTGCTCGTGACATATCCACGTGTTCCACACACGGTACAAGCAAGTCCTAATGTAACTCTAGCGCCAGATTTCTTTGCCATATAACTTAAAATTAAAAACAGAAAACTATTTAAGTTTTCTGCTAAAGCCGTATAATTGCTTTATAATATTCTCACATTTTAGCATAAATTGTGCGTGTTGTGAAGTGGAGATGTATTTTAAATCTAAACAGAGATCCATTATCGCAACAACCTCACTAATAGAACCTGCAGAAATTAATATAAATCTATTAAATTCTGCATCTGATTTTTTCATCGATCCCTCAGCGATATTTAATACAGAAGAAGTTGCGGCGCGCTTTAATTGAGACGATAACGCGTATTGCTCCTCCTTGGGAAAAGTTTCTGAAAGCTTATAGATCTCGAGCACAAAAGCTCTAAGCTCTAGATATATGGGGAATTGTCGAAACCTAAATGCCATATTTGTTAAGTTCTATGTTTTACGTTTAAGCTTTAGGTTAATTAGAGCCCTCGACGGGAATCGGACCCATGACCTAGTTCTTACCAAGAACTCGCTCTACCACTGAGCCACGAGGGCGTTTGAACCTAAATTTTATCAAGAAGAGAACATATTTACCAGTTATTAGTTTTAAGTTTTATGTTTTAAGTTTTATGTAGAATTCTTCAACTTTTTTCCTAAACTCGTCTATATCACCATCATTTTCTATTTTGAAGTCAGCAGTTTTCCCAATCTTTGGAATATCTGTTTCAGTTGCAGCTTCTTCTTCTTTAAGGAACTGCTCGTAAGTTGCTTTATCTTCTCCAACTTTTTCAGCTCGAGCCTTCATTCTGGCATATCTAGTCTTAGGAGAGGCGGTTACATACACAATAAAACTATTTTTCATTGATTTAATCATAGGGACATCTGTTTGCCAACGAATGCCCTCGATTATTACAATATCTGCCTTTTGCCTCTTAAGTCTTGCCTCTGCAGCATGAGTTACGGTTCCTGGACCAAACTGCTTATCCATAATTATGGCTAAATTCTGAAGATTAGCTCTAGTTTTATCTATTCCCCAAAGCTTTAGGGTTTCAACTAAAACATCTGAAAATCTAACTCTTGATACAGAGCGGGGAGCCGCTGCGGCCTTGAGAAATATAGTAAAGTTATCTTTACCGGCGCCATTTTCTCCTACAATTCCAACAATATATCTCATTTAAATTATTATAACAGTAAAGTCTTTATTTTGAGCCTGAAATCCTGTAAAATCATATTTACGCCGAGGTGACGGAGTGGTCAATCGTAACAGACTGTAAATCTGTCGCCCGTTCGGGCTACATAGGTTCGAATCCTATCCTCGGCACAAAAGAAGACTTGCTAATTCGGGCTACATAGGTTCACCTATCTCATCTTGCATCACTCAACAAAGTAGACTACATAACTTCTCATGATAATGAGTCAAAGCATAATTCATTCTAAATTTTTTGTGGCTAAAAATATAATTTATATTAATTGATTAAGCAATTAATTGCTTAATGTATACAATATTTGGCCTAAAAATAAGTCTTAAGGCTGTCATTTTAATATAGGTCTTTTTTGTAAAAGACTACGGGACGTAGATTTATATTTTAGCCTCAAAGTAGGATTGACTATTTACTAACTAAGGCTAATATCGATATGATAAATATGCATGAAAAGGTGCCTGTCCTACCTTATTATTCTTATAGCTTTCCTTGGGATTTTATCTCCATTTATGTCTCTGACCGAGGCCTCAGACTTATCAACAACGCTTGTAAGACTTGACCGGCTAATACCAAATACAACAACTGGTGGAATGATTTGCGGACAACCAACATCTAATGCCACGGAAGGTTTGGTATCAATAACTTTTCCAAATGGATTTAGTGTAAATAATAATCCGGCTAATTGGACAGTAACCACAACAAATCTTTTAACCGGTGCAAGCGCTTGGCCCGGCATTGGTACCGCAACTGGCGTATCCGGCCAAACCGTTACTTTCCCAAGTGGCAATCTAGCAACCGGCACTACATATTGCTTTAACTTCTCAGCCGCTAATACATTAACAACTAGCACTCTTGGCGAAAAAAGCGGTACACTGACAACAAGAACTAGCGGCGGAGCCCCAATTGACAGTGGTGACTATGGACTGACAATTGTGGCTAATGACCAGATAAATGTAAGCGCGGCGGTTGCTGCCAACCCTACAGACTTTGATGCAAGCTTGGCTTTGACAAACCCAAGTGGCTCTACTTTCCCTCAAAATACAACTCTTACCTATACCCTAACTTATGGCTCAAATTTATCTTATGGTGCAACCATAGACGTTGAGGCTGATTGGAGCCTAGGAACAATATCTGGATCAGGCATTCCAACAGTGGATATTCTTGATTATGTCATAGGCAGTGCTAGTAACGGATATGGAGGCGCAACCCCAATTGTAGATACAGTGAATAGAAAAATCACTTGGCACATTCCTGTTTTTCCGGGCAACACCACTGGTCAAACCGTAACTTTTCAGCTAAAAACAAATAGTGCTTATACAGGCACAAATACCGTATCCTTTTCCGTAAACGGAAGAGTTGTTGGGCCAGGCACGCAGACACCCGACTCCACGGTCACATCTGACTATTTATATGAGGGAGCCCCTACTCCAACCCCTACGCCTACGGCGGGCCCCAATCCTACATCTGGGCCCGGACCAACAAGTACCCCAGGTCCAACCGTGACCCCTAATCCATCAAATCCGTTTGCATTCAATACAATTTCTATTGATTCAATAACATCTTCAACCGCCCAGATTTCTACAAGTCTAAATGAAGCTGCCAATATTGTCTTTAGCTACGGAATAGATCCAACCGCACTTACAAAAATTATTAAGCCTAAAAATCAATCTACAAACTTTACTATTAATCTTTCAGACCTAACCCCTTCTACAACCTACTATTTTACAATTACAGCCACAAACGCAGTTGGCGAAGAAATAAACTCTGATATATATGTTTTAACTACTGCTACCCTTTCTGAAAGCCCACAAGTTAATATAAATAGCCTTATAACCTCGAGCAACAACAATATCATCTCCTCCGGAGCAAATCCTGCAACAGGTAGCGGAAGCCTCAACCAGCCCCCAACCATAGTTATGCCTATCAATGCACCTTACGAATTTAGGTTTTCACTTCAGAAAAACATACCTATCAAAAGAATCAGGGCAATTTTGAAATCAAAAACAGTTCTAGGAATAAATACTCTAACTCCACCCGTCACGACTAATTTAAGCTCTGAAAATGTAGAAATAACAGAAATCCAACCGGGTATATATATAGGTAGGCTACTTGGACAATCGGTTCCGGGGGATTATGAATTATATGTCCAGATAGCAGACTTTAGCGGCAATATAGCAGAACAGAAAATAGCAAACCTTAACTTTGTAACCCCGCTTCATGTCTTTAGTGCCAAAAGTAAAAAACCTATAGAGGGCGCTAGAGTAACTCTTTTTGTATACAATACATATAGCAGAATCTATACCCTAATCTCCCCAAGTGTTCTTAATATTCAAAACCCAATTTATACTAATAAGGATGGCACGATTGGCATCACTCTACCCCAAGGCCAATATAAAATAGTTGTTGAAGCAATTGGGTACTCTCCAAAAGAAATAAGATTTGAAATTGGTCCCGGAAAGGGAAATTATCCGCAAGTTTACCTAAGTTCGGTTGGTCTCAATATTTTTGTAATTATAGATTATTATGCCTCAACAATTAGTGATTTTTATCAAACAACATCTCTTTATCTTGCAGCGCTAGCAAGCTCTAATAGATTTTTCTATCTAATAGCTACCCTATCCCTATTACTTTTACTTATTACAACAGTTTCTGCCTTGAGTGTTAAAACTCATATTAGGCCTCTTGATCTACCAGGCTATTTATTCTTTGAAATTGAGGAAATAATATTTAGGCATACCCACAACAAGTATATATATGGAGAGGTTATGGATCACACAAAGGGAAACCATTTAACCCAAGCTTTGGTTGAAGTATTTGATTTGCATGGAGGCCAGCTTATTGCTAAAACTAAAACAAATAAAACCGGCGATTTCTTTATTAAGAAGCCATTAAGCGGCTCATCTTTTAAAATAGTTGTATCAAAAAATGGCTACGCCAATGAAATATTAAAAGACTATAGCCTAACCTACCCCAGTCATAAACTCCAGTTTACCTTGACGCGTAAAAACGAGGCTGATTCACAGAGTTTGATTAGCACTCTATTAGCCGGAATGGAAAATTTGGTAGGATTTAGCTTTGAGCTTTTACTAGTAGCTTGTATCTTATTTGAGACTATATTTATTAAGACGGTCGGACTTATTACAACTCTACCCTTCATAATTGCTACTATTCTGACAATAATTGTGTGGCTGTTCTATGCTCACAGGGTACTTAGAAAGAGACTATCTTCTTCTTATTGAGCGGAGTTAAAATCTGAACCCAAAATTATTAATATATCTGCGCTTGAAGATGCTACTTCTCCTTTTGGCAATGGAGCCTGTTTACCGCCTATGGCTTTAATTATTGAAGCTATTGCATCCTTGTGTTGACCGGTAATATCAACCACCAAAGTATCTTGGTATGTATTTAGTCTTGCGTTATCGCGGTCAGCAACCTGCACCTTGACCTTATCTGCCTTGAGTTTTGAATCTGCAATCTTAGTAAGACCCACTTTTGTTGATCCGTTAAGTATTACAACTTTTGGCAAAGCTGTTGGAGTAGCTGCTGCTGATGGGGAAGCAGATTCTGAAGGAACAGTATCATTACTCAATGCAACCGGGCCAATATTGACTATCTTTCCCGTACTTGGCCTATAAAGATAAGCTTTCTTTGCGTTGTTATAAATTAAAACCTGATCACCATTTTGGGCATTAGCAAAAAAACTTTGGCCTGAAAGCTTTGTAACATCTGAAACCGTAGCAAAAGTTGGCGTTTCATTAGGAGGTAACTCTGCGATTTTTGAGACAGCATCAAGCAGTTCTTTATTTTTATCCGGGGTATTTGGCGCCCCAATTGTAGGAACTCCAAATGACTTATTTATAGAATTTTGGAATTTGACATAGAAGAATGCCATTCCAATAAAGCAAAGTATTATTACAAAAAGAACAATAAGATAGGCTATGCTATGGCTAGTCAAAGATAACTTTGATTTTTTAGGCGCTTCCTCTATAACTAAGGGCGCTACTTCCTCGTTTTTTTCAATTTCTGCTTCACTAATCTTTTTCTTGGCCATGTTAATATGATAGGTGATTTCATTTTTACATGTCAACCCGCGCTTTTAAAAAGCTACGGGTCAAACCGTCTAAGAGGATTGATACTCTACCCTAAACAACAGGTGCAGCATACAATGCTAAAACGTAATCGATTTTAACTTTTATCATTTTTAATATGTTTTTCATATATTTACCTCCTTTCGTTAGAATTTGTTAGCGAACAATAAATATGTGAGTTTACAAATTCTTACGCCCGCTAAATATCGCTCCGCGAGGCGTGTACGAATAGTACTTGAAGCCGAACGGTAAGATATGGTGGGCTTATAATTTATTTTCATAATTCATTACCAAGTAAATGGCTGTATTACTCCATTGTTAAACCATTGTCCGTGACGGAGTAATTGCGCAAGTGTTGGCCCATTATTGGGCTCAAAAATTGTTGAATATCTCATCTTCATAACTGCAGAGCTATTTTCTGTCCAGATTCCATACACTCCCCCATCTGTTGTTCCAATAAGATTTGCCATATTTATTTGAGTCATTGCATCCATTTGAGTTCCAACCGGCTTTGTACCAAAAGCGGTTACTACGCGGGCACGGATATAGTAGTAAGGAGTACTATCTGTATTTACTTGAGTTGCCGCCCAATCATTATTTGGAATAAATGATATGTATCCTGTTGTTGCTGTAAAGTTAGGAGTTGCGCTTGAGATTATATCTGTCAATGGAGTCCAGGAAGATCCGTTCCAATATTCCCACTCTATTACCCCGGTTGTTCCGGCAGTTGATAATGCCCAGGAAATAGAATCAAACTTTGTTGTTGCACCAAAATAAGCAGCGTCATTAACCGCTGAAACAACAGCTGATGTTGTGGTGTACTTAACATCTGCCGTAGTTGTGTTACCGGCAGCGGTTGTTAGATCTTGATAACCGGTTGCTGCTTGGTTATAAAGCCAAACTTTATCATATGTAGTTTCTTGTGAGATAACCGGAGTCACTGCGCCAAAATTTGCAAATGCAAAAGGCGCTACACCTTTTTGATAAACTAGACGTCTGCTTCCAAAAAGGCTTCCGGAAAGTCCATTTGTATCTCCGTATAATACCCACGCACTTGTCCCGTCTGTTGAAACGGAAACGAAGGTGCTTGAAGCAGCCGTTGATGTGACAGTTGTATTAGATGACCAACCAGAACCATTGTAATAATTAAAGAATATGGAGGCCGCCTGGTTAACAGCTATGTAAATATTGCCATTTGTGTCTCCTGCTACGGAAAACCCTGATGTTGCAAGAGCCGTACTTGCATTTGCCGTTGCGATTGCATTCCAAGAAGTTAGTCCATCAGAGTCATCCCTCCAGCTCCATTTCATATCTCCACCTGATGCTTGATCTGTAAATATAACAGCAGTCTTTGACGTACCAAATCTAACAATTTCTCCAACATGGTAGCTACCATTAGTCCCCGGCGTATCTACTGCAGCAACCGACTGGGTCCAGGTAGGAGTATCCGATTGATCTGATGAATAATAAACGGGTATTTTATAGTTTGTTCCATCAAAATAGCGGGTCGCTATCCAAAGTCTTGAAGTCCCCTCTACTGCAATTGTTGCAAACTCGTAGTGTTGGGATGAGCTAACATTATCAATTGCTATTTGCTCTGCTCCCAATGTCCATGAGTTAGCCCCGCTATAAGTGAGCTTTCTGTAAAAAACGTCATATTGCGTACCGGCGCTCGCTCCAACCGCTGAGTAAACCAGGTATATATTGTTTGAAGAATCAATTTGGGCGTCAGAGTAGTAAAGAGTTGAAGTATTTAGAGCCCCCATACATGACCAGGTTGCCCCACCGTTTGTAGACTGAACCCACATGAGACCTATATTGGTGCCTGTTTGACTTCCACATCCAAGTTGGGTATTTGCTTCAACAAATGCGTTAAGTGTACCGTTGGAAGCTCTTACTAAATGTCTTTCCATTGATGCTGCTGTTCCATTTACTGTTGCTGAATAACCAATAATGCCGGGAGCTATTTCAGAAACCGTTGATCTAGATGAACTTGTAGTAGTTGCTGCAATGTAGCGTACTCTTTCCGGTGCTGCAGCATTTTCCGTCCAAATTATTGGAGTTGTATCAGATACTACATTTGATAAAGCACTTGCCCAGTTAACTGCACTTATTGCTGCCATTTGGGTTCCAACCGGTTTTGAGACATAAGCCGATGTAACACGGGCACGGATATAGTAGTAAGGGGAGCTATCTGTGCTTACTTGAGTTGCTGCCCAATCATTATCCGGAATAAATGTTAGATTTCCGCTTCCGGTAAAGCTTGCTGAAGAGTAAGTTAGGATATCTGTTAATGGAGCCCAGGCTGACCCATTCCAATATTCCCAAACAACAGTTCCTGTTGTTCCATTTGTTGATAATACCCAAGAAATGGTATCAAATTTACTTGCCGACCCAAAATAAGCAGCATCACTTACTGCTGAAACAAGACCTGAGGATACTGTATCAAAAACGTCTGCTGCTGTTGTGTTAGCAGCGGCTGTTGTTAAATCCTGATAAGCAGCTGCAGATTGGTTATAAAGCCAAACCTTATCATAAGTATTCTCAGTACTTACTATATTTGTTGGACTAGTATCACAATCTGTTGTATTTAAGAATGGAGGCGCACATTTTTTATAAGCAAGACGTCTATTACCGGATAAAGTTCCGCTAAGATTTGTTGTATCTCCATAAAACACCCAAACGTTATTACCGTCTGTTGAGAGAGAAATAAATAATGCAGATGATGAGGTTGTTGTCACAACAAGTGGAGCTGTCCAAGCCACCCCATTAAAGTAAGTAAGATAAGCTGTTGTATTAGGATCTGCAGCAACATATACTCTACCTGCTGAATCTGAGGTTACTGCAAACAAACCAATTCCTAAAGCTGCTGTACTGAAAACATTGGTTTCTGTAACCCAAGCGGACAAATCATCTGAATCATTTCTAAAGCGCCACCTTAATCCGGTATTTGTCTGGTCATTCCAAACTACTCCAATGTTTGTTCCAAAGCGAACCATAGCAGGAGTATGACGAGTGGCTGTTGTTCCAACCGTATCAAGATGCGTAATAGATTGAGTCCAGGAAGGATTGTCAGACAGATTTGAAGAATAATAGACGGTTACTTGATAATTTGTTCCGTCAAAATAACGGGCAGATATCCATACATGGGATGGATCAAGTTCCAGTGCAGCATAAGCATATCCAACACCTGCGGTTCCATCTAGCACTAATCTTTCTGCACCTAACGTCCAGGTGGACGAACCGTTGTAGGTAATCTTTCTATAATATACATCATTTGCTGCCCCTGCTCCATTTCCTGCCACCGAGTAAGTTACATATATATTATCTGAAGAGTCTACTCTTGCATCGGCAAAATAAGTTGCAGCTGAATTTAGCTGCCCCTGACAACTCCAAGTTGCTCCATTATCCGTTGATTCTATCCAATTAAGAGAGGCAGAATTATTTCCGGCTTGCCCACCACATCCCAACTGAGTTGTTGAAGATTGGACAAATGCATGGAGCGTTCCATCAGTTGTCCTGACAAGATGATGCTGTGAAGAATCTTGGGTTGCTGTGGTAAGTGCCGAGTAACCTACAACACTTGGACTAATTTCTGATGCGGCAGAGCGAGTTGATGACGTGGTAGTTACCGTTTTATATCTAAGCCTCATTGGAGAAACAGAGTTTTCCGTCCAAATTATAGGTGTAGTATTTGAAACTACATTTGTAAGTGAATTGGCCCAGTTAATCTGGGGAATTGCATCCATTTGAGTTCCAATTGGTACAGCAACGTAAGCCGTAACAACCCTTGAGCGAATATAGTAGTAAGGCGTTGACTCACCATTAATCTGGGTGGTTGCCCAATCAGACATTGGTACAAAGTTTATGTATCCTGTTGCCGTATAGTTTTGAGCCGATGTTGAAATAAATGTAGGAATTGGAACCCAAGCAGTACCATTCCAATATTCCCAACGCACTACTCCGGTTGTTCCGTTAGTTGATAAAACATAACCCAATGTATCAAATGGAGTTGTTTTACCCCAATACATTATGTCGTTAAGAGCACCTCCTATAGAAACGTCTGCTGTTGTTGTATTACCGGCAGCTGTTGTTTCATCTGCATAGACAGAACCTATGGAAGTAAACTTCCAAACTTTATCAAATATATCTTGGTATGTATTTACATTTGTTGCTGTTGAATCACAGTCAGTCGCTGTAAAAAATGGCGGACTACATTTTTTATAAGCAAGTCTTCTAAGCCCGGGAAGGCTTCCTGAAAGGTTTGTTGTATCTCCATAAAATACCCAAACACTGTTACCATCTGTTGATAAGGCAACAAATGTTCCAGCGGTAACTGTTGATGAAACTATAAATGGAGTTGTCCACGTCTCACCGTTGAAGTATGTAAGATAGACGGCGTTTGTTCCAGGCACTGCAGCAAGATAGATGTGGCCCTGGGAATCTGATACCGCAGTGAATGTTGCAGTAGTTAGTGCCGTTGTTGAAAAGGCAGGAGCCTGGCCTGTCCAGGAAGTTAGAGGATCCGAATCCCCATGGAATCTCCAATAAAGACCCGTACTTGTTTGATCAACCCAGATAACTCCAATGTTTGTTCCAAAACGAACCATTGTGGGAATATGTTTTGTAGTTGTAGATCCTACCGTTTCAAGATTTGTTATTGAAGTTGTCCATGTTGGAGAGGCGGACTGGTCATTTGAATAATCAACTGAAACTTGATAATTAACTCCATCAAAGTAACGAGCTGCAACCCATACTCTACTTGAATCAATTTCTAGCGCTGCATATGAATACCCAACTGACCCTGTTCCGTCAAAAACGGTTTGCTCTGATCCTAATGTCCAAGATGATCCACCATACGTAAGCTTTCTATAGAAGACATCATTTGCTGCCCCTGCTCCATTGGCAGCCGTTGAATAAACTACATATATATTGTCTGAAGAATCTACTCTTGCGTCTGCAAAATAAGTTGCAGCAGAATTTAGCTGTCCCTGACAATTCCAAGTAGCTCCACTATCCGTTGAAGTAAGCCAAACAAGACCCGGGGCTGTTCCAGAACCTGCTCCACAAGCATAAAGGGTTCCTGCTTGTATAAATTGGTGGAGAGTCCCATCAGTCGTTCTGACAAGATGGTGCTGGGTTGATAATTGGCTCGCAGTGGTAAGTGATGAGTAAGCACTAACCGGATTAATATTACTATCTGTACCGGGAGTTAATGCACTTACTGTTGCCGCACCATATTTTACTTTCTCAGGGCTTGTAGCATTCTCATTCCAAGTCATATAGACAGAATTTGAGACTACATTGGTAATTGCACTTGGCCAATTAATCTGAGGTATTGAAGTCATTTGCGTACCAATTGGTGCGGTGGTATAAGCAACGCTTACACGAGCCCGAATATAATAATAAGTGCTTGAATCTGTATTAACTTTTCCTGCTACCCAACCACCTGGTGGAGTGAACGCACCATATCCGTTAGTTGTTGCCGTAAAGCTTGGAGTACTTGAGGCCGTAAATGATAATGTACTCCACGCATTACAATTATTGCTGCCGTCTACTCCACTACAATATTCCCAAACAATTGTTCCACCGACTCCAGCCGTTGATATTGCCCAAGAAATTGCATCATATTGAACAGTTTTTCCAAAATAAATTATGTCCCCAAGTGCGGATACCATCTTTGTTGAGGATGAGTTAAAAACATCCGCCGTAGTTGTGTTACCGGCAGCCGTTGTGACATCTGTATAAACAGATCCTGTTGCCCTAAATGCCCAAGATTTATCAAAAATATCTTGATAAGAATTAACACTTGTTGAGTTTGTGTCGCAATCAGCCGTTACTAAAAATGGAGGATAACATTCTTTGTAAACTAATCTTCTATTACCGGATAGTCCGGCAGCAAGATTTGTTGTATCTCCATAAAATACCCACACATTATCTCCATCTGTTGAAAGAGATACGAAAGCAGCGGATGCTGCAGCTGAAGATACGGTAAGTGCTGCCGTCCACGTAGCACCATTGAAGTAATTTAGATAAACACTAGTTGCGGCATTTGTTGCAACATATATATGTCCTTGGTTATCTGTTGCTGCCGCAAAAGTTGGAGTCACAAGACCTGTTGCTGTAAATACTGCAACTTGAGCTGTCCAAGAAGATAAGGAGTCAGAGTCTCCTCTTGTCCTCCAATAGAGTCCATTGGCAGTTTGATCACTCCAAATAACTCCTATGCTTGTACCAAAACGGATCATTGTAGGAATGTGTTTTGTGTTTGTCGACCCGACTGTATCAAGGTTTGAGATTGATTGCGTCCAGGTTGGCGCATTACCTAGACTATTTGAATATTGAACAGTCACACCATAATTTGTCCCATCATAATAACGAGTTGCTATCCAAGCGCGCGTTGTTGACTCAAGCTCTATCGTTGCATATGAATAAGCAGTAGCACTCCCTGATCCATCAAGAACCGTTTGTGGAGTTTGGGCTGTCCAAGAAGAAGATCCGTTATAGCTTATTTTTTGGTAAATAACATCATACGCATTATTTCTACCCGTTGTATTTACGGAATAAACTACATATATGTTATCCGATGTATCAACGCGGGCATCAGCATAAAAAAGATTTGTTGTGTCGCTAGAAAGCTGCGCCTGACATGTCCATGTTGCACCATTATCTGTTGAGTTAAACCAAAGAAGACCTGATTTTGATGATCCACCACATGTTGCAGTTTGCGTGCCAACTTGAACAAATGAGTGAAGTGTTCCGTCACTTGTTCTAACAATGTGATGCTGGGTTGATGCTTGGGTAGCATTAAGGTCTGATGAAGTGTTTATTACAACTGTTGGGTCAACAGTTATTGGATAGTTAGCTTTATCAAGAAAATCTTTATCAATTTTTAGCGTATAGGTTGATCCATCCAAAACTCCTATTATTTGACCATTATCCCCTTTACTATCAACAACATTTGGTGTTTGGATTGTCCAATTATCTGATCCATCATCTGATTTTAAATTGTATTGTCCATTGTTTGATGTTGTTTTTAATCCATTAACTTGTGTATCAAAAACAATGTTTAAATCATTTGATATATCTGGTTTTTTATCAAAAACAATTTGTTCCTTTACCTGATTATCAGTTACCGTATATTTCAAAACCGCATCAACTCCACCTACTGTTACGGGATAAGTTAACTCTTCACCGTTAACAGTTGGCGCTGCCGAATCAGTGGCGTTGCTATCTTGTCTTAATGTAAAAGATAAACTACTCTTTCCTGAATCATCAGTTAGGGAAAAGTCCGCTTTCTTTTTATCCTTATCCCAAAAATGGGCGTTTACGCCACGATTAAGAATTTTTCTGTATCTAAAATGCTCGGAAGAATCATTTAATTTATCATCAAAAGCCGATGGTCTTCTGCTTGTTGCCGATAAACTTGCCTCCAAGTTATTTGTTTCAATACCCAAAACCTGACTACCAAGACTTGCTAAAGTTGCCGATCCGGTTGCATTAGGATCTTTTGCAGCAAATTGTGGAAGTCCAAGATAGTTTGCCGGATCTACCCAATTATCATTTGAATCTTTTAGGCCAAAATGAAGATGGGGTCCTGTTGCGAGCCCCGTTTGTCCTGCCCATCCAATAATATCTCCTTTTTTAACTTGATCACCGGGCTGGAGTTTTCTATTGTCATTTGTGTTGCCTCCATTTGTAACATTGTAATTACCAATTTCACTTAAATGTCCGTAAAGGCTTTTTCCCCAAGAATTTTTTATTACAACAGTTGTTCCATAATCCCCACTACCCGCTTGAATAATTGTTCCATCATCTACTGCAACAAGTGGTGTCCCAAGTGGCATTGAAAAGTCTAATCCGTTATTACCTTTTGGTCCCTCTGCAATTGATAATGCTCTCCCAAAAGCGCTATCTTGGTGATCCAAATCCGTATCTCCATAAATCCTTGAAACAGGGTGATCACCTACAAAAGGTTTAATTAGCTGCGGGATAGGAAGAGCAACACGTGGGGCAAAAAGAGCTGAACTGCTTGCTTGGGAAACCAGATTATCAACCGCCTGACCTAAAGCCTGAGCATAAACAGGGGCAAAGTTTCCTACCGACATATAAATAATTGCCAAATAAACGGCCGTAACTTTTGAAATTTGTAAAATTGTCTTAGTCCTTTTATGTCTAAGTATTTTATTCAGATTGTGTGCTTTGTTATTAATAAATAGACTATCTATAAAGTACAGTGATTTTGAGCTTTTGCTGTTGTGTTTGTTAAATCCAAATGCGGGAGTAAAAAATTCTTGTTCCAAAAGCTTTTCTTCCCTTTCAATGAATTTCACAAATCCAAAAGCCGGGGTTACTTTTTTAACCGACACCCTTCTCTTAACAACTTTTTTAGTTGTCTTCAATTTATTTTTCTTGATAGTCTTTGTTCTGACTTTTAGATTTTTCTGTCTGCCTGCAGACAGGTTATTTTTTTTGTATTTATCTTTTTTTGCTTTCATATTATGTTTAGTACTTTGCAAAGTAACGCAAAGTTATATCTCCTACTCTTGCTAAGGCGCTTGATGTGCTATCTGCAGCAAGCTTTATTCTCAAAATTGCAACATCTCCGGCAGTATTCCAAGTGGGTGAAGTAGCAAGGTCAGTTGATGTACAACCAAAAGTAGACCATGTAGTGCTTGATGCAGCAGCGATTGTACAGATTACTGAGCCAGGGCTATTTTCCGCGTTGTTAACCTGAACAGAAACCGCGTTGTCGGTTGTTCCGGAAACTCCTGTTTGATATGCAATTTCTAATGCGCATGTTGATCCACCACAACTTCCGGTCTGCCAGCTATCAAAATCTTGAGGTAAGGTAACACGAACAGTAATTGTGTAATCTTGTAAAGCTCCTTGGGTTGATGTCCACTCATAATAATTTTTCCAACCAACCCCACCGGTATTAAGAGTATTATCAGCGGTCATTGAACCATTGGTTGTTGATGAACCGTCTGTAGTTAGAGCGGCTCCGGCATATTCAGGGGACAAAACTACGGATTTTATAGGACGAGCTGTTCCGGTATATGTTGGACCATTGCTACTAGGATTGAAAGTTAAGCCATTGGCTGCTGATCCGACTATTAATATTCCGCCGCTATTTGGAGATATCGTGATATTACCCGTATCTCCTCCTCCAATTGTCAATGTTTGACCATTGGTAGCCTGAACACTTCCTACGGAGTTTATTGTTAAACCGGCAGAAACCGATGCCGTTCCATCATTTTTAATTGTGAATTTCGTAACGCCCCCATAAGATGCAGTTAATATATCCTGATTTTCTATTTGGTCAAAGATTGCAAGAGCTTTTCCGTTGGCAACAGATGCAAGAGGACGCGTTACATACAATTGAGAATTCGGTGTACTTGTACCAAGACCAAAATTACCAGTGTTCCCGGTTAGATAGATTGAGTTTGCTTGTTGTGAGCTCTTAACTTGAAAGAAGTTATTGGAATCAGAAGAGTTATTAATAATTAATCCTCCTGCACCAAACATAGAGATATTGTCTCCTCTTACCTGGAACGTTAGATCATATCCTGATGCCCCGCCACTTCCTGCCTGATTGAGTCTTGAAATATATTGTGTACCTGATGCTTTTTGGAATCTGAAATCATCATCTGCTCTAAATCCTCCATTAAGATATAATCTTGCCCAATTACCAGGATCTGCATCAGCACCGATTGCTACTGTTTGATTATTACGAGCGTTAAGTATTGTATCGCCAGTTGTATTTACTAACTTAATATTTCCGGTAGTTGCTCCTCCCAAAACTAGAGTTCCTTGCTGAAGACTTTGAATTGATCCATCTCCTCCAATTACAATACCCGTACCAGGTGTTGTGGCGGAAAGGGTTGCAACCGGGGTCTGACTTCCAGCAATTCCAGTAATTGCAAACTTTGCAGAAGAAGTGGAAGTCCCACCAATAGCCAAATCGACAGTTGAATTACCAGGAGATAAAACTGGACCATTAAGCTGCCAATAGTTGGTTCCTCCACCACCTGCGCCACATGATCCCCATGATGCAGCGGCTCCAGATCCATTTGATGTAAGACATTGAGTTGCAATACCAAAACCACCCGTTAGACCAATTGCCCCAGCATTGTTGATTGTAAATCGTGTTGTACCAGCAGCAGAAGCAGTGAAGATATCGTTATTTCCTAATTTATCGATTATTAATGCTGCTTGTCCTCCTGCAGTAGGATTAATTAAGACATTTCCTATCCCATTTGGACTAATTCCCAAAACTTCATTAGCTGCAGTTGTTATATCTGTTGCGGCCCCTGAGAATATAAGACCCGTTGAACCAATTGTTTTACTTGTTAAGGTTTGGGCAAAAGCTTCTGTCACTACAACACCGGTTGTTGAAGGGAAAGTAAATGTTGTTGAATCGGTTCCTGAGAACGTAAGCCCATTGTTTACAACAACTGTTTTGCCATCTGCTATTTGCAAAGTGGTTGTTGATGAAAAAGGATTACCGGAGGTATTTGTAACGGTTAAGCCATTTACGGTCCCCGCATTAAAAGCATAAGGAACAGAAGCAAAACGAACGCGAGGGGTCATCTCCCCATCCCCATTAAATTCAATTCCTAAGTAAAGACTATCTGAGTTGAAGTTAACAGATCCTGGTAAGCTCTGAACACTTCCTAAAGATACTCTAAATATTCCTGCCTGTACCTGGACTTGGTTACCGCCGCTTCTCGTCTCTGTCCAAATTGGGGATCCGCCGGAAGGTGTGGAATAGATTTTAAAGACAAAATTATAGCTTCCATCTGCTACATTTGTACCGTTGCTATTTACAACCTTTCCCTGGAAATTTATTTGCTTATTTATGCCATCTGCAGCAAAGGCTTTTGGGGTAGTTATTAGATAGGTTTGCCCTACTATCAATAAGAGAATAGTAAGCACTAACACTAACTTGTGGGCAGATCTAGGCATTTTGGGCCTGGATTTAAGGCTAAATTTTGAAGATTATTTTCACAAAGCTAATTTGAACTAAAAATAATCTATTCATAATCTTATCTATATTTTTCACAGTCTGTCAAGGGGTAAACTACCGTATATATATACAAAATAATCTTATCTTAATCTTATCATTTTCAATATTTCACACACTTTTCACTACGTTAAAAATGAGGCTGCGCTAGTCAGGGCTTTGACTGATTGACACCCTACTCAAATGTATGGTAAGTTTTTGTGAGACATGATTGACTTTTCTTTTACAATTACGCCCACACTCAAAAAGGAGATAGAAAAAATTGATGAGACTAGGAATAAAATTCTAATCCAGCTATTGTCCCGTGCAGAAGAATTGGAGTTAAGATGGGAATCAAATTTGGATAGAATAACCTACTCTTCAAGGCTAACACCAAAAAAATTTACAAAAGCAGAAACTCTAAGCGTATTAAACCCAATTAAAACAGATGGGGAATACAAGATGTCTAAGTCTGAGATCAAATCATACGTTAATTGCTATGAGTGGATAAACCAAAAATGGCTCATGAGTAAGGAGAAAGTGAAAGAAGATGATATCAAAAAAGTTATTGCGTTTTTCCCTCACAAAGTGAATACAAAAGATACGAATATCAAGCAAATTTTGGATTTTGTGCAGATCAATCCTGAACACCCAATAGTCCAGTCTGCCCTAGTTTTTGCGCTGTTTTACCTTTCTTTACCTAAAGACAGTGATAATATCAAACTATCATTCATTATATCGTACATATTCCTTTACAAGTATGGTTATGACCTAAGAGGACTACTTAATTTGGAAGAATTTTTTAGCAATGACCTTGATCATTTTAGAAATCTAATCAATGAAGGCGCAGCAAATAGGAATCTTTCATCTTACCTTGAATACTTTACCCAAGGTGTAAGTATAAGCTCCGAGCACGCTTTGAGAAAAATCTTGAATGGGGAAAGAAGACATGATCTACCTGCTTCCTTCTACGAACTGTCTGATAGGCAGCGGGAAATACTCATGCTCTTTGAAAAGCCGGGTGCAAAAGTATCTAATAAAACTGTCCAAAAGGCTTTTGAAGTTTCCCAAATTACGGCATCCCGAGATCTAGCAAAGCTATATGCTCTGGGATTAATCTTCTCTGCTGGAAAAGGTAGATCAGTTTATTACACGAGAATATAAAATTGATGCATTATGAAACAAAAGATCATATTACTATGCATTTGTATATTATCATTATCTTATCTTTTTAAGACAAATGCCTCTGCCCAAACTGCTCCGACAAGTAACAACTATAAGATTTTAGATTATGGATTTGGCGGAGGAGGAACAGCAAGCTCTTCTTCTAACAACTATTCTCTTTTTGGAACTCTTGGACAAGTAGATCAAGGAAGCCCTTCATCATCAAATTATTTTCTAGGGGCTGGACTTGAATATGAGATTATGGCAAGTGCTCCTGCTGCCCCAACTTTTGTAAACCAAAATAACAGCTACAACAAACTTCATCTAACAATAAACCGCGGTGGCAATGACCCAACCGACTATCAATATGCCATCCAAATTGCCGCTAGTCAGTCCGGAACCTTCCAATATGTCCAGGCAGACAATACGGTTGGCAGCAATTTTGACAACAGCAATTGGCAAACCTACCCTGCTTGGGGCGGATCAAGCGGAATTGACGTAATTGGTTTGATTCCGGGAAGTATTTATTATGCAAGAGTTGCCGCCCGCCAAGGACAATTCTATACGCAAAGCGATTGGGGACCAATAGCAACGGCATCAACCGTTAACCCCACGATGAGTTTTTCAGTAACAACTACCAGCCAATCCGTTCCGCCTTTTACGGTTGCAATTGGGACAATAAACCCCGGCTCTGTTTCTACGTCTAGTGATAAAGTTATATCAACGGTCTCAACAAACGCTGTAAACGGAGCAGTAGTTTATGTACAGGGAACAAATACCGGACTAAAATCAACAACTGCAGCCAACTACACAATCCCCAGCTCTTCAACAGATCTTGCAGCGGCGCTAGAAGGATACGGCGCGCGCGGAACAACAGTTAGTCAATCAAGCGGCGGACCAATGAATCTTATTGCTCCATACAATGGATCCGGAAACAATGTTGGAATTCTTGATACATCAGAACGCGCACTTGCTGACACATCAAACTCGCCAATTACGTCAGGACAAGTACAGTTTGAATTAAAAGCGAAAGCAAAAAATACCACACCGGAAGCCTCTGATTATTCAGACATTCTAACCGTTGTAGTTGGTGGAGATTTTTAGCCCTTAATAGTTGACAATTCTCTTAAGTTTATGGTTTGCTATATAGTATGTCTAGAAACAAGAAATTATTCCTTTTTATAAGAAATAGCAAGGTAATCACAATCCTCCAAATACTCGCTTTAATTTTCTACGTTGTCTACCCTCTCTTTTCTCCTACAAAAGCAAATGCAACAATTACAGAAGGCTTTGTAAGATTTAACAGGCTTTCAACCGGAGCTGCAATTAGCGGAACTGCTTGTCTTAAAACTTCAACATCCGGAACAGAAACAGGTGTTGTAATAACATTCCCTCTTGGATGGACAATATCAGGAACTGCTTCCAACTGGACTGTTTCAACATCAGGCCTTCCACTAGACCCAGCCGATGGAACAACACCGGCAACTGCATGGCCAGGTATCGGAACAGCAACCAGCGTTAACGGACTAAACGTTGTTTTCCCAAGTTCCGATTTATCAACCGGAACTTTTTATTGTTTTAATTTTGCCGGAGCATCATCAACTATTGGGTCAGCAGGTAATGATCAAACAGGATCCCTTAAAACTCAGGGGGGATCTCCATACGTTGACAATATGACTTGGGCAACATCAATTGTTACATCAAATGCAGACCAAATTTCTGTGACAGCATCTGTTTCTGCAACAATGACATTTTCATTATCCGGCAATTCAATTGCACTTGGAACTCTTTCTACATCTGCTGTAACATCTGGAAATGTAACCCAAACCGTTTCCACAAATGCAAGAAATGGTTGGGTATCATGGATTCAAGGTACGTCAACAACCGGAGGAACAGGCGGAGGCCTACATTCATCTAGTGCAAATGCAGATATTCCATCTCCATCATCATTCCCTAATATTACCGATCTTGCATCAAACACCGGAGTTGTAATTGATGTTGATTCCGGAACGGGTTCACCAACGGTTGCTGCCGGTTATGATGGTTCAAATTCAACTTCCGGGGGACATTTTGATGGGGGTGTTTACCATATGACAGCAAGTAACACCGTCCCGGCATCAGGAAATACTATTACAATTAACGTTCGCGCCAAAGTTGCTGCCACTCAAGCCGCTGCAAGTGATTACGCTGATACTTTAGTAGCAGTTGCTGCAGGACAATTCTAAAAACATGTATGTTAAGACGAAATTATTGCTGCCCGCTTTATTTCTAATCCTAGTTTTTTTCCTCACGCTAGGCGCTTTTTCTTTTGCCCAAACTCCTCAACCTGTTAACTACGACGTCACTGTTTCCCCTGTATTTTTTGATTTGGCAACAATCCCCGGCGGCGTAATAAATGAAAAAGTAAGGGTCAGAAATAACACAACAAAACCAATGAATATAAAAATTGAAGTTAAAAAAATCCAAGCAGATAGTAATGGAGAGGCAACTCTTAAAAACGCGGTTGATGATCCAACAACAGAATGGTTCAAATTTAAGGATTCAGCAATTGTTGCACCAAGTGAAGAATGGATAGATATTCCTTTTACAATTAATGTTCCAAAAGATGCTGCTTTTGGATACTACTTTGCCCTATCTTTAACGCAGGTGACAAATAATAATGGCACCACAACAGGTGCAAAACTTACAGGAGCGTCTGCAATCCCGGTTCTATTAAATGTTAAAAAAGAAGGCGCAATGGCAGAAGGAAAGGTTGTAGACTTCAAAACTGATAAAGGTGTTTATCAGTACTTACCGGTCAATTTTGTTGTAAAAGTTGCAGATACCGGAAACGTACACATAAAACCTGTTGGAAATATTTTTATAAGGGGTGCAAAGGATAAAGACTTGGCAATTCTTGATGTTAACCAAAATTCAGGAAATGTACTACCCGGAACAAACAGAACTTTTACTGCCTCTTGGGATGATGGATTTATAACGCGAGAACCCGTAATTGAATATGGTGAACCAAAAATGAAGGATGGTAAACCTGTTACAAAACTAACAATTAACTGGGATAAATTAACTGATTTTAGGATTGGAAAATACACTGCTAACTTGCTTTTGGTTTTTGATAATGGAACTCGCGATGTAACACTTGAAAGCGTTGCTACATTTTGGGTTATTCCATACATGGCAATTGGAGTAATACTTGGCGGATTTGTAATTATATTTTTAATCCTAAGATTTATTCTAAAAAGCTACGTACAAAGGGAAATTAGAAGACAAAAGAATAGTTAGTAGACAACTAAAGTTTTTGTAATACTATCAAATAACTTGTTTACTTCTTCGGGATCGGTACCGGTTGAAGATATGGTATAAAGCCTATCCCCATTGATTAAAAAACCGCTTTTTTCTGCACCTTCTTTGTCTTTGGTATATACCAATGCATCTACTCCCGAAATGCTCAATTTTGACTCTTTATAAAGGTCTGGTTGATCATGTCTTAAACGCGCACCGGGGTAATCGGAAACAGAAGCAACATTGACCGGCTTATCAAAGGCTTCAATACTAAAAATCAATCTTGGAACCTTAATATCAATTGAGAAAGTATCTAATAATCCACTACTCCCTTTGTAACCTGCCTGCCTGTAGTTATATATTGTTGCACGCGCCGGATATGAAAATTGCATATAGGAACTCTTATAAGTAACATTACCTTCTTTATCAGGCGTTACAGACAAAACCGCGGGCCTTCCAAGAACATGCTGCAGCGCATATTTTTTTTGGTTGTCTGACAAATTAATATTTGTAGGCTGGTTTATTTTTGAAAGTACCAAATAAGAAGCTAACAAAATTGATCCAACTATAATTATTAATATTACTCTTCCCTTCATTTTTTAATATTAACATCTTTTTATGCTTGTGTTAGAGTATCTATATGCTAAAAAAATTTATCTTTTCACTACTGTTCTTGCTAATCACTCCGTCTATTTCGTTTGCGCAAACAAAACCACAGTTGACAGTTTCCCCCTCAATTATTGATATTGACCTAGCTATTGATAAGCCTCAAGCTACCATTAGTTACACAAATGAAACCAATAAGCCAATGAAAATTACACTTTCTGCACAAGATTTTTCAGAACTTGAAGATGGATACAAGCTAAAATTCCTTGACCAAAAAGAAGCAGCCAATTATAAATATTCACTTTCTTCTTGGATAACTTTTGAAAATAACAATTTGGAATTAGCCCCTCACGAGAAAAAAGATGTAAATATTTTAATTGATTCCAATAGACTGACAAGAGGTGGCCACTATGCAACAATTCAAGCAGAAATTGTTCAGGAAAAAACTAATAAGCCGGTATTAGTTCGCGCCATTTTATCAAGTCTTTTATTTGTCAGGGCAAATACGGGCTATGAAAAAGAGGAAGGGCAAATTGTGTCTTTTGGGCCAAGCCGCGACGGCATTGAGCTACCCCAAGATTTTGTTGTAAGATTTCAAAATTCCGGAAACGTAGTTGTTGTGCCCTATGGATTAATTAAAATTACAAATCCATTGGGACAACTAATTAGTAAAACTGTTTTAAACCAAGATTCTTTGCAGGTATTGCCGGAAAGCATAAGAAGATTTGATGTAACGGTTGCAAAACCAGACCACTTCTCTCCTCCGGGAATTTATACTGCAAAAATTAATATGCATTTTGGAAAATCAAATACAAATATAGAAAAAACAGTTACATTTTTTTCCCAGGGATCAATTAATTTAGTACTGGCAGGAATAATAATTGCTGCAGTTTTGGTAATCTTTCTATTAATCCGCTGGTGGAGAAAACCCAATAATAAAACTACTGATTAAGGAGTAACCGTTGGAGATAAAGAAGGACTTGGGCTAGCTGTTGGACTAGCGGATACAGTGGAATTATCAATATCATTACTAAATGGGCCAATTGCTACTACCTGATTTGTTGAAGGACGATATAAAACTGCTTCTTTACTCTTTTCATAGATTATTAAAACGTCTCCATTTTGACCATTTATAAAAAATGGATTATTTGAAAATTTCTTTATGTTACTAATATTTGCAATTTGGCTGGGTTGTTCTTGATTTGGTATAGCAACAATTTGCGCAACCTTTTCTATCATAGATGTCTCCTTAGTCTCGGTTGTAGCTCCTAATACGTGGCTGTTTTGACCGGCCGGTCTTAGTTTTGTATATGCAAAAATGGCCAATACGCTAGTAAGGGCTACAACAAGAACTATCAGCATTTTTTTGGTTGGAAGAATAAAATTATTTTTATGAGGTACATCTTTTGGCTTTTCTTCTTTCTTAACAGGCGGTACGCTAAAAAGTGAACCATCATTCTCCTCGATTTCTTTTTTAAACTCCCCCTGATCTAATATTTTCCTTTCCGGTTCGGCAGGCTTTTCCGGTTCAAAACTTATTGGCGCTGCAACTTCTTGATGATTTTGTACTTCTGCCGGCTCGGAAGGTGCACTTGCCTCTCCAGCTGGGGCAGCAGAAACAGGAGCTTGTGCTTCTTGAACCGGCTCGTGACTTACTACCGGAGCAGACATATCAACAGATGGCTCGTGTTCTGAAAGCTGTTTTAGAGACATCTTGTTCTCAATTGGAGCTTCTTGATTATTCTGCCCCTCATCTACTCTATCACCATTGGCATCATATTGCTGGGGGTTAAATTGGCTTGTTGTATCATCCATAAGTATTAATATTAGTTTGTTTTTTAAACCTTTGTCAACAACTAAGGTGTACCACTAATTGGCCCAAAGCGAGTCGCTGATCCCTGGTTATATAATGTTTTAACCTGAGCCGCGGTAAGTGGGTAACTAAATAACTTAACATCATCAATTTGCCCATCGGAATAGGATCCAGCACTCCTTCCGATATAAAAATTTTGTCCGGACATATTAGGAGTTGTTGCCTGAATAGTTCCCGTATACGATAGGCTTGCAAGTTTTCCATCCACATAACCCTTCAATTTATTATTTCCCGACTGAGTGCCATCAAAAACTAAAACTACATGGTGCCAATTTGTATCGTTTAATGCAATCCCACCATATCCATCTCCACCATTGTCATTTTCAAAATATAAGCTGCCATCAGACCAAAAATCTATTACAACCTGGCTCGTTGAACCAGTTCCTTTTTGAATAATTACTTTATTGTTTGCAACGTCGCGTTTCATCCAAGCTGAAATAGATAAATATGTAGCAGAATTCATCTGAGAGATGTCTCCGGCGTTTACATAATCATTGTCATCGAAATATAAAGAAGCATTATATTTTCCGTTTCGTCCGTTATACCA
>DASZRC010000011.1:0-15059 GCA_035549315.1 Patescibacteria group bacterium | reverse complement strand
AGTTTCTCGAAGATCTCGTTAAGCTTTGGAGTTGTTTCTGAAGGATCACCTTTAATTTTAATTGTTGCACGAGCCTCTTTACTAGATTGATCAAACCTGACCATAGAATAACCTTTTATATCAACTAGCTTTTTTGCACGCTCATCAAGCTCGGGAATGTACAATTTGTCACCTTTTTTGTGCGGTTCTTTCTTTTGTTCTTTTGATTTTATTTCGCGGGCTACTTCTTCTGCTCCACGAACTGAAATTCCTTCTACCAAGATCCTCTTGAAGGCCTGAAGCATGAGTTTTTGATCTCCGATTGAGATCAAAGGTCTAACATGACCTTCTGTAATAACTCCTGCTGCTAGAGCATCTTTTATAGCATCCGGAAGAGTTAGCAATCTAATTGAGTTAGAAATGTAAGGTAAACTCTTACCAACTCTTTTTGCAACCTCTGTAACTGAAATATTAAACTCATCAATTAATCTTTTATAAGCTTGAGCCCTCTCAATAGGGTTAAGATCTTCACGCTGGACGTTCTCAACTATGGACATTTCAAGCATTCCTTGAGGAGTTGTCTCTTTAACAATTACAGGAACTTTAACAAGACCCAAGATTCTTGATGCTCTCCATCTTCTTTCTCCGGCTATAATTTGAAAGCCAGCAGGAGTCTTAGCTACAACAATAGGCTCAAGAATTCCCTGCTCTCTAATTGAATTAACTAAATCTGTTAACGATTCTGGGGAAATTAATCCACGTGGCTGTAATGGGTTAGGCTGAAGTATTGTTGTTTCTAATTCTACAACTCGGTCTATTTGATTATCCATTTAGATAAGATCTAATTTTTAACTACCTCTACAAGTTTTTTACCTCTTAGAGTTTTGAAATTTACAACTCCTTCACTTAAAGAAAAAATTGTAAAATCTTTTCCCATTGAAGTATTTGTACCTGGGTGCATTTTTGTTCCTCTTTGTCTTACTATGATGTTTCCAGGAACAACCTTTTGTCCACCAAAAAGCTTAACTCCCAATCTTTTTGAAATTGAGTCTCTATTTCCTCTAACTGCTCCTTGTGATTTTGTATGTGCCATATGTTAATTCCTGTTGACTTTTCACACTTTACTAAAATAATTCGAACTTGTCAACCCCAATTTATCGCTGATTGATCCTATGAAAAATGTTTGATTCTTTATGAAATTAAAGCTATTTACTAGCTTTTGATTGGACAGGTGCTTTACCGGAAGACTTAACAATTCCGTCTATTTTTACTTGTGATAAAGAGGCTCTAAACCCTGTTACTTTTCTGTGTCTGGATTTTGCTGTAAAACGTGCAACTCTTATCTTTTTTCCCTTAACTCCTGCAACAACTGTTCCGCTTACGCTAACTCCGCTGAGGTATGGTTTTCCAATCTCTACGTCTCCACCACTTACATGAAGTAAAACTTTATCAAAAGATATAGCTCCATTTTCAACGCCAAGGTTATCAACCTCAATGACGTCTCCAACGTTTACCCTATATTGTTTTCCACCGGTTTCAATAACAACGTATTCCATATTTTGAACTTTATAAACTTTAAAACTTTATAAACCCAGTCTGTATTTTATCAAATTTTCTAAGCTATCTCAAGAGACCTATTGCTTTTGTGTTCAAAGCTTATCGAAGATATTATCCCAAGCATAATAAAACTGGTAATAAGAGAGTTCCCCCCGTAAGAAACAAATGGCAATGTAATTCCTACAATAGGCACGATTCCTACATTCATTCCCATGTTTAAGAATGTTTGAGTCAAGAATAGGAAGAATAAACCATAAATCACCATATTAGAAAAACTATCCGTGACAGTTAAAGCAATTCTGTATATTTTGTTTAACAGAAAGCCGTATAGGACAATCATGAACATTGCCCCCAAAAACCCAAGACTCTCTGTTATTGTGGCAAATATAAAGTCTGTATGGCGCTCCGGGAGAAACTTAAGGATTGATTGGGTAGCCTGTCCAAACCCCTTACCAAAGAACCCACCACTTCCTATTGAGATAAGAGATTGAACTACATTGTAAGAAGAGCCAAAAGGATCCCGCGTAGGATCAATAAAGGTAAGAATTCTTTCCCTCTGATAGTCGTGAAGGAAGCCATAAATTATTGGCGCAGGTATCACAACACATAAACCTATTATCAAAAAATAAACTATTGGAAAACCGTACATAAAAAGCATAAAGATTGTAGTGAATAAGAAAAGTAACGCTGTTCCAAGATCCGGTTGCTTTAGTGTCAACACAAAAATAGGAGCAAGTAAAATAAATGCAGTTATAAATTTTGAAAAACTTTTTGAATCGTCCTTTGTTAGGAATTGAGCTAAAAATATGACATAAAAAGGCTTAAATATCTCTGAAAATTGGATTCTTGCACCAAACAAATCAAGCCATCTTACTGATCCTCTAGCCTCAATTCCAATTAAAAAAAGCAGAATCAAAGACGCAAGCATGATTATGTAAATATACTTTGAGAAAACTCCAAAAATTCTTATATCAATATTTAAAAAGAGAACGTATGCAAGAAGCCCCAAAACTAAGGAAAACAATTGCTGTCTAAAAATTGAAACATCTATGGAATAAAACGCGGATAAACCAAGGATAACCAAAATAATGGCGGGCAAAAGTAACGGAAGCTGAAGTCTGTTAATTGAAAACTTATGCATTTTTACGCACAACTCTAAACTCGTTTCCTTTTTTTAATTCCTCAACCATTGCTTTTCTTTTTATTTCATCCTCAAAATCTTGTGGCCAATCCGGCAATTCAACTATAACCCTTTCACTTAAATCTGTTCCCAAATTCTTCCTCTCGGCCTGAATTTTTCTAATTATGTCTCGCGCAACACCTGCAACAAGATCCTGGTTTTTTTCATCTTTAAGCTCGCTATCTTCTCCTACGGAGTTAAACATATCTTTTTTACCGGCATATTTGAGATCATAAACATTTACTTCTCCACGAACAACTTCTAAAACTTCATTGGATAATTCCTCCGGTCCCTCGTAACTTAGTAATTTTATTGGAATCCTTACAGGCACATTATTAGTCTTTCTCCTCATGTGAATTGCAGAAACTACCTCCATTGCATTTTTCATATCTCTTTCAAGTTTTGGATTGATCAAATCTTCATTGAATTCCGGCCAATAAGCAAGGTGAACAGATTCTTCTCCGGTGAGATTTCTAAATATTTCCTCCGATATAAAAGGCGCAAAAGGTGCAATCAGCTTTGTGAGACTTACTAAAACTCCATAGGTAGTTTGGTAAAACATCTCTTTATCTTCTTGATTTATAGCAGTTGGTCCAACCCTATCACGGCTTCTTCTGATATACCAAGTTGAAAACAGAGTAATAAAGTCTGATATTTTTGAGACAGAAGCAACCGAATCATAAGAATCAAGACTATCCGTAACCTCTTGAGTTAATTTATTACTCAAGGATAAAATCCATTGATCTAAAATATTGCTCGATATTTGGCCATCTTTAGCCTTATCCCTATCCCAACCATCTACATTTGCGTTGGAAACAAAAAAGTTGAATACATTCCAAAGGATTAGAAGAGTCCCCCTAACCTGCATTTTGTACTGGTCTTCTGAAATTAGTACATCTTCACCATTCATAACAGGAGAACCAAGTAAATAAAGCCTTAGTGCATCTCCACCATAAGTTTCTATTAATCTTCTTGGGTCCGGATAATTACCATAGTTTTTACTCATCTTTCTACCGTCTGTCCCCAAGACTACACCGGTGACCCCCACATTTTTGAAGGCCTCCGACTCATAGAGTACCGCACCAATTACATGCATTACATAAAACCAAGCTCTAATTTGCCCCGTATATTCTTCTATAAAATCCGGAGGGAAGAAGTCATCTAGCTTTTCTGCTGTATTGAACGGGAAATGACGCTCTCCAAAAGCAGCTGAACCGGCCTCTATCCAAGAATCCAAGACTTCCGGAGTCCTATGCATATCACCACCACATTTACTACACTTAACCACTACATCATCAATTTCCGGCTTATGAAGATCATCTATCTTTGTACCACTAGCTTCTTCCAGTTCGGCAATTGAGCCCGGAACAAAACGATTTTGACACTTATCACACTCCCAAACCGGGACTGGAGAACCCCAATATCTATTTCTTGAAATATTCCAGTCGGGAGCGTTTTCTAGACTTTTTAGAAATCTTCCGTGTTTGAAATGTTTTGGATGCCAATTAATATTCTCATTGGTCTTTACCATTAAGGGCTTTAGACCCTGAACATTAACATACCAAGCATTTATAGAAGCGTTGTAAAGTCTTGTGTGACATCTCCAACAAAGAGGGACATTGTGTGGAAGAAGTTCATCTTTATAAATTAATCCTCTTTCCAAAAGATCTTGATTAACAGCCTTATTTGCTTTGAGATAGTACATTCCTCCAAACTTTGGAACATCAGACTTTATATTTCCCTCATCATCCAAATGAATTTCTATGTGGACATTAAGATCTTGCATTACTTTAAGATCTTCCTCACCAAAGGCCGCTATTGTAACAACACCGGTACCCTCATCTGCTGTTACAAAATCACCCGGAATTATTTCAAAAGCTTTTTCGCCGGGAGCAATTTTGTAATAGTCGTAGTGTGGTTCATATTTTCTTCCAACCAATTTGCTGCCGGGAAACTCTTCGATTATGCTGTAATTTGGCTCTGTATTAAGCATTTTTAGCGTTGTTTTGGCTAAAATGTAGTAGTTATCCCCTTGTTTTACCTTTACGTACTCTAGACCGGGATTTACGGCAAGTGCCGGAGTGACTATTTTATTCCAAGGAGTTGTAGACCAAGCGAGTATGTAAGTATTATCCTCATCGGCCATTTTATATTTGTAAGTTGTTGCGGCATCTTGGACTTCTTTGTAGTTATCAGCATCCATTGCAACTTCAAAATTTGATATTGGGGTGGCACAGTGTGGGCAATAAAGTGAATTTCTTAGTCCCTTGTAAACATAACCCTTCTCATACATTTGCTTAAAAACCCACATTACAGACTCCATGTAATCGCGGTCCCATGTTTTATAAGCGTTTTTAAAATCTGCCCAACGCCCAACGTGGTCTACGTACCATTCCCATTCTGCAGAAACATCATTAACATACTTTTTACATTCATCTATAAACTTTTTAACTCCAACTCTATCCTCAATTTCTTTTTTTGACTTAATTTCCAAAGCGGTTTCGACTTTATTCTCAATTGGTAAACCATGACCATCCCATCCCCAACGGCGTGCAACTCTATAACCTTTCATTGTGTAATAGCGCCCAAAAAGATCTTTTCCAATACTTGAAAGAAGCGACCCATAATGAGGAGTTCCGGTTACAAAGGGAGGGCCATCAAGAAAATTCCATCTTTTATCTTTTGGTCTTTCCGATACTGATTTTTCAAACGTTTTATTTTCTTTCCAGTACTTAATAGTCTTTTCCTCAAGCTCTGGAAAGCTGACCTGTGGAGATACTAGTTTAAATGCCATAGCAACAATTGTATCCTATAAATTATATATATTCAAGGCTCGTTGAGGCCGAAAATAGTGCCAAATTGCTAAAAATACTTAACCATTTGGTTAAATAATAAGCATTTGGAAGAAATTTTTATATTTTTTGTTAATTTTTCCTAGAGTAAATTTTGTATACGCGTATAAATATTTTACTCTTTACCCTCGTGTGGAAGTGTTTTTACTCCGAAATCTGCCAAATGGCGTCTAAGATCCTTGAGTGGAAGTCCAACTATATTGAAATAATCCCCCTCAACCCTCTCAACAAATAATCCGCCAATTCCTTGCACTGCGTATGACCCTGCTTTATCCATTGGTTCACCTGTTTCTATATACGCCTTAATTTCTGAATCTGTTAAGACTTTAAGTTTTACAGCAGATTCCACAGAACCATTAACTACTCGCCCTGTTTTTGTATCAAAAATGGTATAACCGGTTATTATGAGGTGTTTTGTTCCGCTTAAAAGCTTTAGAGTTTTTGCTGCGTCTTCTTTATCCTTTGGCTTACCCAAAACTTTACCATCTAGAACCACAACCGTATCTGCTCCAATTATAATTGCGTCATCAAAAGCAGCAGCTACAACCTTTGCCTTTTCAAAAGATAGCGCCTCTACAAATTGCTTGTAGTCTGTATCCGGAATTCTTGTTTCATCAAAGTCACTTGAAACAACATCAAATGGTATTCCCAAAAATTTCATAAGATCTTGTCTTCTCGGAGAGCTTGATGCCAATATTATCTTTTTCATATTTCAAATTATATAATATCTCTTACTATGGAGTATTTAGACCTCATATTTACAAACCATGCCTTAGAAAAAGCGAACAGTCGTGGAATTAAGAAAGATGAGATATATGAAACTTTTAAACATCCCGACTCATCTGTTAAGGGTAAAAATAAGGATACTCTTGAGAATACTAAGAGATTTGATGGCTATAATATAACCGTTATCTTAAAAAAAACTGAAAAGAATGAATGGTTAGTTTTGTCTTCTTGGCGTAATCCTCCACTTGCCGGAACCCGCGATGCAAAACAGAGAGAAGCGTGGAAGAAAGCGCAAAAGGCTGGATTTTGGGGCAAAATGTGGTTTGCACTAAAACAGCAATTAGGCATCTCCTAGGTTTGACTATTTATTATAGGTTTACTATAATACTCTCCATGGCAGAATATCTAAAACACGAATATACGGCGCGCCCACTTGATGTCCAAACTCAAAGGATTCGTTCCCGAAACTATAAAGGTGATGCTCCAGAGACTGACCTACCACGATATAAACCCGGAGATAAAATTATAGGTAGTATACCCTTTGTTCACCCACAGGAATATTCTGCTCCGGCTTTCTATATTGATCTTGATAAAGAAAGTGATCGAAGAGATCCACTTTCCCGAACTATAGATATTGTATGGAGTTCTTTAGGCCAACAATATGGGACAGAAAATGCACAAGGATTAATTGAACTTGAAAAACCACAAAGGGTATTAGAATTAATAGACCTTACTAATCAATCGCTCGCAAAAACTTATCCCCAATTTAAACCTATATCCCCAGACCAAGTACTATGGCTAACTCCAGAAGGCGTTCAGGCTATAATCAAAGAAATTCCACCAAAATATCCTATTACTCAAGCCGCCAGTGAAAATATAGGAATAAAACTCAACAATACGTCAATAGATACTATTCATTTCACCACAACAGGTACAGAACCAATAGCAAGGTTTGGATTTGATGCAAATGCTTATAAGGGGTTGACCGAGACAGATAAGCCTTGGGAAAAGATATTTGTAGAATTGAATTTTGTAACTGATTTAATACTTTGTTCTATCGATCAATCTATATCCGAATCAGTCGTTCCATTGACAGACGAAGCAGTAAGAACATTAAATAGATACCTTGATAAAGCTCTAAGAGAATCAAGGAAAGCAGGTATTGGACAGAACGAAGCCAGAACTCTTTTGTCTTCTTATCGTAAATTTGTAAATGAACGTAGAGATGCGGTGCTATATGCCAGAGGCTCTGCCTTAGAATTTAGAGCTAGAACTACAAGTGGAAATGATGAGGGAAATTATGAATTACTTTTTGGAATGGACTCTCTAAACCAAGAGATAGAAAATAGAATCAAACTGCCCGCTCTTTCAAATGCTATGGACCTTTTGGAATTGGACTACCCCGACGAATTTAGAAACGCAGTAATTATGTCATGCAATGAATACATTAAATCTTTACCTATCATGTCAAAAAGCACAGCTAACTTCTTGGTATCCCTAGGAATGGATAAAATTGGCAAATTAGCAGAAGCTTATCTAAACAGTGAGATACCAACAAAATACTTAGAAGCAAAAAAGAAAAGAAAAAGTTTAGAATATCCTCTATAAACTTGACAAGGATTGCTTGGATATATTAATCTAATTATGTCGCATTAATGCATGAATGTGGACTTGCCAAAGAACTACTAGTATTCAGAGGGACAAATGTTACTTGTCACTGCGAGATTTAAGCACGAAGGTCTTTCTCACAAGGATGGACCTTTTTGCTTATTAGATCCCTATCGTTGACTTCAAAAATTGGATTTGATATATTCATCACCAAAGTCATGACGGAAAGACAGGATAGAAACCATTTAGGCTTTGTATTGAGTAAGCTATCGGAAGATCTTGAACACACAGATTTACTTCAAGCAATAGAAGATCGAGAAAAGAAGCCAGATATTAGGGTTGTTGATGTCGAAGAGGCTGAAGCCTATGTAGAGAAACAAATTAAAGAATTGCCTGAGATAGATTCCATCGTTACTACACCCAAAGAAGGAAGGGGAGATACCGGACCAAATATGATAGTCAAATTAGTACCCAGCCTTCCCGATTCAAGAGTAAGAGTATACGTTGGCATTAATCCGAAACACCTAAGGTTAATATTGGATAAATTTAGGAAGACACCCAAGGGTCATTCATATAGTGATGCAGCATTTGCAGATATTTCCGCTCAAAAAGGTAGAATTTTTATAGATGGCTCTCAAAACCCTGAAGAAATTCAGTCAAACTTCAGCTCACAACTACATGAGATAACCAAAAGAGCTGCTAGACGTGAATCACACCGTTAAGCTATCCCCGTTACGCTTGAGCCATTTAATTTGTTCTTTATATGATGGGTTGAAGTTGGCTACTTTTGTCCAAAACTTTCTAGAGTGATTCTTTTCTGTTGTATGTACTAATTCATGAATAACTACATAGCGTAAAACCAAGAATGGTGCCATGATAAGTCTCCAATTAAACTGTAGTCTATTATCATGTGTACAAGATCCCCACTTGGAAGAAGTGTCAGAAAAAGATAATGCATTAAATGAGGTATTCATTTCTTTTGCATAACTATTAACTTGGTCACCTATTACTTCTTTTGCTTGTTTTATATACCAATTTTCTAATTCTTTCTTTGCGCGGAATAACATACCAATAGGAAACAATAATTTATCATCCTTTATTTCTATTTTTGAATAATTTCCAACATCCAATAGATACTCTTTACCAAGAAATAAAAATGTTTCACCATGCTGATATTTTCTCTTTGTAATTTTTCCTGTTGTCTTTAATTTTTTCTCAATCCAATCACTATTCTTCTTTATAAATTCATTGATAAAAAACTTTGGCATCAATTTTGGCACTCTAGCTTCTACAGCGCCACCCGGTAAAATGTAGAGGGCCATGGATCTACGCCTCTGGCGAGTAATTTTTACGTCGGAAAGATTAATCATTTAATACCGCTTATAATACCACTTTAAAATTAGCTTTTGGCGTCTGCGTTAGGAGAATCTAAACCATCTAAGTCTTGCGTCATGTGCACACCGTATTCGTCCGCCTCAAAAAAAGTTCCAATACTTAACACCTCGTGACCTGCCACCATAAAAGGCTCACCCTTTCCCCTTGCTTCCATAAGAAGCTCGGTCAATTTTTTAAAAGCACCAACTGATCCCTCGATAACAAGTCTAACAGTTTCCTTCTTACTAATCTCTTCATTCTTTGGATTAACAAAATGTGAGCCATCCGGTTGATTTATTTCAGACATGAGGGAATTATATAAAAATGAATCTAGAAAATCCACTTAAGATAATAATATATAATCTACTGCATGAATAAAATTCCGTATGTTAATAATGCCTCAGAAATAATAAAGGTTTTGGAAAGTTTGGAAGAACAATTAAAAGATAGCAAGCTTAAAAAGCTTAGAGCTTTTAACACAGCCTATTTGATAATTAGTAGAAATATAGATAAGAAAAACAAGGATGGTTATTTTGAATACCCTAAGCTATTGGAAAATCTTGATGTAAATTTTGTTAATTATTATCTTGCAGCAATTAACAATTTCTATGATCAAAAGCCGGTAGCAAATCTATGGAAAATTGCGTTTAAAACTACAAATAAAAATCCACTTATCAATTTATATCTTGGGGCTAACGCTCATATTAATGATGATCTTCCTCTCTCACTAAATGAAACAATAAATACTAAGGCCTTTTATAGTGATTATCAAAAAGCAGAAGTTATAATTTTTAAAAGCCTAGATGAAATTATTAATTCAATTTTTAAAACACCGCCAAATATATTTTTAAAAACGTTTTATAAAACAATCATGAAGTTTCTTATAAAGAGGTGGCGCAAAAACGCATGGAATAAATCTAATATCCAAGACCAAATTAGAGCAACTAGAAGTTAATATTATTTAATCTTCTATTCGTAATAGACAGAATGACCATCTTCATCTGTTGCATATCCATCATCAACTGTTATTTCTCCATGTGCTTCCCCAGGACTAAGCATATCTTCATCGTCATATGGCGAATAATTATCCCAAGAGTCGTCTTCTAGACCCCTAACCCTAGCCTCCACATCACTCCTGTTAATCGACCTACTGGATCCAAAGGATCTATCCCTACTCATACTATCCAAAACTCTCACAGAGGAAGATACGCTACCAATACTTACTCTTGAAGATTGATGTGGCTGACCACTAGCTTTGGTCATTGCTTCAAAGATTTTTCTTTTTGAGTTAGCTAACCTAGTTAAGAAATTTATGTCAGGTTCATCAGTGAAAGGAACAGGTACTTGAAATGTTTCTTTGGATTTACCAACAACATCCACTGTTATTGCTTTATCCTTAACAGAACCCTCTTTTAAACCATTTGCAGTAGTATCACCTACTGTAATACCAACTATGACTTCTTGCGCACGAAGACCTTCACTTTGTGAGCCATCAATTCCCCATCTTACTGATGTAACATATCTATTACCGTATTTCTCAGATGCATAAACAGTCTCCGAATTTGCTTCATTATCTCTTATATCGTCGACCAAATCAGATATTCCAAATCTTCGTGCTGCCTCACGACCAACACGAAATTTTACTTGGTCAATAGTTGCATTACCAAAATCGATTAAACGGAAATCGCTATTCAAAATTGCCTCTAGTCTTTGTCTTAATACTAGGTCGTCGCCATCAAATTGCCTAACTAATCTATCTTCTGAAAAGTCCCTGGTTCTATGAGGATTTGCTAAACATGCTCTTAAAAAATTTACAAATTGGTCTTTATCGCTTTTGAGGGCTGCTTGAAAGTCTTTATCATTAGTCGCCTCCTCAGATTCGGTTGGAGTAATTAATCTAAAATTTTTAACATCACCGGAAACAACTCTCACATCTACAGACGGTACTGCAGTAACTAAATTCTGCCTTGGATTTATTCGTTCGGTCCTAAGTATTTTTGGGTTTGATGTATTTTTACTAAAATAAAATTGAATTTCATTTGCTTCTTTTCCGTCACTACTAAAGTCCCAACAAACAGATGATGCATAATATGCACCATCACTAGGAGTCGTTGTAGTTAATGTTGCATCCGGAAAATGTTGACTAACATGTTTCCAAAACTCTGCAAGCTCATATCGACGAGCTATTCCTCTGTTAACTCTATAGCTTCTCTCATTTTCTGAAGCTCTTTGATCTAAATAGCGTGATAGTTCTTGACTCATAGATTTGAAATTATACTCTTTAAAATTTAATTTTCAACTTAATCTCTGTTAATTGTTGCTCGTAATTTACTTGAATGTTTATTTCCTGTACAATTTTTGTGTGGCAACAAAAATTTCAAATGCTTCCGTAAGAAAGGTTAAAACTCAGGTTTTTGCTTTTGTAGTGTCCCTAAATATTATATTAGTCATACTGTGGATGTTTTTCCCTATAATAAAACAGACCTCTTGGGACTTTTTTGCTTTTACAATTCCCTTTACTTATACCCTAACTACAAACGAGTCTATACTTTCCCCATTACTAATATTTACGTTTACAATTCCTTTGATGGCTGGATTAATCATAAAGATGAGGCTTAGTAAAACTCCTGAGGTAAATAAGATTGCAAAGCGTGTAGTAATATTTTCCTGGATTATTTCTGCTGCAATAACACTATTTGCTCCATTTGTATTGGCAATTATCCAATTCTTAGTAGAATGTTCGGGCAAAACTTGCTAATTAGTTCTTTTGTCTTAAAAAGGCCGGAATGTCGAAGATGCTTTCTTGCTCTTCATCATCATTAGTGTTGTGAGTCATTGGTGCGGGCTCTCCATAAGATGGATTGTTTGATTGCATAGAAGCTCCCGGATCCTGTTTCTCCACTAACTCCTGGAGTTTTCTTCTAGACTCATCAAATCCTGTTGCAATAACCGTAATCCTTATTTGATCATGAAGGTTTTCATCTATAGTTGCTCCAAAAATAATATTTGCGTCCGGGTCAGCAGCCGACGTAATGATCTTTGATGCTTCATTAACCTCACTCATTGAAAGATCTGTTCCTCCAATAATATTAAAGAGTACTCCGCGAGCTCCCTCCATAGAAACTTCCAGCAATGGAGATGAAGCAGCCTGACGAGCAGCAAGTTGCGCCCTATTCTCTCCTACTCCAATTCCAATTCCCATAAGAGCAGATCCCGCATTTGTCATAATTGTTTTAACGTCTGCAAAATCTACATTAATAAGACCTGGGATTGTAATAAGATCTGAAATTCCTTGTACACCGTGATTAAGAACCGAGTCTGCAACTTTGAATGCTTCTAGAAGTGATAATTTTTTATCAATAACTTCCAAAATTCTTTGGTTTGGAATAACAATTAGAGTATCTACTTTTTCTTTGAGGCGTTCTATTCCCTCTTCTGCTGCTACCATACGTCTTGTTCCCTCAAACAAAAATGGTTTTGTAACAACAGCTACGGTTAGTGCTCCTGCTTCTTTTGCAACTTCTGCAATAACCGATGTTGCGCCTGTTCCTGTTCCTCCACCCATTCCTGCTGCTAAAAATACCATATCCGTACCATCAAGCATTTCTTTTATTTTTTCTTTTGATTCTTCTGCAGATTTCATTCCCATCTCAGGATTTCCCCCTGATCCAAGACCTCTGGTAAGATTTTCTCCAATTTGAATTTTTATATCTGCTAAGGATGTAAGAAGTGCTTGGGCATCTGTATTGATAGACATAAATTCAACTCCTTTTATTTGTCCTCCGGACACCATGGAGTTAATAACATTTCCTCCTCCGCCACCAATACCAATAACACGAATTTTTGCAAAAGAAGTTGTTTGAGGTTTAATCAACATAGCCTTGAAAGTAAGCCCATTCGGCCTATAAAATAGTTCGGGCAAGTAGGCTCAGGACAAGCCAATGCTACCATATTTAGTATTAAGTATCAACCCCGATTTAATAGGAGCCAAGTATATTTTGAATTAATTATTATCTATTTTGGGAGGAAGGATTTTAGTAGTTTTGTAATGGATGCAAATATTCCTTTGCCCCCGCCATTAAAAGGCTTAAGCATTCCGCCTAGCATGCCCCCGCTTGCCTCTTCACTTCTAAATCCCTTTGCATAGTCCAATAAACCGATTGCTGTTGCGTAAGAGGGTATTTCAACGTCATCAATAAGTCCTGTTACATTAATTGGAATTCCTACCCTAACAGGCATTGACAACATACGCTTTGCAGACTCTTCTGCTCCGGCAGTCTTTGCGCCTCCCCCTGTTATTACAATTCCAGCCGGTGTTTGTGTTGCAAAACCACTTTTCTTGAGTTCTATACCAACCATTGTAAATAATTCATTAAGGCGAGGCTTTATTATTCCATCAACAAGTGTTTTTTGGGAAACTTTCTTAAGATCCTCAACTAAATGGAGCGTAGCCAAATCCATTTCGTCAGGATTTTCTCCCTCTTCCTGAGGCTCACCCAATCCTTTTTTCTTTCCATACTTCTTTGACAAATAAAGTTTAATTTTTTCTGCAGACTCCAAAGAAATTCTAAGTCCAATTGCCAAATCATTTGTAATATGTCTTGCACCTATTGGAATAACACTTGAATAAGAAAGCGCTCCATCAACATATATACAAATATTTGTAATACCTGCTCCTATATCTACCATTATTACCCCAAGTTCTCTTTCTGTTTCTGTTAGTACGCTAAGAGATGAGGCAAGTCCGGAAAAAACAACGCCGGTAAGGTTAACTCCTGCTTCTTGTTCTAAAACTCTTTGAATATTTTTTACAGATACAGAGTTTGCAGTAATTATATGAGTATCAACCTCTAAGCGAACACCGGTCATTCCAATTGGGTCTTTAATACCTGATTCCCCATCTACTGTGAATGTTTTGGGAAGAACGTGGAGAATATTTGTGGTTGATGGGGTAGAAACCGCCCCTGCTGCTTCTAAAACTCTCTGGACATCAGGCTCTATTATTTCTCCGTTGGGGGAGGAAATTGCTACCACTCCCTTTGAGTTTTGGCTCATTACGTGGACTCCTGAGAGAGAAACAAAAACGTGGTCAACAGAGTACCCCGCCATTCTTTCTGCCGCATCCAATGAAGCATTAATTGAAGCTGCCGCTTCTTCAATATCTACTATTTGTCCTTTTCTGATTCCACGAGCAGGAACCTCTGCTACACCAAGGATATTAACCGCTTCATCTTGAAGCTGACCAATAACGGTCGCTATCTTTGATGAACCAATATCAACACCTACCGCAATCTGAGATTCGGCCATACAATTTATAGTAATATATGGTTCAGAATTTTACAATAGGCTTGGTGCCTCGGAGATCTACGAATGTTGGTTTTTTATTATCAATTGTTAAATGACTAAGAATTAAGGTAAGCGCGCCCACTTGCCATTCCACATCTTTGCTCTCTGAAAAATATACTGTTGGTCCCTCAGGCATCTTACCTATAATCACCGATGACATAGATGCTTGATCAAGTGAACTAAAGACTAAATTTTTTTCATTAAGTTTTTTTTCCAACTCACCAATATTGGTAGTTTTACCGTAAGGATCAATTATCTTAGAGGAATTCGTTGCGTAATTATTATTTGATAATAATGGGAGAAGACGAGTGACAACAATATAAACCACTATCAAAGCAGCAATAAAACCCACTAAGCTTGCTATTATTAAAACTATCTTTCTAAATCTTCGTTTTGCTGCTCGATTTACCATACAATTTATAAGCCTCCTCTACTAC
>DASZRC010000010.1:0-13048 GCA_035549315.1 Patescibacteria group bacterium | reverse complement strand
CTAAATAATTTTGTAAGAAATGCCCCCTTGACAAGGGTTTTTCTTTATGGTTAAGATTTAGTTAGTCATGAAAATAACTGCCCAAATTAAAAAAAGCTTTAACAAAGGTTTCACCCTCATAGAACTTTTAGTTGTTATTGGTATCCTTGGAATTCTTGCTGCAGCACTGGTTGCAACCATTGATCCTTTTGAGCAGTTAAATAAGGCAACCGATTCAAATACTAAAAACGTCGCAGTTGAGTTTCTTAATGCAGGTATTCGTTACTACACAACACACAGCGCGTTTCCATGGGATACGGTCGCAGATGGTGGTGCTGACTGTATGAATGGTACTACAGACCTAACAGGTACAACTCTTGGTTCAATGACCGCATGTCTCACAACTCTTATTGGAGAGGGAGAATTGAAGTCCGGATTCACTACGGCTACCGGAATTATAAGCAAAGTAATAGTTAATGAAACAGGAAGCAACGTTACAATGTGTTTCAAACCAGTTTCAAAAGCTCAACAGCGCGATGCAAATGCTAAGTTCAATGCTGATGGTACTGCAAACGGATCATGCCCCGGAGGAGCAACAAACCCTGTTGGTCCAAGTGCAACCTGTTACTGGTGCACACAGTAATCTCACTCTTCTGACTTCTTAATTAATATCTAGTAACTTCCAACTATTGCTGTTATTATTTTTTTATGCCAAAAAAGAAGAAGAAAAGCCCGCTAAATAAGTATTTATTGTATTTTCCTTTTGTATTTATTTTTTTAATTTATCTTCATAACTTAACTCATGATATTTACGGTGGAGATGTTGGAGATTTGGTTACTGCCGCCTTTTCTTTTGGAGTAGCACATCCACCAGGATACCCTACTTTTACGCTTCTAGGATATCTATTTTCAAGACTACCGGTAGATTTGCCTATAGTTGGTAGGATAGCGCTCGTTTCGCTGCTATCTTCTATTGGATCCCTAGTAATTTATTTTAACTTCTCTAAGAAGATTACTAAAAACATATCCTTTGCCTTTATGGGAATGTTTACTTTGGCATTCTCATATTTATTTTGGCTATATTCGGAAATGCCGGAAGCTTTTTCACCAAATGTTTTTTTAGCCTTTTTGACAATTTACCTAGCCTATTTGTTTTATAAAAATAAGAAAGATCGATATCTTTATGCCCTTGCATTCCTATGTACCTTTAACTTATCAAATCATCACAGTATTATCCTGCTTTATCCAGGGGTTTTGATACTTATTTCGTCGCACTGGAAATACATATTAAATCCAAAAAGAATTTTGATTTCTTTTGGTTTTCTAATTCTTGGATTTGCACCATACATATATATTCCTTTTGCAGCTTCAAAAAATCCCGTTATGAACTGGGATTCTGTCACTGATGTAAATAGTCTGCTCCATTTATTTTTGAGAAAGGACTATGGTACTTTTAGTTCTGGTAATTTCCAAAAAGCAAAAAATATTTATGAAAGCCTAATAATTGTTAAAACATATTTTGCACTAACAATTAAATCTATTACTTTACCGGCATTCGTAATTTCTTTACTGGGTTTATTTGCTATGTTCAGGCAAGATAAGAGATTGTTTTTTGGTCTACTGGTTTCCTATATATTATCCGGCCCTCTTTTTGTTCTCTATTCCGGTTTTCCACTGGTTAACTCATTCATCATAGGGATATCAGAGAGATTTTATATACTCTCCTCCTCTATTCTATTAATAGCTTTTCCTTCCGGATTAGTCTTAATAAAAAATGCCTTCTCAAACATTCTTACAAAGAAAATATATATAGGAGTGGTTGTATCGATATTTTGGATAATTCCAATTTCTCTATTTGCTATCAATTTTAATAGGGTTAATTTATCAAAAAATTCTGTCGGGAATAGGCTTGGTTATGATGTCTTAAAAACTTTACCCAAAAATTCAATAATATTTTTAGATGGAGATACGGTTGTAACCAATACTTGGTATGTCCATTATGTATTGGGTTTTAGGCAGGATGTTGTAGTCGCTCAACTGGGTGGATTTGCAAACAATTATTATATTGATGACCAATTTGAGGTGTATAGAAATAAATATGGAAAATATGGTTCTATAACGGATGTTTTGAATAAAACCGTTTTGCCAAATAGGCCCGTATACTATATTTCTCAAATTCCTTATAAGAATGTACTCTGGGTACCAGAGGGTTTATCTTCTAAATACATGCCAAAAGGAATACTTCCCGATAAAAATAAATATATAAAGGAGCAAAAAGATTTATGGAATAAGATTAATCCACCAAAAAGAGCAGATCTTAAGATTTCTGAGCGTAATTTAATCCCTTCATTTATTCCGCTCACCTACTCTTCTGCGGTCACTAAAACAGCAGATTTTATATATAAAAAATATCATGATGTTGGTAGTTCTTTATATTTTTATAAGTTAGCTTCTGATATTGATCCTCAGTACTCGTTGCCTTATATAAATATGGGAATAATTCAGTCTGAAGATCTTGGATTATGTAGAGAAGCCGAAGTGAATATTCAAAAGGGTATTGACCGGGCAATAGAAAGGCAATACTTTTTAGTAATGTACTTAAACTACAAAAATTGCTTTAATGATAGTAAGAAGGCAGATACTTACAGAAAATATTTAATGACTAAATATAACTGGGATATTGAAAAAGATAATAGTTCAACTAAATCCCCCAATAAAAACAAATGAAATTCGAGTTTGCCAACGCCGTCTTTATATTTATTTCGTTTATCATAGGTACTTGTATAGGCAGTTTTTTAAACGTTGTTATTGATAGGCTTCCTCAGGGTTTGGGTTTGGTATATGGCAGATCCTTCTGTGCCAAGTGTAAAAAAACTCTTCTCCCACAAGATTTAATTCCGTTATTTTCTTACTTATTATTGGGTGGTAAGTGCCGGTCCTGCAAAGACAAAATTCCACCACGATTGTTTTACGTGGAAGCATTCATGGGTTTGACTGTAGCCACCATATCTTACTTCTTTATTGGTGGTCTATTCCTCTCTTATTGTATCTATTTAATTTTAATTATTGGTATTTGTGTAGCGATATTTTTTACAGATATTGAATATGGAATAATACCAGATCAGTTGATTGTAGCTTTCGTTATTATAGTTTTTGCCTACAATGTTTTTTATACTCCATTCGCACTTGTTAGCAATATATTGGCAGGTGTTTCTGCGGGATTGGTTTTCTTGGTCTTATTTATTGTAACGTCCGGTAAGGGTATGGGGTTTGGAGATGTTAAACTGTCTCTGGCATTGGGTTTATTTTTGGGATTTCCGGATGTCGTAGTTGGTGTGTACTTGGCCTTCTTGACAGGCGCTGCAATCTCAATAATACTAATATTAAGCGGTAAGAAGAAGCTCAAGCGGGATACAATTCCTTTTGGACCCTTTTTGGTTACAGGAGCTTTGCTTGCCTACTTTTTCGGCAGTTTCTTAATAGACAAAGCATTCACATATTTTTAAAAAATGAAAAAAAACTCTGCCCTACTCGGTTTTACATTAATTGAGTTAGTAGTATCAATTGGAATTTTAGCTATTTTTTCTACATTTTTGGTTGCAGTTTTAAATCCTTTCGAACAATTTAAGAAAGCTGCGGATACACAAAGGAAAAGCGATTTGGCTCAGATCCAAAGAGGTCTTGAGGCTTACTATCAGGATTATGGAAGGTATCCCACTGCTTCTGCAAACAAAATTGTATATAACGCTGCTGCCTTAAACTGGGGAAGCTCTTGGGCACCTTATATGGATGTTTTACCTAAAGATGATGCTTCGGGCAAAAATTACGTTTATGTTGTGTCTGGAGATGGGCAGAGTTATTGGCTTTATACATCTCTAGATCGTGGTGCTCACGATCCTCAAGCTTGTAATAGTGGTGCCGCGTGTGACGGTCTGGCTTTGAATGGTATTGCTGCTAACGCCTGTGGCGGAACTTGCAATTATGGAGTATCAAGTCCTAATGTATCACCATAGGTAACAATTAACATATAACCATTTGTTATAAATTATGAAATGTTCTAAACTTAAAATATGAAAAGGGATTTCCGTCAATTGTCCGCTTCGCGCGGTTTTACTCTTATCGAGCTTCTTGTTGTCATATCTATCATTTCCATTTTGGCAGCACTTTTGATGGCAAACTTTGTAGGTATTAGACAGCGCGGTCGTGATGCTCAAAGAAAGTCGGACCTTAGGCAAATTCAGTCAGCTTTAGAGCTTTATAGATCAGACAATGGTAGTTACCCAACAACAATACCCAATTGCGGAAGTGCTCTTACTCAGAATTCTGTAACATATATGCAAAAATTGCCCTGTGATCCTTTGGAGAAAAACAACTATTCCTATACGTCAGATGGAAATACATATACTCTATATGGGTGTATAGAAAATGAAAACGATCCGGATAAAGATAGTAGCACTGCAAGTAATTGTACTGCTACAACAAATGTATCGTTTACTCTAACCAATCCTTAATCTATGATTTATGACTTTATTCAAACTAATAAACAAGTTTCTACGAGCTAAAATCTACACATTAAGACCCCAAGCCGGATTTACCCTAATTGAGCTTCTCGTAACATTCTCTCTTATTAGTATAATTTCGGGGATTGGATTTGCGTCATTTGCTTCTTACAGCCGTAGGCAGGCAGTTGTACAGTCTGCTGCTGACCTTAAGCAGGCGGTAGACTTAGCTCGCTTCAATGCTGTTGCTTCTGTAAAGCCGACTGATTGCTCCGACACAGATACTCTATCTAATTACCACGTAAATTTTTGTGCCAACGCTGTTTGTAATACCAGCGGAGTTGATTATGAAACAGTAGTTCAATGCGGAGCTGTAACAGAAGTAGTAGCCAGTAGAAAATTGCCCGACAATGTAACATTTTCAAATGTAGGCGGATCGCCGGTTTGTTCAACTATTAAATTTAATGCTTTAAGTTCGATCGCAGAAGGTTCTCCCTGCCAAATTAATGTAAATGGCTATGGTAATCAGATAAGGGTATCAATAGATTCTAATGGATATGTTTCATATTAAATTTGATAACAAAGGACAAACAATAATAGAGGCAACAATTGCTCTTGCGTCAATTATGCTGACTTTAGCAGCTATTTCAATTGCTATCACGACAAGTGTTAGTAATTCGCAATTTATAAAAAATCAGACTTTGGCATCAAAATATGCGCAATCCGCAATGGAATATATGAGCTATCTTAGGAATACGGACCCTACAACTTTTGAAGCTAGAACAGGTATATATTGTATGAATGGTGATAATTCACTTGATACGGGTTCTTGCCCTACTGTAAATTTGGCTAATACTTTCAAACGCGAGGTTGATTTTTCTCAAGATGCAACTTCTGATTGTGGCGGAGGGACAGAGGTAACAGTTTCTGTATATTGGTCAAGTGGAAAATGTGGAAGTGTAAATACTTTTTGCCACAAGTCCCAGCTTATTTCTTGTTTTTCAAATGAATCAGGGTCTGGGACTACTTTATGAAAAAACTATTAACAAATAACAAGGGTTATACTGTGGTGGAATTACTAGCGGTAGTTTCTATCTTGGTTATAATATCCGGAATTATTTCAAGCATACTATACTCCACTCTTCGTGGAAGCAATAAGGTTAAGGTTACTACGGAAGTTACCCAAAATGGAACATATGCAATGTCTATAATCACAAAGACTATTAATGACTCTAGAAATGTTACGCAAGTTGACGGTGTTGATATTGATGACTGTACTGCCAGTCCAAGTGGTAAATCTATAACATTCCAAAGACTTGATGGAAGTACCACAACTTTCTCTTGTTCTGCCGGAGATATTGCATCAAACAGCGCATCCATTATAAATACGAATACGGTTCAGGTTGATGATGCATCCTGTATTTTCACTTGTTATCAAAAAGCGGATGATTTGTATGCTCTGCCCGTAATTGGAGTGAACTTTAAAATAGAAGACAAGAATGCAACCGCGGAGGAGTCACAAGGGTCTGCTAATTTTGAAAATTCCATTGCTTTACGTAATTATCGCCCCTAGCCTCTTTGCGTAGTTGACAGCGTAGCTTACTTTTATCTATCATGAATATATTCATGGGAATACATGATTCACGTGGTCAAATGCTTTTAGTCGTGGTTTTAACCATGATTGTTGCATTGACGGTGGGTTTGTCAGTTGTTTCAAGGACGGTTACAAGTCTACGTATCTCAAGACAAAATGAAGAATCACAGCGCGCATTTGAAGCCGCTGAAGCAGGGGTTGAACAAGTTCTCCAGTCTCAGACAGAAGGTTCAAACTTACAGTTTTCAAATAATGCAAAATATACAACTACGGCCTCGGACTTGGCAGGGTCCGGATTTTTATTAAATGGTGGAGATACCATAGATCAAGATTCCGGTATAGATATATGGCTTGCAACCTATCCCAACTATACAAGTCCTCTAACCGGTAATATTACAATATATTGGAGTACATCTAACCAAAGTTGTTCAAACTCTAGCGGGCCAAATGTAGTTCCTGCTCTTGAGGTAGTTGTTTTATCCGGTGCGGTGAACACCCCCACATTCAATAAATATGTATATGATCCTTGTGGGAGAATCCCAAATGCTTTGAGTAATGGAAGCGGGGGCACAATTGATGGTGAGGCATTTAGTTATGCGGCTGTAATCCCTGTTTCTAGCGGATTGATAGCAAAAGCTATTCCTATTTATAACTCTACTGAAATGGGTATCTCATCAACGGTTGCTTTGCCCAACCAGGGAAAGCTAATTGAATCAACTGGACAGTCTGGGGATACGGTAAGAAAAGTTAGGTATTTTGCCTCACATCCGCAGGTGCCTCTTGAAATATTTCCGTATTCAATAATCTCACAATGAACAAAATTATTGGTTTAGACATTGGTAGCTCTTCTATAAAAGTTGCATCTGTTAAAAAAGATGGGGCTTTGTTTGTTTTGGAATCGGTCGCAGTAGCTCCTACAACTGCAAAGGGTATGACCTCAGAATCTTTGCTAGATTTACAAGCAATGTCTGATACTATAAAAAATCTTTTGGTTTCATCAAATATTAAAACTCAAGACGTTGCTCTTTCTGTTCCCGAAAGCCAGGTCTATACAAAGGTAATTGAAATGCCGGATCTTTCATCGCAGGAGTTATCCTCTGCTCTAAAATTTGAGATGGAGCAGTACATTCCTTTGCCTCTTGATCAAGCAAAGACAGATTGGGAAGTCTTGGGTAAAAACGATGTTAATGGGAAAAAAATGATAGATGTTATGTTGGTAGCAGCGCCGCTTGGGGTTGTACAAAAATATGAAAAAGTTATGGAGTTGGCAAAGCTTATACCCCAGGTAATTGAAACAGAAATTGTTTCAGTCCATAGGGCTCTTCTCCCATTGGTTAATAATTCCGATTCAAATATGATCGTCCATATTGGTGCAACAACCACAAGCGTTGCCATAGTAAAAAACGGAATTATAAGAATGGTTTTTTCAGCAGCATTGGGAGGGCTTGCTATAACGCGCGCAATATCTGTGGATCTTGGGATAGATATGACACAGGCTGAGAATTACAAAAAAGCTTATGGACTAAATAAAGATGCTTTTGAGGGAAAGGTGGGGAAAGCCCTTGCCCCAATTCTTGATTCAATAGTTGGAGATATTAGAAAGGCGTTATTGTCATTTCAAGAAAAGAATAATAATGAGACAGTTAAGCAGGTAGTTTTGTCGGGAGGCTCCTCTCTTCTGCCCGGAATTGATGTCTATTTTACAAACTCACTTAATTCTCAGGTTGTTCTCGGTAATTGTTTTACTGCCTACAATATTCAAAATGTTCCAAACGAACTAATGATAGAAGCGCCTTCTTACAATGTTGTAATTGGTTTGGCCTTAAGAAACCTGGTTTAGTATGAAAGAAGATATTAATTTAGTCATAAAAACAAACACAGACAAGAAGATAAAGGATAAAGTCTTTTTAGGGACTTTGGTAGTTTTCTTAATTCTTTTTGCACTGGGAGCAATAGTTTTGATTTATTCAATAACTCTTACTTCCAAAGCAAGTGCTTTGGCTAATAACGCTAATGATTTAAGATCAAAAATATCTTCTTATTCTGACCAGAAAACTAAGCTCCTCACAATTAGCGAAAGACTAGTTACTATAAGAAAAATCATTAATACACGTAAGAAAATAGATGAAGAAGTATCGGGTATCGTATCATACGTTCCCGATAATCTAGCAATTGATAGTATTTATGCAGATGATACAAAAGTAACAATGGGTTTCACATCCCCTCAGTTGTCTGATTTTGATACGCTGCTTGAATCCAAAATTCCACTCATGACCAAAGATAAGAGCCTTAATATTAGTAGGGTTGCTATTGGGTCTTTCAGCCAAAAAAGTACCGGATATCTTGTGCTAATAGATTTTATATTTAGAACAGCGCCAGTTAGAAAATGAAAGAATTACAACCATATTACTTAAAATACAAAAACTTTATACTTCCCACAGTATTTATTATGCTGTCTTTCTTCATTCTATTTAGGGTAATTATGCCTCAGATAACTTCAATTGCTTCTGCAAATCAGGATATTGAGTCAAAAAGCACTGATGTTCAAACGCTTCAAAGTTCTCTATCCGCTCTTTCTAATGCAGACGAATCGGCAATTAATGATGATTTGGATACGGTTGTTAAAGCTCTTCCTGTATCAAAAAATATTACTCAAATTTTTGAGGCGCTTTCTTCTGCTGCCGGTGCATCTAGCGTAGATTTAAAAGAATATTCACTTAAAGTAGGAGGAATTTATGGGAGAGCTGAAAAAGTTGCTCAAACAAGCGTTAAGGGAGTTCCGTCTGTTGACGTTGAAGTAAAAGTGGGTGGCGCAAGTCCAAGGCAAATTGTTGATTTTACAAAACAGATTCAGCAAAGGCTGCCTCTTTCTGAGGTGACACAAATCAATTCCAATGGTAACAACGCATCGTTAATAATTAGCTTCTTCTATAAGCCTCTTGATCTGACTTTGGTATCAAGGCAGGACAATGTAACGGGTGTAAATCAAAATGATCAAACAGTCATCAATCAATTAAAGGATTGGGATAAGTAGTTTATTTATTGAGGTCTGGCCTTCTTTGTTTAGTTAATTTTTTTGCTTCTTCTTTTCTAAATTCCTCAATTTTCTTAAAATCTCCGGATAATAAAACATCTGGTACGCTTTTCCCATTGTATTCTACCGGGCGAGTGTATTGTGGATGCTCCAAAATTCTTTTACCATCAATATCGCTGAATGATTCAAAATCAGTGGCATCAACTTTTGATAAAACATTTGGGATGAGCCTAACAACAGATTCTGTTATAAGCATTGCTCCTATTTCCCCACCAGATAAAACATAATCGCCAACAGATATCTCAAAATCTACCAAGTCCCGAATTCTTTCATCGTACCCTTCGTAATGCCCACATATTAATATTAAGTGGTCGTAGCCAGATAATTCCTCTGCTTTTTTTTGGTTATATACTTCCCCTTTGGGATCTAAAAGTATTACTGCTTCGCGGCCTTTATTCATTTTTGCCTTTTGAATTGCTTTATCCATTACGTCCACTTTCAAAACCATTCCTACTCCACCACCATATGGTTTGTCGTCCACTGTTTTATGTGGTCCATTTCCAAATTGTCTAAGATCAAGGGTCTTAATCTCTATTTTTCCTTCTTTTTGGGCACGCCCAAGAATAGAATGGGAAAAAATGCTATCAAATGCCTGTGGGAATAAAGTTATTATTGTAATTTTCATAGGAGTTTGTAGGGTTATAAAGTTTGTAATGTTTTTAAAGTTTTCTTTATAAACTCTGAAGCTTTCTGCTTTATAGCTAAAAATTATGCTTCGTTAACTTGGATGTCTACGCGGACGTTTTCTCTAATAGCTCTTATTTTAAGAACGTTTTTAATGGCATTAATTGTTTTTCCACCTTTTCCAATAACAATTCCTACTTTATCTTTTGGAACATTCACTACAAAGTTTGTAAATCCCTCAGAGGTTTCTTCCTTTATTTCTACAGGCTCACCTAGGATACCTTCTAGAATATGTGATAAGAGGTCTTGCATGATTTATTTAGCGCTAAGCAATTTTTCTACTGCGGGGCTCATTTGTGCTCCAACAGATTTCCATTTAGCCAATTTTTCAGCATCGATATTCTTACTTTCTTTTCCTACCATTCTTTCATAAGAACCAATAACATCAATGGCTTTTCCGTCTCTGTTGCTTCTTTTCTCTTTAACCACAACACGGTACTTGGCTTCACCCTTGCGTCCTATGCGTGATAATCTAATTACTAATGACATATCTGGCTATTTTATCATTTTCTAGGAGTAATAGTCAAACGTATTTGAATCTAATTAGGTGAAAGTTGCTAAGGCTGCACGAGCTGCGTTTTTTTCAGCCTCTTGCTTAGAAGTTCCGGTGCCTTCTGCTAGTAATTTTTCATCCAAATACACACCAACTGTATATAATTTGCTGTGATCCGGTCCTTCATCCTTAATTATTTTGTAAGAAGGAGAGGTTTTGTGTATTTCTTGAAGTGTTTCTTGAAGCTTACTTTTGGGATCTTTTAATCCTTGAGCGTCAATTATTTCCTGGGATTTACTTATTATGCTGTCTTCTACAAATTTTGTGGCGGCCTCTATGCCCTGATCAATAAATAATCCTCCAATTAAAGCCTCCAAAGTATTAGCAAGAATTGTTTTATTTTCTCTTCCTCCGCTTTGCTCTTCTCCTTTTGAGAGTTTTAAATTTTCTCCCAAACCAAGACCTTTGCTTATTTCATAAAGAGTTTCCGTATTTGTGAGTACGGATCTAATATTTGTAAGTTGGCCTTCCTTGAGGTCTGCGTGCTTCCTAAAAATATAAGAAGAAACAATAAATGAAAGAATACTATCGCCCAAAAACTCTAATCTTTCATTCGACTCAATTTTGTCATGTGATTCATTAAGGTAAGACCTGTGGGTAAATACCTCATCTAGTATATTTTGGTTATTAAATGGTGGTAGATTTGTCATCTGTTGCTGTTTTGACTAGTTTACCTAGTGCCCCATTGATAAATGCTGCTGATGTATCATTTCCAAATTCCTTGGCAAGCTCTATTGATTCATCTATTACAACTTTTTCAGGTTGGCTTTTATCAATGCTTAATTCGTATACTCCAAGCCTTAGAATTGCTAAATCAACCTTATTTATCTTATCAATCGGAAACTCCGGTGCGATAACTCTAATCTTATCATCAATTGAGTCTAGATTTTCAAGAATTTTCTTAACCTGTGTGTCTGGATTGTGTTGGGGAGTAAAGCTTTCTGCGAAAATGGCTTTAACCATTTCTTGTCGGCGCTGGTGGCGAGGGTCCTTTGCTGTCTTCATAAAACTATCTTACTATATAAGTAGTCACTTTCAATGGGGAATTAAACAACCTTTGCACCTTTGTAGTACCCGCAAGCTGCGCATACCGTGTGAGGGGCAACTGCTGAGCCACAATTTTTACAGATTGTTACAGTAGGAAGTGAGAGATGAATAGCCGATCTCCTTTTTCCTTGTCTTGCTCTTGAATGTCTTTTCTTTGGTTCGTGTGGCATTTAATTAGCAACTAGGGACTAGTAATTAGCAACTAGGAGCTAAATGGTATTATATAAAATTCTGCCTCAAATCGCAACTGTTTCTAGTCTTTTGATATCTTGGGGGTTTCGGTTTTTTCTACCATAGCAACAAGATTTGGATAATTCTTAAAGCTTGGGTATATTTTCTCTGCCTCTTTTCTTGCCAATTCAAATAGAGGGTAGTCTTGCAAATTAGCAATTTTAAGGTCCGGAATACCGTGCTGCATGGTTCCAAACATTTCTCCGGGTCCCCTTAATTTAAGGTCAACTTCTGCCAGTTCTGCTCCGTTATCAATGGTTTGAAGATAAGTAAGACGTTCAACAGTTTTGTCGCTTTTGCTTTCTGTAAACAGGAAGCAATAAGACTGTTTCTGGCCTCGCCCTACCCTCCCTCTTAACTGATGAAGTTGGGCTAATCCAAAACGTTCAGAGGCTTCAATAAGCATGATATCGGCAGTTGGAATGTCTATTCCTACCTCAATAACCGGAGTTGCTACCAAAATATCCAGTTTTCCTGCCTTAAAGTCTGCTACCACTTTGTCTTTTTCTGCAGTTTTCATCTTTCCATGAAGTAGCCCCAGACGAAACTGCGGGAATACATTTCTTTTAAGGTGTTCTAGTTCTTCTGTTACGGCCTTAACAGTATTAAGAGTTTCTGAAGGTTCAATAAACGGACAAACAATAAATACTTGGCTTTGCTCTGTTTTTATTTTGCTGGCTATCCATTCATATCCTTTTTTACGTTTCTCATTTGGTACAAGATGAGTTTTAATCTTTTGTCTTCCTTTGGGAAGCTCATTAAGAAAAGAAACTTTGAGATCTGCATAAATTGTAAGAAAAATTGTTCTTGGGATTGGGGTTGCCGTCATAGTTAAAACATGCGGGTTGCTTCCTTTTTCTGCTAGTGTAGCCCGTTGCTCTACTCCAAATCTTTGTTGCTCATCAATGATTATTAATCCTAAATTGTGAAAGTTAACACCTTTTTGTATAAGGCTATGTGTCCCTACTGCAATATCAAATTGGTTATTGGTTGATGGTTCTTGGTTTTTGGTTTTTTTTGTGGAGCTAGTGAAAAGTTTAACCTTAACTCCTAATGGTTCAAGAAGCTTTGAAATAGTTTCATAATGTTGGTTGGCAAGAATTTCTGTGGGTGCCATTAGGGCTACTTGGAACCCATTAAGATGAGCAAGATATGCGCTAATGGTCGCGACTACAGTCTTTCCTGATCCTACGTCTCCTTGTAGAAGTCTATTCATTGGGATCGTATTGCCAAGATCTTGAAATATTTCATCAACTGCTTTTTTTTGAGCATTTGTTAATTCAAAAGAAATGGACTTTATGAACTTATCTATAACCTCTTTATATTTATTGACTTCAAATGGTTTAGTTTTTGTTTTTTGTTCCCAT
>DASZRC010000009.1:0-31364 GCA_035549315.1 Patescibacteria group bacterium | reverse complement strand
CTAAGAGAATTGCTCAGAGCGTTGATAGCGATTTCGCTGATCCTAAAAAAGAGTTAGTTACTACCTCTCAGCGATATAATGAGATAGTTGATCAAATCGTAAAAGTTAATCCAAGCTTGGCCAATGAGCCATCGCTTCGTAATTTTGATCCCAACTCTCAGGTGGCACTTTTGTTTGCGTTGGGAGAAAAGAATACCGGTTATGGTCAATACACTGCAACTATTGGAGAAGCAAAGTTAGGAGACAAGAATAGTATAGAGGTCGATCTCACCTATACTGTTCCTTTTGTAGATCAGAATGGCAAAATTGTTTCTCCTGCAAATAATTTACCACCAGGGGTAGAAGTAGAGGATCCAAATAGAGAGAAGGTCTCTAGGCCCTTTGATCTTCAAATAATCTCCAAGATAAAAGATAAGGCGGGTAACCCCGTTCCTATTGTATTTAAGGATCCGGTCCCAAATGTTGCAACTTCACCTCTTGCTTAGGGTATTAGGCAAGCTTTCTGATTTTTAAGTTAAGTCTTAGTTATTTAGCTACGATAATTTTACTTGCGGGGACTGGGTTAGGTACCCATTCTGTTTCATAATCTAATTCAGTATTGCCCATTTTAACTCTAGGAAATCTTGCTATAGAGAATGGCGAGTTATGTTCTGTTGGTATATTTTGAGACGCTAGGTCATAGGAAGGAATTGTAACAACGCTTTTAACCCGCATAACCCCAAATTTTTCTACAGCCTGTGTTATTGATACCGAATATCCACTTGCTCGATCCGCTTCTCCAAGAGCGGCAATGATAACTACTTCGCGGCTTGGATCAAAAGCGTATTGTATAGGACGAAGTGTTTTTTCGTCTCTGATTCTGAGTAGGGCATCATTAAGAGCTTCTGGTGTATGAATGACCCTCAATTCACCAACGAAAAATCCGCTTTCGGTGTTAGATACTACGGAACCTTCTGTGGGGTTTAATACTTGAGCAGGTCTTACCGTAAGAAGATCCTTTAGTCTTTGTGATTCAGATGTATCTTTACTATTAAATAATACTCTATCGGCACCAGCGCCAATTGTTACCCCAGTGCCTACAAGTAGAGCGCCGGCGCCCACAGTTTTTGCGGCGTGTGCGGCCTGTTCTAGGAACTGTCTTCTGTTGTAATGATCACTCTCTAAGTGTATTGCCATATCCTATATATTATACCACTACTACGCAATAGAGGCCAAAGATCTAAGAATATGCTCGACATAGTATTTAAATTTAGATTAAGCTGTTGTGTTAATAAAATCAAGACCTTTGATTAAAGTGGTTCATGATAAGACGTATAGTATCAATTAGAATAATAAAATCCATCCATGCTGATTTTTTTTCAATATAATCTACATCCTGCCTCATCCAGTCATCAAAAGATAGTTGGTGAGCGCCCTTGGATATGGAAATTGATGTCATTCCCGGTAGTGCCGAGAAGCGCTTATTGTACTTTTTAGGAATTTTATCAGCCTCATAAATGGGAAATGGTCTGGGACCTACCAGTGCCATTTCTCCTTTAATGATATTTATTAATTGTGGGGTTTCATCAATCCCGCTTTTTGATAAAAAACGTCCTATGATTGTAAGTCTAGGATCGTTTTTTATTTTAAAAAGTGGACCGTCAGCTTCATTGAACTTAGCATAATTCATTCTTTGATTCTCAGCTTCCTTAATCATGGTTCTAATTTTATAGATTGTGAAGGGTTTTTTATTTTGGCCTAGACGTTTTTGTTTAAAAATGAAAGGGCCCGGAGATGTTAGCTTAATAATAACGTAGAGAACTCCCCATATCGGTAAAAATAGAATTATTAGTAATAGAATTAATAATTTTTCTGTTAAACCTTTAATCATATCTAAGACTCTGTTTTAAATAAACGGATATATAAATGTTATAGCAGGGACAGAATTTGCTAGAACAAGAAATAGTGCAATTATTATTAATAAGAGTAGGAAGGGTATGAGATATAGCATATTTATCTTCCTAAAAAAAAGCATTAAATCTTTTACTTCAAATAAGCGCATTGTCAGATGTAGAAAGTATACTATAATTATTTTCGATTCTCGTATATGAAAAGACGATTGGTTATTTACTTAATAATATTCCAGATTATTATTATTTTGGCTCTAATATACTCAATTTATAACACAAAAAATAAGTCAGAATTGAAGTCAAATAATGTATCTGCGTTGGATAGTCAGGCATATATATTATCTAAGGTTGATAGTTTAAAGTATTTTTATGAGCCTAAACCCAATACTATACAGATTATTAATTTGCCGTGGGAAAATACGAACGGTCCAAGGCAGCCCAAGTATACAATAAACAAAGATGGTTTAAACCAGATTCGGGATTTTTCTAAGCAAAAAGAGAAAAATGTATATAGGATAGTGGCGCTTGGAGATTCGTTCACCTTTGGTTTAAATGTTAATACGGAAGATAATTATCCAGCCCAGCTACAACAAATTTTTAATTCTAAGTGCAAAAACAAAATTCAAATTTTAAATCTGGGAGTGCCGGGTTATGACATTCAATATTCCGTTGAGAGATTTAAATTAAGAGGTCAAAAATATGATCCGGACTTAATTCTCTGGTTATTTATAGAAAGCGATTTATTCAGAGTAAATGAACTATTGCGCCCTTCGCTTAAGAATGAAATTAATTATAAGACGGCTTATGATAAATTAATTCAAGATTGGGGTGAGGATAAGATATTGAAAAAACAGGATGAACAAGCATCTGAAATATTAAAATATTCATCATCTCCAATATTATTGCTTACGTTTAATAATACTCAGGCAAAATATAAGAAGGCAATCGAAAATCTACTTCATCTTAATAACACTTTATTTTACGGCAATTTACCCAATGTTTATGGAGATAGTACTGAGTCTTTACCCGATGGACATCCTAGTCCATATGGTTATAAGTTAATAAGCCAGGAAGTTTTTAGACAAATTACTGATAAAAAATTAATACCATGTAACTAAATTTAATAATATGAATTCAACTAATCTACAAACGCTATTAGCATCAGACTTTTTTGTAAATGCTAAAAGTAGCAGTTATTTAAAAAATAAGATCGAACATTTTATTGGTCAAATTGAAAGAGATCGGGCATTCGTTGTTTACTATATATACTTAGGTACATTATTTTATTTTTATATTGATGATTATTTTTTAAAATCTTTTAATGCAGCTTCGGAGGTTTATTTGGACGGCGTCTTTACGGGTTGGATTATAAAATTAATTACAGGGAAAGAGCATGTGCCTTTTAGTACGCAAGACTATTTTCCTGCAATACTTTCTTATTGTGAGAAGAATGGAAAAAGAGTCTTTTTGCTGGGATCAGATGCGGATACCGTAGAAAATGCTGTTAATAAATTGGAAAATGAATATCCACATCTAAACGTTGAGAGCAACGATGGTTATTTTGAGAAAGATAAGGCAATCTTAGATAAGATAAACTTATATAACCCAGATCTGATAGTAGTTGGTATGGGTTTGTCAATTCAGGAGAAATGGGTATCTGCAAGCCTAGATAAATTTAAGAGCCACCCAGTTATTATATGTGTTGGTAATTACATAGATATTCTAGGAGGTAGAGTTAATTTACCCCCAGGTTTTTTTAGAAAATATAATATTAGGTGGTTATATAGAATATTTATGGAACCTAGGGTGATTAGGCGCTATGTTGGCGGCATTTTTGTAGTCTTGCTTCTGATTTATACATCAACCGTTCATAAAAAACGTTCTATATGGCTTAATTTATTTAAGAAATAATTTGTGCTATTATTAAGCGGAAATGAACAGGCCTAAGAAAGTTATATTGATAGTTATAGATACATTAAGGGCGAAGAATTTAGGCGCTTATTCAAGTTCTCCTTCCGATACTCCCAATATTGACAGTCTTGCTAAACAGAGTGTGATTTTTAACAATGCTTTTGCCTCAATAACTTGCACGGATCCGTCGATAACTTCAATTATGTCCGGTAGATATCCATTAGCAATAGGTTTGGTTAATCATGCAAATAAGGTTACGTCCGAGGAGATTGAAAATGTTAAGAAAACCAGATCGTTACCGCAAATCCTAAAAAAAAATGGGTATAAAACCTTAGCTATTGACTGGATGGAAAGGTGGCATAAGAGTGGCTATGATTATTATTCGGGTAGGGTACTTTCAAAAAATATCGACTCAAGATATCCCATATCGGAGAGATTACCATTTCCACTGTACTTGAGAATTATTGATAAGGTTAGCCTCAAATATTTAAATCGCGAATTTTTTATAAGGGGTTATTACGCCTTATCTTCAAAGCCCAGTATCCCATACGACCCCGCAGATACCGTGATAGCTCATGGCATAAAATTACTCTCAAAAAATAAGAGTAAGAAAAGTTTTTTGTATATGCATCTTTGGGATGCTCACGCTCCACACATTAGACCAACAGGGCTTAAGTCATATCTGCTGGATAATATGGAGGATACTTATAAAGCGGAAGTTAAATTTATAGATACTCAAATAGGAAAACTTGTAGAATATCTTAAGAAAACCAATCAGTTTGAGGAAACTCTAATCATTATCACCGCAGATCATGGTGAAAGTTTTAATACACACGATGTTCCCTTTAACCACGAAAACCTCTATAACGATGTTGTAAATGTTCCCCTTATAGTTTCATATGGTAAATATAAATCGAGGAGAGTAGCGTCTCTTGTTAGACATGTTGATATCTTCCCGACAATTCTGGAAATTTGTGGGATCAAATATCCAAATAAAAAAATAGATGGTAATTCTTTGGTATCCAGTCTGGAAGGAAAGAGGGCTGTAACTAATAAATATGTTTATTTCGAAGATATTGTATACAGGAAAATTGACCTGATGAAGCCACTTAGAAGAAGAGGAATTTTTGATGGAAAATATAAATACATACAAACTATTGGAGGTAAAAAAAGTGAGTTGTATAAAATATTTCCAAGAGAAGATCTTAAAATAACGCATGAAGAACTTTTTAATTTAGATAAAGACAAATTAGAAAAGAAGAATATTATTTTGGCTCATCGAAAAATTGGGTTGGATCTGAAATCAAAGCTCGAAGAACATGTCTATGAATTGAATATGAATAGATTGGAGATTCTAAATCCTCTTTTATATAAAAAGGTACAAAAGGCAATAAAAGTTATTAGGCAGGGTATTGAAAAATACAAAGATAAAAATATTGCTATAGCCTGGACAGGAGGAAAGGACTCAACTGTTTTGCTGCACTTAGTCAGGCTGGCATGTGGTGGGAAAATTCCTTTCAGGGCTATATTTAACGACTCAACAATGGAGTTTGAAGAGATTTATAAATTTATTGAAAATATAAAACATCTTTGGAATATAGATCTAATAACAATTAAGCATTCGGCTAAAGAATTGAAAGAATTTTATTCTACAAATGACATTGAAAGAAAAAAGGAATTATCAAGGATTATGAAGATTACGGCAATAAATTCAGTACTTAAGAAATACAAATTCAAAGCTTTAATTGCTGGAATCCGTTGGGATGAGCATGAGGCACGTTCTAAGGAGAAATATTTTTCAAAAAGGAAAAATCATACAAGAATTCATCCAATTTTAGCTTTTGATGAGTCTGATATTTGGGACTACATCAATTTTTTTGGAGTTCCTTATGTAGATTTGTATAGCAAGGGATATAGATCTTTGGGTGAAAAACCATTTACTAAGCCTGCCAAGCCGGGAGAGGGGGAAAGGTCCGGAAGAGACCATGATAAGGAGCAAGTAATGAAGAGATTAAGAAGTCTCGGATACTGGTAGTTTTTTTTGATGAGTAATATTCACAAGTAGACCCATAATCAAAAAAAGGAATAATCCAATTCTATCTCCTAAAGGTCTAGGTTCCCATAATCCATTAATTAAAAAAACTAATATAGAGGTAACTATTGCTAGACCAATTATTTTTTGTTCAAAATTTAAAGTTTTAAAATTATGGTAAAACCCTCTAATTATGCTAATGATAAAAAATAGGAATAGTATTAATCCGATTATTCCAACTTCTGTTGCCATTAGAAAATAAAATTCATGAACGGTTGGCAAATATCGGTTTGAGATTTGAGAGGATGTTACGTCAAAATTAGCTAAATAGGCTGCAGAAGCTCCACCGCCTATTCCCAGTGGATTTTGCTGCAAAACAAAGCTGGCTTGATTTAGTAGATTTACTCTCGTAGCAAGGCTTGCATCGTTTGATTCAAAATAAAAGAATCGATTAAAAATAAAAGGATTTAGTGCAAACAGAAGAACGGTCACGATCGAGAAAAAAAATGCGAATTTAAGCTCCTTGCCGATTCTAGCAAATAGCTTATTATTTATTCTACGGAAGAGTACTGTAGATATAGTTATAGAAAAGAGGAAAGTTATAATTCCCCAACGAGAAAATGACATGAGTATCGTTGCGGCAACAAGTGGGATAATAATTGGATAAATTAAATTTAGTTTATATGGTTTCATAACAATGAAGGCAAATAGAAAGGGAATTAATAAGGTAAGATAACCACTTAACATATTGGGATGTGATAGTGTCCCAACAACCCTAAATACACTTGAGCCGAAGGCATAGTAGTAAATTCTTTCAATATCGATTCTCGAGATACTTTCTAAGATCGGTATCCCAATTAGACCACCGTTTATGAATTGGAGAAAAGAAAGAAGTACTTCGTACATTGTGTTGAGGAAGAAGGCAAGTAGGATTAGTTTGAAACTTTCCTTTTCCAGTTTAACTCTTGAGAAGACGAAATACACCATTAGGTCTAGAATTAATTTTAAAAACCAGACAAAAGATGATGAGAGGTTAATACTCCATAGTACCGAGAGTTGAGATACTATTAAAAAGCCAGCCAACAGCATTTCATGAGAGTATATTTTGAGTTTTTTTTTGTGTTTTGCTAGAGTAATTAATATTGAAATAAACAGCATTAATAATAAGAGATTAGAAGGATAGAGTATGCCAATACTAAAATTACGTTGTGAAATGACACCTGTATTAAAATTGCTGGAACCGAATTCGGTAATTTCTATTCCTGATACCGGAGCGATGGGTGAAAACAATATAAATAGGAAAATCAAGATATTTTGAGAGAAAAATGCATTTACCATAGATAAATGGAAAGCGGATATTTGCTTTGTGAGTATCTTGCTTAGTCTTAATGTAATTACTGCCGGAAAATCTAAAAGAGAAGAGCTGTATTCTTTTTTCCCATTTGGAATGAAATTTGTTAGTTTGCTTGCCAATATATTATTCAATTTTGGTTATATACCCGTTTAGTAGACTTGCGTTATTAATGTTGATAGTAATCTGGTTTCCAACAGATAAATTATTATACCCCTGGAATATCAATTCATTGTTTATTTTCTGAGCCCTTATATTTAACTTTAAAGTTAAATCAATTTTTGCATTGTCGTAGCCAATTACTGATTGCCCACTGGAATCGGTATTTGATACTTCAGCCGGACTTGCATTTTTACCAATTATTTTAACTAAGGTATATCCCCTTTGGTCCTTCTTTGTATCTCCTACATTTACTGCGTCGGCCAGCCATGGCCATCTATTATATAAGACTAAGGTGACAGTTTTATAAACATAGTTGTAGTTATTAGATCCATCAATGCCGGATATATATGCCTGGACAAAGGTAGAACTAAAAGTAAAATCAATCTGTGAGCCAATCCTGATGGGCTGGTTTTTATACTGGATGCCCCCCCCATTAACAGAATCTGCCAAAATCTTAAGGTGAAGTACGACAATTTTACTGAAAACGGTATTTTGACCTGAGAGAGGTGAATCCTGGATGTCTACACTGTTAATCTCTGCAATTTTTTTTCCGGAAGGTTCTGTTTCGCTGTCTCCGGCATGCAAAGAGTTTGCTTGGAAAACACTACCATATGCAACTGCATCAACATTAATCCATGTACTTTTATGATGTATGAATTTTGAGAAAATTAATATGGAGAGAGCTATTACTAAAAGAATAATAAAATCTAATATGCCGAATTTTTTAAATATTTTCTTTAAGGCCATAGGATTCAGAATCCAATGTTAATCTTATGCTTTATAAAAGTCAATTGATTTAGTTGACAACTTAGTGCGTTTTCTTATACTATGAATTTGATGGATGGTCAAAAAAACTCCCTAATTCCAGTTTTGGTAGAAGTAATAATAGGTGTTGTATTAATAGTATTAATCTTTATTAGTCTAAATTATTTTCGGATAATTTCTCTTTCAAGTGTAACGCATAAATTATCTTTTCTTCCCATTCAATCAAGTACCTCAAGTGTTAATAGTAAGAATAATTCTAATCAGTCTCCTTTGCAATCGCAAACAATAAAAGCAGTAGTTGAATCCAATAGCCCCAATACATTTAAGAACGAAGGTAAAGAAATGCAATATGACCATGTGGCTAGTAGTTCTGCACTTTTAAGTAAGGATTTTTCTATTAATCTTGAGCTTTCTGTTAATAATAATGCTAATTCCAGTGGTGTAATTTTTAATAACGGGGTTAAATATTCAGACAATGCCTATAGAGGAATTAGAATCTTTAGAAATAAGGGGCAAGATAATTGGATGTTGGAATACGTTGCGAACGGTAAATCTGCCTTATCTTTTCTATCCAAATCAGTGGAAAATACCGAATTCAAATATTTTGTTATTCGAGTTAGTAATAATGGTCAAGATTTGGTGGTTATGTCCCCGGATTCCCCTGCTAGGGAAATTAAGCTCATGACTCCTATCTACAATAATGGAAGCATGAGGATAAATGCGAGCGTACAAGTTGCTCCTTCTTCTAAGCTAACTATATATTCTCTATATTATCAGATTTAGCCTTTGTTAAGTGTCTAGCTTCATAGGCAAGACCCATAAGTATTGAGAAGAGTAGAAATATAGAATGAATTCTGTAAGTATAATCGGACTGAAAATCTAAAAGTAAGGCCAGAGCCATAAAGAAAAAAACATTTTTCTTGGAGTTTATTAGTAAGTTTAAGATTATAAATAGGAAAATTAATCCAGCAAAGAGACCATTCTCAACAAATACATCTAGAAATATATTGTGAGATGTTTCTGTCCACCAGTCTGTTGGATTCTTATACTTTTTAGAAACATATACGAAATTACCCGGACCTACACCAAATAATGGTTTATCTGTTATTGATAGTAATCCCTGGCTGAAGTATGCTAACCTATTTCCGGATGGATACTTGTTGGAGAGATTGTGGGTAGTATGAAGGTTGGTTTTTACATTTTTAAAAATAGATTCATCTTTTATATCTGATACTGAAAGAAGAAAAATAGAGCTTAAAACAAGGGTGATAGCGATCAATCCAAAAACGGTTAAAGATTTCTTGTTTAAATTTTTTTTAATTAAAAATATGGACATGATTATTAAGGTTAAGCTGAGGCTTACGTAGGAGCTACGGGAATAAGAAAAAATGAAGTAGGGGAGAAAGAAAAATATTAATAAACAAATTATAACTTGCTTATAGTTTTGGGAATGTTTTGAAAAAGATTTTGTAAATAGAAAATAAAAGCAAGCAACAAGAGAAAGTAATAGAAAATCTCCTAGATGATTATGCGATCCAAAGGTTGGGTAAATTAACTGATATCCAGACGATGGAAGCAGGAAGCCATCTTGTTTAATTAGGATTGGTAAAACAGTGGAATATAATGATAGGAATATGGATAAGATAAAAATTAGTGGGACTACGAATTTGGAGAGATAGTCTTTGTTAATATTGGCATAGGCGAAAGCAAAAAAGCTAGCAGTATAAATGAGCGTAAATTTAACTGAATTAGCAAGGTTAGTAGACAGGCAATCAGATATAAGAGTTAGTATAAAGAAAAGAAAAAACAATAGCTTTAGGGTTTGAGAAATTTTAATATCTCTTATTAAGATGATTCCAAAACAAACCAGAAAAACGGCTCCAATTAAACCTGCTTGATTATTATAGATGCCAATTCCATCAATGGTTATTATGGATGCTAGGGCAATAAGTATAAGATTGTTTATTAACATTTTTGAATTGTTTCAGTTACGAATTAGTTTATATTTTTTCTTAAATCTTGAATACAATCGTTTTGGTATTTGGGATTAATGCTATTACAAAAATCTATTGCTTTTGCTTCAAGCTTGATAGATGCGGTTATTAAAGATGTTACAACGTTTTTATAGCAGGCTTTATAGTTTGGTACATTCGTAAATGGGGAGCAAAGTGAAGAGTAGTACATTCTGTCGGCATTTTGATATAGGGCCAATGATTGGACTGCATGTTGATAGCAATAGACCATATCTGTCCTATTGGGTGCTCGATTGCATGCCTCAAAAACTTTATCTGGTTGATTGGGGTATAGTGCGTTGTATATGTGTGATATTTCTTGCCAGCAGGAAGATGCTGTATTACCGGTGTATTGCCTGCAGACTAATTCTTGTTGTGAGGCAAAATAATCCGTCGCCCACGCAACATGTTCTGTATTGCATTCAGCAACTAAATTATCTCTAGTAAAACTTTCCATAAAAACTCCAGCGAAGCATTCATGTTGTAGGGTCTGAGGTAAAAGAGAGCACTCACCAACCGTCTTTTTTATTCCAGTATCAATGCTTTCATCACATTTCTCTGCAAGCAGGATATGTCCCATTATATGAGCACAACCTTGATCCGAATTATTATTCTTCCTAATTTGGCTAATCTGTTTGCAAATGTTTGGAATATTCATTGGTGTGATTTCAAAGCTTTTATCATAAAGGCTCAATCCCTCAATAGAGCCATGAATGAACCCATAGTTGCACGCTATGATATTTACTTTACTCAGCAACACTTTCCAGTCCTTGGGATCTTTTTTGACTACTGCTGAAGATATATAGTGAGCCAATATATGGCAATCACGAGTTTTAGGATCTAAATCCTCAATGGTATTTAGTAGTGATAAGGTGGAATCTATTTCATGTGTTCTGACAAAGTTAGAAAATTCAACGCCATAGCATGTTCTCCAATCTGATACGCTGCTACATTTGTTTATAAAAATCTTGGAATAATCTGAAATGCTATTTTCTCCTTGAATAATCTTTGATTGAGTAGTTTTAAGTATATAATGACCCAAGATTAAAATAAGTGTTAATAAAATAAGATTTATAGCAATGATGTATTTTTTATACTTAAATCCAGAAATGATGGTAGACATACTTGTTAAGTATATTATATGAAAATGACATAGGCTTCATCTGCATTGACATTAATTCTTGCAAGACTCTATTATAAGAATAGTGTAGATGAAAATAATTAAATATTTTGGTTTTTCCCTCATCCTTTCTTTATTGGTATTTCAGTTGAATATAGCTACTGTAAATGCACAATATGGTTCTGATGGATCTTATGGCGTTGATGGATCTTATGGATTCGATGGTGGCTATGATGCTTCATATGGCGGTGGAGGACTTTGTGGAAACGGAACCTGTAATTCTGGTCAAGGAGAAAATAGTACAAATTGTCCTGTTGATTGTAGTGGAGGCGGAGGAGCGTGTAGAAGTAATGGATCGACATGTGGGACTGGTTCTGAATGTTGTTCCGGTTTTTGTAACTCAGGTACAAGCACTTGTTCTCCTCCGAGTGGTGGTGGGAGTGGTTCATACACTATTTCTGGAAATGTATTTATAGATACTAACGGTAATGGAGTAAAAGATTCTGGAGAGACAGGATATGGAGGAGCAACCGTAGGTTTCCAATTTTATTCAAATACAACAACCACAAGTTCATCTGGTAATTACTCTTTTACTGGAATTTCTGATGGAAGCTATAATATTATTCTTACAGTTCCAAACGACTATGTACTTACAACTCCGAACCCAGTTGCCGTTTCTAATTCTTCACATATAGCAAACTTTGGTATCCAATTTACTGGTTATACAATATCCGGTAAGGTTTTTGTGGACACAAATGGAAATGGAGTCCAGAACTGTGTGGGCTCCTGTAATAACGGGGCAGGAGATGAGCTAAATTATAACGGTGCAACCATACAGCGCGTAGGTCCAGGAGTTGATCCAACAACAACAACCGCTGGAAATGGCAGTAGCGGAGGAAGCTATTCTTTTACAGGTGTAAATGCTGGAACATATAATATTACACTTACGGTTCCGCCTAGTTATGTTGCAACAACTACTAATCCGGCTCAGAGAACGGTTGGTCCGGATGCAACGGCTAACTTTGGTATAGTTCTTGCTCCAACGGCAACACCGGTACCTCCAACATGTTCAGGAGGTGTAACAGCAGGTTCAAACACTGTGGTATCAGGAGGATCAACTACTATATCTGCTAATGGCTGTTCGCCTTCTCCTACTTATAGTTGGCCAGCGCCAGTTACTGTACCTAGTGGTGGGGGAGCAGGGTCAAATACAGGTGGAACAAACCCTACAACTACATATACAGCGCCTTCCAATGTCTGTAGTAATATAACCGTAAGGCAAAGCGTAAATGTTACAAACCCCGGTGGTTCAAATAGCTATAGTACGGACTTAACTATTACTCCTAAGAACACTCTAAGTGGGTCAGTATTTGTAGATACTCAGGGTAATAACTGCTCAAGTGGAGCTACGGCTTACCCAAGTGGCGCTACTATCACTGTTTATACAGGTGGATCATCTGATGGGTCAGGGGTAACAAATGGAAGTGGAGCATATTCTGTAATTGATAACGTAGCATGTGGACAAAAAACAGCAGTCATTTCCGGAATCACGGGTTATCAGGTTAGAAGAGTGAAGTTTGATGGAGGATCATGGACAACAAATAATCTTTCTAGCTACACATATGGTCCATTTGATTTTTCAGCAGACCACACGCTTGATTTTTGTATCAGCAATAGTAGTCCATGGATTCAAACAACTGAAGGAGATATTAGAACGGGAAGCCTTACTAATAATGTTCCAAGCGGAGATTACACATCAACATCTTCCACTAATCCATCTGTTTGTTTCTCATCTAATTTTGATGCCAATTTTGGGGCTGGAGCGTGTTCTACAAAAGACTGGGTTGTTAATGATGAATTCTCATCCAATAATGATCCCAAATCAACAAATGGAACATTCTCTTACTCGTTCTTCTTGAACCGTGCCAGAATTAAGAACGTTACAATAAGTTCTCTTCCGGGATGCTCTGCAACTGGGGCTTGCACAACTGGAATATCAAATCTCCCAACGGGTATTTACAAGGTAGATGGAGATCTTACTATTACCTCATACACTCAGCTAGCCGGAGCTCATACAACAATTCTTGTTAACGGAAATTTGACGGTTAAATCTAATATTATTATTCCAAGCGGAGTAGGTAATTTGGCTGTATTTGCCGCAAAAGGAAATATTATTATTGATTCAAGCGTTGGTGAGAGTAGTGTCTCCTCAACTAATTCTGACCTTGAAGGAATATATTCTGCTGAAGGAAGCATAATTCTTCAGGGAGGTGGGTGTTCTGATGGTGCAACTCCTGATAAGAGACTTAATTCTGCCGGAAACTTTGTTGCAAATTCTGTTAAGCCCTTTGCAATAGGTGGTGCAGGCTCATTTACCAATGAAAGGTCACTATGTAATAGCGATAGCGCATATCCCTCGTTTACGGTTGCTTTTAGGCCGGATTTTGTACCACAGCTAACAGACTTCTATAAGGTTCCTCTAACTCGCTGGCGCGAGATCAATCCTTAAATTAGGAAGTAGGATTTAGGGAATAGGGATTAGGGATTAGGAGTATGATCCCTATTTATTGTATTTGCTCATGTAGGTGTCTATTCCGTGAGCAAGGACTAATTCTATATCTTTTATGGCTTGTTTTATCATTGTTTTTGCTTTGCCTTTATCGTGAGAGGAGAGGTTTCCCAGGACATATTCATCTGTATGTTCGCGTCTTGTCTCATGTTCCTTATCTGTCCCAATCCCAAGCCTAATTCTTAGGAACTTGTCGCCAATGTGTTCAATTACCGATTCAACTCCGTGGTGTCCTCCGGCGCCTCCTCCAAAGCGTACTCTTATTTTTCCAAAAGGGAGGTCTAGCTCATCATGAATTAAAATAACATCTTCAGGTTTTACTTTATAAAAACTTATAACTCTTGAGACTGCAAAGCCGGAATTATTCATAAATGTAGTAGGCTTAACGAGCAATAGCTCTTCGTTATTCGTTATTCGTTCTTCGTTCTTCAATGCAATCTTTTTGATCTGTGCCTTAAATCTTCTTTCATCTTCCCAAAAAGTTTTTTCTGCTGGTTCAAGCTTTTCAATCAGCTGGTCTAGCACCATGAAGCCAAGATTGTGGCGTGTATTGTGGTATTTTTCGCCTGGATTTCCAAGTCCTACAATTACTTTCATCTACACTTTGCCTTTGTTTGTATTTTCGCCTCTTATCTCCTTTGATTCAATTTTACCTTCGCTATCAACTTTGTAAACATATGCCTCACCTGTTCCTATTTCTAGTTCTGCAATTTTTTCATCAGGAATGTTTTCAAGGTATTTAACTAAAGCGCGAAGAGAATTACCGTGCGCTGCTATTAAAACATTTTTTCCTTCTTTCAATTTGGGCTCAATTTCTTCTTCAAAGTAGGGTACGGCTCTGTCGTAAACCATTTTGAGCGACTCTCCATTTGGAGGAGGGTAATCCCAGGATCTTCTAATCTTTTGAAATGCTTCTTCTCCAACCTCTTCTTTTACTTGCCACTTATTTTTTTCAGTATAATCACCATAGTCGCGTTCATTTAAGGCCTTGTTTTCAACTATATTTGGGTGTTGGTCTATTGTTTTTAATATTTCTTCAAGAGTTTGCTTTGCCCGGATTAGAGCAGAGGTATATGCGTAATCAAAATGAATGTCTCGTAATTGTTCTCCGGTTCTTTTTGCCTCCTCAAATCCTATTTGATTGAGAGGAATATCCCGCCAACCAGTCCAAAGACCTTTTTCATTCCATTCACTTTTTCCGTGGCGGACGAGTACTAAGTAAGACATAAATTAGGGACTAGGTACTAGTTAATAGTAGCTAGAGTAGGGAATAGTTTAATACTTCTAGTCTCTATTTTCTAGTATCTAATTTCTAGTTTAGATTCCTAATGCATGGACAGAGAAAAGAATTAGGCCACTTATTATGTCACCAAGTGAGATTCCACCAATGGGGAAGAGTAGCAAAGCGAACAAAATAAATATACCATATCGCTCAATTGATAGGTAGGTTATAGCTAATTGGTTTGGTAAAAAAGCGGCTAAAACTTTGCTTCCATCAAGCGGTGGAATAGGAATAAGGTTAACAAAACCAAGCATTAAATTGTAAAGAACAATTATGTATAAGATTTGGTTTATTACAAAATCAGGGTGAATAAAGCGAATAAATTGTGCTGCTACGATTGCAATAAATAAATTCGTTAAGGGTCCGGCAAGTGAAACGAGGGCCATATCTTTTTTGGGATCCTTAAAATGAATTGGGTTAACAGGAACCGGTTTGGCCGCTCCAAAAATAATTGGAGAGCCGGAGATTACAAGTAGAGCAGGGACTAAGATGCTCATAAAGGGGTCAATATGTGGGATTGGATTAAGAGTTAAGCGCCCCATAAGGCGGGCTGTTGGGTCACCAAGTTTGTCTGCAACAACTCCATGCATAATCTCGTGCAGAATCGCAGAAAATATAAGGACAACAAGGGGGATTAAAAATTCCATTGTGGTTATAATAACATTTTGAGGCTAATAATCCAAGTTACTGAGCATATTGAGCATATCCTTCAAGAAAGGAATCCATTTTGGCCTGCTCAAGATATACAAAAGGGATAAGAGGCCTTGTAACAGTTGGATTATTTGATACAAAATATTCTTTTTTATTTCCCGGAAAATTTTTTAAAAGATCTAGGCCGGCAGCTAAAGTTTGTTCTGTTGGTTCTCCGAGTTTGTTGACTTCTTGGCTTATATTTTCCATGCTCTCACCAGGTAGAATAATTCTAAATTTAGGTGCAAAAGCTTGAATTGCAGGATCTGTTAATATTCCATAAACACCAAGAATTTGATCTGGAGTTAGTTTGTATCCTTGAGGATTTACTGCTTCACCATTTCTTCTTCTTGATTCTTGAAACAAGTCAGTAAGATTTAAGCTTGTAGATCGTATAGTTTCACTCATGATTTTGTAATAGCCGAATTTAGGAAGTAATTTGTTTTTGTGGAACAAGTTTGGCTTTAATTTTTTCAATTGCTTCATGGTCAAGTTTTGGTAATAAGCTTAAGACTGTCCTGGCATCGCGTCTTGTTTCGCGCTCATAGTCTTTAAGATTGCCTATTGTATCGAGCATAAAGTTAACGTGTGTTGCAAAATCTGCTTTAAAAGAAGCTAGTAGACTTTGCCTAACTTCCATTGGAGTTGCTTTAATGATTTCACTTAGTCTATCTTGATCACTACTTGATAGAGATTGTTGGCCTATTGCTCTTAGAGCCTCTTTAACGACCGGCGCATTAATAACTGTCGCAAGTATGAATATTTTTGAACTATCAAGACTCTTTTTGTCTTCATCTTTACCTTTCTGTTCTCCTGGGGTTGGCGTTGGTTGTTCAGGTTGCGTTGGTACCACTTGTTCGTCAACTGCTGCTGGTCTAGGAGTTGCTGGTGCTTTCACAATTACAAAACCTCCCGCCTCAAACATAGTTAGAATGGTTCCTGACGGATCAGGAGAAGAGAGTAATCTTGTAACTACAGATCTTAAGGACGGCTCGTCTTGGCTAACTTGCCTAAATTCTGCTCGATGTTCAGCAATAAACTCCAATTGTTCAGAAAGAGTTAGAGCTGATTCGCTTGGATCTTTTACTTTTTCTATTTTTAAAGCGGCATCTTCGACTAGAGTGGCTGCATTTTCTTCATCTTCTTGATCAAGAGTAATCCCTGCATCTTCCTCAAGAACTCTTCGAGAAGCTTTGTTTATAAATAGAGCTCCAAGGTAAGACTGATCATGTGGATCAATTGTTACTCCCGCTCTTACTTCTTCTGATATTTCTAGAGGAACAGGTTTTTCTTCCACTGTTCCTAATATAAAAGGAGAGGGTGATTCTATAGCTTGCACAGCCTGGAGTTCGCTAGGTGTGAGTTCATCTTCCTCAATTTCTGTATCTACTGTTGATTCTGGTTCGGTAGCACCAGAAAATAATAAAACTTCTCGATCTTCTTCAGCTGCGTGAAGACCATTGGTAGTGGGTGTAGTATCTTTAGTTATTGGTTTTTCTATGGCTTCAGGTAATTCCGGTTGTAAGATTGGTGCACTTTCTGTTTGAGTAGAGTGAGCTCCATTTGTTGGAGTTAATAATTCAGTTTCGTGATGGCCATTGCCATTCAAAGAGGGAATAATGGGTTCCTTTAACTTATCAATTCTTTCTACTAGGCTATCGTATCTTGCATCCAGCCTATCAAGTATTCTGTCGCGTCTCCCTTGAAGTGCCTTTGAGGCCTTTGTGCTATTTGGTATTCCGAACTTTTCTGTTAAGTTTTCCCAAACTAGCTGTTCACCTCTGTCAGATAACAATTCCCTCCTTCTTTCAAGTCCTTTTTGAAGATCTTCCAATGTTAACGGTGAGGGTCTTTCTCTTACTACCATTTTAGTTAAATTTGATAATAACTAAGATGATTATAGCAATTAGATTAGGCCTTGCAAGTAATGAAAATTACAAAACTTTGGAAAGAAAGTCTACTGGGATTCTTTCTGTCGATTATCTAGCAATGTCTGTTTAAATGTTGTGAAGCTACCTCGTTTATCTGCTTTTAACCAAGCATGAGCTGCTTCGATAGTTTCCTGCCAGCGTTGACTCATTTGTCTTGCCTTTTCAGTATTTGGGGCAGGTGAAACTCCAAATAAGATAACCTCATCACCAATCACTAACTTTTCAAAAAATTCATTCGTGTCATCTGGAGGCATTTCGACAGACCTTTTGCTTTCTTTGGGTGCAGGGTCAGCAGTACTTGTCTTACGTCTTCGTCTCTTTGGTGCTTTTGGGGAATTATCTGGTCTTTGTTGTGTTTTCGTTTCTGTAGAAACTTTTTTTATCTTTGTAGGTTTTTGACCTAAGGTTTCTTGATGAACTTCCCCTTCATCATTTAAACCCATAATTTTATATACGCCTTTATCAGCTTTTATTGATTTTCCTTGATGTTCAAGTTTGACTTCTAGTCTTGTCAGGAGAGATCGAGTAGAGGCCATTCCCGATTTTCCGTCACTACCAAATATCTCTCTTGCGATACCCTTAACACCTGATCCTTGTGTAAGTATATCAATAGCCATTGTTTCCTCTGGTGTAAATTGGATCTCTCTTTTTCGTGGTCTTACCTGCTGGATATCAGTCTCCGGAGGTTTCGTTAGAGTAGATAGTCTACCAGGAGAAATAAGTCTTGCTATATCAGAAGGATTTTCTATAGCTATTCCGGATTTTCTTGCCAATTTTATTATTTGGGCCATCTCTGCTTCTGATACGCCTGGAATAGCACCTACTTGTGATCCATCTTCTACTCTCATCCCAGGATTATAACAATTAGAATTTTAGGATCAAGTAATAAAAGTTACAAAACTTTCTTAATCTTTTGCGGGGGTCCAGAAGTCTTCTCCTAGAGAGTTCCAGGGGATTCTTTGCTCATCCGGATTTTCAAGATTGAACTGCTGGTTTACAAAGTAGAAAAGGTCAATTGGAGCACCACTTACATTTACCATACCGTGAGCAACCCCTCTTGGTATATATAGTAGGCTAGATTGACCACCACCAAGTGGAATTTTAATTGAGGTACCGGAGCTTTCAGAGTTTTTTCTAAGATCCCAAAGGCCTACTAACAAAGAATCAGATGGGGGAAGGTACCATACATCTTCTTGGTTGTAGTGCATGTGCCAGCCTTTAATTGAGTTTGGGAGGAGTCTGCTTCTATTTATTTGTTCAATATGAAAGTCTTCAATCCCTTCAACTGCGCCGTCCTTCATGCGGATAATTTCTGAAAAATCTCCATCTTCACCCACAAAGTTTTTAATTGGAATTATTTTAACGCCTGCTATCTTTGGTTTAGCAGAGTAATCCTGAACGTAAACGTTGCCTTTTACTTTTTCATCAATATCGTTAATTGATAGGGGAGTTGCCATAGACAAAATTATAGCAGATTGCTTTTAATTTCAACAGTTTCTGGAGTATAATCACTTTCCTTATGAATGAAAGATGGGTAGACACAGGAGAATTACCACCAATAACCGAGAGTGCATCTGAATCCCTCGATTTTGCCCTCGATATTGTAACTCAAGACAGAGGAAGAGAGGGGAATGGTATAGCAAAGCTTTCTTCTTACCTTGTTGAACAGTGCGGAGATTTAGTTGAGAGATTGGATAAAGTAGCAAGTAGCGGAGGATATATAGAAATAAAGAAAGGTACCCACCTTACAAGAATTGGTAGAGATTATATTACCATGGTTCAAGATATTCCCAGGGGTTCAGTAAGGGTAAGTTTTGATTTTTCAGAAGGAGAAGAAGTTGATTTGAGAAAAGTTAATTGGAGACAAACCATAGACCTTTCAGATGCAACTATTAGAAAAACTGCTAGGGCTTCTTTTGCAGGAAATATTATTGTAAAACTTGAAGGTAATGGAGATATATCAGGTAGAAAAACCTTTGGCTCCGTTGTAAAGCAGCCTTAGGTGTGTTAAAATTAGCTTAACTTAATAAGAAAGAAGGTAATAATGAGTGGCAAATTCTACAGGTAAAGCAACATCAATGGCAGAGCTAATGGCTCGCCAAGGTTCAAGTTTTCAAGTTCTCACAAAAGGACAAATAGTTGAGGGAACAATAAAAAAACTTACTTCTCAAGAAATTCTCATGGATATAGGTGCTAAGGGAGACGCTTTAGTAATAGAGTATGACAAGCAAAACATGGAGAATCTTCTAGCTTTCCTAAAAGTAGGAGACAAAGTTAAGGCTTCCGTTATTAGCCCCGAATCAGAAGAAGGTTTCCCGGTTCTATCTCTTAGAAGAACACTTGATGACATAATATTTGCCAAGTTTGAAAATATCTCAAAGAAGGATGAGGCTTTTGAAGTTGAAATATTAGAAGCAACACGCGGAGGATATTTTGCTCAAACAGATGAAGGAATAAGAGGATTTATGCCTACCTCACAAGCTACAGAAGAAGATTTGGTTGGTAAAAAAGTAATGGTTAAGATTTTGGAGTTTGACCGCGCTAAGAAGAGAGTAGTATTCTCCCAAAAAGCAGTAGATTTTGTAACTAGCCCGGCAGCAATTGGTAAATATATTAAGCGCGGAGTAGCAATGGATGGAGTTGTGTCATCTGTTTCACCATACGGACTCTACGTAGTATTAAACCCAGAGAAGGATGTAAAAATTGAAGGATTTGTACACATATCAGAAATTGCCTATGAGCACGTTTCAGATTTAGCTTCAAAATATAAGATTGGTGACAAAATAAAAGCAGAAGTAATTGAAGTAGATGAGGGCAATAGAAGAGTTAACTTATCAATTAAGAAAACCCTTAAAGATACATTCCAAGACGTAAGAGAGAAATACAAAGTTGAAGACAAAGTTACCGGAACAGTAAGTGATGTTAAGTCCCGTGGTGTTACGGTTGAGTTACCGGACGGATTAAAGGGAATGATTCCATCAGACAAAGTTCCATCCGGAACTACATACAAAGTTGGAGACAGTGTTAATTGTGAAGTTGTTGATTTTGATGATAGACGCCGCACAATCACCCTCTCGCCAATACTCAAGGCTGTGCCAATAGGCTACAGATAAGTTGAAGGTTTATAAGGTTCGTAAGGTTATTAAAGTACTTCTTTATAAACTTTAAAAACTTTTCACTTTATAACTAATTTATGTCAGCAAAGACTCGATTCGTTTGTTCAAATTGTGGTTATGAGTCCGGAAAATGGTTAGGACGGTGTCCTGATTGTTCTTCTTGGAATAGCTTCTCAGAAATTACCGTTGAGTCATCCCCCAAAAAAAGTAATTCCATTATAGAGCTAGGAAGTTCGGCAGCCCCAATGGCAATTGGAGAGATAAAAAGCTCTGGGGTTACACGTTTCTCAACAGGATTTTCAGAATTAAATAGAGTTTTGGGTGGTGGAGTAGTTGAGGGATCTGCAATTTTACTTTCCGGAGACCCAGGAGTAGGTAAATCCACATTACTTCTTGAATTAGCACGCAATATATCAAGAAGTAGTTCGCAATTTGTGGTTAGTAGTTCGACTAAAACGAAAAACAAACAACCAAACACTAAGCGTAAGGTTCTATACATTTCCGGAGAAGAATCAGAAGGTCAGATAAAAATTAGAGCGGAAAGAATTGGGGTAAAGGAGACTGATAATCTTTTTATCTTTTCAAATGGGGACATAGAGCAAGTAATAGCAGCTTGCGAGAAAATAAAGCCGGATCTACTCATTATTGATTCAATTCAGACCATGAGTAGTGGTAATTTCCCAGGCTTTGCCGGCTCTCTTCCTCAAATTAGACACGCAACTTCTAAAATTGTATCTTTTGCAAAGAAAAATGGTGTTCCTGTATTTATAGTAGGTCACGCTACAAAAGAGGGGGATGTTGCGGGTCCTATGCTTTTATCTCATATGGTTGACTGCGTTCTTTATCTAGAGGGCTCACAAACCGGTGAAAGTGGAACAAGGGTACTAAGGTCTTTCAAAAACAGGTTTGGAGATGCAAGTGAAGTAGGGATATTTATTATGGAGGAAGGGGGAATGATTGAAATTAAGGATTCATCATTCTTTGTAGAAAAACAAAGCCAAAAAGTACCGGGAAGTTGTTTAACAGTTGTTATGGAGGGGAGCAGGCCTTTGATATGTGAGATTCAGGCGCTTGTTGTACCATCCCATCTATCTTTTCCAAGACGCGTATCAAATGGAATTGCAGATAAAAGGCTGGAGTTACTTATTGCCGTAATACAAAAGCATGCAAAAATCCCATTAGACAGGCTAGATATATTTGTAAACGTTGTTGGTGGGTTAAAAATTACCGAAACAGCAAGTGATTTGGCAGTATGTCTTGCAGTAATATCTTCTTTTAAAAACAAGGTATTATCTTCAACTGTAGCCTTGGCAGAAGTTGGGCTGTTGGGAGAATTAAAAGAAGTAGTAAACCAGAAGTCTAGAGTAAAAGAAGCAAAGGAATTAGGTTTTAAAAAAATAATAACAAGCAACGAACACCGTTTGCTTACAGAAATTTTTAAGGATCTGTAGATAATATTATTTTTTCCACCAAGGGCGGATCAGCCTCTGGTTGAAAGTGATATAATATCCCGATTGTCTTAAGGCATTTGGAAAAGTAATATATATTTAGTATGGCAAGTAGAGTAGTAGTAAAAAATAAAAGTACAAAAATAAACAAGGTAAAGACCAAGAAAACATCCACAAGTCCTAGAAAAAGGAAGAGGGATGTATTGATGAGAATCCCCGGACAAGGTGCAGATTTAGCAGAACAAGCAGCAGAAAAACTAATCCACAACATTATGCTTTCTCCCAAAGTTGTTCGCCAAATAGCGGATGAAGTGGGAAAAACGGTAAGTAAAAATATCACTGTCAGAAGAAGAAAATCTACCAAGTCGAGTACAAAACTTGATAACCCAGTGTACCTTGATACATCAGCAATTATTGATACCAGAGTCTTTGATTTGGCAAGAATTGGTGCAATTTATGGAACTTTTATAACAATAGAAGGAGTCTTATCAGAACTTAAAAACATTTCAGATTCCAAAGATCCTCTTAAAAAAGAGCGTGGAAGGCGCGCAATGGATGCTTTGGATAAATTTAGACATTCAAAAGGAATAAAAGTAAAAGTAATGGCTGATGAAGGAATAAAACCGGTTGATGATCTAATAATTGACCATGCAAAAAAATACAAAGGGAGGATAATAACTTGTGATTTTAACTTGGCAAAGAAAGCAAAGATCTCCGGCGTTACTGCAATTGATCTTTATGAGATGACAAATATTTTAAAAACTCAGGCTCTCCCGGGAGAAGAATTCTTTGTTAAAGTGGTACAAAACGGAAAAGGTCAAGATCAAGGAGTAGGGTATTTGCCTGATGGAACAATGATTGTTGTTGAACAGGGAAGGACAATGGTTGGTAAAACTGTAAATGTAGAAGTGTCACGTATTATCCAGACTGACGCGGGTAAAATTCTCTTCTCAAAACTCAAACCAAATTAGATATTGGGTTTTAGATCTTAGTTTTAAATTTTAAAATTAAAATGCTCTTGAAATTTGTGTAAGCTTGCCTTAAAATATACATATACTTAATAAATCCCATAGGGGGATACTTCGAAAGAACTACGTAATCTTCAAACTAGTTCACAAAAGGTAATCGAAGCAAAAGTATTTTTGTGTTGAAAATGAAAAAACTAACTAAAATTATTGCAACAGTTGGACCATCCTCCGAATCAGAGGAAAATATTGGAAAACTTATTGACCTTGGGGTAAATATTTTCCGCTTCAATATAAAGCACAATGAACTTTCTTGGCACAAAGAAAAAGTAGAGCTAGTTAAAAAAGTTGCTGCTAAAAAAGGCGTTGCAATAGGAACACTTCTTGATCTACAAGGACCGGAAATTAGAACAGTTGTTCCCGGAGAAGAAGTGGTAATGAAAACAGGAGACAAAGTAATAGTAGGAAAAGGAGAAGGATACCCAAACTTCACAATAAGCCATCCATCTGTTATTAAGCATCTTACAAAAGGTCAAAAAGTAGTTGTAGAAGACGGACGCGCACAATTTACAGTTACAGAGGTTCTAAAAGATGGAGCAGTGCTAAAAGCAGAGCAGGATCAAACCCTTAAAACAAAGAAAACATTCAATCTTCCAGGCGCAAATTACCCAATGCCAACACTTACCGAAAAAGATGAAGAGGCAATTAAAATGGCTGCAAAATCCCAAGTTGATTTTCTTGCGCTTTCATTTGTTAGAACCGCAAAAGATATTTTGGATCTAAAAGACATGATGAAGAAATGCAAATTAGTTGCTCGTGTAATTCCAAAAATCGAAACTAGACTTGCTTTGGAAAACCTAGATGACATAGTTGCAAATTCAGAAGGTCTTATGGTTGCAAGAGGAGATCTTGGAATAGAAATTCCAATAGAACAGGTTCCTTTCTACCAAAAACTCATGATTAAGAAATGTAACGAGCGTGGAATTCCGGTTATTACAGCTACTCAGATGTTGCTTTCTATGGCAGCTAATCCATACCCAACAAGAGCAGAGGTATCAGATATCGCAAATGCAGCTTATGATTTTACAGATGCAGTTATGTTATCTGAAGAATCAGCAATGGGTAAATTCCCATTGGAAACAGTAAAAATGATGGCTGATACTGTTAGTTTTTCAGAAAAACAAAACCTTCTAAAAGATACTCGTGATGTTTTTGATTACTACATTTTGGATAGTGAAGAAATGTTGTGTGATACAGCCTACAGCCTTTATCTTCAGTTTGAAAGACAAGAGCAGCCTATTGGTGGATTTATAATATTTTCCGAAACCGGAAGAACAGGAAGAAAGCTTTCTCGTTACAGGCCAAAGGCTCCAATTTATGTATTTACTCCAAATGAAAAAGTTAGAGATGGTCTTTCAATGAGCTTTGGAGTAACTCCATTTGTTCAGCCAGGAAAAACAAAAGAGAAGAACCAGGTAAGAATAGAGGACATGAAAGAAGCATTTGGATATTTGGTAAAACATGAAAAGGTAGATCCTGACAAACGCTACATACTTCTTTACGGTGACAATTGGAATGTTGCCGGAGGAATTTCTACTATCAAAGTAGTTTTCCCTAAAAACCTCGACTAGTTATTGGACTGCAAATAATTAATCCAGCAAGTTTTATAACTACGTAAAAACTCGCCCCAAAAATGCCCCTAATTTAATTTTTCTATTAGTAAGAGCTATGTATTATCATTCCATGAATAGAATTTATTATTTAAACAGTAATAATTTGGTAAGTGGAGAGTAGGGGAATAAAAAATCCGTAGTTACTCGTTTAAAAGGGAATAAGAAAGCCTGCCCAACTCTCCTATCCCCATCTAAAAGAATAAATACGGATCCAGAAAAAAGCCATTTAAGGCTAGTCTGTAAGAAATTAGTAAGCGTGAAAAATGTCACACTAGCAATCTAAATCGATATTTTCTGCTTCGGTATTTTTTTTGACAAAGAATTCCTATGCTGGTAATCTTACTTTCAATAGCATAGTCTTTTCCTGCCTAAAGACTAAAGCTTACTTTTTAAAAGAGCATTGCTTTTCGTACTTAAGGTTTTATTTACACAGTAGCGAAAGTGATGCTCTTTTTTCTTTGTCTCCGATCTTAATCGGAGCCTGCTAGTTACAATTCTTACTTTTTAAAAGAACAATTGCCTAAAGCATAAAGACAGGCATTTTCATGCCAAGCTTTATAATTTTTTCAATTTCTGCTCTTCCGGCCTTGTCTACAGATTGCTGATAGAAGTCTGCAATCTTGTTGTCTGTTTTCCTCGATTTTACTTGCAAGAATTTCAAAAATTTCATTTCTCAATTAGTATAGCACAATATGTCAGGTGCTGCAACCTATAGCAATTTTATGCTCAAAAAAACATAGACCCAGAGTATTTTATTGAGCGATTTAGATTGATTTATCAATCTATTCACTTTTGTATAAAAAAAATGTGGATAACTTATGGAAAATAATTTTGCTTATTGACAGGGTGAAAAAAGATAGAAAAAAGGGGATCAAAGTGACTTAATAAAATTAGTTAGAGGAAGAGTGGTGGTGTTTTCCTTTGTGGTGCTTAATGACATCCCTTAAGCTTAAAATTGGGAGTAAAGTGAAGATGAATACAAGCATTATTAAGCCTATGTATTCAAGATATTGTGGGAGGTAAACAATGGTAATGTTGTAAGACTTCTTTGAGCCGTCTAGTACCCATCCATTAGCCCAGTTATTAACCAAAACGTGCGTCTTTATCTCTTTATTAAATAAGAAAGGAAGAGAGCTTTTAATGCCACCCGTATTTGTCATGTCATATGCTTTCCAGCCGGGATTGTAGGCTTTGAATAGCTCTATAAGGCCTGGATTTGTGGAATCAAGACTCGCTTTAACTTCATAAAAGGTAGGATTAACTTGCCTACTCGTAATACTACTAATACTGCTTTTAATTGGTTCAAAGCCTGGCTTTACAAAAGATAGGTTTTCAATTCTATAGTAGGGTATTTGGATAAAGTGGACATAGCGTACTTCATTTATGCTTGTTTGGTTACCAATCCCAACGGTGTTAAAGTGAACTGCGTATCCCGTGGCTCCGCTTGGCTGGGGAGGAATCATGAATACATATCTTTGCCATCCTTTTTTCTCATCAAGCGCTGTATAGATTCCGCAGCGGCTCGTTAGCCTATCACTTATACAAAGTCTTATTGGAAGCCCTTCTACATTATTGATTTCAGTTATTAATATGCTTCCAAAATCCTGTTTTTCTGATGCAAAATCTATATAACCACAGCTTGATCCGTCTCGGGCTGTAAACCTTACGGAATTGCCAATTTTATCCATTTTGGATATGGCATCAGGACCTAGTCCCAAGCAGTTTCCGTCTTGTATGTTTTGGGCAACATTTACTGGAGGAGCAGAAACGGGTACGGAAATATATGTATTATCACCAACCGTATATGGAAGACCCTTTTCCTCTAGTGACAAATCATAGTTGTTGCTTTGCATAAAGGCTGGGAAAATATCATTTGATAGCCAAGAATTTGTAAATGTGTTGCCACTATTATCACCAACTTTGATTATCAATTTGTTATCAAGATATGAAATCTTCTTAGGGTCAATTCTGTCATAGCGTCCAACAAGTTCTCGCGATGGATAGGAGTAGGTGGGTTGGTCTGAGTTAACATAATCGCCAAGATCCTTGGCTGCCATGTCAACAAAACCGCCGGTTATCTTTGGACCAACAGTTGAGATAGTTTTTGGAGCCTGGATATAGCCGCTACCAACTAGCGAATCACTTACTTTGTATACATAGATGTTTCCAAATTTTTTAGCTAGTTTTATATCCGGCGACTTACTAAATGTATCTTTTGTCTCGTAATACCAAAGAGCATTCTGTTTGTTTCCGGGAAAGATTGTATTTTGGTCCAAGACAAAGTAGGAGATTCTATATTTTTTGGCCAGAGATTCAACTTGAGCTACATCCCTGGAATAAATGGCTGCTGACATCTCTCTTAAATACTGTTCATTGCTTGGGTTCCAGCGGTCAAAATCACGGGCTAGAACCGGCTGTTTTACGCCAAACCATAGAAATCCTGCTCCCTGATAGCCCCAGCTATCGTATTCCCATCCCCAAAGGCTATGGAGGGGAAGAGGAGCAATTCGGGCGCTTTCGGGCTTGTCTTTCATATAGGCAAAGAAATCAAAATATTCTTTTGGTATAGCAATTCTTAATTGTGGATCAATTAGTTTTCCGGCAAACATTGGAGCTCCATACCAGAGAAGGGAAGTGGCAACTATTAATACTGCACCAACGGATGCAATATTTTTGAATTTTGGCTTGGCAACTTGGTCAATATATTTAAGACCTTCGGCGATTGCAAAAGCAAAAAAGACTCCAAAGCCAAACTCTAGTAATATTGAAAATTTAGTAAATGGAAAACGGAGACCTTCTTTGAATAAGGAAAAGTTATCTCGTAAATATGAGAAGAAGAATTCAAATGGAGGGTTCATATTAATTAGCATCACAAACCCCAATATAAAAATAGGAATTACGGCAATTGCAGCCTTGTTTTTCTTAACAAAAGATACTCCAATTCCTGCAAGAGTTATAAAGAAAGTTAGATATCCAATTATTAAAACGGAAATGTTTGCAAGATGAATTTTCCAAAACACCATAACTTCTTGGGCGGTATTAACATCTAACTGTTCTTGCCAATCAAAAAGGAAGTTTTTAAGAATTGCTGTATCAACAATATCTCCATACTCTTTGTTGTGTAGAAAAGCTTCATCAGAAAATATTTGGTTTATTTGTGCAAGAGAAACATTATTTGCAGCAGTTAGTAAGAAGTAAAAGTTTGGTAGCATCCAATATGCATTAACTAAAAGCGTTACAAGAGTTAGGATTACAGCGGATATAAATACCTTTTTATTTCTGTTTAAAATCCAAACAAAGCCTAGGAAAAGCAAAAAGGCGGCAAAATATGCATACCAAAGAACAGAAGCATAAGCCATTGGGCTTGCCAAAAGCGTAATGATAGCAAAGACTAATAGCGTTCCTGCTTTTGGTTTTTCAAGATACTTTAAGGCAAAAAGAAAAAGGAATCCTAAGGCTGCGTATTGAACCATAAACATTTCAAAAGGAAGATAGAATTGTTGAACTGTTGCAAGGTTGAATATGTAGACTAAGGCTCCCAAGAATGCTGCTTCACGTGAATATTTTGGAAAGCTTTTATCAAGAATATATTTTGCAAAAAAATAAACACCAAGGGGACCAAGAATAAAGCAAAGAAAAATAATGGAGTAGCGTAGGAATGATAAGGGAAGGAAGAAATGCTCAATCCAAAGCAAGCCAAGTCTTGGAAGCTCTGACATGTGGGCGTGCGCTGCAACTGCGCCTAAGCCTTGGTCTGTTCTGAAAGCGCCAAAGATTTCATTTTGTGCTTGCTGGGAAAAATTGAATTCTGGGTGAAGAGTGTCCCAACCTGTAAGATAGGTTCCGGGGGTGTAATTGAGGTAGCAAATAACGCTTGTTATAAGTATCAGAAGAATAGGGAATAAAAATGGCAAGAGCTTAGACTTCATATTAATATTATCTAATATCTAATACGCTTTATCTAATACTATTTTATTCCCTTATCTTTAAGACACTTCTCATAAAGTCCAGTAACTGGGTATGAAACTGTTGCACCATGATCCTCAACTTCGTACTTTGATGAAGTTGCACATTGGTATTCTGCTTCATTTTTAACCATAGTTTTAAAGGTTGTTAGACCCATTAATCCTACGTAGGCTAGAACTGCTAAAAATATAATAGCAACCAAACCTAATATTGTCGAAATAGCTTTATCCATAATTTTATTACCTCCTTCCATTTAGAAAGATTTGCCCAAAACATTCATTAATATAAATGAATATTTTAGACAAACAGGCATCATCAAGGGATTTTCGTATTAAATACGAAAGTAGCAAAAGCTACAGATGGACTGATTGTCAAATTAACTCTCCTGAGTCATAGTGACCTTTGGAGGGTCGGGGTGGGCGCCCGGCGGAGGCAGGGTAGCGAGGAATAATCCACGCAGTCTGCATTTCCGCCAGGCGCTTTGCCCTAGTTGTCCTTGTCGACGACGACGTTGGGGTCCTTCGTCGGGATCGGCTTCTTGTTCGGGTACTGGACCGCGAACACGCCGTCGGCACAGCCGCGAACAATCCTCCCATCGGGGAAGACAGTCTTGTTGCCGCAGCCGGTCTGTCCCATGTCAAGCTTCATAAGCCTGACTGTCTCCCGAGCATTGATGCCGGGGGAGTGTACCGAAGCACCCCAAGCCGCATACACGTAGCCGTCCTCCATCATGAGAACGATGTGGCCCGTGAGTGGCTTGTTGTCGTGGTAAGCGCACCGATCGGTCTCGAACTCGTTGTCCGTTTCGGCGTGCTTCTTGCACAGGTTGACTTCGTCAGCGGTAGCGGCGATCATCACATCACCAGAGATGATGCAGCCTGCCATTACCTTGACGGTCGTGCCCTTCGCGATGTTGAAGTCGCAAGGGTTATCAGTCATATCGTCGTCGAGCGGGACGTTGGCGAGCGAGCCAGCCATCTCAGTCGACTTACCAGGGGTCGGGTTGGTCGGTGCCTTGTTCGACTTGTCGTCCTTCTTGGGGGACGGGGTCGACGTCGGAACCGATGTGCTCGTAGCCTGCGGCGTAGCCGTGCTCGGAGGAGTCGTGCTGGTTGCCTTAGGCATGGGCGTCGTAGTAGGCGTTGCAGTTGCACCGCCGTCGTTGTGATCCTTGCTTGCGCAGGTGTCGTTCTTGCCCATCTTGTTGAGTTCGCCGCCGCTCCAGCACCAGTGGATGATAGAGCTACAGCCCTTGTTGTCCTTGCAGCCGGTCTTCTTCATTTCGTCGAAGAGCGACTGGTAGGAGCGAGGGCTGATGTTGGCGCCGTGCAGAGCTACCATGAGGCAGCCGTCAGGGCACTCAACAATGTTTCCTTCCTTGCCAGCCTTGGCGTCCTTGGAAGCGTCCTTGGCGGTCGCATCCTCGGTGTAGGCGTGGTTCGGATCGCTCGTGCGGAACTCATAGAGATCCACATCGCCCTTGATGCGGCAGCCGGCGTCGACATCCACGAACATGGCCTTGGAGCCATTCTTCGGGGCTTCGATCTGCTGGTCGCCGCTGGCGCACTGAGGCGTCTGAGCGTGAGCGATTTTGGCGGGCTGCTGCGTCGAGATGCTGGTCTGTGAGGCCCCCAGAGCGATGATGCCCAGGAATGCCAATACTACCAGACCGAGACCTGAGATCTTGAGCTTGTTGCCCAGACCTTTCTTCTTCTCGTTGGGGTTCACTGGAATCTCCATGAACTACGTGCGTCCGCTTAAACGGAAAAACTTGATAGCAAATCAAGCCTTCCTGGCGGGGAACGATTCGTTCCCTTAAGTAGACCATACGGTCTCCTTTATGCTTTTTGCAAAGCCGCTGAACTAGTGATCCGACTGAAGCTTCTTGTAGTTCCCGTAAGCATCCTGACGACAAGCGTCAAAATAGTTGGTTTCAGGACCCTGAGCGTTAAACGCGTAAAAATTGGGGTCGGTACGCATGATCGTAGTCCATAGACCCTGGCCACTGTCTCCACATACGGGAGTCCACTGAGGGAGCTCGTACATCGGGTTGTCCGGTCCGTTGCCCTTAGTATAGGCACCGAGCGGAATCAGCTGGATGTAGTTGCAGGGGGAGCTGCAGCCTTCCTTCTGAAGAGCCACAGGATCCTTGCTTGACAGTCCAGCGCCCCAATTGCCGGTCTTGACGTCGCACGCCGCCGCAGGACACCACATGATGGCGCCCGTTGAGGGATCGTCGTCGAAGCGCTTGGCCCACGTGTTGTTGTACCACACGTAGACTTCGCCCTTGACGTGGCAACCTACTTGAAGCGTAAAGCTCTCGTTAGCCGCGAGTTGGGTCTTGCCACCGCACGGGTCTGCTGCAGACGATTTTGCCGATGACGGTGCCGGCTGCTGGTATGTTACCGCAGCGGATCCAGTCGTTTGGTTTGTCGTCGTAGTCGTTCCCGTCGTCGTGGCCTGAACCGTCGTTGCCGCGCTA
>DASZRC010000008.1:0-20646 GCA_035549315.1 Patescibacteria group bacterium | reverse complement strand
CACTGGCCTCATTTTAGCCTCGCCCCTAGAGATAAGGAGTAAGTAGACTTTTCACGACTCTATCGAGTAAAAACGCAGCCTCAAAATGAAGCTAGTTAGGCACAAAAGTAGGCCATACGAAAAAAATACGAAAGCCTTTTCAATCACTTCTCTAGCAAAGAGTGATATATGCTCTAAATAGTTAAATTTTGAGGCTAAAAATTGCAGTTTAGATTGATAAATCAACATATTTCACACCATATCTTACACGCGTCTGACACTTAACAGCCTAAACATGTAGATGCCAATTGAGGCTAATTGAGGCTAAATACGGACAAATACTCGGGGGAGTCCTCCATGAGGAGCTTTGAGGCCTAAGAACGCATATTTGAATGGTTTAACAACTAAATAATTAATTGGTTTAATAGGTTCCAATATCTACCCTTTGGAAAGTGGTAGAGAATGGTTTATCTTATGTCGTACAATAATACTTTTACGACATGACGTACTGACCCAAGAGTGTGCCTAATGAATCCTGGATCTATATCAATTTATACAATTCATCATTTAATTCAATTTATGTCCGCTGTCTTTGTGTTATTAATTCCCTATCTATTTACTTAACCAATAAGCATTTAATCTCCCTACCCCACTATAGGATGTTAAATATTTTTTTATAAAATTTTTTTAAAAAAGTGGAACATTAAATTATAAAAATAATTTTTATTGTAATTTTTAGGTGGTTTTGCTGTTGCGTTTCATTTTTAAGCAATAAAGGACGATAAGTTAGTAGTCTTATTAAAGAAAGGGGCCTAGAATCGCATCCTGGAAGGGCTTAGCCTTGTTTTATAACAAATTTGAGGCTATAATTGTTTGTTATGGTACAAGAAAGTGGAAGATTGATGCTGTATAGGGAGATGATGGCGTCAAGGGGTGTTAAATTTTCTCCCGGTGAACAGTTAAGAAGGGGAAACGATATAGCGGTGGATACTATGAATATTTTGAACCGCGTGGATGTTGCAAAAGGTCTTGAAGATTTAAAAAGTAGATTGCCTGACCAATATAGGACGCCAGTATTTATCGCTTCTTGGTATACGTCACAGCAAGTTGTTGTATTGGCAGAGCAAGTTGCTAGGCTAAAATTCAACGCGGCTTCTTTCGAAGATTTTGTTGCATGGTACGACATATCTATGGGGGCAGCTCAGGTCACTGGCACTATTGAAATGGTGCAAATGAGGTCCTCTGGCTTGGAGGAGCTAAGCGATGAGTTAATTGCTCAGGCCATAGGAATAACAGAACCGATTATGCATGGTAATCACTCAAGTCTTATTCACGAGGCGGAAGTATACTTGGCAAATCAGAATTTCCTCAATTCGTCTCTGAAGCTTTTAAAGGAAGATGATACGGGCTTTAAGCTTGCTGACGAGATAGTAAAATACACAGCTGGAGAAAGAAATAAGCTTATTAAAAATGGTAGTTTTGCGAGTGGTAACTCAATGAAAGGACTTGTAGCTAGGGGTGCATCCTTGGCAGCGGAGGTTTATAAGTCGGTCTATTCCAAGGCAATCGCCATTCCTAATGGGGAATAGAGAGTTTGTAGGGTGGAGTGTCACCTTTCGGTTCAACATAAATATTTTCTCCGTTTTCTAATGCATCAAGTATCTGGACATATCTGTAGAATGTAGCGTTTGTCCAACCAAAACCTGCTTGTTGGGCGTAATGATAGTTTCCATTAATGTCTCCTGTTTCACCATTAATTTTTTCAAAAAATGTTTTATATTTTCTAAAAATATTTCCTTGTGCTGTAACGGATTTATTCATAATTCTTTTTGCATCATCTACAAATCCATACTTTAGGAGACCAATAACTGTTAAGTATTCAAGTGGCGGCCAAATGTTTGGATAATCCCATTGCTTAGGTTTTAGTACATCCTCAATTGCATGCCTAAATCTAATAGGAATTTTTCTAAGACTTACCTTTGGTGCAAGAGATTCTTGGGCTGTGATTGTTAGGCCATATTCTGTTTCAAAATAGGGCAGCATCTTAACCATTTTTTTAGCCTGTGCAGGTGTTGCAAGTCTTGTCCATAAGGGCATAAAGCCCGCAAGAGATAAGAAGTCACTTTGCCTTTTATTTACATATCCATAGTCATAGAAGAATCCTGTTTCTCCGTTCCACATATATTTATTTATCTCTTCCTTGCGTTTTTCAGCTATAGATTTCCAATAATGATCTTCATCTTTGTCTCCCAAAATCCTAGCTATTTTTGCAAAATCTCGTTCGTATTTATACAGCAGACAGTTAAGATCTATGGGTAAAAATTCGTTACATCTGTTATAAAATCTGGAAGTAAAATCCCAGCCTGATTCAAGCTCTGCAGAATGTGCGTATCCTATGTCACGGTCTCCATAGCGGCTTAAGTTATATCCATTTACTTTGTGGTGATAAAATCCATCTTCATCAATCCACACTTTCCAATATTCGCGCTTGGCAACATCGCTTGCCTTTTGGAGCCATTCTTTATATGGTTCCAGATCATACACTAGCTTTTTAAATGGATTCATTCCGCGGTATGAATAATAGTAGCGATTGTATGCGTCAAATATCATAGATGTTAGAAAAGGAGGCTGTGATCGTCCAATAGAAGCAGGGCTATTGAAGTTAGGTATTATTCCGTATTTTTCATATAGATAAATAAAATTGTCTACCATGGAGCGGGTTATCCATTCATGTCTTGTTCTTAATAGTCCCTTAAACATAAAGAATGTATCCCAGTAAAAGATGTGTGCAAACCATCCGGGGCTATCTGTTTTATTCTTTTTACCCATATTTGTAGCGTTTGGAATAATAAAAGATTTAGGCAAATTAATAATGTTTTCATGCATTCTCTTTGTGGCTTTTTTTATGATAATGTTAAGAAGTCTTTCGCGTTTCTTAGGCCTAATTGTTACTTTGTCCCAAAACTGGTCAATATATTCGAGGCAATCTTTATATTCTTCACTATAATTCATGGATAAATCTTATCGCTTAACCAAGGCCTCTTCAAGTAAGAAACTTTGATCATATTGAATTGCGCGGTTGACAATTTGTCTTCTTATGTCGCAAAATATTTATACTGCCCATGGAACAAACAGAGTTAGAAAAGTACATCCAAATGTTTCTCGAATATCTTGAGATCGAGAAAAACTCTTCAAGGCTAACGATAAGAAATTACCGTTTATATCTAACACGTTTTGCCGAATGGTTCGTGAAAAGTTACCCTGATAAAGGCATAAAAGATATAAATGTAGATATTGTCAGAAAATATCGTCTTTACTTATCAAATTGGGTTGATGATAAAGGTATGACTCTCAAACGCGTAACCCAAAGTTACTATATTATTGCACTCCGCTCTATGCTTAGATTCTTGGTCAGAAATGATTATGAAACATTAAGCCCGGAAAAGATTGATCTTCCTAAATCAGAAAGTAAATCTTTAAAGTTTTTGGAAAAAAATCACCTTCAGTCTTTGTTTGATGCGGTTGATGTTTCCAACAACAATGAGATGGGGCTTCGTGACCGTGCAATTCTTGAAATGCTCTTCTCCACCGGTCTTCGCGTCTCAGAACTTGCAAAACTCAATATAAATCAAATCAATTTTGAGACCCGCGAGTTTGGGGTAATTGGAAAAGGAGGACGAGCGCGAGTTGTTTTTCTTTCCGATAGTGCCGCCCATTGGTTACGTATATATCTTGATCGCCGTGAAGATCCTTGGCAGCCACTTTTTATAAGATATTCCAAAGAGAAAAATTATGAAGATAATGGTGAAAAAATGAGGCTTACTACAAGATCTATTGAAAGGACAGTAGATAAGTATGTTAAAAAATCTCATATTCCGGTTAAGGCCAGCCCCCACACATTGCGTCATTCGTTTGCTACAGACCTTTTGTACAACGGTGCAGATCTCAGGTCGGTTCAGGAGATGTTGGGGCATAAAAACATATCTACAACGCAAATTTATACCCATGTAACAAACCCTCAGCTCAAAGAAATTCACAAAAAATATCACCAGGGTAATAGAAGATAGTTATAGATAGTCTTTGTTTTCGATTTTGGTACCAAGTAAATCAAAGAACTCTGTTTGCAGTTTGAGTAAGTGATTAGCGAATTTATTGTCCTCAGCTTGAGATCCTGTATCAAGTAATATTCCACCCATTGTTCTCTCAAGTAGCATAAGGTTAATTTTACGTTTCGCATCGTGGTCATTTTTAACGAAAGGAATCTCATAAAAATGTGTAAGCCATTTGTCAATGTATGCAAGATATTCTTCAAATGTATAATTATTGTCTTGAATATTTTCTAGACACCAGTGAAGTCCAAAAACCAGATCATAAAGTTCAGGTCTATAAGACCAATAGAGATTTGAAAGAAGTATAAATTCGCTACCGTTATCATATATGTCGTTTGCTGTTAGGTGACCATGTGAGAAAACCATTTTCACATTTTTAAGTTCTGCGCTTTGAATTTTTTTAAACCTTTCTATAATTTGATTAACCTTTTTATTAGAAAGCCTTTTTGGGAGCAGTCCTTTAGCTGCTGCGATTTTGTCCCACATGCTTATCCTTCTCAAAACAAAATCAGCGGCAACTTTTTCATCTTCACTTTTTTGAATGAAAGGTTGGACAATTGAGGTTCTGTATTCTTGATAAAATTCTGAAAACCGCGCCATTTGTGTATCTGTTGCGAAAGGCATTTCAAATATATGGGGAGCAGTAATGTATTCGGTTATTAAATATCCATAGTTATCTTTTTCATTCCAGTGGCTTGCTTCAAATAGTTTTGGAAGTCTTATTTTATTGCTTTTAACATCGTGCTTAAAGCTTGCAATTATATCTATTTCATCTGTTTCCGGCCTTAGTCCCTGAAGTTTTAGAACTGCATCTTTATTTTTATATATTCCTTTATAAATTACACTTCCAAGCTTATCTTCATCATAAATCATGCCGCGAAAGATTACTTTTTCCGGCTCAAAGTGGGTTTTATCACATACTATCTTTAGTATGTCCTCTACTCTGTTTTTGAAGTCATTTTTCTCAAAATATTTTTCAACAATTTTTGTCATCTAACCACTTGTTCAATTTTACCCAAAACCAAGGCTAGAAGAGCCATTCTCACATACATTCCGTTTCTGGTTTGGTCTGTTAGGTAAATTGCTCTTGGGTCGTCATCTACCTCTTCCAGTATCTCCCCTACTCTTGGCAATGGGTGCATAAGAATTGTATCCTTACCTGCATATTTATTCAAAATCTTTTTTGTGACGATAAACTTGTTATTTACTTTTTTGTAGAGTTCCTCACTCTTAAATCTTTCTTTTTGGACGCGGGTCCAATACCAGAAATCACAATCAGCAGGAATGTCTTCTATTTTACTTATCTCTTTTATCTTAATTTTTGCTTTATATTTTGCCAAATCTTTTGGTGATAATTTCAGCTCATCCGGTGATAATAGGTAGATCTCATTTCCCGGAAAATATGACAATCCATCAAGTAGCGAATGAACAGTTCTACCATTCAAAATATCTCCTGCCATAAGCCCTCTTAAACCAGTTAATTTCTTCTTCTTGCTCCAAATGGTGTATAGATCCAGCAATGCTTGAGTAGGGTGTTCTCCCGGGCCATCTCCGGCGTTAATTATGGGTACTCTATTTGCCGCAAGCGCTGCCCTTTTTGCAGCTCCTTTTTCTGGGTGTCTTAGGACAATAATATCGGAGTATGCTTCAAAAACACGTATTGTATCCTCGAATGTTTCTCCTTTGGAAACCGATGAAAATTGTTGAGGGTTTTCAACAACTATGGTTTGTCCGTTAAGTTGTTTTGTTGCAGCGTCAAAAGAGCTACGAGTACGGGATGATGGTTCATAAAAAAGAAGAACTATAATCTTTCCCGAAAGTAAGTTTAGAGGCAGGCCGCGCATGCCTGATTGTTTAATAATTTCAACTGTCTGGAAGAGTTTCTCTATGGAGTCTTTATCAAATTGAGAGATAGAAACAATATCTTTGTGAAGATAGTCTGATTTGATGGATGGTATCTTTTTTTGCCTTACCACTTAGAGGATTGTATTATTAATTCGGCCTAAATGTCAACCCATCGACTTGGCTCAGAATTTTTTATTGAGCTTGAGGAGCTTGGTAGCCTTGGGAAGCGGATGAGTCAATGGTTTGGTTTATTTTAGCGGTGATTGCATTGTATGTCATAACGTAGGTTATGATAGCAACAATTGCCATAATAGCAATAAAGATAAAGAGATCTCTATTAAAGAAAGATTTCGAAGTTCCACTACTTCTATTAGATGTTTTTTTGCGGGCAGCCATCTTAGATTTAGTATTTCAGAATTCTAAAAGCTTGTCAAGAGTCTTATTGCTTAGTTTATTGTTGCTGCTTGAATGAGGTTTGAGAAAAGATAAGAGAGGTTGATTGGCCCCACTCCACCCGGAGTTGGAGTATAAAATCCTGCAATCTCTTCTACTTCATGACTTAAGTAATCTCCGCGAATCACTCTTTTGCTTTCCACCTGCCTGCCCGCGGGCAGGTCTTCCCCATGAGTTCCTACGCCAATTAAAGTTACTCCAGGCATTATGTCTGTGGGCTTTATAACTTCTCTTTTCCCGACACAAGTTATTATGACATCTGCGTTTTTGAGTATCTCTGTTCTATTCTCTGTTTTACTGTCGATTATTTTTGGTTCGATTTCTAATTTTCTTAAGCCTCTTATGATTGGTCCTCCTGCAGTTTCTCCTTTTCCAAGCACAACAAAATTAAGCTTTTTCCATGATTCATGACCTTGCCTGCCGGCAGGCGGGTTCGTGCTTCTTGTTTCTTCTAAAATTCTTTTGACCGCCATCCAAACAGGAACTTCAAATGGAGAATCGGACCTAAATCCATCTACGTCTTTTCCTGGAAGTATTGCGTTTGTAATAACCTCCTTATTTATATTTGCTGGCATTGGTCTTTGGACTATAATGCCGTGGTAAGAATTGTCATCATTTATTTCAGCAATCTTTGTAAGTAGATTTTCCTGGTTTGCATCCTTTAGGTTTATAAGTTCTGCTTCTATACCAAGTTCTGCTGCAACTTTTAATTTTTGGGCAACATATGCTTCCCAAGAACTTTCGTCTCCCAAAGTAATGATGGCAATTTTTGGAGTAATATTCTTTAATCTTAAATCATTAATCTTTAATCGAATATCATTTCTGATTTGCTCGGCAATTTCCGTTCCATTTATCTTCATAGCTTCAATTATACCCTAAATTGAGGTTAAGAGGTTACTGTAGTTGCCGATGCTACTTTATCGGAACCGTTGGAGAAGCGCATGAGTATTACTCCCTGGGCATTCCTTGATAATAATGGTGTTGAATTAAGTGGAATCTTAACCACCTGGCCGCGTTTAGAAGTTATAATAACCTCTGTTGCATTTGGATCAAGAACTCCTGCAAATACCATCTTTCCAGTCTTTTCATTTATGTTTGCAACACGAACTCCCTGTCCATTTCTCTTTTGATTTCTTACCTCGGATACTCTGGTTCTTTTACCTAGTCCGTTCTCGGCAACAACTAGCATTGTCGCAGTTTTATCTCCACCGGAGACTACATCCATACCAATTACTTTGTCATCTCCTACAAGTTTGATTCCGCCTACTCCCTGGCTTGATCTGCCGGTTGGTCTTATTTGGTTTTCTCCAAAACAAATTATTTTTCCGTTTTGGGTGATAAGAACTATATCATCAGCCCCGCTTGAGAAGTTAACCCATTGGAGTTGATCTTGTGGCTCAAGTTTGATTGCTATTATTCCTCCGCGTCTGATGTTGGCAAATTCAGAAATATTAGTTTTCTTTACTACTCCTTTTTCTGTTGCCATAACAATATGTTTGTTATTTGCTTTCTCTTTTGGATTATACGTAAGGATTGACTGAATCGTTTCCCCTTGAGTGATATCAATTAGATTTACAATTGCTGTTCCCTTTGATACTCTACTTGCTTCTTCCATTTCAAATACTCTTGTTTGGTAAACCTTTCCAAGATTTGTGAAGAACAAAATGTAGTCATGTGTTTGGGCATAAAGAATTTTATCAATTGCATCCTCATCTTTTGTTCTCATTCCCATTACGCCTTTCCCTCCACGGGCCTGTGTTTTAAACGAAGTCATGCTTTGGCGTTTTACATAGCCGGTTTGGGTTAAAGTAATAACAGTTGGTTCATTTTGGATTAGATCTTCTTCTGAAAACTCATCAACCTTTGATTTGTATACTTTTGTGCGTCTTGCGTCTTCATATTTATCTTTGATCTTGAGTAGCTCATCAGATATAACCTTGAGCATTTTTGCAGGATCTGCAAGAAGACTTGTAAGGTAATCAATTGTTTCTTTAACCATGTTCCATTCATCTTGAATCTTTTCTCTTTCAAGAGCTGCTAAGCGTCTTAGTTGCATATCGAGAATAGCAGTTGCTTGGAGTTCGGAAAGTTTAAACCTTTCCATAAGGTTTCCGCGGGCAACGTCTGCCGACTCTGATTCACGAATCGTTCTAATGACTTCATCTATATTGTTAACGGCAATCAACAAACCATCTAATATGTGTAAGCGAGCTCTTGCTTGTCTTAGTTCAAATTCGGACCTTCTTGTTATAACAGTAAATCTGTGGGTAATGTATTCTTCAAGAATGGTTTTAAGGTTTAGTGTTCTTGGAATTCCATCAACTAGAGCAACAATATTTGCCGGGAAACTGGTTTGAAGAGAAGTTAATTTAAATAAGTTGTTCAAAACTTTACGTGGAGACGCGTCTCTTTTTAGTTCAACTACTACTCTAATTCCGTGTCTATCTGACTCATCGCGAAGATCAGTGATTCCTTCAAGTTTTTTATCTTTTGCTAGTTCTGCAATTTTTGCAACAAGAGCAGCCTTGTTTACCTGATATGGAACTTCCCTTATTATGATTGCGCTTTTACCTTGACCTATATCTTCAATTTCTGCAATTCCGCGGATTAAAATTTTTCCACGGCCTGTTCTATATACATTTTTAATTTCATTAATGTCATAAATTGCTCCTCCTGTAGGAAAATCTGGACCCTTAATATATTCAAGTAATTCATCAACAGTAACTTCACTGGTAAGTTCAAATGCAGGTTTTAGCGAATTGATTTGTTCATCTGTCAGTTCTCCTTCCGGTCTTACATAACCAACCCTTGGTTTGTGTGTAATTTTATCTATTGTGTATATAACCGCATCTATAACTTCCCCTAAATTGTGTGGCGGAATTTTTGTTGCCATTCCAACTGCGATACCTTCTGATCCCATGAGAAGCAAGTTTGGAAGTTTTGCCGGAAGGTAAACCGGCTCTTTCATGGTTCCGTCAAAGTTTGGAACAGATTCAACTGTTCCCTTATCAATATCAAATAGCATTTCCATTGCCATGTTGGTGAGTTTTGCCTCTGTATAACGCATAGCAGCAGCAGAATCTCCATCCATGGAACCGAAGTTTCCTTGACCATCAACTAGCGGATAACGCATTGCAAAATCTTGAGCTAGACGGACTAGCGTGTCATAGATAGACATGTCTCCGTGAGGGTGGTATTTACCCATTGTTTCTCCAACAATTTTTGCTGACTTTGCATACTTTGCAGTTGGATAAAGATTCATCTCATACATTGCAAAAAGAACGCGGCGGTGAACCGGTTTTAGACCATCTTTAACATCTGGGAGTGCACGGGAGACGATAACGCTCATCGCGTAATCAAGGTATGCCTTTTTTGCCTCAAGGGAGATATCGACTTGTTGAAGTCTTCCTATGGCATTTTTTTCTTCTACTATTGGTTGTTCTTCTATTTTATCCTCGTCCATATAAAAGTTAGTTAATAGCTAATAGTTTATGGCTTATAGCTTTTAAACCATTGACCATAAACAATTAACCATCGACTATTTGTAATTCTCCATTCCTTTTCTAATTTCTTCAATTGCCTCTTCTCTTCCCTTCCATCCGCTTACTTTTACCCATTTGCCCGGCTCATTTTTTTTGTAATTTTCAAAAAAGTATTTAATCTTTTCCGTTATCTCTTCTGGCAATTCAGAAATATCATTATACTTTCCAAATTCTGGGTTCACTTTTTCCGGTGGGACAGCAACTACCTTTGCGTCCATCCCTTTCTCGTCTTCTGTTTCAAGCATTCCAATTGGTTTTGCGGTCATTACAACGCCCGGTGCAACCGGTAAAGGAGATAAGACTAATACGTCAACTGGGTCTCCATCACCACTTAAAGTGTTTGGAACTGCTCCATAATTTGCCGGATAACCACGGTCAAAAAATAGGAAACGATCAACAACGATCATGTTTAGGTCATGATCTAATTCATACTTAACCTTTGAATCGAGAGGTACCTCGATTAAAACGTTCACTAATTCTGGGGCTTTTTCCCCTGCTGTTAAATTTGTCATTATAAATTCACCTCCTAAGTAATCGGCACTATATATCAAGATTAGCAAGTCTTGCGTTCTCTTGTATAAAGTGTTTTCTTGGTGGTACTTCCTCACCCATAAGCATGGTAAATACTCGGTCTACTTCTTCTGCATCGGCGACATTTACTTTTTTAAGTACTCTATTTTTTGGATCCATTGTTGTTTCCCAAAGTTGTTCTGGGTTCATTTCTCCAAGACCCTTGTAACGCTGAATATTAACGCTCGTCTTTCTGGTTGGTGTTGCAGGATTTGCTGCTACTTCCCCTTCTCCGGCTTCTACAACTACTGCTCCCTTTGCGTGTTCCTTCAGTATTTTATCCCTCTCTTCATCAGAGTATGCATAGTAGCTTTCTTTACCCATAGAAATTTTGTAAAGTGGCGGTTGTGCAATGTATAAATACCCTCCATCAATTACAGATCTTAGGTGTCTATAGAAGAAGGTTAAAAGAAGAGTCTCAATATGTTCTCCGTCAACATCGGCATCAGTCATGATAATTATTCTGTGGTAGCGCAGTTTGTCCATATTAACCGTTTCTCCAATTCCCATACCAAGAGCAATAATCATGTCTTTTAAGCTTTCAAATTCCACAATTTTATCTAAGCGTGCGCGTTCTGTATTAAGAATTTTTCCTCCAAGCGGGAGTATAGCTTGGAATTTTCTGTCTCTACCCTGCTTTGCACTTCCTCCTGCTGAATCTCCCTCTACTATATATAGTTCGCTAACTGCCGGATCCTTTTCCTGGCAATCTGCCAATTTTCCGGGAAGACTTGATCCTTCAAATGCGCCTTTTCTAAGAATTGCATCTTTTGCTGCACGTGCAGCAAGTCTTGCCTTTGCTGCTAAATAGGCTTTGTTAAGAATTGTTCTAGCATCGCTTGGATTCTCCTCAAAGTACATTGTAAGCCCTTCTTTTACTACACCCTGAACAAGAGGTTGAATCTCAGAGTTTCCTAGTTTTCCTTTGGTTTGTCCTTCAAACTGGATGTGGTTTTGTTCCATTCGAATAGCAACAACTGCAGTCAATCCTTCCAATGTGTCGTCTCCCGTAATTGAGTCTCCCTCAGATTTAAATGCGCCAATTTTTTTACCGTAATCATTTATTACACGAGTTAAAGCCATTTTGAATCCTGTTACATGACTTCCCCCGTTTACGGTATTAATAACATTAACAAAACTTTCGGTATTATCACTAATTCCTTCATTATATTGAAGCGCAACTTCAACATAGACATCATTAACTTCTTTTTGGATATAAACTGCAGGATGAATCGGCCCTTTTCCTTCATTCAGTCTTTTGACTAAAGATACTATTCCTCCTTCAAAATACAAATGTGTTTCTTTTTCATGTCCTTCGCGCTGGTCATAAAAGTGGAAGTACAATTTTGAAACAATATATGCTCTTTCACGGATAAGTCTTAGGACTACATGGTCATCAAATTCTGTTGTTGTAAAGATTGATCCATCCGGATAAAAAGTTGAAGCTGTTCCTGTTTTTACCGCACTAAGTCTTTTGTCCGGGATGATATCCGGAAGGTAAGACTTTGAAATAGGCATTACTTCCATTTCTGTTGTGGGAATTCCTCTTGCATATTCTTGACGGTAAAGTTTTCCATTGCGTCTTACCTCTACCCACATTTTGTTTGATAACGCGTTAACAACAGATGATCCTACTCCATGAAGTCCTCCGGACACTTTATATGCTCCCCCTCCAAATTTTCCTCCCGCATGAAGTTTTGTCATAACCATCTCAAGAGCGCTTTTGCCGTATCCTGCAACTTCATCAACCGGAATTCCACGTCCATCGTCAGCAACGGTTGCGCTGCCATCTTTGTTCAAAACAACCCAGACATTTTTTGCTTCACCTGCTAGGGATTCATCAACGGAGTTATCAATAATTTCACGGAGAGTTTCATGGAGTCCAATCGAATCGATTGAACCAATGTACATTGCAGGCCTTTTTCTAACAGGCTCAAGTCCCTCAAGAACTTGGATGTTTTTAGCTGTATATTCGTTTTGTCCTGAGGCCATAAGATTATCTATACTACCATAATAATAAACGTTAATTCAAGCCTCTAGAATCGCAATTATTGATTAACCTCTATTAGGTTGCCATCGTCTTGAAAAGCATATTTTTTGGTAACAGCTATTGTTGGAGGATCAGTTATTGGAACGTTTTGTGGTCTATCAAAATATCTTACAGTAATAGTCCCATTATCATGTAGGCCCGGATTATCTAAATTTAGGGATATCATTTTTATTCTGTCACCCAAAGAAACTGGCTTTGAGTAAATTATCTTGTTTCCCCGATGCATCCCCCCAACCAGTAAGTAAAATATTCCTGTTCCTCCGGATGAGTCAATTATGATTGCAGCGGCCCTGCTGTTTTCAGGATTAACAGTTTTGTTAATTATTACCGCTTTTTGCGGATTGTCGGAACTTTTAAATGAATCATTTTTAAAATTCATAACAGTACTGTCTACTAGCATTGTTTGGTTCCCAAAATCAAATAGTCTAGCCTGTCTGTCTTTTTGTATTCTTATTATATTTTTAAGAATGATCAAGATTATTACTAAACCAATTATTCCAAGAATTACAAGTGTTGGGCTTTTCTTAAGCTTTTTTAGTAAGTGAAAGAATGGATATGACAAATATAATGCCAGTAATAGAAGTGCTACCCCGGTTAAAAGTTTCCCTTCATTAAAATTTATATATGAATATAGATAAGAAATTATTGCAAATGTTCCAATGGCAATAGACCAACCTTTTATTGCCTTTTCATCATCATTGAATTTAAGAAAGAAGCCATTTGTTCTTGGAAACATTTAATAATCATATCGGAAAGTGGAAGTTCTTATCAATTACAATTTGTAAGTTTTTATTCGTTCTGGCTAATTCCTTTTATTTCTTCCCATTTTTCTCTTGGGCAGAGGTTTTGCCAGGTGCGCCAGCCGCCGTGGTTTTTATATTCTGACCACTGCTCTATTTCTACCCAGTGAAGTTTTTTGGGGTTTTTGATGTGGTTAACAAATTCAATTCCATTTAGGTGGTCTACTTCATGCTGAAAAATTCTGGCAACGTAGCCTTCGTGTTCTTCTTCAATCAGATCTCCTTGCGGGCTATATGCTTTGATCTTTATTTTTTTAGGACGTGACACAACTCCTGCTACTCTTCCCGTAGACCAGCAGCCCTCACACCACTCTTCTGTTTCTTTGCTACTCCAAGTAATTTCTGGATTAATATAAACTTTTAATTCCGATAAGCCACCTACTCCATCGGCTCCCGTGTCAACAGCAATAATTCTTCTAGAAATACCTATTTGGGGAGCGGCAAGACCCACTACTGTTGGTTTGTCTCTGTTTTTTCTTCTGCCGTAGGCCGTGCCTATCATTTCTTCTATATACTCTCTGTTCCTTGAAGAGTTTAATTCATCCGGTGGAACTATTTCTGCTACTTTTTGGAGAACCGGGTCATTGGGGTGAACAAACTGCCTAATCATTAATAAGTATTATACTCTTATTTAATGCGTGTGGGGTGTTTCGTGCTCATTTAAACTTCTATTTGTAAGACGTAGGTATTTCTTGAAGTCCTCAATATTTTTTGCATTATGTTCTATCACTGCTTTGTATACATCTATACTAAAAATATCCTTCCCGTAATTTGGATATTTTCTCGCCTCTTTTTTTAAAGATAGTAAGTATGGTTTATTCTCATCCGATATTTTATCTTTAATCCAATCATGAAAGGTTATTTCCCCCTCATTTCTATCAACAAACCAGATATCCATTTTCCATGGATCCTCGCCTTCTCTCAAGCTATAATCTGTAATACATATATGTAGACCCTTAGGCGTATTGGGGTTTACGCTTTTTCTAAAATCTATCACAAAGGTTCTTTTATAGCCTGGTGTATGAAATATTTTTTTTACCACTTTCCAATATTTTTCTTCATCAATTGGTCCAACAATTTCAATATCAATATCTTTCCAAGTCATAAGCCCCGTTGCAAGGCTTCCTACAATTTGTGGAGGTCCATATCTGGAGAGGATATTTAATAGATCGAGTTTATCTAGAACTTCATGGGCCTCTTTTTGCAAATCTTCTTGTCTTATCAAATCATCCATTATTCAATTAGTCCCTTTTCTTTTAGGTCATCCATGATTAAAAAATCGACGGGAGATGTGAGCGGTTTTTGAGAGTAGTCAAAAAAATCTAATTTTTCTATTTCACTGCTGGGTTTTAATTCGCCATTGAATTTAGCCGTATAGCAAGTCATTCTTACAATTGTACCTTCCGGTTTCCCATGGGCTTGCGCTTCAAATGTTCCGTAATACTCAATAGTTTCGGGAATTAAATCAACCGTTAGTTCTTCTTTTACTTCACGAGTTAAAGCTTGGTGATCCGTTTCTTCTCCTTCTCTTTTTCCTCCGGGAATATACCAAGTATCTTTTCCGCGACTAAGACTTACTAAGACTTTCTTATTTTGAATTTCTATATATGCGAGTTTATCTATAAATGTCTTATCCATTTCATCAAAGTATACAACTTTTTAGCCAAAAAATAAGAAGGCGGTTTGAGGCGCCTTCTTATTATATCTGCAGAAAACTATTTCATTTTCTTGTATTCTTTTTTCCAGTTGTAAGTCTGACCGACCTCAACTTGTTGGAATACTGTAACTAGAACATATTGGAATGCAACTCCAAGAGCTGCTAATACGATCCAGATAATAAGCCAGAACCAAGAGTTGGCTACTATATAAGAAGTAAGTTGCAAGCTAGCAAATACTTCCGGTACGCGGCCAAATAGAACCAAGAGTCCCATTATTACTCCCATTGCTCCTGCTGCTGCAGTTATCAAGATTATAAAAAATCTAGGCATCTGAGTTGCTGCAAAAACTACTAAGAATAATACCGCTACGCCTAATCCTACCATTGTACTAATGAATGACCCTGCTCCGATTGCCAACATAAAACCTGACCCCAAAACATACCCGGCACTTATACCAAAAAGATATATTGCAAGGTTATATATGTAGTATGCAATTGTTGCGAGAATCGCTCCAAATACCAATCCTATTACTAAGCCAAATGTTATTGAGATTACTCCTGCTCCAAGAAGATCTTCAAGACCTCTTAGTCCAAAAACTAGTCCCGCAAAGAAAGCCCAAATAGGAAGTAAAATTCTAAAGAAAGGATATCCAAAGAAAACGAACATCAAACCGATGATTACACTAAAAACGAAGAAAATTAAAATTTCAAACATGATTTTACACCTCCTCTCAAAAGTTATTATTAATGCTTAAGCCACAAAATGAAATCATGTTTGGTTCCTGCCATAGAATTAGCATATTTTAAATTTAATTAGGTGTCAACAAGTCTTATTGAATCTGGGAGATAAGACTGTAGATAGGGGTAATAACAGATAATATAAGGAAAGCAACGGAAACTCCAAGAACAATAATAAGAATTGGTTCAATTGCTGTGGTTAGTGTTTTAACTCTTACATCTAGGTCTCGCTCAAAATATTCTGATATTTTAAGCAAGCTTTCATCTATCTTTCCCGTTGATTCTCCAACGCGGGTCATCTGTACAACCATTGGAGGAAAAACCTTTTGATTGTTGAGCGCATCAGATAGAGCTATACCCTTCTCTACTAAAGTACTAGAATCCATAACGGCTTTTTTGTACCAATAATTATTCGCAACGTTGGCTGTAATATTAAGGCTTTCAATAATTGATGCGCCGGAGGAAATCATTAAAGATAAGGTCCTTGTGATTTCATCAAGCGCAGAAAGAGTAAAAATCTGTCCAAAAACCGGGAGTTTAAGCTTTACTTTATCTATAATTTCAAGACCCGTCTGGGTTTTTTTAAATCTATTAAATCCTATAAATAAACCAACCATGCCAAGTAGGATTACAGGCGCAAATGTTGTTGTAAATTTAGAAAAACCCAAAACAATTCTTGTGGATGCCGGTAGTTCAAGATTTAAGTTGGAATATAGAGCACCAAGTTGCGGAATAACAAATATATTCATAACACCAATAACAATAACAACACCAGAGATAACAATGGCCGGATAAAACATTGCGCCTTTTACTCTTTTTTTCAAATCGTCGGACTTCTCCATATTGTCTGCAAGACGAGTCAGTACTTTATCAAGCAACCCTCCCTTTTCTGCAGCTTTAATAAGAGCAATATATGTATCGGAGAATGCTTCTCTGTGTTCACTTAAGGCTTCTGAAAAAGTTGCACCTTCAGAAATTTGCGCTATCAAATCTGTAACTATTTTCTTCATGCCGGGGTTATTTACCTGCTTTTCAAGGATTCTTAAGGACTCAATAAGGGTAAGTCCGGTGAGCGTCATAGAAGAAAGTTGTCTTGTAAAAATAATTATGTCTGCATCTTTTACTTTTTGCGGTCCAAACATTCCGCTAGATGCAGGATCGACTTTTCTTATTGAAAGAGGGGTAATATTTCCTTGTCTTAAAAATTCAATAACTTCCTTTTCGCTATTTGCTTCTATTTTGCCCTTTTGTTTTACAGAGCCGCTATCTATTCCTGTGTAAATAAATTCCATAAAGTTAACCCATTAATTGGGCAAATGAATCTTGTCTTAATACATATGCTCTTGCGGTCTCCAGCGTGATTAATCCTTGCTTAACTAAACTCGCCAAAGATGCCTCAAGAGAAATCATTCCAGACTCTTGAGAAGTTTCAATAATTGAATCAATAAGATGGGTTTTTGCCTCACGAATATTTGATTTGATTGCATTGTTGGCAATCATTACCTCGCAAACCACAATTCTTCCTCCGTCTATCTTTGGTACCAATCTTTGGGAAATTATTCCCTCAAGTGAGCTTGCAAGCTGTGCTCTTATCTGGTTTTGTTGGTGGTCCGGAAATGAATCAATTATTCTATCAACCGTTTGGGCAGCAGAATTTGTGTGAAGTGTTGAAAAAATTAAATGGCCCGTTTCTGCCATAGTGATTGCGGACGAAATACTCTCCGGGTCTCTCATTTCTCCTACCAAAACTACATCCGGATCTTCACGTAGAGCGCTTCTCAAACTTTCACCCCAAGAAAGGCTATCAATACCAATTTCTCTTTGCGATATTATGCTTCTTCCTTTTGGATAAATGTATTCAATTGGATCTTCAATTGTTACTATGTTATCCGCCTGGGTCATGTTAATCTCGTTAACCATAGAGGCCAGTGTTGTAGATTTCCCGTGTCCTGTTGGTCCGGTTACCAATACAAAGCCTTGTTTCAATTTTGCAAAGTCGTGGCAAACCTGGGGAAGTTTTAATTCTTCAATAGTTTTTACTTTTGCAGGCAGAAGTCTGTATGCTCCAGCCGTAGTTCCTTTTTGAAAATACAAATTAATACGAAACCTGCCGCTTGTTGGTGTATTTTCTTCACCATATCCATAAGAATAATCAAGACTTCTGTTGGTTAAAAACAATTCTTTCTGCTCCGGTGTTAGTGTGCTAAGTACCAAATCCTCAACATCTTTTGCCGTTAAGGGTGGATAAGATGCCAATTGAACAAGTTTTCCATCAACTCTAATATTGGGGGGACTGTTCGCAATCAAATGCAAATCAGAAGCGTTTGCTTGTATTGTTTTTTCAAATAATTCTTGTATTGTCATACTACTCTTGTGCTACACGTAATATTTCATCTATTGATGAGATTCCCTCTAAAACTTTTAGGTAACCATCTTGTTTCATTGTGATCATACCCTCTGCTTTTGCCTGCCTTTCAATATTTGATGAATCACTCTTCTCAAGTATTAATTTTGCAACACTTGGTGTAACCGGAAGAACCTCAAAAATACCGATTCTTCCTAAATAACCCGAGTGACCACAATAATCACAACCTTCACCCTTATAAATAACTATCTCATCATCTGTTTTAGTTAACAAGTTGCCAAGTGTATTTCTAAGTTCTGCAATCAATTCTTTTGGTGGCTTATATTCTTTTTTGCAATGTGTACAGATTTTTCTTGCTATTCTTTGCCCAAGTATTGCGTTCATTGTAGAAGCTAGTAAAAATGTTTCTGCTCCCATATCAATAAGTCTAGGTAGCGCACCTGCCGCGTTGGATGTGTGAAGGGTTGAAAAAACTAAATGCCCGGTAAGGGAAGCTTGAATGGCAAGATCAGATGTTTCTTTATCACGGATTTCTCCTACCAGTATTATATTTGGATCTTGTCTAAGGAATGATCTTAATCCTGTTGCAAAAGTAAGTCCAACGTCCGGATTAATTTGAACCTGGTTTGCTCCGGCTATTTGGTATTCAACCGGGTCTTCTAGGGTTAATATATTAACCCTTGTGGTATTGAGTTTTGATAAAACGGAATATAGCGTAGTAGTTTTTCCAGATCCTGTAGGTCCACAAACAATAATAATTCCATGGGGTCTTAATATAGATGCTTCAAGTGTTTTTAATGCGGTCCCTCTTAGTCCAAGTTCGTTAAGGGTTGGTACTCCCCCGGATTTTTTAAGAAGCCTCATAACTATTTTTTCTCCAAAAGATGTTGGGAGTGAGCTAACACGTAAATCTACTTCTTCATCTCCGTATTTAAAATTAAAGCGTCCATCTTGAGGAATCCTATGTTCATCAATTTTCATATCGGAAAGAATCTTTATTCTTGATATGACAGCTTCTTTTACTCCCATAGGGAGAGATAGTCTTTCGTACAATATTCCATCAATTCTATATCTAACTCTAATTCTATCTTCCATAGGTTCCAGATGTACGTCGGATGCCTTACTCTTTATTGCGTATTCAAGGATTGTTGAAACGATTTTTGCAATTGGCGCTTCTTTAATTACTTGGGAAAGAGAATCTTTATCAAAAGTTTTAACACCGGTTATTTGCTCCGTTTCCTTAATTGCAGCTTTTACCTCACCTATAAGACCAAAAGTATATTGGTTTTGGATAGCTGTTGTAATTTCTTCGGGAATAGCTTGAAAAGTTGTGATGGTTGCGCCAGTTTTTTGTCTTAAAAAGTTTATAGTTTCAAGGTCAAGCGGATCAGACATTGCCAAGGACAATGTATTTTTTTCTTTGTCATATGCAAAAGGAATTACATTAAATCTTTCTGCTACGGCTTTGGTTACAAAGCTTAAAGCTTCCGGTGAAAAAGGAAGTGTTGTAACAGAAACAAATGGTACTCCAATGAGCTTGGCTCGCGTTTCATAATAAATTTCTTCGCTGACAGCTTTTGATTCAATAAGTAGCTTATCAATAGATGTACCTTTATTAATTGATTCATTTTTAAGTTGGTTATAAATTGTGTCGGAAATTAATTTTTCTGAAAGCAAAATACTTGCAACAGACCTGTCTGAATTTTGAGCTACCGGAGCAGCTTGTATAGGTGGAGGTGCCGGTTGTACTTGTGGTGCAGGTTGGGCTACCGGCGCGGTGGCCTGTGTCTGAGGTATTGGATTATTGTTAGTTTGGGCAGATGGATCCATAAGTTAGCTTATTAGAAAGTAGGTCGTATAAAAAAACACACCACACAAAGCCCCTACTAACTAGATGCTTGTACCATCGTATTAAAACGATTAATATAATGTCAATATGTTCACGCTTGTTTTGTCCGGAAATAGTGAGGCAAAAAATGATTTTATAGAAAAGTTTATAAAAGATGAAAAAATCCCCTCTTATAATATTTACAAATTTGCCGATGGTCTTAAGATTTCGGATGCAAGAGAAGTAAAGAAGGTGCTTTCACTTAAACCGGTTGGCGGTAACCGCCTAATCATAATAGGTGAGGAACCAAGTGTTGAATCACAAAATGCCCTTCTAAAAACTATAGAAGAATTACCGGATGATACTTTCTTCATTTTCTTATCAGAAAAGTTGCTTCTTCCAACAATTATTTCTAGGGTGAAAATCATTAATGTGGGGAATTCTCTTCCTCTTGAGTCAACAATTATTGAGTTGAACAAAAACTACTCCGTATCAGAGTCGATTTTAATTGTAGATAAATTTTTTTCGTCCAACAAAGGAAACGATCCTTATTCGGATATGATTTTGGCGTTAAGGAATAAAATTATTTCTGATTTATCAAAAAATAATATTCAAGAAGTGTATGTTTATTTAAAAATGATTAAAAAACTTTTTGGGCATTTTTCGTTAGTAAAATTTAATAATCTGAATCCTCGTAATGCAGCTGAACG
>DASZRC010000007.1:0-4952 GCA_035549315.1 Patescibacteria group bacterium | reverse complement strand
GATGCAGACGTTGTTCATTGCCATGATGTCTTCTTCTGGTATCTGCCTTTTAGATTTTTGTTTCCGAGAAAGAGAATTTTTACAACATTCCATGGTTATGAAACAAATTTCCCACCAACCCTAAAAGCAAAAGCTATCAGAAAACTATCAGAGCTTTTGTCTAACGGAAATATTTGTGTTGGTGACTATATTAAAAAATGGTATGGAACAAAAACTAACTTTATCACCTACGGAGGAACGGACTATAGTATTAAGGACAGTACGAGTGCGTATAAATCAAATGCTAAGGTTAAGTTGCTTTTTGTTGGAAGGATTGAGAAGGACAATGGGGTAGATAAGTATGCTGAAATTTTAGAAAGCCTTAAGAAAAACAAAATTCCTTTTAGCTTTGAAGCGTGTGGGGACGGGGGGATGAGATATATATATAAAAAATATGGCCGCGTAAATGGGTTTGTTAAAAACGTTAACAATCATATACAAAATTCAGATGTTGTTTTTGCCTCGTCCTATTTGTCTATCTTAGAATCTTTGGCTAGTAAGAAAGCAGTTGTTTCAACTTATTCTAACAATCTAAAGAAAGACTATCTTACTATGTCTCCGTTTAAAAAATTTATAACTATTGTAGGTCCTGAAGATAGTATTAAGCCTGGCTTTAAGCTAAAAGCATCAGAGGGTGGATATAAATGGGCCAGAGAGCAGACTTGGGATAAAGTTACAGCTTTGTATGTTAAGCTTTGGAGGATGAGCTAGATTTTTTTGATTTGCTGCTTTTATAGACACTTTTCACTATATAGTGAGGCCTTTGCTTTACTTCCTCAAATATCTTCCCAATATATTCACCAAGGACACTAATTCCAAGCAATTGGATTGACCCCAAGAACAGTACAACCACTAACACCGTAGTTATTCCGGGGGGTGTACTTGGAATAAGAAATCTTGCCGCAACCTGATAAATAATCCCAACCAAAGACAAAAAGAAGACAATAAAGGCTAATATTGTCATGTACTGAAGGGGAATATAGGAAAAGGAAAGTATGCCTTTTGTTGCCCAATTAAAGTTCTTAATTAGGCTATTAGTTGTTGTCCCAAACATTCTTTCGGGCCTTATGTACTTAACTCCGGTTTGTTTGAAACCAACCCAAGCCCTTAACCCTCTTATAAACCTATCCCTTTCCGGAAATTGCTTTAAAACATCAACCACTTTTCTATCAATCAATGAAAAGTCTCCTGCATCCAAAGGTATTTTTATGTATGAAAGTTTATGAAACAGGCGGTAGAATAATTTATAAGAAATAGCCATAAATAGAGGTGCATCTCTTTTTGTTCTAACTCCATAGACTACATCATAACCTTCTATCCATTTTTTATAAAACTTTTCAATTATTTCCGGTGGATCCTGAAGGTCACCATCCAAAAAGACTATGGCATCACCTGTTGCAATATTCATACCACTCGTAAATGCCATTTGGGAAGAAAAATTTCTAGAGTGATTTATTCCAATAACATGGTAATCTTTGTTTACTAAATTTTTTAAAACCTCCTCCGTATTATCAGGGCTTCCGTCGTTAACAAATATAATTTCATAATCTACTTTTATTTTCTTAAATACATCAGATAGCCTTTTGTACATAAAGGGTATAGCTTGGGCATCCTTATAGCAGGCAATGATTGCAGATATTTTTTTATTGTTTCTTGGCATTTATTTTGGCCTCCTTAGATTAACATACCAGGGTTCTTTGCTTTTGACCATTTTACTTACGATTTTAGGGATGTCAGTAACATCTTCCGGCCACACAGAGTTGATATTAGATAAAATCTTCATTATTTTTTTATCCTCACTAGACCAGTGGGATATTCCATTGCTGCCATAATCTTGATTTCTTCCTCCACCCACCAAATGTACCGGAATTTTTTCATGATGAAGGTAGTTTCTAATTGTTTCAAACGGCCTATATAGTAAGAATGAGGTAATAGAATAAACTATTGGGATTTTGCCTTGTAGTGCTAGGCCAATGCTTAGCCCAATTAAAGTTTGCTCTGCTGCCCCTACATTTATAAATCTATCCGGAAAGGAAATCCTAACCTCATCCCACATCTTATAGCCAAGATCATTAACTATAACCCAAATATTTGGATTCTTTTCCATTTGCTGGTGTATGGCGTGGGCAAATGCCGCCCTCATATCTGTTTTGTGAAGTGGTTTAGGGCTCATCTTAAAACCTCCATGGCGATTTTGTAGTCTGATTCGTTCATTTTGTAGTAGTGTGCATCCTGCCCCTTAAGGAAAGGTAATTGGCTTACTTGGGTTCTAGCAAATATTGCTAGGGGTTTTTTACTTCTCTTTCTGAGAGCACTATCTATTTTTTTTAGGTTATGTCCGTCAACTATTGCTACATTCCACCCAAAGGATTTTATTCTAGGAACAAATTTGGCTGCATTTATTTTGTCGTATGCTCCCCATCCATTCGCATTAACTATAACTTTTAGATTAGCTACATTGTAGTCGCTTGCTACGCGTAGTGCTTCCCATATGCTTCCCTCAGTTGCCTCGCCGTCAGAAATCATGCAATATACATTTTTTTTCCTGTCGGCAATTGCCATCCCAAGAGCTATTGGTAAGCCCTGTCCAAGGCTTCCGGTTGAAACATATATCCCCTTAGTCAGATCCCTATCCGGATGAATATTTAGTGTCTCAATTTCGGATTCACTTATGAATCCTCTTTTGGCGAGAACTGCATACAGCGCAACCCCTGCATGTCCATTAGAAAGAATAAATGGTTCACTTTTTTTCTTTACTTTGTATATTGCCTCTATTAAATCTACAGATGAAAGACATGATCCTAAGTGAGTGTGGCCGGCATTAAAACTTGCAGTCAATATCTTTCTTCTTAATTTTTTCTGTTCGTAAGTAAGTTTATCTATTTTAAACATGATTTTTGGCAAAGTGAGTATATGTTTTTTTAAGTCCAGCTTCAAGCCCATATTTAGGCTTCCATTTCAATCTATTCTTTGTTTTAGAAATATTAGCGACCCAAAAATTTGTGTCCCACAGTCGTCGTTCAAACGGTTCTTTACTAAGTAGAATCTTTTTCTTTGATATCTTGTGCAGTAATTCCAAAACTTGTTTGTTAGTGAATTGTTTTCCGGACCCAATGTTATATATTTCTCCCGGCTTGTGGCTTATTTTAATAGCCTTTAAATATGCGTCAACTACATCATCTATATATATAAAGTCGTGCCTTACCTGACCTTTGGTAAGTGAAATAGGCATATTATTCAAGGTTTTATTTATAAGTTGAGGTATTAGTCGGCTTTTTCCTTCATCCCTGCCGTATACGGAAAAAAGTCTAAAAGTTATGATAGGTTTATTAAATTGTTTTGCAAAAGAATAGCATAGATGCGTTGCAGACGCTTTGGTTGCAGCATAAAAACTCAAAGGTTCTAATATATCACTTTCTTTCATGGGCTTTTTCTTTAACCCATATTCTGAAGAACTACCAGTATTAATAAAACAAGAATAGGGAATATTAGAAGATGCAAATAATAAATTTTTAGTACCAATAATATTGGTATCAATCATTTCCAAAACTTTTGTTTGATCACGATAATTTTCAAAAGTTGCTAAATGGAATATATAGTTAGGAGAAATAGAACTTAGGGTTTTAGTTAATTTTTTTTCGTCAGACAAATCATCATAATGAACTTTTATTAATTTTATAACGTCATTAAGTCGATAAAGATTCGTAGTTTTTTTTACTAAAATATGGACCTCAAATTTTTTTAAAATTAGTTTTCTAACAATGTTTGACCCAACAAATCCACCAGCCCCAGTTACCAATGCAATTTGTTTATTCATTTTGCTACCAATTATATCAAATATTGCTATAATATAAGCCAAATGAAAACAGTGAGGTGTGCAATTTGCCAAGAGTCGGAAAAAATTGAATTATTGTACCCGGAAAATTTAAATATAAAAAATATTGACAAAAAAATATTTTCTGCCAGAAGAATCCCCGATAAAATTCATTACAAAATTGTAAAATGTAAAAAATGTGGATTAATCTTTTCAAGAGAAATTTTTCCATTAAATAAGATTATTTCCTTATATAAAAAAAGTGATATTTATTACAAAAAAGAGTCAGAATATTTAGCGAAGACTTATTATAACTATTTTAAAAAACATATAAATCCAAAAGTTAATATAAGAGTTTTAGATGTGGGAGCCGGTGATGGATTTTTTTTGAATGAATTATTCAAAAACGGTATAACAGATGTATGGGGTGTTGAGCCGGGGTCTCCAATGGTAAAAAAATCTTCAAAGAATTTAAAAGGAAGAATAAAAGCAGATATTTTAAAGCCAGGTTTGTTTAAAAAAAGCTATTTTGACGTTATTGTATGTTTTCATACGTTGGACCATATTGTAGATCCTAATCAATTTATCAAAATTGTCTACTCTCTACTAAAACCGGGAGGAAAAATATTTTTTGTAGTTCACAACACGGATGGTTTATCTGTAAAGTTATTCGGCGAAAAATCTCCTATATTTGATGTGGAGCATATATATTTGTTTAACCCAAAAACTCTTAGTAAAATCTTCAAGAAAAACGGTTTTAAAAAAACAAATGTTTTTTCACACTATAATACATATCCAATATCATATTGGCTTCAGCTTGTACCAATACAAAAAAAAACTAAGTTAAGCCTAATGGGTTTTTTAAAGAAAAATAAAATTTTTGATTTGCCACTAAGAATTAATCCGGGTAATATTGGCATTGTTGCTCAAAAATAGTACATGAGTAAAGCATTAATAATTACTATTTTGAATGAGGAAAATAGCATTGAGCTTTTTTTAGACTCAGTTAAAAATCAAATACTTATTCCAGACAAGCTAGTAATTGTTGATGGGGGATCAAAAGATAAAACAATTAAATTAATTAAGTCGCACGAGCTTT
>DASZRC010000006.1:0-23265 GCA_035549315.1 Patescibacteria group bacterium | reverse complement strand
TTACATTATTGTTGGTCACGTTTTTATTGGGAGCAATATTAAAACAGCAAAAAGTGACTGTTTTTCCAAAAGGAAGAACTTCATTCTTTTTAATTTCTCTTTTAATTTTTGGAATTATATTTAACTCCCTCTATTCTCTTTCCCCCGGAGCTCACTTATTTGGTGTAATAAAGTTTTTAGAGTTTGTCTTTTTAGGATTTTATATAGCAAACAATTTTACGCTGGAGGATATACCTTTTTTTGTTGATACCCTAGCTCTTTCTTCTATTGTCTCCTCGGTTCTGGCTGTATGGCAGTTTTTTTGCCAGAGTTCAATTGGCGGTTTGTGGTATTACCTTGGGGAGAGAACTTTTAATCCTTTATCAATTGGTATAGCAAAGTTTAGTCTAGATGGAGACGTTCTAAGGTCTTATGGGGCTTTCCCTCACCCAAACTTATTGGCATTTTTTCTTCTTATATCAATTGTCTTTATGGTTTTTGAATTGGGGGAAGAAAAAAATAAATATGAAAAGGGGCTTTTGATAGTAGGCGTAGTACTTAGTTCTATTGCTATCCTTCTTACTTTTTCAAGGGTAATAATTATTCTTTGTTTTGTATTTTTAGCATGGATGGCTTATAAAAGATTTAGAAAATATATCCTGTACTTTATTCCTATTTGTATATTAATACTTGGCTATTTAGTCATATATCACGCTCGTTTTATTAGTCCAGAAACCTTATTACGAGACTCTGATTTTAGAGTTGAATTAATCTCAGAGTCTTTTACTATATTCAAAAATCATATTTATTTTGGTACAGGACTTAATAATTATTTTTATTATCAGGTGTCGCTTATTAAATCTATAACCCCTACCCTTTATCAGCCGGCTCATAACATCTTCATCTATTGGCTTTTATCTGTTGGATTGTTTGGTTTTCCTATTTTGTTGTTTGTACTTTTTAAGGCAATTAGTAAACTTCTTAAGGATCTAAAAACAAAAAACAAAAAACTTAAAACTTTTTATCAGGGTATTTTGTTTATTCTACTAGCGTTAATTGTAGTTGGGATGACGGATCACTTTTTCTTGACACTTGAACAGGGACAAATAATGTCTGCTGTAATTTTGGGTTTATCTTTTGTAGTTTTTCTCCCAAAGCCTTTTGCAAAAAGAAAGAGTAAGAGTTGAGAGCAAGAATCCAACGGCAGGAACTATAGCGTTTATCCATGGATCAATTCCAACCACAATCTTTAAATAGGAAGCAACAACTAAGTAAGTCAGGGCTGTAATTAAGATTTTTCTTGCAAGACTTGTTTCCCAGGCTTTATCTATCTCAACTTTTCTATTTCTTTTTTCAATTAATTCAATTCTTTCTTCTAGTGTTGCCATAAAGCAATTATAGCATTACGGGGTTGGTGTGGGGGTTAATTGATCCGGGTGCGGACAATCAATACAATACATATCGCCAACTGCATCTTTAACTACAACATGAGATTGTGGTTCCACGTTGTCGGTTTGCCCGGGTTTTGCAAGGTCTCCAGTTGATTTATCTATTAGAACGCTTTGTTTTCCCGGATCAACACCTCTTGGCTCTCCTGTTCCTTTAATAAAGTATTCAAAGCGAGTCGGACATCTGTCAGGTGTTCCATCTGGGGGTGGAATTAGTCCGGAAGTTGAGCAAACGGTTTTTCCAATTACATTATCCGGTTTTTGTGGGAATTCAGGTTTTGTACCCTTTAGGAGCTCAGCAATAATATCATGCCAGATTGGGGCAGCTCCTGTTATTCCGGAAACAATTCCGGTCATTGGTTTATTATTGTTGTTCCCTACCCAAACTACCGCCAAATAAGAAGGAGTGTATCCAATTGTCCAATTATCACGGAAGTCGTTAGTTGTACCGGTTTTTACAGAAACCGGGTAATTTCCTACTTTTAGCGGCGAATTTGCACCAAATTCTATCTCACGTGCTCCGTTATCAAGAAGTATGTGAGAGATAATAAATGCTACCCCGTCCGGTAAAACTTTTTTGCCAAATATAGGGCTTTTTGGTGGAGTATATTCTTGTAAAACTTTTCCCTTAGCATCTGTAACCTTCAATATTGCCTGTAGGGGTACTTTGTATCCGCCATTTGCAAAAACTCCATAGGCTTGAGCCATCTGGAGCATAGTTGTTTCTCCTCCACCAAGCGTTAGGGATAAACCATAACGATCAGGATCCGTGAAGGTTGTGATTCCCATTGCAGAAGCGGTTGCTATCATGGATTCTAATCCATTGGCTTTTAGCATTTTGACAGCAGGAATATTAAATGAATTTGCGAGTGCAAATCTCATTTGTACTACGCCATGAAATTTGTTGTCGTAATTAACAGGACAATAGGCAGCTTTCCCTCCCGGATTTGGGAAGCAGGTTTTTTCATCTATAAATGGAGTTGCTGCGTTAAAACCATTTATGAGTCCAGCGGCATAATTTATGGGTTTTATTGATGATCCCGGTTGGCGTAGCGCAATGGTTACATTTACGTTTCCATCGTTTGTTGTATCAAAATAGTTTCGTGATCCTACCATCGCTAAAATCTCTCCTGTTGCCGGTTGGGTAACAACAGCAGCTCCATTTGTAACGGTAGGATTATTTAATCTATCCAGTTCTCCGGATAGGGATGCTTGGGTCATGTCTTGAACTGCTAGATCAAGAGTTGTTATTACTGAAAGGCCACCCTGTTCAACTTCCCTTACGCCATATTGTTGTTCCAGAAGGTCTTTGACATAAAAAACAAAATGAGGGGCCAATATTTTATTTTGAATTTTTGAGAACTTAAGATTGTAATTTTTTGCTTCAGTTTCTTGCTGTTTTGTAATATATCCTTGTTCCTGCATTTGGTTAAGCACTTCTAATTGGCGTTCACGACCAAGTTCAGGATGAGACCCAAATGGAGAATAGACACTTGGTGCTTGAGGAAGACCTGCTAAGAAAGCGCTTTCTGCAAGATTAAGTTTGTCTACGGGTTTATCAAAATATACGGTACTTGCAGCTTGTGCCCCCCACGCGGTTCCGCCATAAGACACTTGGTTAAGATACATTTCAAGAATTTTATCTTTTGAATAGATCGACTCAACCAAGAAGGATAAAATTATTTCTTTGACTTTTCTTGTTATTGTTTGTTCTGGAGTGAGAAGACTTGCCCTAACAAGTTGCTGGGTAATTGTTGATCCTCCCTGAACTTGTTTTTTAAATACAGTTGAAACAAAAGCACGTGTTATTCCTCTTATATCAATTGCTCCGTGCTTGTAATAGTCTTTGTCTTCAATTGCAACGGTTGCTTGTTTAAGGCTTGTTGGCATCTTGTCAAAAGGAACAAATGTTTGGTTACGGGATGCAAATATTGTATAGAGAAGCTTTCCGGTTCTGTCATAAATCTTGGTTGATTGTGGATAGTTGGTTGTGCCAATAGTTGCAGTAGAAGGAATGTCTTTTAGAACAAAAAAATAGGCAGCTGCAATTACAGCTACAACAAGAATTACTGCTATGAAGGATTTGATGCCGAATTTGCCTATTTTTAGTTTTAGAATACGTTTTAGGGGCTTCATTATGGGTAAAATAGCTTCTTTTTGGATGAAATTTATTATATCATATATCAAGAATGTTTCAGGATTACATAAATTTTGTAAAAAAGCTTTTATCTTTTATCCCTCTCCATTTATTTGACTACCTCCTTTTCATAATTATGCTTTTTTATGTATTTGAAGACGCTGCTTTTGGATTGATTCCAGCCGCAATTGGTTTTATTTCAACAATTTGTGCTTTTTTTGTTGGACTTGCAGCGTATCATCCCGTTGCCCAAATTTTTGTAGTTGAGTTTCATTTTACCAAGGGTATTTCTGATGCCTTGTCATTTTTGCTAGTGACAGCGCTTGCTTTTATTTTAATTTCAGCCCTTCTCTCCTATCTTAGAAAACAATATTTATCTCTTGTTGTTCCACCAACTATGGATAGGATAGGCGGAGCTATATTTGGTTTTCTTTCCTTCTTTTTTATCGCCTCGTTTGTTGTTGCCCTAATGCTTTCCTTCCCGGTCTCAGCAGTCATAAAAGATGCAATTAGAAACTCTGTCAGTGGCAGATTTTTAGTTGCCAGAACTCAAGGCATAGAGGGTTATGTCAGGCAAATATTTGGCGGTGCGATTGATGACACAATTAATTTTTTAACGGTTAAGCCTGATTCAAACGAATCATTAGTATTAAATTTTAAAACAAATAATGCTAAGGTAGATGCCAAATCAGAAGCTCAAATGATAAAGCTTTTAAATGTTGAGAGAAGGAAGGCCGGCCTACCCGCTCTTGTTCCGGATCCTGACCTAACAGATTTAGCTCGTTCGCATGCAAAGGATATGTTGGCTCGTGGATATTTCTCCCACTATACTCCGGAAGGTCTTTCCCCATTTGATAGAATGGCGCAATATGAAATTCAATACCAGTATGCAGGCGAGAATCTGGCTTTTGCACCGGAAGTTGAATTAGCAATGGATGGATTAATGAAAAGTCCCGGACACAGAGCAAATATATTGTCTTCAAACTTTGGAAAAGTAGGCGTAGGGGTTTTGGACGCTGGGATTTATGGCAAGATGTTTGTTCAGGAATTTACAAATTAGTTCTTAATAAGTTTTGCCTCAAAGAATTTATCGGTATCCATTTCTTTATCAATAATCACTTGGCCGTTTCTTAATGTTGCATTCTTGACCTCTTGAGGAGAATAGTTGGTTCCATAATTTAGAGCCATTTCAAAAGGATATGGAGCAACGCCCGGTTGTTTAATTACAAAAAGAGAGTAATTTAAGATATCCTGGTTTGGTACAGTTGCGCCATTAAAATATGTTAGGTCTATTACTTGTTTACTTCCTTTGGAGACATTAATTACAAAGCCAAAAAAGTCCTTGTTATATCTAACCGAATTATCTACTTCTAGCCCATCCGGTATCTTAAAGTTTCTTGCGCCATATACCTTTGGGTCAGTTACTGCTGCAACAATTTTTTGAGCTTTACCATCAATAGTAACGCTATTTAGTCTACTACCGGTAGGAACCGCAAAGCTAATGTATGCTTTGTAATCAAGCGCTTTAGTATCACTATTGTCAATTGTATATATAAGTTCTGACCCCAAGCCTTTGCTAGTGAATGACGGTTTGTAAGTAGCGCTTCTTGTGATGGTAATGTTTGCTTTATTTACTCCAATATTTGCTTCATTTACCGCTAGAAAATCATTTAATGTATCATTTCCAATCGTCCTTCTATCTGTGTACTCTCCTCCATATCCTTCACTTGAAAATATAGACTGAACAGAGTTTTGATTAAAGGAAAAAAGAATATCTTTATCATCCATAAGTTTTGGAATAAGGCGTGCTACTTTTGCTGCATTATTGCTGTTCCCCTCAATTTTTAGAAGTAGTTGATTGTAAAGTGCGTTAAGTACATCTTTTTTCTCTGTTGATCCTGGAAAAAAATTATCATCAATTGTACTTTGTAGAAACTCAAAAGCATTTTTATCATCAATTGTCTTATTGTAAGAGGCAAGTTTTATTGGCCCTACTTCTTTTATGATTCTCCTTACTGCATCATAATCTACGGCAATTACTCCATCTACTTTTTTGTTTGTCTCCAGGTTATAAAGAAGAGCTGCTGTACTTGCTGTTTCTTGAAAGTCAGGATAAAAGTTACTATCCCTTAAATAAAGATTTGTTTGAAGGTTACGTCTCACGGGGTATGGCGGGTCAATATGAGATTTTAGTTGTCCATCCAAATCATAAACATCTTTAATCTCAAATGACTCTATTTTCCCATTTGCGAGTTTTAACTCTCCAACAGATCCTATAAAGCCTCCAGTTGGTCTTAGTTCTCCGTTATTTTGGAAAAGAATTAAATAGTTTTTTTCTCCATCAAATCCTAATACTTTATCCGCAACCCTTGCTAGGCTAATTGCTTTTGTAAGATCACTGCTCAATATTGAATTTAGACTATTGGACGGTGAGTTTTGTTTAAGATTTTGAGACTCAAAGTAAAGATAATAAGCATCAGAAACTAGGTTGTCTAGGGTTCTTCTATCTATTCCCTGAGGGATTCTTTCCAAGGTCTCAATGTCTTGCGCTGCTATGTCAAGAAATGTTGAGGCGCTTGAAAAGTTATTAAAGAGCATGTTAACAGTAGTTATCCCAAAAAACTTTGCGCCATAGCCCAATATCTCAATGCTTGGGGAAATAGTTCCAATAAAGAAGTTAGCATCTTTAATACTTTGAGATGCCTGCTTGTAATCATTTTGTTTAAAAGATCCAATGGCGTTTTTGAGGTGAAGGGCAGCTAAGAATGAAAAAGTGACTACTATTAATAAATAAAGAAGGCCTGCTATAAAAAGTGATTTTATAAATAACCCAGATTGTTTGGGGTTTTTGGGGCGGGAGTAGTTGCTAACAATTTTTGGTTCACTTCTTGGTTTTTCTTTTTTGACCTCCTGCGTTTGTTGTGATGGTGTGTAATTTACAAATTTATCAATGCTCTTCTCAAACCCCTCAAAGTATTTATCAAGATAGATAGGATCAGTAAGTGTTTTTGTTTTAATTAGTGCCCCAATTTCATCATGAGATAAGGCTTTGCTGTCTTCTGCTTCGCTGTCTTTAAATTGTATTTCTAAGTCTGGCTCTACTCTTTTTAAAATATGGATTGCAGAAATTAGTGTTTGGGGATGACTGTAGAATAAATAAAAATATTTTTGAGTTTTCTTTGGTCCTAGAATAACGTTAAAAATTCCTTCGATTGCATCTTTATAATATATGGGAAAAATTGCCAAAAGATCGTTTCCGGTCATAACAACAGTGTGGTTAGTTAGTGAATTACCAATTAGTCCTGCAACATCAAATCCCTGGCTCAAATTCTTTGACTCACTGTATACATCTCCAAGGAAAAGAAAATGAAAATTACTTACCCTTTTATAAGTTAGAATAATATCTGAGAAGGTATCTACTTTTTGTGTATTAATTATAACCGCAGTTTTACTTCCATCACTTTCAAGCTTATCAAGTATATTTACAATATAATTTTTATCTTCTCCTTGATCCAAGAAAATTACCGCATAGTCAATTTTCTCTTCCAGGCTTTTTACTAAATGGGCCGAATCCTTTCTAATGTGATATAGGTCTTCTCCTTGGTAGCTTTCTCCTAGATTTTCTTCAGAGACAAGCGCGATCTTAAAGTCTTTCTGCGACTCTTCTATAAGTGAAGGGATAAGCGGGTTTGAGCCGGCAATTAATAATATGGGCTTTTCGCGAGTATCAGATTCAATGATGAGTGTGGGCATAAATTAAGTTTACTTTAGAGTACCACGGGTATCAAGAGTATAAGGCTATAGATTTATTTCAAGAGGCCGTCGAGTGCTAGATTAACCATCCTGTCCGCTTCTTTGTTTTGCTCACGAGGAACATGGGTGTAGACAACGTTTGCTTTGATTCTTTGTATAATCACTTTGATTGTAAAAAATAACCCCCTTATTACCTCATTCTTAACCTGATAAATGCCGCTAAGTTGTCTTGCTGCCAACTGAGAATCCATTCGTATGTTGATTGTGGGCGATTCTATTTTAGAATTTTCTTCTATCCATTTGAGAGAGGAAATTATTGCCGTATATTCCGCATAGTTGTTTGTTTGTATTCCCAAAGTTTTTCCCTCTTCTCTTATTAGTTTTCCGTTCCCATCATAGACAACAAATCCATAAGCGGATGGACCGGGGTTTCCACGAGATCCTCCGTCTGTATATATTGTGTAGCTAAACTTGTTCAATTCTTGTTTCATTTCAAGTATTTTTCATGTAACGAATCGCTAATAGATTAAAGATTTGGGCCAGAGGCCCATCAACCTTTGGTATGGTCAATGGTCAATTACTGGGCGAGGTCTTCTCTCTTCTGGTGCATATATGAAAACCATAATTCAAAGAATGAGATTAAACCCTTAAGAGGTGTTTCAATAACCAGATCCAAAAGGAATACAAAGACATTAACCTGGGATACTCCTTCTGCCAAGTACCTTCCAACACGTGCAATTGGCATGAAGAAGAAATCAATAAATGGAGTTATGAGTCTTGGTTTGTCTTTAACAGTAAACTGGCTCGCCATTTGATTTATTCTGTAAGACAGGAAACAAATAATAGCAAAGAAGAATATAAAGAATCCCTGACTTACAAAACTAAATTCTAGTCTTGTTAAAATGTAGATGATAATTCCAAAACTCATAAGGTAGGTGCTAAACCAAACAATAGAAAAGATTGTGTCAAACAAAGTTTGGGCTTTTGGTTTGTGACTAAATATCAAAGCCTTTCCAAGCATTGGTGTTTCATCAAACAATAGCGAATCAACTCTTAATTTAATTCTTTCCGTATTGTCTTTTCCCGGAGGTTTTATAAAGAAGCTCATGATGATCATGATAGTTACAGGAACAGAAATATTAATTGCAATTACATGCCATAGTATGTGTCCAAAAACCAGTCTGTCGTAGGTCCCTTCAATGGTAAGTGCTAAGAATACTTTTGTTAAGAAAATAAAGATGATACTTCTAACAATAGCGCGTCTTACCTTTGTTGAAATTGCAGAATATCTAAGTTGGCATGTGTCTTCAATTTTGGTATTTAGTTCTTCTTTGTTGTTTACAATTTCTCTTACTTTTCCATGGTTCTTACGCATTATGTCTTCCATAATTAGGAAAGGTGGTATTTGTCTTTTTACAAATTCAAAGATTTTAAAGCGGCCCCTATATTTAAGTTGGTCATCAATAATCTTCTTCCCTTCCCCAAATCTTGTAATAGTTTCGTTAATATTGTCAGGAGACAGTCTTCCAAAAAACTGGTTAAACAAGTTATATCTAAGAAAAGCCAAATCCTCTTTTGCATAAGATTTTCTGATTGCAATAAAAACCTGAACATCACGAGTTTCTTGGGTATCGTCTTTTATGGTCACCATTTTGTGAACGTTGTGAAAGATGTAGTTAATCATTGCCTCTTTTTTAATGGTTGGATTAAGTCTGTCTTCAATGTCTGAGGACATAAGCTGATAGGTCCACTCATTCATCTCCGCTTCTTTCACTGCTCTTCTTGTGAGGACTGCATTTCTTAACTCAAGATATCTATCTATGGTTTCTTCTATTTCCAAGATTTTATCCTCTCCAATACTTTCATCCGGAAAGTATCTTGCCCAGATAAGTTCTCTTACCAAGGGCGCTGAAACTGTTTTACCATTTCCCCCAAGAAGCATTCTGCGTCTTATTATTCTTTCAATAGCAGCGCGTAATATTACCTCTTCATCCCTATTTTCAATTGCGGTTCTAATCTTTTCATACCAAGCGGCAACCTCTGAGGCAATAGGATTAACTGCAATTCCTCTTTCTCTATTAACCTTTCTCTCTTCCTCAAAAATCTTAATAAGATAATCGGAAGCCTTGTTCAAGCCACTAGAGGGTGCTGCCTCATGAGAAGTAATAGGCACGGTATCAATAATATTGGGATCGTCTTTTAGCGTGGAGAGACTGTTATTTTCGTCCATATGTGTATTATACGCTGTTGGCTAATGCTGCGCAATTTAAATGCTTTAGGTGGGGTTAGAGGCTCTAATTGAAGCAAAAATTGTGGTATGCTAAAATTAGCCTCAAGATAAATTGAGCAAAAGACTATGGATAAAGCATATGATCACGCAATTGTAGAGGATAGAATCTATAAAACCTGGGAAGAAAAGGGATATTTTAAGCCTGAGATAAATCCTGATGGCGCGCCCTACTCTATAATTCTTCCGCCCCCCAATGCAAACGCCCCACTCCACTTTGGACACGCAATGTATGTAGTTGAAGATATTCTTATTCGTTTCAATCGTATGAAGGGGTTAGCTGCTCTTTGGGTTCCCGGGGCCGATCACGCCGGAACTGAAACTCAATTTGTTTTTGAGAAAAAACTAAAAGAACAGGGTAAGTCCCGTCTTGATTATGACAGAGATACTTTGTATCAAATGATTTGGGATTATGTTCATGAGAATCGTGGGGGAATGGAAAATCAGCTTAGAAGGTTGGGTTTTTCACTTGATTGGTCAAGAATGAAATTTACTCTTGACCCGGATATTGTAAAGATCGTTTACTCTACTTTTAAAAAGATGTTTGATGACGGACTTGTATATAGAGCTAATAGGCTAGTTAATTACTGTACTTTTGATGGCACATCATTCTCCGATCTTGAGGTTGTAAATATGGAGAAAGAAGGCCTGCTCTACTTTATAAAATTTCCTATCAAAGAAGGCGGATTTATAACAATCGCTACCACACGTCCGGAAACTCTTGTTGGAGACGTTGCGGTTATGGTTAACCCCGAAGATGCACGATACAAAGATTTAATTGGAAAGACCGTAATACTGCCAATTGTAGAACGAGAAATACCTATTATTGGAGATGATTATGTAAAAATGGAGTTCGGAACAGGTGCTGTTAAAGTAACGCCGGCACATGACTTCAATGATTATGAGATTGCAAAAAAACATAATCTTTCCTACCCTCCCATCATTGGCTTTGATGGAAGAATGAAAAATACAAATACAGAGCTTGATGGTCTTTATGTAAAACAGGCCAGGGTTAAAATTTTTGAACTTTTAAAAGAAAAAGATTTATTGGAAAAAGAAGAGAAGCATCATATGGTTATTCCAACTTGTTATAAATGTAAAAATGTTTTGGAGCCGTTACCAAAAGAGCAGTGGTATATAAAAATGGAGCCACTTGCTGCAAAAGGAATAGAGGCGGTAAAAAATGGCAAGATAAAAATTCATCCCGATACTTTTGAAAAGGTTTATATGCAATTCTTAGAAAATATCCGCGATTGGAATATTTCACGACAGAACGTTTGGGGAATACGTATTCCCGCTTGGTTTTGCGAAAAATGTTCGAACTGGGAAATTAAAGATGATGGGGCTCCCGAAAAATGCTCGAAATGTGGTTCTAAAGACCTAGTGCAAGACATAGATACTTTTGATACCTGGTTTTCATCTTCTCAATGGCCATTTGCAACGCTTATGACAACACACGCTAGAGACTATGAAAAGTTTTATCCAACAACCGTTATGGAAACGGGGTATGACATTTTGCGTTGGTGGGTTGCCCGTATGATAATGGTTGGACTCTACGCAACAGATAAAATTCCCTTTGAAAACGTAGTTTTGCATGGACTTGTTAATGATCCATTGGGAAAGAAGATGAGTAAGAGTAAAGGAAACGTTGTAAACCCAATGGAGCTTGTTGATCAGTATGGAGCAGACGCTGTACGCTTTGCTCTTATTTATGGAACAGCGCTAGGTCATGATCAAGCCCTTTCTTACCCTAAGCTTGAGGCAATGAGAAAGTTTTCTAACAAACTATGGAATATGGGGAGGTTTATAGAAATGAATAAACCAGAAAACTTAAAGCTAAAAACTCAAAACTTGGAAGAGTTAAAAGAGTTTGCAACAAACAAAACAGATAAAGAGTGGGTAGAGAAGGTTGCATCCTTAATAAAGGAAGTAACAGAAAATATTGAGAATTATCAATTCCATTTTGCAGCGGAATCCTTATATGAGTTTTCTTGGCATCAGTTTGCAGACATATATATAGAAGATGTTAAGAATAGAGTAGATGAAAATTCATATGTGGTCCTTGTATCTATATATTCCATTCTTCTGAAGCTTCTTCATCCGTTTATGCCTTTTATAACGGAGGAGATATACCAAAAATTGCCACATCACGGAGAAAGCATCATGATTGCTTCTTGGCTAAATAATGGCTAGTAATAATTACCGCAAAATTACCGAAGGTTTACCGCAAGGATCAGATCTTGTTAAGTTTTTTGTCTTTGTTTTTGCCTGTTCCGCAGTTGTTTCGACCATATATTTGGGCTTAAGTTTCTTTCAATATACAAGCATGCTAGATAGTAAAAAGCGGGTCCAGGATAGTCTTTCATATTGGGAGAGCGTAGTGAAGGATCATCCAAATCTAACAGATGGATATTATAACGCTGCTGTTTATGCAGTGGAACTTGGGGATAAAAATAAGGCTATTGGATATTTGGATAAAGCCTTGGAACTTGATCCTTCTTTTGAAAAGGCAAAGGCACTGGAGTCTAAGTTAGAATAACTATTCTTTAGGGGCTTCTTCTGCGGGTGTTTCTTCAGTCTTTTCTTCACTTGTTTCTCCGCCTTCTGCTGCTTCTCCTTCTGCGGCTTTTTCTTCTCCCTCAATAGTTTCTGCTGCTGCTTCTGCGGTTTCTGCCTCATCTGCTGCTGCTTGTTCTTCCATTTCTTTAGTAACTAATTCTCCGATCTTGAATACAACTTGGGATTCTTCTGAGAGAACTGTTACTCCCGCATCAACCTTAAGGTCAGATACTAGAACTTGTTCGTCAACTGCTGCAAGGTTTTCTACGTTAACCTCAATCTTTTCAGGAAGGTCTGTTGGAAGAGCCTCAACTTCAATTTCTGATATGGGTTGTTCGAGTAATCCTACTTTATCAGCAACTGCCTTTGGTTCACCAACTGCAACAACCGGGATCTTAGCAGTAATCTTTTCGCGAAGGTTAACTTTAAAGAAATCAGCATGGAGTGGCATTTGTGATTTTGGATCAATTTGTACGCTGTGAATAAGAACAGGAATGGTTTGGTTATCTAACCCAAGATCAACTAATCCTGTTTCATGAGCTACGTGGTAAACTTCTAAAAAGTCTTTTACTGCAACCTGAACAGCTTCTGACTTCATGTCTTTACCATAAACGTTTGCCGGGAGGATTCCATCACGTCTTAGTTTCTTGATTTTCTTTCCAAGGATGGTCCTTTTTGTAACTTTTAGTGATTCTCTTTGTGCCATGAAAGTTATTCTACTAAATTTGGCAATTAAAAACAACTAAACGACTGAGGCTATAAGGTCTTTACTCCAACGAGGGAAGCAAATATATCTGAATTCAAAATCTTCTGATGCCTGGCTCCAATTATTGGCAACTGGGGCTGGAAGCAAGAGTAGATCTCCCTTATTGAGGGCAACATCTGTATATTCTTCTGATTGCATATATAGTTCTCCGGTGGGGGTGACCGTATCAGGGATTCTCATTTTTGCGTTGCCGTTTTGAACTAGAATGGCTTCAAAGCCCGGGTTTGGAGACTGTTTTAAGTGGAATCCCATATCTTGAGGGTTTATGGCTCCTCCATACAATTTGACATCCGAGATTTCTATTGGGCCGAGTTCTGTTTTTGCAACCATTCTCGTTAAATCTTCCAGTTTTTTGCCTTCTACGAAATATTCTTCGGCGTGTGGAGCAACTTCCCATTCGCAGTCTGCGTTTACAAGTTGTCTAAAAAGATCAACCGAAACACCGGTTTTTCCTAGGAGCTGGAGCAGTCGTGGGTTATTTAAATTATTAACTCCATCTTTTAGAGCAATAGCTTCCTCACCCGGTACTTGTCTGTCATATGTAATCAAAACTTCTGTCATTTGAGGCGATTATAGCACAATTACGTTTGATTTGAGATCAAGAATGAATTATAATGTAAGTATATGCGGGGTAGTGTAAAGCTGCACAGAAGGCTCATAATCTTCTAGACAAGGTGCGATTCCTTGCTCCGCAACACTTCGGCTCACTTCGTTCGCTCAGTGCAAGCATTTGCGAAGGAGTGAGCTTTTATTTTATTCAAGAAATAGAGTAGTTTGACTTTCCAAAATAATCTCGGCAATAATGGAGTATGGATTCTGAAGAAAAAAGGAAAGAGTTAGAGCGAAATATCCTAAAGATTATGGGGGAAAGGCTTGCAAAAGGCCAAATGACTCCGGAGCGGGCACAATCTATTGCAAGGATGCTCATGGATAAACTCCACCCACCTCTTACTCTAGAACAGCTTTATAAAATAGCGCCAACTCTTGATGATGAATTCAGGGAGCTAGGAGAGGCAATAATTCCCATAATGAAAGAGCATGATGATGTCTTAAAATCTGTGGTTGCTTCTCATGCGGAAAAATTATTAAAGTCAGGAAAGATAGAAGAAGCACAAAAAGTTTTGAAAGACGCCTCAATATAATATGGATCAAGTAACAGAACAAGCAAACCCTTCTCAAGAAATTAAGACAGACGTGGATAAAGCTCCCAAGAATGGTCCAGTAAACAAGCTTGCAGGTTTAATGTCCAGGTTTATTCAAAGAAAAGAAGCTCAATCTCCAGACAACCCAGATCAAATAGTGGAGCAAATTGCTTCCGGTCAGATTCCAGTGGAAGCTTCAACAGAAGACCCCTCTGATTTAGCAGAAGCAGAAGTCACTCTAGAAATAAGCGCGATCGCACGGGCTTTTAAATTTGCTATGGATCTAGCAAAATCTGCGGGAAATTCAGAGCTTTTTAGGTTCGCGGCTGTTTTGGGAATTAGCACGGCTTTGAATTTCTCTGGTATACCCCATATAGAACAAGTCACAACTGGGGTTGGTTTTGCAATGTTAGGAAATTTGGTTGGAGAAACTCCTATGCAGAAGGCGAGAAACGGAGTTGCTTTGGGGTTGGTGGGGGCAGGAATTGCTCCAATAGGAGAAGTCGCTTCGCATGCTCATAATCTTGGTGAAGCAACTAGCGTGGTAAGGGGAGTGGGAGAGGCGGTTACTTCTAAGCCTGCGGATATAGCCCTAGGTCTCGTTGATGATGTTGGAGCTGGTGCTGAACTTGCCAAGCATGGAGTAAAGAAAGTAGTTGAATTTGCAGGGAGCAGAATGAGAGCAAAACCAAAGATAGAAAGGGTTTCTAATATGCCTATTCCGGAAGGTCAACTTGCCTAGAAAAAGAGTTCCCACCACTTTTTCCAATTAGGTCTATCATCAATCACGACACTTTCGCTATGGAGTGGAGCAGGAGTCGGAGCAATTACGAAATATTCTCCAGGACGAAGTAATCCGAGCTTATCCTGAGCTTCTTCTTCTACGAATTTGTCTGTTTTTACATAATATAAACGCTCTTTTAGGTATTGATTTTTTTTGCTTTCAATTGCTAACTTTTTCTTAAGATTATCAGCCGTGTTTTTATTATCCCGAGCCTCAAGTATCCCCAAAACATTGTTTCTTATTATCAAAAGAAGTAAGACGATGATTAGAAAAGGAAGTATTTTTTTGAAAATATTCATTGACAAAGCTGTTTCGTACTGATATTATAGGCTTTACTTAAATTATGAGCGAACCTATAAAAGTCAGAGAAGCCTCTCAAAAGTTTAAAGATTTCTTAAAATCCAAGAACAAGGCCTCTGCAACAATATTAGCATACGGAAAAGACATAGACCAATTAATTTCATTTTTGGAGGACTTAAAAAGGGATCATGTTCATGAAGTAACAAGCGACGATATTCAGTCGTTTTTAGTTCATATGCAAGGAAAAGGGTATACCCCAAAGTCTGTATCCAGAAAACTTAATTCCACAAGAACTTTTTACAGATTTCTCAAGGTTAATGAGTACATAACAGATGATCCATCTCTTATTGTTAAACACCCCAAGTATGAACTTAACCCACCAAGAGTCCTTTCACCTCTTGAATATAGAGCATTACGTGATTCAGCATCATCTGATCCTAGAATCTATGCAATTATTGAAGTTTTACTCCAAACAGGCATAAGAATTGGAGAATTGGCGAATTTGCGCTCAGAAGACCTAAAAGACAACGAATTACACATTAGGCCCTATGAAGGTCACCCAGCACGTGTTGTGCCCCTAAATAAGCGTTCTCGCGAGGCTCTTAAGCGTTATTTGGCAGCTCGTCCAACAACAGGGGACGACCACCTATTTGTTACAAAGACCGGAAAGCCGTTTCTTGTTAGAAATATTAGGGACGCAATAGAGAGGTATTTTAGAAAAGCAGGCATAGAAAATGCCAAAATCAATGATCTCCGCCACACTTTTGTAGCTCACCACCTTAAAAATGGTGTTTCAATCGTATATCTTTCAAAAGTTTTGGGTCACAAGAGGCTTTCTTCTACAGAGCGTTACCTTCAATACCTCAAAGACGTTAAAAACGGTGAGGGAACCTCCCTCATGGAACTCTAAACTCGTTAATACATAATACTTGATACTATTTTCATTTTGGTGCATCATTAGAGTATGGAGCACCACGGCCAACTTCATGATTTTGATGTAAAAACCCTCCTTTCCTGGAGTGCTCCAGGCAGACCCTTTAGAAAGAAGGGTAAGCAGTTTTTTACTTCTATTCTGCTTCTTCTCCTTTTCTTTGAGGTAATCCTGTTTTTATTTAGCCAATATGAGTTGATGCTTGTTATTCTGGCGTTGGCTTTTCTTGGTACAGCTTTGGCTGTAGTTCCTCCACATGATTTCCATTACAAAATTACAACAGAAGGAATTAAGGTGGAAGACTATTTCTATATTTGGGGAGAATTATATGATTTTTACTTTAAGACTATGGATGGGGTAGATGTTTTGGTTGTAAGGACAGAGGCAATGTTGCCGGGAGAGTTAAAAATCTCTTTAGGAAGCCTCACTCGAGACCATGTTAGAAAGATTTTGGTCGTTTATTTGCCTTATCGTGAATTTGTAAAGCCTACATTTATGGAAAGATCTGCCGATTGGCTAGCTGCCAATTTTCCCCTGGAAAAAAACTAATACAAAAATGCTCTTGCGCTGAGCAAAGCGAAGCGGAGGAGGCGAGATTCGAACTCGCGTAAGCTTGCGCTTGCATCCTTTCCAAGGATGTGGAATGGACCACTATCCGACTCCTCCAACGTTTACCCCAAAAGCAAGTTTTGGGGAACCCGTTTAGAACTAAAACAGGCTAGATGATTATAAGATATTAGCTACGAATTTGCGAGGGTTTTGATTATTGGTAGAGCTTCTTTATAAACATCTTTATCACTTTTGTAAGTTAATTTTTCTAATACCTTGTCTGCCGGAAGCCATTCAACTGCCTGCATTTCGTGGTCGTGTTCGGTAATGTCTCCTCCCACGTATTTCATGATAAAGTAATAAACCGTTTTCTTTCTTTTGTCACCTTCCCATACGTACCAATAACTAATTGGGGTTAGTTCTTTTACTATTTCTCCGTCTGCCCCCGTTTCTTCTTTCACTTCTCTAATTGCTGTATCTTCTTTCTTCTCACCTTTTATTTGATCCCGATCGCCAATTAAGCCTTTTGGGAAAACCCAGCCCTTGTGCTGTGAGTGTTGAGAAACAAGAATTAAAAATCCTGAGCTTGCCGAAGGATCTACTTTATAAACTACGCCGCCTGCTGAAAATTCAAATGTCATAAGTTGATTTTAGAAACTACCTTTAAAATAATCAATTAAGAAGAAGTCTATACCAAGTTCTTTTGCGGCCAGACTATCTCTTGAGCTATCTCCAATAAATAGGTATTGATCTATAGAAACACCCGGCTCTGCTAAAAGTTTAAAGCCAGAAGTATTGGGTTTAAGAAAATCCGATTCCGATCTTGTTACAATTTTTTTGAAAACGTGGTCAATTCCAACTTCTTTTAGGAATTTTCTAACTGTTGCACCACTGTTTGATGACCAAAGATAATACTCATAATTAGGATTAGATTTTATAAATTCAATCAGTTCTTTATTTTCTTCAATTCCCATAATCTTTTCCGTCTCAAATTTTTCATTTAGAAGTCTAATTAACTCTCTGCCTTCTTCTCCGCGTTGCTCTACAAGTTTATTGTGGATTTGGACGTATTCGGTTTCTGAAAAATCCGGATATTTTTCTTTAATTTTGCCTAACACATCTTCAAACCATTCATCCCAGGGGAGGAGGAGTTTTACTATTGTTTCATCCAGGTCAAAAATAAGATGGGTTTTAGGATTTTGCTTTAGATAATCTTCGAGTGTTTTCATATAAATATCTATTTGGCGGAGGGTACAGGATTCGAACCTGTGAACCCTAAAAAGGGTCGAGTTTTCGAAACTCGTGCAATTGACCGCTATGCGAACCCTCCAACAACTTAAGACTAACAACTTAAAACATAAAAAGTTTTGCGTATTAAGTTTTGTGTTGTGTGCGTGCCCGAGTGGAATCGAACCACCAACCGCCTGGACCGCAACCAGGTGTTCTATCCATTGAACTACGAGCACTTATAGAATGTATTTTAGTTGATTCGGAGGCTATAAGCAAACTAATTAGAATAACTTCTTGAGGAATCTAAAGCCATGATAGGAAGTGGAGGTAATCTTTTCCTTATAGTCTTTGCTGTTGTGGATAAATTTAAGACTATCCTCATACATTAATCCTTGGAATATTCCACCAAGCATTAATCCGTGAAGCATGTCTGATTGAAAGAACCCTACGTTTCTAAGTATGGTTTGTGCGGCAATAAAAAGAGGGGTAAATACCATCCAGTGGTGAACGTGTACAACCTTGTTTTTAGCCTCAAAGTTAAGATTTGGGAACACACCAACTCTTTTAAATAGCGTTAGCTTATTCCTTGGGATCTTCTTATTTATCTTTGACTTTGGTTTGGTAGTGAAGTGGAAGAAAAGGAAGCTCGCGATTCCGCTTATAATTGTTTCCATTGTTTTCTCCTTTAGTTAAGTTTAGACAAACTAAATTCCTTTTGTCAAATCCGATCGAATCGGATTCAAATGTCAGGCACGAATGTATACCAGGGGTGGGGTTTCCTTCGCCAAGCTCAGGATAAACTTCTCACCCTCAATACATATCGATAACTATATTCCCAGCTCGCACTGAGGAATGTAATGACGAATGTGTACCAGGGGTGGGGTTCGAACCCACGACCGCTAGGATATGAATCTAGTGCTCTACCACTGAGCTACCCTGGCATGAGGGTAATTTTAGCACAAATAACCGTCATTTTGAAGGAAAAAGTAATATAATACATATTATGGACAAAACATTCCAGTTCTCCGGCTATGAGGCAGATTTGATCAATAGAGAGATAAAGTTTTTTTACAAAATAATAGGTCCTGAGGAAACTTTAAGTTTTTTAGAAAAGATACTGCTTCCCGAGTTGGAAATAGATCAGATTCCGGAGGTGCTTCGGGATAATATTCTTACTTCTCTGCATTTAGTTTTAGGGATATCTTACTGGAAACTTTACTGTCCGGATAAAATTGATATAGGTGGAATTTCCTTAACTAAGGATCAGGCAGATTTTTGGAACAAAGTTTACATAAAGGGTTTAGGAGAATTTTTCTTTAGGAATAAAATTGATTTTAGAAACTTTAATTTATTCAAGGCAAACTCGGAAAAATCAAATAGCACCTCTTTTTCAAGAAAAGATAGGGCTCTTGTACCGATTGGAGGAGGTAAGGATTCAATAGTGTCAGCAGAGCTTTTAAAGCGAGGAAATGTTGATTTTGATACGTTTACTCTGGGAGAGAGCTTAATTCAAAATGAAATAAATCGCATACTAGATAAGAAAAATATAGTTATTAAAAGAATAATAGATCCTCAGTTGTTTGAGCTTAACAAGCGAGAAGACACTTATAACGGGCATATTCCCATATCTTCAATTTATAACTTTACAGCTTTACTTGCCGCTGTTTTATATGATTTTTCCTATGTTGTTTTTTCTAATGAAAAAAGCGCAAACTATGGAAACGTAGAGTATTTAGGTGTTCAAATTAACCATCAATGGAGTAAGTCTTTTGAGTTCGAGGAGCTGTTTAGTAATTACGTTAAGAGTTATATTACAGATAGTATTGTGCCATTCTCTTTATTGCGTAGTTACAATGAGATAGAAATAGTAAAGCAATTTATTCAATACCCTGCCTATTTTCCAGTATTTTCTAGCTGCAATAGAAATTTCAAAATAAATGATGCACAGACGGATGTTCTTTGGTGTGGAAAATGTGCAAAGTGTCTATTTATTTTTGTAACATTAGTTGCATTTTTACCAAAGGAAGAAGTGGTAGGTATATTTAACAAAAATCTTTTTGAAAATAGAGATTTAATTCCCCAATATGAAGAATTGTTAGGTATAAAAGAGCATAAGCCATTTGATTGCGTTGGTACTCCGGATGAGGTCAGGCTTGCTTTCTTACTTGCCTATCAGAAACATGCATACGATAATACGCCTATTATGGAAATGTTTATCGATAAGTTCAAAGATCAATTTATAGATATAGAAAAGACAAAAGAAGACTTACTCTCAGGGAGTGGAAAAAACAATATTCCTAATAAATTTGAAAATATAATTAAAATATGACAGATTTCAAAGATAAAAAAATAATAATTCTAGGGTTTGGAGAAGAGGGAGAATCTGTAGCTAACTTTCTTTTGGATAGGGGAGCTATTGTTTCTGCTGTAGATGTGAGAAATAAAGATAAATTTGACGATGAAAAAATAAAAAAATTTGAGAGTAGAGGTGTGAAGTTTAGATTTGATTCTTATCCTGATGATTTTGGCGGCTTTGATTTAGCGGTGCGATCTCCGGGTATTAGCACAGAATCTGCAGTAGTTAAAAAAATAAGCAAGCGGGGTATTAAGGTTACATCCTCAACCAAAATTTTTTTTGAATTATGCCCATGTCCAATAATAGGAATTACGGGAACAAAAGGGAAGAGTACTACATCGAGTTTAATTTATGAAATGCTTAGGGCAGACGGTAAAGACGTTTATCTGGGTGGTAACATTGGGCTTCCTCCGTTAAATTTTTTAAAAGAACTAAAGAGTGATTCATATGTAGTTTTAGAGTTATCAAGCTTTCAGCTACAGGATTTGACCCAAAGTCCTCATGTAGCGGTATTTCTAATGGTTACGGGTGAGCACTTAGATTATCATGGAGGTTTTAAAGAATATATAGATGCAAAGAGGAATATCTTGCGTTTTCAGACACCTAATGATTTTGCGGTAGTCAACCGTGATTATCCTGCAAGTAATGAAAGTGATGTGTTAAGTGTGGGCCAAATATACTATGTTTCCCGTGAGAGAGCCGTAGACAACGGATGCTTTGTCCGTGATGAATCGATATGGGTAAGAATAGACGATAAAGAAAATAAAGTTATTGATGCAAAAGACGTGCTTTTAAAAGGAAAACACAATCTTGAAAATGTCTGTGCCGCAGTAATGGCGGCAACTATAGTTGGAGTTGGAATCAAGACCATGGTTGGAGTCCTTAAGGGCTTCAGGGGTTTGGAGCATAGGCTAGAATTGGTAGGGACAAAAAGAGGGATAACATTCTATAACGATTCGTTGGCAACTGTTCCTGAAGCAACGATAGAGGCTATGGAGACTCTGGGAGATGATGTTGAAACAGTAATCTTGGGAGGATATGATAGGGGACTTGACTACAGTGAACTTGGGAAATATCTCTCTAACTCAAAAGTAAAAACATTAATATTGTTTCCTACAACAGGGGAAAAAATTTGGGCAGAGATCAGTAGGCTGGTTCCAAACGAACATATGAGACCGGCCAAATACGATGCTTCTTCGATGCGTGAAGCCGTGGTTATTGCATCAGAGATTACGGGAGAGGGCAAGATTTGCCTTATGTCTCCGGCAGCCTCAAGTTTTAATATGTTTAAGAACTATAAAGATCGCGGAGAACAATTCAAAGAAGAGGTTAATAAACTCCAATAATTTGGTAAATCCTCCTTTACTTGCTAAAATAGCAATATGAAAACAAGAGTCCTATCAGGAATTAGAGCAACCGGCCGACTTCACCTCGGTAACTATTTAGGTGCTGTTAAGGGTATGCTTTCTTTGCAAGATAATCCAGAGCAAGAAACTTTTTACATGGTTGCAGATGTCCATACAATCACAACCCCATACAAAGTAGAGGAACTTAGGCGTAATAGGCGTGAGGTTGTTCTTGATTATCTAGCGGCAGGATTAGATCCTGAGAAGTCAGTCATTTTTCTACAATCAGAAGTTTCTGAGCATTTAGAATTAGCTTTTTATCTTTCATCTGTTGTAACCGTTGCTAAGATGCAGCATCTTCCCACTTTTAAAGAGAAAGTTAAACAATACCCGGAAAACGCAACAATGGCGCTTCTTAATTATCCACTTCTTATGGCTGCAGATATATTGATATACAAAGCAAGTCTTGTTCCTGTTGGTCTTGACCAAGAACCACATCTTGAGGTGGCTCGTGAGGTAGCAAGAAGAATGAACCAGGATTACAGGACGAATTTTCCTGAGCCAAAAAGATTTGCAACAAAGGGTGAGTATGTGCCTTCATTAGCAGGAAGCGGAAAAATGAGTAAGTCAGTTGAGGGAAGCTATATTAATCTTACAGATAGTCTTGATGATATTAAGAAAGCCTTGGCAAGAGTGGTTACTGATTCTGGCCGTGGTACTGTTAGAAAAGTTGAGGGAAGACGTGAATATCTATATGAAAATGAAAATGGGAAATTATCAGATGGAGTGGGGGCAATATTAAAATTTGTTGAGTTATTCCAAGGTTCTGAAAAAAAGAAGGAGTATGATACGCAATATGATAATGAAGGTATTCGTTACGGAGACCTTAAAAACTCTTTGGCAGAGGCTATATTTAGAGAACTTGAGCCAATTCAAAAAAGGCGTGCAGAATTAGAGGCAGACCCTGAATATGTAGATAAGGTAATCCGTGAAGGAGCAGAAAAAGCGCGCGAAGTCGCAAGTGCAACGGTTCGTGAAGTCAAAGAAAAAATGGGACTCGCTTAACCATATGCGCCAAGTTCATCTTTTTATCTCCGGTTTTGTGCAAGGTGTTGGGTATAGAGCATTTGTGAAGCACGTTGCAAGAAAGATTGGTGTTACCGGGTGGACTCGTAACTTGTCAGACAGAAGAGTAGAGGTAGTAGCACAGGGCCAAGAAGATAAATTAAAAGAGTTGATAGAAGCATGCAAGAAAGGATCACTTTTATCAGACGTTAAAAATATCTCCATTAATTGGGAAGATATAGAGGAAAAGTTCCAAACATTTGAAAGACTTCCCACCGCTTGATAGAATAGTAGCTCGTGCAGGATAAACTTCATCTTTACAATTCACTCGGAAACAGAATCGAAGAATTCAAATCACTCAAAGAAAAAGAGGTTTCTTTATATGTTTGCGGAATAACACCCGATGCTGCTATTCATCTTGGGCATGCTTTTACTTATCTTACTTTTGATGTTCTTGTCCGTTATTTAAATTACTTAGGCTACAAGGTTAATTACACCCAAAATATTACCGATATTGATGATGATATTATTGCACGTTCTAAAACAGCAGGACAGAATTGGAAAGAATTTGGTGATCATTGGGTTAGTGTTTTTGAAAAGAATATGGAAGCTCTCAATTGGATCAAGCCTGAG
>DASZRC010000005.1:0-8122 GCA_035549315.1 Patescibacteria group bacterium | reverse complement strand
TTCAGCACTTATGGAACTTGGTGTATCAGTTGAGAAAATTAATACTAATTTGCCCAAATTCATGGGTGTTAAAAGAAGACTTGAAAAAATTGGCACCACAGAGTCCGGAGTAGAAGTTTATGATGATTACGCTCATCACCCGGAAGAAATAAGAAAAACTTTAGAGGCTATAAAAGCAGCTTTTCCGGATAAGAAAATTACCGTAATTTTTCAGGCCCATACCTTTTCTAGAACAAAAGCTCTTTTACCGGAATTTGCTGCGTCATTTACAAATGTACATGAATTAATAATTTTGCCCACGTTTGCTTCTATGAGGGATGGAAGTCAGCATTCAATTGAAGATGATCATGACTTTGTTGAGAAGGTTAGAATGACCCAGGCTAACGTGAAGCTAATAGAAAACCCCCATGATGTGGTAGAATACGTAAAGAAAAATCTCACGGACGCATCTTGTTTGGTAGTTACTATGGGAGCGGGAAATGTGTATAAAATAGGATACGATCTGGTTAGGGACTTGGGCCAGAGGCCCATCAAGCCTTTGGCTGAAGGGAATAGGGACTAGGGGCTAGGGACTAGAATAATTATGAGAAAGTATATTGTAAAAGGCGGAAACAAATTGAGCGGAGAAATAAGCGTAAGCGGAGCTAAAAACGTGGTTTTAAAGGCTATAATAGCTGCTTGTCTTACAAATGAAACTGTTGAAATAAAAAATGTCCCCCTTATTAACGACTTCTTCATAATGCTTGAGCTTGTTAAGGAGATTGGCGGAAAAGTTTATCTCTCCGGCCATACTGTAAAAATTGAGGTTAAAAACATAAATAATATAAAAATTCCTCTAGATATGGGAGCAAAAATTAGAACTTCATCTATGTTTATGGCGCCTCTCTTGGTAAGAAAAGGTGAGGCACTTATTCCAAATCCCGGAGGTTGCAGAATAGGAGCACGTCCAATTGACAGGCATATAGAAGGTCTAAAATTAATGGGTGCCGAGGTTGTTTATAACAGCCGTGATGGATATTTCCACTTCAAAACCGCCGGTCTTCATGGCGCAACTTATAGATTCACAAAAAATACACATACAGGGACCGAATCCTTAATTATGGCTGCGGTTTTGGCAAAGGGAAGAACGGTTCTGGAAAATGCCGCAGAAGAACCGGAGATTGACGATCTTATAAATTTTCTCAACCTTATGGGCGCAGATATTAAAAGGACAGATAAAAGAACAATTGTTATTAACGGAGTTAAGAAGCTTAAGGGAGCATCTTATTCCATAATGGCAGACAGAAATGAAGTTATGACTTTTGCAGTCTTATCTGCTCTTACGGGTGGAAACATTCGTGTCAAAAACTTTGAGATGAAAGATATTGAAGGCTTTTTGACCGAGTTTAAAAAGGCCGGCGGAAAATGGGAAGAAAAGAATGGTAAAGTGAGGTTTTATGTTGATGGAAAAATTTTACCTACAGATATAATTACTGCTCCACACCCGGGTTTTATGACAGATTGGCAAGGGCCATGGGCAATTTTTATGACTCAAGCAGATGGCACTTCTACAATTCATGAGGCTGTATATGAAACTAGATTTGGATACGTTAGTGAGCTCAAAAAAATGGGAGCGGATCTTGAGTTCTACAAGCCAAAAGTACAAAATCCAAAAGAATTTTATAATTTTAACTACACCGCAAAAGATAAAGAGAATAAGCAAGGATTAAGAATTATTGGAAAAACTCCACTTCATAACGCCGTTCTAAATATTTCAGATTTAAGGGCAGGTGCAACTCTTGCTATAGCCTCTCTCATTGCAAAAGGGGAGAGTGTAATTTACGGAGTAGAGTATTTGGAGCGTGGGTATGAGGCATTTGATAAAAGATTAATTTCATTGGGTGCTTCAATTGAAGCGGTTGATGAGGAGGAGCAAATTTAGTGTATGCAAGCCTTATTACTCGCTGCTGGTAAATCAAGCAGGTTTTTTCCTTTCAACGCAAAGCATAAGTGTGCAATTAGCTTACTTGGTGATCCAATAATAGTTCATACTGTTAGGGCTGTTAAAAGAGCAGGTATCAATGATATTGTTATTGTTGTTAGTCCTCATTCAGACTTCCAAGAAATTCTAGGTAATGGTAAGAAATATGGTGTAAAAATTAATTACGTTGTACAAAAAGAAGCAACCGGAATGGGAGATGCTATTTTGTCAGCCGCAAGCTCACTTACCTCAGACTTTTTTCTTCTCAATTCATATCATGTTGATTTCCCGGAACTAAAAGAAGAACTTGATAAAAAAAGAGGTACAAACAAAAACGTAGTCCTTCTTACAAAAGAGCAGGAAGATGTATCTTCTTATGGAGTTATTTCTTTTGAGGGGGATAATGTAACGGGTTTAGTTGAAAAACCAAAAAAAGGAATGGAACCATCAAAGTTAGTTGTTAAAGGCGTTTATTTCTTGCCCTTAGACTTTATTAGAGAATTAAAGAAAACAAAAAAACACCATGATAATCTTGAAATTGCAATTGATAAGTATGCAAAAGAGGGGAAAGTAAAGTTTGTTAAAACCCAAAGGGCACTAGTCACTCTAAAATATCCCTGGGATCTTCTAACCTTCAAGGATTTCTTGCTAAGCAAGGTAACTAAGAGTATTTCCAAAAAAGCCTCCGTGTCAAAAGATGCATTAATAACAGGAAATGTTGTAATAGAAGAAGGTGCTGTAGTTTCTGAACGCGCAACTATTAAGGGGCCTGCTTACATTGGGAAAAATGCTTATATTGGTAGCAACACCCTTATTAGAAATGGTACGGTTTTAGAAGAGCGTGGAGTAATAGGCGGTTTTATAGAAGTAAAAAATACAATTATTTTTGAAGGAGCAAAAACCCACTCAGGGGTTTTGGAAGATTCTATAATAGGTAAGAACTCAAGACTTGGCGCTGGTTTTACAAGTGCAAATGTAAGACTTGATAGAAAAAATATAACCCCAAATATTTTTGGTGAAAAAATTGATTCCGGTTTTAGAGACTTGGGAGTCATAATGGGGGACTCTGTTATGCTTGGCGCGCGTGTTACTACTATGCCCGGAGTTATCATTGGTAACAATGTAAATATTGGTCCCTCTACTACGGTTATGGAAAATTTAGATTCGGATATTACCTTTTATACTGAATTTAAAAAAGTTATTAAAAAAGCTAAATCTGCCCCAATCAAGAAGTAGAATTTATTTTTAAAATGGCAGGTTTACTATTTGGTATCACGTCAGTCTTATTCTCCGTTAGCATTATTGCTAGTTGTATTTCGTGGGTTAGTATTTGGCAAGACAAGGAATATAGCTTAAAGAGGCTAATTGTTTATCTAAAAGAAACAAAAACTGGGAGAGAAGCGCTTATTGGTCGTGAAAGTTTAATAAGATGGCTTCTTATCTTTCTATATTCCATAACCATATTCTTTGATAATGCGGACGATTTTTATCATTATCTTGTTTTTGCTTTTTATCTCTTCATTAGCGCAAAAGTTATTAAAAAAATTTTAAGTAAAGATTTTTCTTTTCCAACCCTATCATTTCCTACGGTTTTTATAATTGGACTGGCCTTAATTGTTGAATTCTTCCTCTATTTATTTGCGCCGGTTGATAGATTTTTGTGGCTTCTAGTTCTTGAAAAATTGCTTCCAATATTTATTGTGATGTTTATTGGAATATTTTATGTTTTTTATGATTTTTCAACGGATATCATAATAAACAAAGCTCTTGAAAGAATTGAGAAAAAGCCAAACCTATTAACAATAGCTATTGCGGGAAGTTATGGTAGGGGATCAACCAAAGAATTTATATCAAATGTTTTATCTTTAAAATTTGATGTACTTGCAACCAATACTACATTTAGTAATTCATTGGGAATTGCTAAAAGCATAATAACAGGACTTACTGCTAAAAAACAAATATTTATTGCAGAAATGGATGACTACAATATTTCCGATATGGAGGAAATGGCAAATATAATTAGTCCAAAGATTGCAGTAATTGGCGGAATAAATGAACAGAAGCTTTCAATGTTTGGGAGTGTAGATGCAATTTTAGAATCAAAAAAAGAGTTGATTAACGCGTTATCAAGAGATGGAATAGCAATATTCAACGGAAACAGCGAGTACGCTATGCGTTTGTATGAAGAGACAAAACAAAAAAAGTTTATATACTTTGTAGACGACGGAAGCGGTAGAAAAGGTGATATAACAGCAACTAATATTAAAGAAAGTAGATATGGTCTTTCATTTGACGTAGAGCTTTTGGGTAGAAAATACAAACTTGCAAGTGTTAAGCTATTGGGCCGCCATAATATTGAAAATTTGCTTCCGGCTATTTTTATTGGTGTCTATGTTGGCCTGGATTTTTCTTCAATTAGACGTGCTATAGACAAGATTAAACCATTGGGGGGCGCCATGGACCCAAGAAGGATGACAAACGGCCCAACAGTAATTGATGATACTCATAATGCAAACATAAATTCTATATCTCGCGCCCTGTCTTATATGAGTCTTTATAAGGGTAAAAAGGTTTTGGTTCTTGAGCCGCTAGTTGAATTGGGAAAATTTGCAGAGGATGACCACTATAAACTGGGGCTTGAGATTGGTAGGGTTTGTGACCGTCTTTTTCTTACAAACAATAACTATTCAGCCTCAATAATAAAAGGAATTAAGAAAAGCGAGGGAAAATGCAAATATGAAGTTGCTCCAACTTCGGCTATAATTAATTTTGTTAGAGGAAAGCTAGGAAAGCCGGATGTAGTAGTTTTGGAAGGAAAACAGGCTCATAATGTGCTCACATCCCTCAAAACAACTAATATATATTAGATCAAAATGTCATTTAGTGTTATAATCAATTCTCACCCTACAGATTAAAACTAACTTAGTATAGGGTGCCCATGAGGCTAGTCTTTATGGGTATATTTAGTATGGATCAAATTTTTGGATTTTCGATATTATCACTCGCAATAACAGCAATATTATTGGTGCCATTTATTGATTTTCTTTACAAGATTAAACTAAGAAAATCCGGTGACCACCGCGATGTTTTCAATCAAAAAATAAGAATTTTTGACAAGATGTCTGCTTGGAAGGTTGGAACACCTTTTGGGGGCGGACTTCTAATTATCCTCGTAGTAACAATACTTACTCTTTGGGCTTATGGACTTTTCCAGGTAGAAGTTAAATTCTGGGAGCTATTTGCGCTTCTTTTCACATTCCTTGGTTTTGGAGCGCTTGGCTTTTATGATGACTTGAGAAAAATATTCAACATCAATAAGGGTGTTTTTGGTCTTAAGCCAGTTCACAAGCTTGTTATTCAGTGGATATTAGCCTTAATAATAGGAGCCGTTCTATACTACCAACTTGGATATAATTTTGTTTACGTCCACTGGCTTGGTCAGGTTACACTTGGAGTGGGATATATTCTATTTTCAGCTTTTGTAATAGTTTCATTTGCTAATGCCGTAAATATTTCAGATGGACTGGATGGTTTAGCAACAGGACTTCTTATTATTTGTTTGATCGCATTTTTGGCAATGGCAGGATCAACTCTTGATACTTTCTTATCGTTTTTCATAGCTACCTTATTTGGTAGCGTTCTTGCTTTCTTGTACTTTAATATTTATAAAGCCAGGCTTTGGCTTGGAGATGTTGGGGCAATGTCTTTGGGGGCAATCCTTGCTGTTATAGGGCTACTTACCGGAAAACCAATATCGGTTGCTTTAATTGGTGGTGTTTTTGTAATAGAGGTAGGGTCATCTCTTCTTCAGATATTTTCCAGAAAGTTTTTTAACAAAAGAATTTTACCCGTTACCCCACTTCATGTCTACTTTATTAAAAGAGGTTGGGAGGAGCCAAAGGTTGTCATGAGGGCTTGGCTTTTGGGTGTAGTATTTGCAATGTTTGGGCTTTATATTGCCTTCCTCAGGTAGATTATATAAACTTATCTAGGCTTAATTCTTTTGCGTTTTTACATGGCAAAACTTGGATATTTTCTATTTATACTCGCTATTCTTCTTTCTTTGGTTGGGGTGTTTATCTTGTACGAAAGCTCTACCTACACGGCCCAACTATCAATTGGAGATAAATATTATTTCTTCAAAAACCAATCGGTTTGGCTAATCCTTGGTACTATTGGCTGTTTTATTGTGTCCTTTATTGACTACAGAAGATATTATAAGATTGCGCTTCCTCTTTTACTTTTTACGCTTTTTTTGCTTATTGTCGTCTTTCTGCCTGGTGTCGGCCTTGAGCTAAAGGGGGCTCATAGATGGATAAATTTGGGTTTTACTATACTTCAGCCATCAGAAATACTAAAAATAACTCTTGCTATATATTTAGCGGCTTGGTTATCAATAAAAGAGAAGGGGAGATTCTTAGCCTTTATGATGCTTTTAGGGCTAAGTCTTGTTTTGGTAATCTTTGAGCCGGATATGGGAACTGCCATGGTTGTATCCGGGACTGCTATTATTGTTTATTTTCTATCCGGTGCCCCATCTAGGGATATGGGCCTAATTGGACTACTTATGGTTGTAGCAGTTGTTGGCCTTATTCTTGTTGCTCCATATAGGCTTGCTCGTCTTACCGCTTTTCAAAATTTTGATCCCCATGATTTATCAACTACTTCATATCACGTAAAGCAGGTTTTGTTAGCAGTAGGTTCCGGCGGAATAACGGGAGTGGGGTTTGGAAACTCAATCCAAAAGTATGCATATCTTCCGGAAAGCACAACGGACTCTATTTTTGCTATTTTTGCAGAAGAAGGGGGATTTGTTGGGTGTACTGTGCTGATTGGCCTATTCCTGCTCCTTTTCTATGTTGGTTTTGCCATAGCATTTGAAACAAATGATATGTTTGGAAAACTTTTAGGAGCCGGGGTTATAACCTTTTTGGCGGTCCAAGTATTTGTTAATATTGGGTCTCAGGTAGTTCTAATTCCCTTAACCGGAGTTCCCTTGCCATTTATATCTTATGGTGGATCATCCCTTATAATTAACCTAGTAGCAATAGGAATACTTATGAGTATTGCAAAGTACGGCAATAAAACTCAGAAAGTGAAAATGAGAAAATTATGAGAGTCTTAATTACAGGTGGACATTTTTCAGCTGCTTATGCAGTTTTGAAAGAATTTAAAAAGAGAGGAATTGATGTTGCCATTGTTGGCCGTAAGCACGCAATGGAGGGAGATAGTAGTGAATCATATGAATACCTTGTTTCAAAAAAAGAGGGTATAGAGTTTTTTGAATTAAATACCGGTAGGCTGCAGAGAAAGTTTAGCTCCAAGACGATTCCTTCTCTTCTCAAGGTCCCAAAAGGTTTTTTTGAATCTCTTAACATCATTTCAAAATACAAACCGGATGTTGTTTTGACTTTTGGTGGTTATCTTGGTCTTCCGGTAGCTTATGCGGCAAAGCTCAAAGGAATTCCTGTAGTTTTGCATGAGCAAACGCAGCGCAGTGGTTTGGCATCAAAAAATATAGCAAAAGTTGCAGTTAAGGTATGCCTGGCATTTGAATCATCGGCACAATTCTTTGATAAGAGAAAAATTGTTGTCACCGGAAATCCTCTAAGGCCGGAGATTTTCAAAGTAGAAAAGAAGCTTGATCTTCCAAACAAAAAAATTATTTACATAACAGGTGGAAGCACAGGATCCCACATCATTAACACTATGATTTATAGAATAGTTAATATGTTGCTAGACAATTATGTTGTGATTCATCAAACGGGTGCTAGCTCTTACCATAATGACTTTGAAGATTTAGAAAAACTCAGAGGCGGATTTACTAAGGAAAAGAAAGAAAGATATATGGTTAGAAAATTTATATATCCGGATGAGATTGGTTTCATATTAAAAAATGCCGATCTAATCATTTCAAGGTCCGGAGCAAATACCGTTTATGAAATAATCGCACTTGAGAAAATCAGCTTGTTAATACCTTTGTCTCATGGGCAAAGTAACGAGCAGTTAGAAAATGCAAAATTAATAGAGTATCTAAAGATTGGTGAATACATTACGGAAAATAATTTAACCCCGGACGTTTTATATCAAAAGATAAATGAAATGATTGAGAATAAGGCAATTTTTGAGAAGAAATCAAAATACGCAAGAACCATCATTATA
>DASZRC010000004.1:0-16212 GCA_035549315.1 Patescibacteria group bacterium | reverse complement strand
TGTTAACCGGAATGCGTAATCAATTTGGCGGCCACTCTATTGAAAAAGGCAAAATGACCTAAGCTTAGCCACTCTACTCTAGAAGATCCATAATTATGTAAATAGTTTGCCTGCTGTCTTCTGCAGGTTGATTACTTGTCACAGAAAATATTCTTCCTCGAGTTGGATATTGACCATCCTTTGTTACGTTAACATGAAATTTTTCGGTTGGAAATAAATTTCTTTCTTCTGCACCAATTAAAAGCGGACCCATTCTAGTACCCTTTATTACCATCATATCTCCATCTGTCTCGACACTTGAAACTTGGAGTGTATGTGGTTGATTTGAAGTAGTTTCTCCAGCAATATTTTGATACAAAGTTAATGAAGTTACCAAATGGCCACTCAGCTCCCTAAGAACTTCAAGATTTGATAATTTTTTTTCACCTTGTGTAACTTCTGTTTGATTTACCGTAATTTCGGGAAGAAATTCATTAGACATAGGCGCATTATATTTGAAAAGCAATTAGCTGTCAATGCTATGGGATAGTTTAATTTAAATGGTAGAAAATTTTGCTATAAAACAACTAATAAGAAATAACTTTACTAAGTTAAAGGGGCTGATAAGTGTGAGCTATCTCCGAGCTTAACTAATTTGTAATCATCACCGTTTTTCTCAATGATTGTTATAGAGCATTCGCCAATATCTATATAAGGAGCATGGGTTAATGGCGATATTATGTGAGGCAGCATACTTTCATCAAAAAGATTTCTTAGCAAGTCTCCGATTGTTCCGCCGTGGGTGACAATAAGAATTTTTCCATCGCCATGTTCAGATGAAAGTTCTTCAACCAAAGTTTTCATTTGATGCCCATTGGCATTTGACGCAGTTCCATTACTCGGTTGATAGTCTCTGTTGTAATCAGTTTTATTCCATTCCATTAAAAATTCGTCAAATGTTACACCATCTTCCCACTCCATGCGCTCAATAAGTCTTGTATCAAATTTAATATCGTTAGAGTGGAATTTAGCTATTGCTTCAGCTGTTTGCTTGGCTCTAAGTTTTGGACTTGACAATATTTCTTTGAACTCAACGTCTTTGAGTAGTTCGGCAGTAAATTCTGCTTGCTTAAGGCCAATTTCTGTAAGAGGAGGATCAAAAGGTATAGGTTCCTTTAAACCATGTCTAATAAGATAAAAAGTTGTCATTACGAAGGTATCTGTAGTGCCCAATTGTGGGAAACATAAGGCTCACTACACATATTTCTATTAAAGCAACACGGTCGTCTCATACCCTTATTTAATTTGTCTAGCATTACATCTAAATGTTTTTTGCGAGTTTCTTCTGTCTTTACTGCTCTAACCCAGCGAACCCAATCCCAGTGAGCAAGAGGCGTAGTATCATTCCATAATTGATGAGCCTTAGGAGAACTTTCCAAAGCTTTTTTCATATCTTCCGGAATTTCCGGTTCCACCCAGTCTTTTGTTGCTTCTAGTGTAACTTTCACGTTATCGCCTGCCGAAGCTTTTGCTTTATCGAGCAAGCTTTTATCCGGCCTAAACCAGTGGCTTGGTTTTTTGCCGGTTCCATATACACCGTCCGGTTCAAGGAGGGTTTTAAATGGAACGCCATTTAGAGTACCTTCAACCATTATCATGCCACGTGACGGGAGCTTTGCGCTTTCATCTTCCGGCAAATGAAGGATCGTCCAATCTTTGATCTTAATTAGCTTTGTTTCAAATTTAATCATCTGCGAATCTTTTGGTTTGTTAGAGGCTGTCATACTATATATATTATACCAAAGCTGTCTAGTAAGAGGTATCTTTAGTGGAATATCTAGACTAGATTTTTACTTAAAATTGAGTGATGAGTGAGCAGGAATATAGATATACGCCTGAAGCAGTTACTCGCCAAATTCAACTTACAACCGAATTAAAGACTACATCAGATTTGCTTTTACCCATTTTTCCCTTAGGAGAAGCAAGAACTTGGCACATTGTTTCTCCAACATTTGACAAACCAAAGGTTTTTCTACATGGATTTGATATCTCAGATAGGTTATATGATCTAGCACAAAAAACTCGTGACCTTCATGCTAGTGTAGGCTATTTACCTGCGGAATTTGATGGTGATGAATTTGAACCAGCCTCTTATACGTGGGAGGTTTTTCCACCTCATGGCTCAAGTTTTATTGGAAGATTTTCGTCAAGCTGCACTCTCTCCGCTGACCTACCCGGAATTGGACTCGCTGCGTATATACCAGATATCGATAAACCTCTTAATCAAGACGAATTAAGAATGCATAAAGAATATGGAAGCCTCAATATAGATATGTTAATTTATAAGGCAGAACTTGAGGGCTTTCCTTACAGGTTTCAAAAGCCCGAAAGTGTGATGATGAGTATGGTAGAACAAGATCCGGTTGCAAGCCTTGAAGTTGCTAACTGGTTTTTGAGAGGTCTTTTGACTGCAAAAGATATTCATCCCGAACAAGTGGAATTAAAAGATATTGAGTTCTAACCCGCAGTTCTGGTATTAAAACTGAAGCTAAATTTTGATGGGTGGAAGACGGGTGCCGCCCCCGCTGCCTCCTGCTCCACAAGCAGGCGTTCTACTGATGAACTACATCCACCATCTCGCTATGCTCGATGTAAACTGTCTATCAACTTAATTTTTTTAAATCTACCAAAACCCTTAATTTCTTTTTCTCGTTTGGCAGCTTGGTATCGATCATCAAATCTTTCCCAGTATGCCAACTTTACGGGCAATCTACCTTTAGTGAAAGACGTTTTATAATAACCTTCATTATGTTCCTTAATTCTTTTTTGAAGGTTATAACAAATACCAGTATAAAAACTATCATCTACACACCTCACAATGTAGACAAACCATGACATTACTTTTAGTTTACACCGAACAACGGTGAGGTGCGCGCCTGGCGGGAGTCGAACCCACAACCCCCTCCTTAGAAGGGAGGTGCTCTATCCATTGAGCTACAAGCGCTTCTTCACTACGTTCATCAGCGCGAGCGCAGGGAATATTGATATTTTACTATATTCGAGGCTCAATTGTAAAACTTAGAGGCCAGTGTAGCGGAACTTAATGAAGGAACATGTCTTTTGGTAAACCTCAACAGGTTGAATTGTCTGAAGCTGTAATGAGCTCTTAGATCCCGAAGTTGGTGAAACATCTTCCTGAATCTTATTAATTGATAACGCAGGAATTGGTGTTGGGGATACGGCCACTTTCTTTGTCCCCCCACCAAATAGATTGGAGAAGAAATTAAGAATAGAGCCAAAGAAGCCCTGATTTGTGTTTTGAGTTGTTGCCCCCAAAACATTTGACGCCGGCTGGTTAACCATAGCTTGGGCTGCCGGTTCACAGTCAATTTGGCTCCAAATTCTATATGTTGCCCCACTCTTTAACTGGGGAATAGCTGCATTCCATGTTGAGCTATATCTTACTAAAGCTGGCGATTGGCTCACTATTTTTGCTGCAATGGGATTGGATTGTCCTATGATTGTAGCTGTTGTTTCTGCGCCTTCTGCCAAGAAAAACTTTTCACTTACAACTTTTGCTTTTGATGTGTCAGCCCCAACCACCTTTGAGTAAGAGGTGATAGTAGCGTTACCGCCTGAAACAATATTGGAATACTCTATTCCATCACAGGTACATGCAGCAGGATTAAATGGTACCGGCGTAGGGGTAGGAGTTGCCGTAGGCAGCGGAGTTGCTGTTGGTACTGGCGTTGATGTAGGAGTTGGCGTATTTGGAACCTTACATACCCCCTGGATACATGCAACGCAACCATCTTTTACAGCATTTCCTGTCTGACAATCCGCATCTCTTACGCAAGGAGAATTACATGCCTGGACCGGAGTTGGGGTTGCCGGTGGCTGACAAGTATTGTTGGAACCACAAACCACACAACCATCTTTTGCTCCAGCACAATCTGCATTCTTTTGACAAGCAACACCACAAGCGGGTGGAGTTTTAGTAGGTGTAGGAGTTGATGGAGGGGAACAAACTCCAGCATTACATTCTACGCATCCATCTTTTACCCCGGCACAATCAGCCTTTGTGTTACAAGCAACACCACAAGCTGGAACTCTTGTAGGAGTTGGGGGAACAGGAGTTGCTGTAGGAGGAGCTTGAGTTGGACAATCATAATAAGAATCCCCATCACTCGTTTGGACTATTGGACAATTAGGAGTTGGGTAGTAAGTGTAAGTATCCAAAACTATACCATTCGTGCAGGCAAGAAGAGTACATACATTCTGGTTACATCCTGGTGCAACAATAAATGATCTTCCTTGCTGTGCGGCAGAAGCTTGAGCTTCTGCACAAGCACCTGTACAGTTGTCAGGAATTGGACCCGATTTATCTGGAAATCCGCCAGTTGTAGCATATACATTATTCAATCTCAAGGATGCTGCAATCCCTAAGAAAATCAAAATTATACTTATAAAAATAAATCTTTTTATCATTTAGATATTAAAGCCTGAAAAGAACTATTTCCGGCTTGCTCACCAAAGTAGCCGTTACTTACATCTTTCTTTATCAAATCCAAAACGCCAGGATATAGTTTAATAGCATCGGTTAATATAGGGACAGTATTGACGTTAAGGCCTGCCATAGAATATGTCTTTGCAAGTTCATAGTCGTAATAACCTTCCATTTTTAAGCGGTCGCTTGGCATAAGAATTGTATTATCATTTGGTGCTTTTTCAATAGCTTGTTTTTGGTAATTAATTGCATCTTGATATCTCTTAATTCCCCTGAGGTCAATTCCAAGATCGGAATAGTTAACAGAGATTCTAGGGTTAGCAGAAATTGCTTTTATCATATAGCTTTCCCCTTCATCTGGTTTATTAATAAGAAACAAGTTATTTCCATAAGAAGCCAAAGCTTGAGAAAAATTAGGATCTGCGTCAACAGCTTTTTTTGAAAGGTCTATTGACTCGTCCATATGTATAAAATTATCTTGATAACGTCTAATATTTGCAGCAGCAGATAATGCATCAGCTTTATTTTGGCTAGAAATTGCCGGAACTTTTGCAGCAGCTACATATAAATCAAAAGCTTTTTGGACTTGAGCCTGACTATATTGTTGTCCAGCCAACGCCATAAGAGTTAATGGATTATTTGGATCAAGCTGATTTGAGGTCTGATAATTTTTATAAGCTTCATCATTTTTGCCTAAAAATTGTAATACGTGTCCCCGATGAAACCATGCAGAAGAAGATTTGGGGTCCTCTTTTACGGCTTGATCATAGTATTTAAAAGCATTATTGTAATCTCCGGAAGACTCATAGGCATAACCAACAGAAATTAAAACTGCTACATCCTGGGGTGCTGCATTTAAAGCAGTATCTATATATGGTTGAGAAGTTTTTAAGGCGTCTGCCTCTTGGCCTGTTTGATTACCCTGAAGCGAAATTGCATCAATCATTTGAGATAAAGATTGAGGATTATTGGGTTGGATTTTCAATGCCTGAGAAAGAAGTTCTTGAGATTTTCCAAAATCCGCCTTTTTCGTGGCTAAGTCCGCTTGAGCCTGCAGGGAAACCACCTTTGAGTTTTGACCCTTGGGTAACAAAACTACAACAATTCCAATAAAAATAAGGAGTGCTATTACTCCCGCCACAAGTAGTTTCGGTAGATTTTTCTTATCAAACAAAGGAGCTTTCTCTTTTGAAGGAATAGCCACCTCTGTCTCTTCTGCAATTTTTGAAGGTTGTGTATCTGCCATATTTATAGAGCAACTAACATCATTCCAATAGCTAGCATTATTATTGTTCCAAAACCAACGATTATTGACCCTGTTGTAATTCCACCGGTTGGGGGAACTGTGGGCTTAGGAGGAGCAGTAGGTGCAGTACAGCAAGCAGATATTGAAGGGCCACTTTGACAAGCCGCTGCATAAGCCGGAATTGCGCAATATCCTTGACCATTAGCGCCCATTGCACAAGTTAAACCGGCCTGACATCCGGCCGATGAAGTGCAAGAGTATCCACAAGCGTTTTTAGCTGGTGCCGGCGTAGCGGTAGGCGTAGTTACTAGGGCGTCTACCGCACAAAGTAAAGAGTGGGAACTGGCAGCTCCCGTAGCTCCACATGAATTAACTGCCGAAACATCACATTTATAAGTTTTGTTGGCATTGACATTAAATACCTTGCTTGTAGTAGCCGCATCCGGTGTTTCATTTACCACAACCGTTCCTGTCTCAACCTCTGTAACTACCAACTTATAACTGGCGGCTCCACTTACACTACCCCAGCTACATTTGGCTTGAGTAAAGTTACACTGGCTCCCGATACAGGATGGAAATTCCACTAGGACTCCTGTTGGAGTTGCCGGAGTTGGACAAGATTGTGCCGCTACCGGGGCAGTATAAAAGTGAGTGGACAAAACAAAACCTGCCACAAAAAATATGACAAGTGCTAATACTTTTAAAAATAAAATCTTGGACTTCATCTAATACTACTCTTTTATCTTATGATAATAATTTAGGCAAGGTCAAGTACCTACAACATAAAACTAATATCTTAAAACAAAAACTAAAATTGACTGTTTTTGATCCTGTTTGTGTGTTTTTTGTTCTATTTATTTTCGAGAAAACTTCGTATATTATTTAACTATGTTAATACTGTCCATTATCAAAAAGATAGGGAAAATGTACGCATACTGGATCCTACTCTAAAGATTAAACTCAACAGCTAAAGGTCAAATTTAAAGTACAAAATCCAAAAGTAGTTATGAAAACTTTTTTAGCTTTAAATTTAATTTTTGCATTTTGATTTTTGAATATGCCCAGGGTTATTCTACACATAGATTTTGATTCTTTTTTTGCATCTTGTGAACAACATTTTAATCCAAATCTAAGACATAAACCCATTGGGGTAACAGCGCAAAACGGAAGGAACTGTATCATAGCCGCTTCTCGTGAAGCAAAAAGGTTGGGTCTTAAAAGTCCAGGCAACACATGGAATGCAAAAAGATTAATTCCAGACATAATTTTTGTTAAGGCTGATTTTGAAAGATATCTTGATATAACAAAGAAGTTATTGGAGATTTCTACCCGCTACTCGCCGCTTGTTGAATTGTTTTCTTTAGATGAAGTTTTTATAGATCTGACTCCTGTTAATAACCTCTACCCTTCGCCACTTTTTGTTGCAGAAAGCTTTAAAAAAGATTTACGAAAAGAAGTGGGAGAAACAATTACCGTATCTATTGGCTCTTCCTACAATAAGCTTCTTGCCAAATTGGCAACTAATCTTAATAAACCAGATGGCTTTGCTCAAATTGATAAGGAAAATCGCCAAAAAGTATTTGCCAACCTTTCCTTAACAGACATTATGGGGATAGGACATGGTTTTGAAAGAAGACTTAACATGATGGGAATTTTTACTTTTAAAGAACTGGAAGACTGTCCTCTTTATGTTCTCCGTGCTGAGTTTGGGAAAGTGGCAGCAGAGAATTTAAAAAGACTATCTATGGGCATTGATGATTCTCCGGTTGTTTCATACCTTGAAGATAATCAAGCTAAATCCGTAGGTAGAAATTATTGCCTACCAGAGAATAATTACAACAAAGAAAATATCCTAAAGAATATCTATGAGTTATCAGAAGAAATTGCCATTAAATTAAGACGTCTTGAGATGAAAGGAAGAACTATTGGTCTTTATCTTCATGGAGATAAATCAGAAGGTGGCAGAAGAACTATTCCAAAGTATACAGACAGTAGTTCTGACATATTTGAGATTTGTAAGAAGTTTTTTACCCAATGGAATATGGATTATGTAAGACAAATAAGCGTCTGGGTTGGCAATTTGGTAGAAGATAAATATACCAACCTATCTTTGTTTGAAAACCCAAAACAGGAAACAATCAGAAGACTTATGGATAATATAAATGAAAGGTTTGGCCACCATACAATAAGAAACGGCTATCTAATTGATGCGCCGGTACTTCATACCAAGCCAAATGGATATATGGCAGACAGAGGGATGAGAAAAGACCTTGCCACTCTAGGAAGAGATAATCTCTAACAACTTCTTTTTAAAGCTTGCAATGGTTTTATCGTTATCAACGATTACATCCGAAGCTTCAAGACATTCTTGCGCATGTTGTCCATAAGCTTTTTGACCAATTCCACGGTCTCTCATCTCATCTGTTTGAAATATCTCTTTGGTCTTGCCATAATAAATTTGCCCTTTTTTAGAAACTCGTTTAAATCTATTCTCCAATGTAGAATTGATTCCCAAAATAAATCCTCCTTGCTTCTTAACATAACTGAGCTCTCCTACGTTTCTAATTCCATCCACTATAATAAGCTCGGCTTTAGATGCTTTTGCTTTTTTGAATAATTCACGAGCCAAGACATCATTACCGTACTTATTTCTAAGTTCATCCCCTATATCCTGAAGAATTTTCCTTACATCTGTGGGTAAGTTTCTTTTCCTAGCTTCATCTTTTATGATGTCAGAAAAGGTATATTGAACATAGCCAAGAGACTGTAGTATTTCTGAAGCTGTAGTTTTACCGCTTCCCAAAGGTCCCGTGATCCCAATAATTTTTATCATTTAAATAATAGGATTATATTTACATATCGAGTAAAAATTTTCAATATAGGCTGTGGTTTGATAAAATATCAAAGCATCACTTCGCTTGTACTGATGGACGCAGTGAATAAGCGCCTGTAGCTTAATGGATAGAGCACGTGGCTTCGGACCATGGGGTTGGGGGTTCGACTCCCTTCAGGCGCACAACGTAAAGTTTTGCATAGCAAAACCACGTTGCAAGCTTTATGTATTTTGTTTACATAATAGAAAGCATTAATTACAAGAAATTGTATATTGGGTATACACCTACCGATGTTAACAAAAGACTGGATAAACACAACTTGGGTTTGGTACAATCAACGAAAGCTTTTAGACCATGGGAAGTAATTTATTACGAAGCTTATTTAAATAGGAAGGATGCGACCGGAAGAGAGCGTTTTTTGAAAAGTGGATCCGGTAGAAAGTTTATCAATAAACAACTTACGAATTATTTTGGTTTACCGCGTGGTGAACAAAGTGAACTTTACGCGGGCCGTTAGCTCAATTGGTAGAGCAATTCCCTCTTAAGGAATAGGTTCAGGGTTCGAGACCCTGACGGCTCACATTATCACAAGCATCACTATATTCTTTAATTGAATGTAGCCCTGCAACAGATATGGGAAAAATTAAACTTCTTCTGCGCTTTATCTTGGGATTACCCCTAACCATATTTGCACTATATTTTGTATTTAGATTTATCTCCGCTTATTGGCCGCAAGTTTCAAGACAAATTGAGCACATTAACTATTTATTGTTCGTTCTTGGATTAATAGTGTTTTCTATTTTCTTTTTGTTTAGGTGCATTGTGTGGGATAAGTTGCTAGAAATTGAAGGATATGATGTTCCTTTACTGCAATCTATTTATATTCTGTCTCTTGCAGAAATTAAAAGATATATTCCGGGTAATTTTGTTGGTTTAGTAAGTAGGCTCAACAGCTATAACCATCTAAAAATATCTATTAGTAAGCTTTTAAAAATGGTGGTTTATGAAAGTACCATTTTCTTCTTAACCAGCCTTATTATTTCTATACCCGGCGTTTTTTACTTGGCAAACTTTTCTGAAAACACAATAAAAACCTATCTGTCAACCATAGGTATTATTTTGCTGTTCCTATTTATGCTCATCATAATATTGATTTTTATTTCAAAACAATTTTTAAGAGGCACAAAAGATGTCCTACAGCATATGCATAAATACAAACCAACATTTATTTATATGGTTATTTCCTGGTGTTTTTATGGTTTGGGAAATTTTTTAATCGCAGCTTCAATTAATCATGTTAGTCCTATGGATATAATTTCTATATCTTCATTCTTTGTTTTAGCTTGGGTGGTAGGATATGTAGTTATTATTGCTCCTTTGGGTCTTGGAGTTAGGGAAGCTTTTGTAACTTACGGCCTAGCTTTCTTAATGCCAATAGGAATTGCTGCAAGTATAGCCGTAATAACTCGTGTTGCAATGGTGATATCAGAACTTATTTTTCTTGCCGGTTCATACTTAATATACAAATCAACAATTGATAAAAAGAAAAAGCTAAAGTCTTGAGATTGTATATTTGTAAGGGAAGTACAAGAATGATGCAGGTGCATCATCTATTAGATACTTTTGAAAGTCAGCATAAATTGATAGTCTCTTCTCTAAATCCGTAGTTGATCTACCATCCTCAAGAAGCTTATCAATCCTTTTATTGTTTTTGTAATTTATTATGTTGTTTACCCCTGTAGAATGCCAAATTGTGTATTGATCCGGATCTTGGGGAAGCTTAATTGGATAAAGTAAAATCTGAAATTTGTCCGGCAACCTATCCTCTATTTTTATATCTGCCTTAACCCCAAGTTTAGCCCATGCCTTAATTACTTGTTCAGCCAAGGGCTTGTATTCAGGAGTGGTTGATATAGTTAATGTTTGCTTTTTTAAATCATCTTGACCATCCAATAAAGACTTTGCTATTGCCATATCGCTAATTCCATAATTTGGCCCTTGGGAAAAATATATAGACGTTGGAGGAATAGGCGAATAAGCTCTTTCGCCTTCAGCAAAGGTAGGTGGCAAAGCATAACTCAGAGCTTGTCTAATCCTCTTGTCGGAAAGTATTGAGTCTGCATTGTTGTAAAACAAAGCAACAAGTTCTGAATAGTCAGTCCTTTTCTCAATCTTTGTATTATTCCACTTTGACAAATCTTGATCTCCCACGGTAACACTTGGGACATCAGCAACCTCATCTAAATCTCCTAAGACAAAAGCGGTTTTAAGAGCTTCATTTGTAGGATAAAAGATAATAATTTTCTTATATTCCGGATCCTTTTTATCTTGAAGATTTATAGATTTTACAAACCCTCCATTTAGCTCGACTTTTGTAACCTTGTACTCACCGAGTCCTGAAAAGTTTTTATAAATTATTGGCTTTGATAGTGTAACTAAAAACGGAGCATATGAATCCTTTAGGTCATATTCCACAGTATAGTCATTGATGACCTTTTTACTAACGTCTTTAAAGTTTAAATTCAAGTTTTTTGCAGTTAGCTCCGTATGATTATTAAAATACTGGCCTTTTCTTATATAAAAAATGTAGGTTTTTCCTGAGTTTTTAATATCCCATTTGTAGGCCGCAGCCGGTGAAACAGATCCATCCTTATTTACCTTGGTCAAACCATAAGAAATATTTTCTAATATGTTATTTGGTAAATTGCTTACTGTATAAGAGCCAGAGTACCCAATTTTTTGGACTTTTTTTTGAATTAAAGGAAGAAGGTAGAAATCAAGAAGTGAAAAAATTATAAAGAAAACTAAAACTCCTCCGACTATTGAAGATAAAATAGTCTTCTTCCATTTCTTAACGTAGGCTTTAAAGAGCCAAAAGTAGTAACGTCTTCGAACTATACTCATAAATCGAGTTTAAATTAGGACGGAAATGATAGATAAGAAAGCAAAAATAGCGGCAAGTACTATGGTTGCATAAAAAAGAACTTTTTCTAAACCCTTTTTGCTTCTGTAAGATTGTCCGCCTCCACCAAAAGTTATTCCGGCCTCAGTACCTCTAGTTTGGAATATAATTACAACAACCAAAAGAACAGAAACAATAATTTGTAAGATATTTAATATATTCATTTATGCAGTAAACAGCCACCCAATAAGCTTGTTTGAGAAATATATTGTAGCAGAAATCACGATTATAGGCAAAAAGCCCGAAAATGAAATTCTACCCATGCTAATGCCCAAGAATGAAAAGCCTTGGAAAGTAAAGTTAACAATACTCAAATTCTTATAAAAAATCGTAATTAGAAAGAGGGACAATAGTGTTGTTAAAAAAGAAAGTAAGCCTAAGGTTAAAATGTTAAAAGGCAGAATTACAACCTTTACTATTGGATCAAAAACCAAGGTTAAAACCGAGAGCCAAGCTGCAACGTACAAAAATGACGCAAACCCTCCATTAATTTGTAGACCGGAAAAAACTAGAGAAACTAGGAAAAGAGATAATGTATTTACAAAAATAGTTCTTAATATTGATCTCATAAATTAATCCTAGCATAAAATTAGCCTTAAATATTTAAAGCCTTTTTTCTTAGAAGTCTATGGTATGTAATTGCAAACCTGTGGGCCTCATCCCTTATTCTTCTGACAAGATTGATACCGGGTGTTGATTTGGGTAGTTTTACTTCAATAAAATCTAACCCAAGACCGGTCTTAATTGGAATTACAATTGTTTCTTCTCTCTTGGCAATTCCCACCAAGGGGACATTGTAACCGTAGTGTGCTAAAACCTGAAGGACACTAGAAACCTGGCCCTTACCCCCATCCACAATTATAAGATTTGGCTTTTCCCAATCATCCCTTTTTACACGTCTACTCATAACCTCTTGGTGCATAGCAAAATCGTCAGGAGTTTTTTTAAACTTAATCTTGAATCTTCTGTAATCTTTTTTTGAGGCATCACCATCTACAAATACAACCATTGAACCGGTTGCATTTGTGCCTTGAATATTTGAAATATCATAGCATTCTATTCTCTTTAGGTAGCCCGTTTCTATTCCATATTTTTTGAGTATTTCCTCCAATGATACAAGCTCATTCTTGATCCTCTGGTAATAAAAGTCGGTATTTTGTTGGTATGCAAATGGGTCATAATGTTCGTTTGTTATTGCGCTAATTCTTTCCATTTGCTTTTGAACCTCAGCGGCCTTTTCAAACTCTTCATTTTTTACATCTTCTCTCTGCTCTTTTAATAAATCCTTAATTAAGTTTTCTTTATCGCCTTCCAAAAACTTTTCAAGTTTTCTAATATTTCTTTTGTACTCAGTTAACTTTTCCCGAAAAACCGGAATACATGGACAAAGGCCAAGGTGATAATACAAACATTTTTTCTTAGGATGGTTTTTAAGAGATTGATAAGGAAAAATACGTCTTAAAAGTTTTAAAACAATTTTAAGGTCTGTTGTAGAAGTGTATGGCCCAAAGTAGTTGGCATCTTGATCATCAAACTTACGAGTTATAACTACATAAGGGAAGGGTGTTTTACCAATTTTGATGTATGGAAAAAACTTATCATCAGCAAGTTTTATGTTGTAATACGGTTTATTTTTTTTGATTAAGCTTGCTTCGAGTAAAAATGCCTCAATTTCTGAGTCAACCACTATATGAGAAAGAGATCTAATCTCTTTTACCATCATCATAGTTTTAGTTTCTAGATCTTTACCGGAAAAATAAGAATATACTCTCTTTCTAAGGTCTTTTGCCTTACCAACGTAGATAATTTTATTTTCTTCGTTTTTGAAGATATATACTCCAGGTTTTGTAGGTAGCGATCGCCACAATTGTTGATCCAAAAATTATTACACCTCCTACCACTAACCAGTAATAGTCTGGGAAAAGCCCCACATTAATTTTTTTACTGATTTGGTTACCGTCAAAAAAGATTGTAGCCTGATATGTCTTCATTGTCAAAAATGGTGTTTTATCAAAAGTTATAGGAACTTCCTGTTTTCCATATGGAAGAATTGTTCCAACGTTATATTCTTGATATCTGGGAGTAAGGCTGGAAGATACAACAAGCTTTTTATTTGCCGTTGGCATATTGCCCTCATTTTTTATAATTACTGCTCCGCTTATTGGAAAACCGGAAAGGGCGTTGGATGGTAAATCCAAACCTACACTTGTCTTGAGATCATTTGTAAAATCTTGTTTACCACCAAATGTCATATTTACGTCTTTTGTCTCCTCCCCTATTTTGTAGCCGCCTGCCGGAACAGGATAAGTACTACTATCCCCCTTTATTACAAAAGCAACGTGGTCAAAATCCATAGTGTTGAAGTAATCCATACCATGAGTTGTGTTTCCCCATGTGGGATCAACCATAATCCAAGTTTTTAAGTTTTCATCATAGTATTCCGGCCAGGAATGCAAAACATCATTAGAAAGTGAAAGAGGCCTCAGCTTTTCATTTTCCGTATATGCAAATCCTTCAACTGCACGTGCCCTAATACCGACAGCACGAGCTAAAGTAACAAAAAGATCTGTAAACTCAAGACAAACCGCAAAATCCGGTCTTTTTAATACACCTGCTGCCCCCAATCTAATATTTTTATCGCCAACTTTATCAAAATTATAATTAAGCGTATTCACTACGTAGTTGTAAATTTGCTGCGGAGTTTTTAAATCCGCAGATAACTTTTGTATATTTGGGTTATTTACTTCCCAATATTTTTCACTTTGAATACTACCTGAAGCTGGAATACTTGTATTAATTAAGGGCCCTGATAATACCTTTACAATTACAGTAGCCTGAATATCTTTTCTTTCTTTTGGATTTAGATTATATATAGCAAGCCAATTCCCATCTTTATCTTGATATACATCTATGGGCTTAGGGTCTAAAGATTTGATCCTAACATCTTGATAGTCGGTCATTGGAGGAAGCGCAATCTCTGTTCTGACAGGAATAATTTTGTCGTTTGCTATGTGGTACGAAAGATTAAAAGTATAATATTGAGCGTCACCAAATAATAAAAATATTCCTCCCTCTCCTATTTCATTTTTATTAAAGCTGTAGCTTTGACCGTTCGCAAACTTCTTATAAGGCTTAATTATATTTGGTAATCCAAATGAAGGCGGAACAATAACGTTGATTGTGTAGGAAGAAAAGCTGTCCGGTGACGATAACCCCGGAATATTTACCTCCCAAATAGACCCAAGCCTTTTGGCAATTTCGTCAGTATCAAAAGAGACAGTAAATTTATTAACATTTCCAGCTCCCACTACTCTTTTAGGGAAATTTACCTCGATCGTTGCCCCATCGTTATTATTTTTGACAACATTCTCTATTGAGCCGTCTGCATTGTAAGTTTTTATATTGCCAATATTTTTGAAGCCAATGGATATTGTATAAGATGGCGTATAGACAAATTCCTTTTTATTCTTAATTGATATATCTTGGGTAATTCTGGTATTTCCATCCGGCTGAATGTTATACGTTGCAACGGTTGAGATATCAAAATCATCATCAGCATAAGCCTTGATAGGAAGGACGAGAAACAAAAAGCTTAAAACAAAAAAAAATAGGAGTTTAAATCTGGACACACCTATATATTAACAAAAACCAAAGAATTTATAATTCTTTCTTGAGGTATTGGCCGGTATATGATTTTGGATTCCTGGCTACTTCTTCCGGCGTTCCAACTGCAATAATTTCCCCTCCACCATCTCCACCTTCAGGACCAAGATCAATAATGTAATCTGCGTTTTTAATAATATCCAAATTATGCTCAATAACAATTACCGTATTTCCTTTTTCAACTAACTTTCTCAAAACCTCTATTAATTTTTCAAGGTCCGCAAAATGAAGCCCTGTTGTTGGCTCGTCTAATAAGTAAAGACTTGATCCATTACCTTTTTTTGAAAGTTCCGACGCAAGTTTTATGCGCTGTGCTTCTCCACCGGATAGAGTTGTAGCAAATTGACCTAGTTTTACGTAAGACAAACCTACATCTTTTAAGGTAACTAACTTATTAAATAACCCTTCATGGAAAGAAAAGAAAGCTAAAGCTTCTTCTACGCTCATGTCCAAAACCTCTGCAATATTCTTTCCTTCAAAGTCCACTTCTAATGTATCTTGTGTATAGCGTGTACCATTACACGTCTCACAAGTTACAAAAACGTCCGGTAAAAATTGCATCTCAATTTTAATTTGGCCTTCCCCCTCACATGTTTCACATCTTCCGCCCTTAACGTTGAAAGAAAATCTACCCGGGCCATATCCTCTCATTCTTGCCTCACGTGAATTTGAGAATAAATCTCTAATATAGGTAAAGGCACCTGTATAAGTTGCCGGGTTACTTCTTGGAGTCCTTCCAATTGGGGATTGGTCAATCATAAAAATTCTTTTAAGATTTTCATCCCCAGTCAACTCATCAAACTCGCCGGGATTGTCTTTGTGGAACGGGTTTTTATTTTTAGCAACGGCATGATATAGAACATCATTCATAAGAGTTGACTTTCCGCTTCCAGATACCCCGGTTACACAGATCAGAGCTCCCAAAGGAAACTTTGCCGTCACATTTTTAAGGTTGTGTGCCTTAACTCCGGTAATTGTTAGAAAATCCTTTACTTCATTTATTTTGAATCCCTTTCTTCTG
>DASZRC010000003.1:0-82195 GCA_035549315.1 Patescibacteria group bacterium | reverse complement strand
GTGTCAGACCTGTATTCAATGTCGAGCCCTGCGAGTGTTGGATGGCTGGGTTGTGGAGCCGAGTTGCTTTCCCAAATCTGATTAACGGGGTTTGCGAAAACAAAATGTATTGAAAAACCCCGTATGGGATATATATCTTTTCTGATTGTTCCCCCCTGCTCATAAAAGAATATAGATGTAGTTATTATTTTATCTTTTCTTTCTCCTTCTTGGCCGGTCATTCTAAAAATTATATCATCAGATTATCCTTATTTAACAGCGTATTTTACATTGCGACTCATAAAAGCCGGTGGGGTAAAGTCCACAAAAAAAAGAAATAGTTACCCTGGGATTTTTTTGTTATAATCTTGCCCATGGCAGAAAGACTGCTTGGGATAAATGATGGTGCGGTTGTGAAACTTGAAGAGAGTAGGATTCTTTATGATCCTTCCGGCGATAGTTTTGCCCAGGAAATGCTTGGGAGGCTGTATAGTAGGGAGGATGGATTGCCTGATTATATTTTTGGGAAAAAACACGGCCTACCTATAAATGATTACCACACATATTCTGTTGCAGTTGGGGCAGGTTATGGATTGGTTGCCGATTCTCCTTTGATGGAAAATCCTTTGGATCAAGGGGAGATAGATGCGCTCCATAAAGATATGAATGGAGGGGTAATAGTATCCTCCGTTGATCAAGCGGGTAACTTAGCAATTAAAGCATCACGTTTTGGCAACGAGTTGGAAGCAATTTCTGAGCTCGCCCTCATCTGGTTTTCTGAATATATAGATAGTGAATCTCTAGATCCTCATGTAAAAGCAGATGTAATAATTGGTTTTTCAGCCGCGGTAATACCGGCAATCAGACGCGCCAGAGCATTGAATATTAATGTATTTCCCGCAGGTGAAATTGGGGGTGTTTCAAGTCAAATAGACAGAAAGACAGATATTTGATTAGCCCTATTTAACAACCTCTTTAGTAAATGATATAATCATCCGAATGAGTGAAGGATTATCGATAGTTTCCCAGAAAGATATTAGACGAGCAGAATTTGAACTAAGCCTTTTTGAGCCTAACCCATTTCCTCTGGTTGACGATGACGAGTCGGGAAAGGTGAGACAGGTAGCTGGTGTTGGATCTGTGTATTTTGAGGTAATAAGTATTGATGATTATCTTGAAAATTCAAGTGGGGAGGAAGGGGTTGAAGTTGCAGAAGTTCCATTCAATACTGATGATAAGTATAAAGATTATGCTGCCTCAGTATTTGAAGAAATTAGTGAGTATCAACCGGGTTTATTAAAAATTGGGAATTCTATTGCAACCAAGTTTCCTGATCCTACTTATTTTAATTTAGGTAGAGCACAGTCATATGAAGTTTTGCCGTGGGAATTAAAGCAAGAAGCTATGAGTGCAAAAGACTTAATGTATGGATTTAGAAAAATGAAGTCTGGAATGGAACAAAACGGAAGATACATAAGAGTAGATGCTAGATGGTATAAGCATATCAGTGGAGAAGCCCTTTTTAATTGGATGGAGAAAGAATCAAAATACATTGATGATGAGCAATTAAGGACAGAATATACCTTGGGTTTTATTTTTGGATCTACAAGTTTATTACTACGTGCAAAGGAACAAGGGCCACTCGCACAATAATTAATTGTTGACAAGGTCTTTTACCTTTGATATTTTATTAACCACATGGTTAAGAGTCAGGCAGGCCCCAAGCAACAATTAAGCAATACATTTCATGTTCTATCAGATCCTACGCGGCGTGATGTTTTAGAAAGATTAACCCGTGGTCCACTTACGGTAACTCAAATAAAACATCCATACAAAATGTCTTTGGTCGCAATTTCAAAACACCTCAAGGTTTTGGAGAGGGCAAGATTAATTAGAAGGCAGAAAATGGGCAGAGAATATGTAATAAGGCTTCATCCGCAACCATTAAAAGATGCATATCAATATATTGAAGAATTCAAAAAAGATTGGAAGAGGCACCTTGACGCGCTGGAAAAATTTGCGGAAAGAAATAGCTAAGAATTTAAATCAATTCTATTACTATTCCCTCATCCGCTTTTAAATAAAGCCTAGATAAATCTACTAGCTCCCCATCTTTTCTATTCAAGAAACTATTAACTAATACTTTCCCTTTTTTATTAACTATGTTTAGGTTTCTTGCCTTACTGCCAAAGTTAACAGCAACAAAAATCTTTTTATCTTGGTATTCTCTAAAAAAACAAAAAACGTTTCTGACAGTAATTTTTAACGGTACATAATCTCCGTTGGATAAAGCAAGATTATTTTTCTTAAGCCTTATAAGTTTTTTATATAGATTAAGGAATGATTTTGGATCATTATTTTCACTTTCAGCATTTACTTTGCCGTAATTAAGTGAGACTGGAAGCCATGGCTCGTTTGTTGAAAAGCCTGCGTTGTTAGTGTCATTCCATTGCATTGGTGTTCTTTGTCCATTTCTTCCAAGGCCTAAACCCGGAGATGACAAATCGTATGTGTCATTGGATTTATCTTTAGGAATTTTTCTATTTCTCATTCCAATTTCCTCCCCGTTATAAATAAAGGCATTGCCGCGAAGAGTTAGCAATAAAAGCGCAGCATTTCTTGCTTGTTTTTTTCCAACCCTTGTTACAACGCGGGGTTGATCATGATTTCCCGTTACATAACACGGTAAGTAATGTGGACCAAGTCTTTTCTCATATTCATCTATGTACTCTTTGTGGTGTGCTGCAAGCCAAGGCAAATTTATCAAAGAAAAGTTAAACGGGTGATAGGAATGCCAATCAACGGCTTTATACATTTTGATTAATTCAGAAAGGGTTGTTGCTGCCTCTGTAACCATAAATTTGTCTTCATATTCCCTAAGAATATTTGCCATTTCTCTAAGTAAGTCAATTGATTCCTTTTGGCCATTTGTATATATATGTAGCAATTCTTGATCCGTATATTGGTGAAAGCCCGGTCTATAATTGGGGTTAATAGGCTCATCCTTAAAACCTTTATCTTCAAACAAATAATCAACGGCGTCAGTTCTAAATCCGTCTACACCCTTGTCTAGCCAAAATCTCATGACACCAAACATTTCTTTTTTAACCTCCGGATTATTCCAATTTAGGTCTGGTTGGTGTTCATCAAAAGCATGATAAAAATATTGGTTAGTCTCTTTATCAAGCTTCCAAGCAGATCCACCAAAAGCAGACATCCAGTTATTTGGTGGTTCTCCATTTGGTTTGGGGTCGCGCCACACATACCAATCTCTTTTAGGGTTTGTTTTGTTTGATCTTGATTCTATAAACCATGGGTGAGAAGAAGAGGTATGGTTGGGAACAAAGTCCATGATTATTTTGATATTATTTTCGTGAAGTCTTAAGACTAATTCATCAAAATCTGCCATGTTTCCAAAAATAGGATCAATTGCCTTGTGGTCATCAATGTCATAGCCAAAATCTCTCTGCGGAGATTTATAAATTGGTGAGAGCCATACCGCGTCAACCCCTAAATCTTTTAAATACCCAATTTTTTTTATAATTCCCTTTATATCCCCAATCCCATCACCATTTGAGTCATTAAAGCTTCTAGGATAAATTTGATAGATAACAGCATTGAAGGGCCAACCTTTTCTCATAGAGTGAGTATATGTAAGTTATTAGTGAGTAGCAAGCATTTTAGATAGGGAAAAAAATAACTTGCGACTTTCAGCTTACGGAAGAATTGTGTGAGTGTAAACTTCTGTTCTGTCAAAGAGAGTGTAGTTTACCGTAATCTTTATTTTAACTTCTGAAAGTCCAGTGTGTGGAACGCAGGCTCCTCCAGTAGAACAAGTCCCAAGATATATAATTTTTTTAACAGGCCAAATGTTCCCGTTGTTGTTGATAGTCCCCATTACGCCTTCACTAATTCCATTGTGCTTGTATGTTAATTCGTAAGATATTTTTCTAGCAAATATTGTATTTAAAAATGTTAATGTGAGGTTGTTAGTATCAAAGTTAATTCTTCCATCAAATTTTATCTTTGCTGCATCTGGAAATCTTACAAAATCTAGAACCGAAACAGCTTCTGCTTTCGGAGCAGTTGCAGCACTTGCTGAGAAGATAATTCCTGCTGCTAGTAAGGCGACTAGGAGTATTTTTTTCATATGTTTGAAAGCAGTATAGCAAGCAGTTTGTAGCCTGTCAACAATACATCTGTAAAAGATTAATAAGAGAAATGTAAGTATAAATTTCAGGGTGTATAATAACTTTCCTGTCATGAAAAGAGGAGTTGCCACATTTACTCTAGACGGTGGTCATTGCCCACCATATTTGTTTGAAAGAATGGTTCGCCTTGGTCGTGAGATGGTCCGCGTTTTAGTAGAAGAATATGGCCCGGATGAATTTGTTATGCGTATGGCTGACCCGGTTTGGTTTCAGTCTCTTGGTACGGTTTTAGCATTTGATTGGAACGCCTCAGGCTTAACAACTGTATTAATAGGGGCATTAAAAGAAGCAATAAAGGGAGAGGAAAAGAATTTGGGTTTGTTTATTTGTGGCGGTAAGGGTAAGACCTCTAGAAAAACTCCGGATCAAATTACTTCATGGAGTCAGAATTTAAATTTTTCCCAGAAAACAGTTGATACTCTTGTTTCTAATTCCAAAATGTCTGCTAAGGTTGACTCAGCGCTTGTCCAAGATGGATATGAACTCTATCATCATGCATTTTTCTTTTCTAGGAGTGGGGCGTGGACTGTTGTTCAGCAGGGTATGAATAAAAATTCAAGGACTGCTAGGCGCTATCATTGGTATGACCACTTGGTGCGTTCAAAAGACGGAGATGTAAAAAATAGTGAAATAGATTTTATTAATGAACCACACAGGGCCATTGCCACGCAAACAAAGCATATGGATGTTCTAAATTTAGTTGCGGGAGAAAGCGGCAAAACGCGCGATGTATCCGTAGATCTTATAAATAGAGAAGGGTACGAAAGAATTAAAAAAGATTTTGAATTGCTTAGAACCCACCAAAATAAAATGTCTATGATGATGGCCATCAAAAAAGAGGAAGACGAATATGTTGGACTTAAACTTTCCAGGAAAGATTTTTTCCATCACCCAGTAGAGCTAGAGGAATTTGCCACCAGTAAATATTTGGACAAGATTATCAATAAGCTGTCTGACCAAAAGCCGGAAGATTATAAAGCACTTGTTGCCACAGAAGGAGTGGGGCCAAAGACAGTCAGGGCATTAGCTCTGGTTGCAGAGGTTTTATATGGGGCACCACCTTCTTATACTGATCCTGCCCGTTATTCTTTTGCTCATGGTGGAAAAGATGGCTTTCCGTTTCCTGTAGACAGGGAGACTTATGATAAAACAATTGAGACAATGAGGAAAGCAGTTAGTCGTTCACATATTCCCCTCACAGATAAACAAAAAGCCCTGCAGCGCCTGATTTGATTAGGGGTTTAATTCGTATTCTTCAACTCTGGTAATTAGGGAGAGGTTAGTTCTCCTTAAACTTAGCTTAAAAACCTTATTGACTTAGCTAATCCAAGTGCTATTATAAGCATAATGAATAAAAACATCATGATTATTGTTGCAGTGCTTCTGGTTCTTGTTTTGGGAGCGGGTGGATACATGATGCTTGCTAAATCAAAAAGTTCAACTCCAAAAAATTCTATGGAGAGCGCAAAACAAGATAAAAATGCATTTACTTCCATTCAAGATGCAATTGCTCACTCAATGACAATAACTTGTGATTATTCAACTCCGGAAGGTACAAATGTTAAGGCTTATATTAAAGGCGGAAAAGTAAGATCAGATGTTATTAGCAAAGATTCCAATCAATCAGGGAGCGCGATAATAATGGACAAAAAAGTTTATTTCTGGAATAGCCAAGGAGGCTATGTTATGGAGATGCCTGATATTAGTGTGACGCCTGCTAGTGGTCAAGATGCAGTAGAAAACAAAGGTAATTCCACAATGGAAGCTTTGGAGCAATACAGACAGTATTGTAAGCCCGGAACAGTATCAGACAGTCTTTTTGTTCTTCCAACTGGCGTAAAATTCCAAGATATGTCAACAATGATGGTTCCTAGCTCAAAGGTTATGCCATCAGGCACAAAACCTATTCCGTCTGGAATGAGCCCGGAGCAGATTCAGCAAATGATGAAGCAATACGGTCAGCCCTCCCAATAGTTCCACGCATTTACCAAGCTTGTAAGTTATGTTAAAATGCTTCAATGAATTTATTTAAAGTAGAGAAATTTGATCTTCTAGTTTCTGTTTACATTTTTTGTATTTGCGCATCAGAATTAATGGGTGCAAAAACATTTCCTCTCGTCAAAATCTTTGGGTATCAATTCAACGCTTCGGTAGCGATTCTAATTCTTCCATTGATTTACACAATTAACGATGTTGTTGTGGAGGTTTTTGGTGTAGCCAGGGCAAGAAGCATAGTTCGTTCAGGCCTTTTAGTTGTTCTTCTGATTTTAATTTTTTCTTTGATCTCTACAAGCTTGCCGCCTTCAGGCAGGTTTTCAATGTCTGAGCCTTCATATGAGGCAGTATTTAGTCTTTCAGCTAGAATTGCAGGAGCTTCTTTAACTGCATTCATAATTGCAGAATTTACTGACGTTTTTATATTTGAAAAGCTTAGGAAAAAGATGGGAAAGAAGAGCCTATGGCTTAGAAATAATCTTTCAAACTTTGTTTCAGAAGGTCTTGATACATTTATATTTATGTTTTTGGCTTTTTATGCTTTTGATAAATCTTTTGCACAAAATTTCCCCTTTTTAATAAGCATAATTTTGCCTTATTGGTTTCTAAAATGCGTAATGTCAGTTATAGAAACCCCATTTGCATACCTGGGTGTTAACTGGCTAAAGAGTAAGTAGTGGTTGTACATTCGCGCCTCGGCGCTCAGTATCATTTATTTATTCTTTACAATATTTAAGAGGACGGAAAAATAAATGAAGATTATTTTAATTGCTGTTACCTCAATTAATGGTTACCTAACAAATGGTGCCGACCCCAATATTTATAAATGGACTTCAAAAGAGGATCAGAAATTTTTTTTTGATCAGCTGAACATGGCAAAATTAATTGTAATGGGATCATCTACTTATGAAGCGGTTCGTGATAATTTGGGTTTTGCTCATGATGGCAAGTTAAGAATCATTTTAACAAGTTTACCTACAAGGTATGTAAATGAAAGTGTTCCAGGCGCTTTGGAGTTTAGTTCTGAAACGCCAAGAGAGCTTTGTAAAAGGCTATCGGATCAAGACGAGATATTATTGCTTGGAGGATCAAAAGTATATTCATCTTTTATGAAAGCGGGACTTGTGGATGAAATATATCTTACAATTGAGCCTGTAGCATTTGGATCAGGTAAGCCATTATTCTCTGATCAGGAATTTGAAAAAAATTTAGAACTTGAATCAAGTAAGAAATTGAATGATCGGGGAAGTTTGCTGTTAAAATATAAAGTAAACAAATGAATATAAAATCAATTAAAACAGAAGAGGTTACAAACAATAGCATAACATTAACTGAGCTATTAGATAAATATGTAAAAAAGTTAGAAGAGAATTCAATTGTTGTTATAACCTCAAAGGTAGTTGCATTGGCCGAGGGTAATGCCTTGCCAATGGAGGGTAATGATAAGGATGAGCTTATAAAACAAGAAGCCGATCTTTATTTGCCGCGAGAAGAAAACAGATACAACCTGTTTTTAACTATTAAGGATAATGTGCTTGCAGTTTCTGCCGGAATCGATGAATCAAATACAAATGGTGATTATGTTCTATGGCCAAAAAATTCTCAAGAGTCAGCAAATAGGGTTAGAGAATATTTATCAAAAAAATTTGGCATAAAAAATTTGGGAGTACTTATAACGGATAGTAAAACATCCCCGTTAAGATGGGGAGTGGGAGTAATTTTTATTGCGCATAGCGGATTTGCTGCAATAAATGACATGATTGGAACCCCGGATATTTTTGGAAGAAAGCTTAAAATGACAAAGATTGCCGTTGCGGATGGGTTGGCAAATGCTGCGGGATTAGTAATGGGGGAGGGTGCAGAGCAAACACCAATAGCCGTGATTACAGATATTCCATTTGTAAAATTCCAAGACAGAAATCCTACAGAAGAAGAGTTGTCTGAATTAAAAATTGAAATTGAAGATGACGTTTATGCTCCAATTTTGAAAGCCGTAGATTGGATGCGGGGAAAAAACAAATAACCACAGATAACCACTTTTCACAAACTTGACAAGCATTTGGCAAAGTGCATAAACTGATATATAGCTTAAGTTTTAGATGACGTCTCTCAAATTATAGCTATAAAAAGGTGGTGATATTACATGCGTGAATACAAACCATATTTAATCTGGGTACTTATCGTAGGAGGTTTACTTTGGGGTTATGACGGTCTTACCGGCAACAACCTTTTGGTAACTAGCCTTGGACTTTCTCTAGCAAATGTAATTGAAATAGTTGTTGGAATAGTTGCAGTGATCGTAGCTTACTTAAAACTTACAGGAAAGAAGAAGAAATAAATCTGATTCTTAATAAGTTTAATGAGAACTCTTTTTAAAAGAAAGAGTTCTCATGCTATTTGAGGCCCTTTTGGGGTTGCAAAGATTTTTTAATTGTTGTATCTTATTAACTATTGTGAATTCCAAAAGCATAAAGGTAATTGTCATCGCCCTCGTTGTTATAATCATAGTATTTGCCATATGGGAATTTGCTATTAAGGGTCAATCAACAGATAAGAAGTCTGAAACAATGACTCCAACTTCCACCCCAATGCCTAGTGAGGCTTCCCCCTCCGCAGCAGCCAGCTATAAAGACGGAACATACAAAGCAACCGGTCATTACCAAAATCCGGATCGCATTGAGGCAGTTAATGTAACGCTAACTATAAAGGACGGAAAGGTTACAGATGTAAATTTTGTGGGTTCGTCAGATGCGGCCCCAACTACAAAGTTTATGCAAAATAATTTTAAAGATGGCTACAAAGATTTAGTTGTTGGAAAGCCAATTGATGAAATAAGCATGGACGTTGTTAATGGTTCCTCCCTTACTCCAAAAGGATTTATGGACGCTTTGAAACAAATAAAAGCACAGGCAAGGGCTTAGAACAATTCCGCAGCAAACCCTTCAGATTTTTTTACCCTCATTTCTTTATTTAGAATTAAATATTCAAACTTAAATTTATTTTCAAAATTTTTGGGAGAAACAAAGAATAAACAAGTAGCCAGCGCATCTGAAAGTGCAGCGTTATCAGCCATAACCCAAGTGGCAATTATTTCGTTTGCGGGAGCAAGTGTTATTGGGTTTATTATGTGATGATAATTTCTCCATTTTCTCCTGTTTCCGGAAGATGCACACATTGCACCATTTCCCATATTAATAACCCCAATCACTTTTGTATCATCCATAGGATGTTCCAGGCCAGCCCTAAGAGAATTGGGTGGACCCTTGTAATATATATCTCCGCTACCATTAACAAGAAATCTTTCTATATTATTTTCTTCTAAAATATCCTTTATTCTGTCTACAAAATATCCTTTTCCAAGTGCGCCGAAATCAAAGAGTAGTGGGATAGTTGTAAATACATTTTCATCATCAATTATGGAAACCATTTTTTTTAAATCCGGAACTTTACTTATTTTCTCTTTTGGCCTCAATGAATAATTAGAATCATAACCCATGTCAGATAGAGCTTGTCCTATGAGTGGGTTAACTTTCTTTTCTGATAAGTCGTAAAGATCAAAATAAAGTTCAAGCATTTTTACAAAATCTTTTGGTACTTTGATCTTTCCTTTCTTTTTGGACACTTTTGTTATAAAAGAATTGGGTTTGAAGCGAGAAAAAGTTTTATCAAAATCTCTTGATCCGGAAGTTATTTGTTTTTTAATTTTTTTCAACTTTGTGTCATCAATTTTATCCCAAATTGTTATTTCCCAAGATGTGCCCATGGATTGATAGGAGAAGCTAGTTGGCTGCATTGGTGTATTTTACCAAATGTATCTTAAAAACCGGGGAAGTAATCTGTGATTATACAGCTATTCTTAATACCCATAGATTTTAATAAACTTTTGTACGCATTAACCATTCCTTCGGGACCAGAGACATAAAAAGTTCTATTAGTGCAATCGGCTACATATTTTTTAAGCATATCAGCGTTTAGTCTCCCAATTTCAAAATCAACACCGCTTGGCATTGTTTGGCCATCATTTAGAAGAAAAATGGTCTTAATACCAAGTTCTTTATTTGCTCTTTCAAGAATATTTTTGTATGCAATTTCGTCAGATGTTTTGTTTGAATAAAACAGGGTAATATCTCGTCTATCCTTTTTATCCAGCATATATTCAATAATACTTCTAAATGGCGTGATGCCAATTCCACCTGCTATAAATACCAATTTTTTATTCTGATCTTTTGGAAGGCTAAAATCACCGGATAATTGGTTACCTATTATTTGGTCTCCGGGTTTAAGTCCAAGCAGCTTTTTCTTAAAGTCGCTAGAGTCTTGTGAAATTTTAAGGCCCAACTTTATTTTATCTTCGGTTGGAGAAGATGCTATTGTAAAAAATCTTCTGTTTCCCCTTGAATTTATTTTTACATTTGGTAATGTCCATTCCAAATACTGCCCGGCTGTAAAAGCAAAGTTGTTCTTTCCCCCAAAAACAAATTCATAGGTGTCCTTTGCAATTTGGGCTTGGCTTTCAAACTGTAGGAAAAGCTTTTGTTTTGAAGATACTGCATAGGAATAGATATTTCCAATTATTAATGCAATTTCCGGTGTAGGACTAATTGGTCCAATACGGAATTGGGAACCAAAAATTATACCTACTAATATTCCATATATAGCCTGAAGCTTTTTTGTTGGTGGTGTAGTAGAGGGTTCTGTTAGCATGATTGTTCCAAAGAAAATGACAGGATAGGAGAGGATAGCAACCTTTATAACCTCTATAGGGTTTCTGTTATTTATAAAACCAAACAAAACCATGGTTATTAGAGTGGTAATTAAAAAGGCGAAAAATAGTTTAAATCTTCTTATTTTTCTAACAACAAGTAGACCAACGATCAATGTAATGGGTAGCATAATGAAACTTCCTACCCACCAAATTGCATATCCAAGTCCGGATAGGCTAATGATTACGGCAGCAATTGCTGCCGGATTAAAAATATGTTTCTTCTTATATGCAAATATAAATTTTGAGGCAATGGCGGCTAGACTTGCCAGTATCAATGCAATTATTGCTTGTTTATCTACAGCTGGGAGCATAACAAAATATAGAATTAAAGCCGTTATTAGATAAGATTCTTGATTTACGGTTGCTTTAAGAATTTTTTCAAAAATAAAATTAAATATAAAACAAGAAACAATAAGAACAAACAAAGAAATTACAAGCTGAACTCCGCCATATGGAATAAGTTTTGTAAATCCGGCAAAGATTGAAAAGGCAATCATGCATATTAATCCATAAAGGATTAGGCGGTACATAGTTATAGAGTTGAGGAAATTATCTAGAAGCAAAATGGGGCTATTCATAAAAATATTATAAAGTTTTTTGTTGCTACTTGCTAGGTTAGCGATTTTTATTGTAGGCTTAATGTATGGATAAAAAGAAAAATAAAGAAGAAAAGAAGGAAGCGGTAGAAGCAATTATTGATTTGGTAGATCAGAATAGGGTAACAAACTTTTCCGATGGCGTTTTTGCATTTGCTGCAACTCTTCTTGTATTAAAAATTGATCTGCCGGCAGTAGTAGGGGATGTAAATATTGCGCTGCCCGGTGCATTAATTTCTCTTTGGCCGCAATATCTTGCTAATATAATCAGCTTTTTAATAATAGGATTTTACTGGCTAAACCACCATGCAATTTTTGGATTGATAAGAAAGTTTGATAAGAATATAGTTTGGATAAATATAGTTTTTTTAATTTCTCTTTCATTTCTTCCATTTCCTGTTGATTTGTATGGTGACCATAATACTGTTCCTGTTGTTGTTGCCTTTTATTCTGCAAGTCTTGCGGTTGTTGGTTTATTGCTCGCCAGTATATGGCTTTATGCATGTGAGAAAAAAGAGCTAATAGATAAAAATTTAAGCCCAAGACATATTAGATATTATAGCCTTACTTTTCTTGTTCCTCCTGTTGTTTTTGCCATTGCTGTTCCGCTTGCCTTTATACATCCGTTGATCGCACAATTTTCCTGGGTGTTCGTCATAATAGGACTAATAATGGTAGATAAGATGTTTAAGTTTAAAAGACCCAGCGTAGTTGAAAAAGTTTCAGACTCCTAGTTATTATTCTATTTTGACTTTATGAACAAAAATACATTAGCGATCATATTTATTGTAGTGGTTATATCGGGTTTAATTTATTTCTTTGTAAGCCATTCCAAAAACAATCGCCGAGATACTAGTTTGGTAAATCAAAAAGTGTCGCCTACGCCATTTCCTTTTCAAAATTTGACAATACCTTATCTTAGAGCCAAAAATTATTCAAGTAAGCTTGGCGAGCTTAATTTTTATGCAAATGGTTTAAATTACAAATCTTATCTAACTAGTTACAATTCGGACGGATTTAAAATAAATGGATTGCTTACCATACCAAATGGTGACACTCCAAAAGGCGGCTGGCCCGGGATAGTTTTTGTTCATGGATATATACCACCATCTCTATATGTGACAACAGAAAGATATGTTGATTACGTGGATTATTTAGCGAGGAATGGATATGTGGTGTTTAAAATCGACCTAAGAGGTAATGGTGAGTCGGAAGGAAAACCGGGTGGATCATATTATTCTTCTGATTACGTAATAGATACTCTCAATGCTAGATCGGCTCTCCAAAATGCGGATTTTGTCAACAAGAACAAAGTTGGGCTTTGGGGGCATAGTATGGCCGGAAATGTAGTGCTTAGATCTTTGGCGGTAAAGCCGGAAATTCCGGCAGCAGTTATTTGGGCAGGGGCGGGTTATACATATGCTGATCTTCAGAAATATGGTCTTAATGATCAAAGTTACCATCCTCCGGCAGATGTTACACAAAGGCAAAATTCTAGAAACCAAATAATAAAAAGATTTGGTTCTTTTGATAGCTCAAATGAGTTTTGGAAAGAAGTTGCGGCAACTAATTTTCTCAATGATTTAAAAGGAGCAATAGAATTAAATCATGCGGTAGATGATGATGTCGTGAATATTGGTTATAGTAGGGATCTTAATAAGCTTCTTGATAAAACAAAAGTTCCTCATGAATTACATGAATATCCCAGCGGAGGGCACAATATAAGTGGACCAAGCTTTGTTCCGGCAATGGAAAATACAGTCAGCTTCTTTAATAAATATTTAAAATAGTGATATAATTTTTTTATGAAAGATATAACTCCGGCACAGAAAAAAGTAAGGGGTGTTTTGGTCGCTTTAGTTGTGCAATATATTTTAGGTATGACAATCAGCCATTTTGGTATTCCTCCGGAAGAAGAGACTGCTACGCATCAAGCTCCATATTTTGCAAAGCTTGCATTTGCCGCTCACGGAGTTGTAGGTTTGGTATTGGTTGTTCTGTCTGTTGTTGTTTTGATTGTTTCATTAAAAGAAAAAAATATATTCATTAAAAGAGTAGGTATTGCAGCCTTTCTATGTGTGGTTATTGCTTTTATAGCAGGAATTGCGACGATTAGTCTTAAAGATTCGGCAGCGGAAACCGCCTCGTTCATAATGGGTATAGCATTTCTTATTGCTCTTATATCTTACGGTAAACTTTTCTATCTCCTCAAGAAATAATTATTCTAATTTGTTGGGCAGGTCCCATTATAAAGGGCATCATCAGAGCAGACGGTTCCGTTTGGAAGAGTACATTTAGCATTAGCAACTGCAAAAGTTTTTCCACCAATCCAAGCACAATATTTTTGCTGGATAGTATCATATCCCGTTGTTTTAATTCCTCCAACAGGACACTGGCCTCTCATCATTGCCCATTCCTCGCAATTCATATTATCTTCAAATTGACACAATCCATACTGCCCGCCATTTCCCATAGTCATAATAACAGTTGTTCCGCCTTGCTTTGCACAGTTCACAGAAGCAGGATTGGCAAGACTAGGAGCAGAAGTGGGAGCAGTGTGGGAATTTAAATTTTGTTTATTTTTATCTATCCCCAATATAAAAACACGTCCTAAGATAAGAATTATTAATATCGGCAAAGCTATTTCAATTATCTTTTTCATTTTTAACCATTAACAAATCACTGTATCAAGCTAAGGGCACGGCTTATGACCATTCCTATTATGACTAGTGATATAGTTGCTTCAATCATCATAAGAATTTTTACTCTTAAGGATAAGGGTAGAGTATCTGCCGGAGAAAATCCTGTACTTGTAAAGAAAGAAAAAACTACATAGTCCCAAAATTCCGGTTTCCATTTTTCCCAGCCGGGAATAACGGTTTGATATTGGGGAAAGAGAAGATCATATCTTGTATCTTTGCTTTCAATAGCTCTGTTAATTGGTCCGCCGCGGTCAACTATCCAATACCAGAAGCCAAAGACACCAAGGCTTGAAAACCAAATAAGAGTTGCGTCAAGGACTATAGCTTGCCCGTTATCGCTAATTCTGTGATTAACAATCAGATCAAACAGATTAAGAACAATGTTAATTGTCATTAATGCAAGTAAAGTATAAAAGGAGTAAGACAAAAGCCTTCTATCTCTAATGATGGTAAAAATCATTGTAAGAACTATCAGGATTGCGTATAGGTAAACACCTACATCATTTAAAAGAATTAGTCCATACGGTTGTCCCACAGACAAGCTTTTGTAAATTATTATATTTAGCAATGAGATTGCGATGAGTCCAAAAATAAGCCTTAACTCAATTTCTGTAATTCTTCCAAGGTGGAGCTTATTGTTTTTCATTGAAGGGATCGCTGACAAAAACTTTTAGAGTTGTTTTACAAGGACAGTTGAATTGTAGAGGCTCATTTGGGTTGTTGTAGGATGGAGCTGTATTATATGAGAAGGTTACAATTTGCATCATATTTCCTTCAGTTTTTTTATAACCCCAAACAGAAGATCCCGGGCCGCCAGCCGCAAGATTTAGGTCTTGTTGATATCCAAGATCATTCATTGCCTTAACATTTTCAAAGGGATTGACCGATGCTTGTTTTGTGGTAATTTGGGCCGTTGACTGTTCGCCTTTTAGGTCTCCATACATTGTTTGTTCACTGGTTTTGGTTGGAACGCTCCATGAAGTATCCGGAAGCCAGACCTTTAGATCATAAAAGATAGGGCTCATTGAAGAGGAAGAGTTATTTGGTTCTATCCCATTTTTTGCTTGATACTTATATAGGAAAACCCATCCCACTCCTATTAATATGGCGCCTAAAATTAGAATTGAAAGAATCTTAGAATTTTTCACAAGGATATATTTAAGTATTGGTTAAGCAAATTTACTTGTCAAGGGGTGTAGCAATCTCCGTATATGCTTTTTGGTATTCCAAGCCTTTCCATTTCCTGGCATTGTCCTAATTCATTGGATTTAAATATTACTTTCCAAACTCCATTTTCTTTTTTTGCAATCCATTGATATCCAAGTACGTCATCCGTTGCTGTTCCGGTTGCAAAGTTTCCCTCAATTTTATCCACTCTAAATGAATAAAGATTGTCCGGGCGCTTTTCATATTTGAATACATTTATAAATTGTTTTTGGAGGCTTTGTTGATTTTGGTCAATCTTCCCACAAAATACGCTTCCAAAAGCATCCGTTGTGGGATACAAATTAACAACACATTTTATATCTCCAAGCTCATAGCCAGTTCTCATGACTATTGGTACATCGCGCCCTTTTATAACTGTTGAGTTAATAATATTTTTGTTAAAGCCATTCTCAACAAAATATTGGTTAATTGTTGTTTGGTATTTAGTTAAAAATGTTTGGGTTACAATTTCCAAATGATCTTGAATTTCCTTTGCTAGTTTTTTGTCATTAAGGCTAAAGCTGCCAATCCAAAACAGTTTGCCATTAAGAGGCTCCAAGTTGCCATTTGAAGTTATCCAATCAGAGTAGGGATATTCTTGAATGGGGGAGTTGATATTAAGAACCTTTTCAAGACCATTCAAAAAATTTTGGCTATTAAAATTTTTTATTTCTTGGGTCCTTATGGCATATGACCTCCAAATAAAAGCAGCAATAATACAAACGATAATAACAAGAAGAGGTAAATGTTTCTTCACTAATAAAAATATATCAGATAAAACTAACCAGATGCTATAATTGAACAAGTGCAATTACTCAAACACCCTTGGCTTCAGCTACTGGCCCTCCTTATTATTGCCGGATTCATAGGATGGATTTTCCATGATAAGACAAAACCAATACCAATAAGTGTTAATAGTTTTGCAGAATGTGTTGCCGCCGGATATCCTGTGTCGGGTTCAACCCCTCCCACGTGCCAAGTTCCAAATGGTAAGACCTTTACAAGTCCAGCCCCGCAAGATGTAATTGTTAAGGGGGAGATTGTATGTTTGCCACATAAGGATAAAAAGGGTCCACAAACTTTGGAATGTGCATATGGACTTAAAACTAAAACCGGTAAATATTATGCGCTTCGCGACACAAGTAGCAATTATGCAAATCTAACTTCAAAGCCCAATGGATCAAATGTCACGATCCACGGTACATTAGAAGTAATTCCAGGTACAAAATATGATACTGTTGGTGTAATATCAATAAGTTCAATACAATAATATGAAAGCACCAAGCTTTGAACTGCCGGACCAAAATGGAGAGATACACAAGCTCTCAGATTACTTAAACAAATGGTTAATTGTTTATTTTTATCCAAGGGATGATACGCCCGGTTGCACAAAAGAAGCATGCAGTTTTCGTGATTCAAGCAGTGAATTTAAAAAGCTTGGAGTAGAAGTTGTTGGTATATCAAAAGATACGGTACGTTCCCACAAAAAATTTGAAACAAAATATAAATTAAACTTTACGTTGCTTGCAGACCCAGAACACAAAGTAATTGAAGCATATGGAGCATGGGGAAGAAAGAAATTTATGGGTAGGGAGTTTGATGGAACATTAAGAAATACTTATATAGTTAATCCAAAAGGCGAGATTGTAAAAAGCTATGAAAAAGTAAATCCTCTCACCAATCCCTCTCAAATCCTCCAAGACCTTGCTTCTTTGGTATAATTCAAACCTATGATTAGGCTAGAAGCCGTTGGTAGGTCCGATCTCAGAGATCTTGATAAAGAACAGAAAGAGTTAGTTTCTAAAACTCAAAAATTTAAAAAATTATTAGACAATAAACTGGCTGAGGCAAGAAGCGAGAAGAGACCACCCAGATTCTCATATCTATATTCTACTTATAATCAAGAGGGTGAATACATGGCAATTGTAAATCTCCCAGATTATAGATTGATTTTTATTGATATTCATCGCAACACAAGTGGCGCAGAGAAAGACCAAAGCAGTGTTCTTGCTGTTGGAAAAGAAATAAGGAGATTTACCAACGATCAAAATGGAATATGGCATGAGGAAAGAGTTTCTCCAAACGATTTGTCTAAAATCCATACTAAGTTAGATTACTCATATGTTTATAATCCTGTAGGTACAAATTTTTGGTGGGGTAAAACTCCAGATATAAGTGGTGTAACTAGAGCGATTGATAATAACACAGAAGTTATTCCTACTGGTGCTGAGTTAGTATCCTCTTGAATTGATCTATCTAATTGCTATAATTCATTTTCATGAATATAGAAGGCAGAATACCAAATCCATTTGTAAAAGAAGCTGCCGATAATCGCGTAAATGCAATATTGGATGCTAGAAATATAACCACCAATAATTTTTGGTTGCATGTTACAAGAGAGTCAGTAGAAGCTTATAAGAGATTGAACTATGCAATATATGCGGGAGTAGATGTTGCCGATCCGGAATTTGTTCATATAGAGGGGTCAAATATTGCATTGGCATTTCCCGCAATAAGCGCCAGTCTTCAGCAGAGACAAGCGGAATCTGCTTTTGACCAAATGATAGATTTTACACTAAGGGCTCCGGAAGGCCAACACGTTGTCAGTCTTCCGCCGCTTGACGCCATTGTATCTCCGGATCCAGTGCCGCACTCGTTAGAGGATGCAATACCAAGATTGCCGGAGGAGTATAGCGGACTTTTGCCACAGATTGATCAACAGACAAGAACTATAGTGGGTGCCAGCCTTGTTATGAAAGAGAATTACGATAAAATTTGGTTAAATCCTACCGATTCAAAATCGGGATTTCCTATCATTAGACCCATTTCAACCATTATTCCATCGGTCTACCTTGCTTATGCCGAGTCTTCGGTTCGACCTAAATTACCGGATCTTGTATTTATTATGAACTCCCCAGTTGTTTCAAAGCCGCCGCGGCCAAAAATCTCTTACTAGTTCTCTTAAGCGTTTTTTCAGTTTAACCTACTATCATATTGCAACATATGGAAGAAAGGAGGTGCAGTATGAATTTATCCAAAAGAAGCATAATGCCGGTCCTGGTAATTCCAATACTTCTAATGTCGGTTCTCTCAAACACTAGCCATGCTTATGCTGCAGATAGTAGTACTTCTGCATCGCAAAGTGGAGGAATATTCTCTGGATTAATGCAGTTCATCTCTCAAAAATTTGGTCTAGATCAGACACAAGTGAAAGCTGCTGTAGGGGATTATAAAGAAAAAAATAAACAAAAAATTGCAGATAACATGCAGAAAAGAGAAGACAATAGACTCACTGCATTAGTTAAAGCAGGCAAGATAACCGATGCTCAAAAGCAGGCAATAATAACTGAGCTTGGAGTATTACAGACAAAATATAATCCGGCCAACTTTAGAAACCTAACCCAAGACCAACGTAAACAAAAGTTTACAGACGAACAAAATGAAATAAAGTCATGGGCAAGCGGGCAGGGTATAGATCCAAAATACGTTTTGCCGGGATTTGGAATGAGAATGCCGGGGAAGATTAGAAGGTTTGACAGACACGGTGGGAACTTTTTAAGTCCAACACCAACACCTGGAACCTAGTTAAAGTTAAATAATATCTCAAGCGCTCGGGGTAAAAACTCGGGCGTTTGTTTTTGAAAGAGGGAATTAGGTATTTTTTGTCTCTACGCAGTTCTGGTAAGTTGTAGCATTAGTTGGACCTTCTTCTACAAATGCTGTGTTTCCTTTGGTCCAAAAAGTTATTGATTCATCACTGTTTGTATATCTTACCCCATCTGCAGAAATCCCCTGTATAAGAAGGAGTGTTCTTCCATCACTTAAAGTTACTTCTGCTTTGTCGTCAAAGAAAACAGAGTTAATGGTTTTTGCATCATCACATTTATAAGTAGCGTTTGTAATATTTGTTTGTGCCATCTGTGAAGCTTGGTATTGTGACTGAATATGTTTAATTGACATAGCCATTCTAAAGTACATAGCAAGTATTACTCCGGATGCAACAAGGCTTGTTACGGCCAATACTACCAACAGTGGATTTCCTTCAGGGTTTTTCTTTGCCATATATTAAATGTAGAAAGTTTTAAAAAACTTTGCAAGTAGGTATTTTTAGGTCCTTGCATAAATTTTTTATAATCCTTACATTTAATGTAGGCTTAATTTTCATGAATAAATTTGGAATTCTAAATATAGTTATTATATTTCTTGTATCTATTGCATCTCTTTGTATTGGATTTTTCTCTGTTGTTAATAAAAATTTCAAAGATGTCCCAAGTATGCTTGGTTTTCTAGAAAATGCCAATGTCTACAACAATGTAAGTGATATTGTAAGGCTGGAAATTGAGAGTAGGTACCCCAAGACAATTAACAACAGCATTATACTTTCCGGTCTTGCTAATAAGCTGCTTGATTTTGTTGTAACACCACAAACTGTAGAAAAAGTTGCTAAGCCGGCACTTAACCTTTCGGTTAAATTTGCACAAGCCCCAACTTCCATAATTGATAACAATGTGGTGATTGCAACCGCTAAATATAAAAACCAAGCGAGGGAAACTTTGTCCGGTTTTGGCTTACCAAAAATTCTATTAGTAAACGCGGGATTTCTAATTGATTCTATTCCTGCTCATCTAACAATTGTAAATCTTGAAAAACATCCCAATAGTATTTTGGGAATAATAATTAAGCTTAGGACAGCACTTAAATATAGCCACAAGATAGTAACAATCTCATGGATAGTTATGATTTTAGCGCTGATATTTGCTATTGGAAATAACATCCACAGAATCAAGGATTTACTTAAAACATTGTGGATAGGGTTTGGTATAAGCGGTGGGTTAATTATTCTTCTTTTTCTTGCCCGTGGTACGTTATTTGCTTTTGCATTGCCAAACTCCTCAGACCCAATTACCTTGGCACAAAATAGGTTAGTAATAGATGCGGTTGGTTATTTACTCAGTCAAGTAAAACAAATTGGGGTAATCTACATGGTAATTGCAATTATATCCTTTGTTCTTTATGCATTTGTAAAATTAGATAAAGTTCAGTCCCATATAAATAAAGTATTAAGAAAATTACATATCCATGTGCCTCAAGTTACGGTTGAGGTTAAATAAATATGTGTACATGTTTTTTAGTTAAAGCAAAAGACAAATCGGTTGTAGTAGGGCGTACCATGGAATTTGGTATAGACCTTCAAAGTAAGATCTCTATTTTTCCAAGGGAATTTAAATTTCAAGGAATGGGTGCAAATAATAAGCCTGGATTTTCTTGGTCTTCAAAATATGGGTTTGTAGGTATGGATGCATTGGGTATGCCAATGGTGTCAGATGGAATGAATGAAAAGGGACTTTATGTTGGGGACCTTTATTTACCGGGGTTTGCTAAATATCAGGATGTGCCAATAGGAGAAGAGGGTAATTCTATCTCACCATTAGATGTCGCCGGATATTTACTTTCAGAGTGTGAGAATGTTGAAGAGGCAAAGCAAGCAATATCAAGAGTATTTGTTTGGCCTATGTTTGTTCCTCAAATTAAATCGGTAGCCCCACTTCATTTTGTAGTGAATGATGCAAATGGCAAAAGCGCATTGTTTGAATACATTGATGGGAAACTTAATATTCATGATAATCCCGTTGGAGTTGTAACAAACTCTCCATACTTTGATTGGCACCTGATAAATCTAAGAAATTATGTAAACCTTTCTGCAAACAATGTGCCGGATCTTAAGCTTGATGGTGATGATATTATGCCAATAGGTCAGGGATCTGGAATGTTAGGGCTTCCTGGAGACGCAACACCTCCATCAAGATTTGTTAGGGCAGTTGCTCTTACTCAATCTATTGTAAAGGCAGAGAATGTGGAAGAGGCAACAAAGAATGCATTCCATATACTAAACAATTTTGATTTGCCTCGCGGTTTTGCAAGAGAAACAAGGGAAGGGCAGACAGTCTATGACTACACCTCTTGGTCAACCATTTCCGATTTAACCCAAAAAATTTATTACTATCGTGGCTATGATAATTTTAAAGTTTATGGCGTTAAGCTTTCGGACCTGGATTTTACAGGTAGCCAGATAAGGCGACTTGATACTTCAAACTCCGATTGGTTTACGCCTATATCCTAATGGAAAAACATATTGCAGATATCCTTCCTTACGCAACGGCTGTTGCACTTTCTCCTATGCCTGTTGCAGCACTTATTTTAATGCTCCTTTCCAAAAAGGCAAAGATAAATAGTGTCGCGTTTACTGTTGGTTGGATAATTGGTCTTGCTGCTTTGGTGTGGTTGGCCCTTTATGTAATAGGGCTATCAGACCAAGAGGTAAGACATGCTACCGGATATTCGGTAAAAACAGTTATAGATGTAGTTTTGGGATTGCTTTTATTATTCTTGGCCTTTATGCAGTTCAAGAACAGGCAGAAAAAAGGGCAGGCTCCAAGAGTACCAAAATGGATGAATGCGGTAGAGAAGTTTTCTCCAGGTAAAGCCTTGGTATTTGGGTTTTTGCTCGCAACGCTGAATGTAAAAAATACGCCCATGGGAATTACGGTTGGGGCAGCTATATCTGATGCGGGTAACAAGGGATTAAGTGTGTTAATTGTTTATTTAGTACTAGCCTCATGTACTATTACAATTCCAACGTTAGGTTTTCTAATCTTTGGCAAAAGTCTTAAAAAACCATTAACGTCCTTAAAAGAGTGGTTGGTTAATAATAACGCAACAATTATGTTTATTCTTTTCCTAATCCTAGGCGTAATTCTTATCAGCAAGGCATTTGGATTTTAAGATTCTTGATTTGTTGCTAAGTAATCTTTAACATAAATATATGGGCATTTCCTATAGAAGAGTTTTTCTAATAATATTTGTTTTAGTTGGTATTGGTTTTTCCTCTGTTTTTTCTTTCTCCTACATTAAAAATACACAGAAAACAAAGGAAATGTCTAATTCTCTTAAAAGCGGAAGTGCAAATAATATTGCAGTAGTTCAAACAGCAGAATCAAAAACTTTACCCAAAGTAGAAACCTCCAACGTCCATTCGCCTGATGGAAAAATGGAACTTGTTATGGATAAAACGTTGGAAGAAAGTGTTAATTCTTACTCCCTTTATACTTGTGAAGTGCAGTGTGTAAATAAATCCCAAATATTAACCATTTCTCTTCCAAAAGACCAATCTATAGATTTGCCGCTTAATTCATGGTCACCAAATAATAAATATGTTTTTGTAAGAAAAACAGGAGGGGCAGCTATAGCTTATTGGGTATTTAATGCAGACGGGCAAGCTTTTGCGAATGGTAATAACTTTATTGATGTAGTTCCTGCATTTGATGCAAAGCAAACAGGAAATAATTTGGGAGAAGTTACTGGATGGGATTCAAATACTTTACTTCATGTGTTTAGTAACCTTACAGATGGAACGCGTGGGCCATCATATTGGTTCGAGGTTCCAAGCCAGGCAGTTATTCGTTTGGCAAGTAGGTAAGCTTGTCTTCTTTTTCTTCGACAGCCTTAATTTTAAGGTCATGACCATCATAGTTAAACTCAAAAGCCACAGTTGCCGGCTTGTTATTTGTAATATACAAGTTTTGTTGTTCGTCGCCATTATTTTTACCGGGAGTATCATAAATTGACACACCAAATTGTTCCGGAACATCTGGAATTTTTGCAAAATCATGTCTTGTTGGTGCAAGGGTATTAAGTCCTGCATCCTTTGCAGTCCAATAGAGGAGTGAGGCAAGATGACAAACTCCGTCTCCAAACAAATATCCATCAGATTTAAAACCTTCTTGGGCGTTAAAATGTGCGTTAGAAGTTTTTGTAACCTTTCCTTCATATTGTGGCAATACATCATCGTGGAAGGCAAAGGTCTCTCCAGGTTTTAAGACCATTTTGTATGTAAATGGTTTATTAACGTTGGTCCAGTTAACCTTGGTAGTCGGCTTTTCCACACCGGTTAGATAGTTAATGGTTAAAAGAATATTATCTTTAAAAACATCATTAACAAATTTGTTGTTGTACCTATCGGTTAGTGAAAATTCTCTTTGCGCCAAAATATGGCCAGGGTCTACCACGGGGTGGTTACCCTTCATCAAAACGAATAGAGCAATGATATATGTAAAGAAAATATTAAACATAAAAAAAGATCCGCTTTCAGGATCTATACATAGTCTGAATTATAGCATACTATAGGACAAAAGTCAAGTAGTTTTGGGCACAAAAGTCATGTCTTTTAGCCTCAAAATAGCACATATTTACATTTGCTTCCCAATCTCCTAATATTGATATATGGCCAAGAAAAAGAAGGCAAAAAAGAGGGGATTTTTTATAGTTAGAAAGAACGGCTTTTTGCTTGTTTTAACATGTGTTGTTTTGTTTTTTGGCTTGGGCTATTTTCTTAATCTAACACCTTTTAATAAGCCATTTTGCGCCAACTCAATAAGCTGTATAAAGGACTTATCCGGTAACTATGAACCAAATCAAGAAGCCATTTTTAATGGCCAAAAAGTAGACGAGCCACAGTATATAGCAAGTATTCCTCAGAAGACCCAGGTTTTGGGAGAAACAAGCGAGAAAAAACATATATATGTTGACCTTACAAATCAAAAACTTTATGCCTACCAAGGCGGAGATTTGGTTTATGAGTTCCCGGTAGCAACCGGCAAGTGGCACCCAACTCCCACAGGAGATTTCAAGATTTGGATAAAGTTACTCTATACCAGGATGAGTGGTGGAAGCGGAGCAGATTATTATGATCTTCCAAATGTTCCGTACACCATGTTTTTCTACAACGACAAGGTTCCAAAAGGAGACGGATTTAGTATTCATGGAGCATACTGGCACAATAATTTTGGATACCCCATGAGCCATGGTTGTGTAAATATGAGGCCGGAGGATGCGGAGAAGATTTATAACTGGGCAGATCCTGCAACTCAGGGGAATACTACCTATGCAACTGCTGAAAACCCAGGGACCACTGTTACTATCTACGGAGAATCCCCAAATTAAAGCATCTGATATAATAAGTCTATGTTTTCAAGTTTAACCAAGAAGTTAGCTATAGATAGGTATTTAAGAATAACAATTTTGGCTTTAGCAGCAGTAGGAATAATTGCGATTGTTCTCCTGTTCTTTAGAGTTTTTGGTGGAAATAAGTATTTTATTAATACCAATAGAACAGCAGTTGTTAAGCAGCTCCAGGCGCTTAATCGTTATGAGACTGTGTCTTTTACAATAGAAAAAATTATTGATGCTGGAAACAGTGGAAATGTGTTTTCGCAGTTACTTTTTGGAGATAAGCTTCTTCTTATAGCTCACGGGCAAGTTATTGCCGGTTTTGATCTATCAAAACTTACCGGCAGCTCAGTCCATATAAATGGTGAGTCAATAACGCTAGACTTACCGGCTCCTGAGGTGCTATTCACAACATTGGATGAAGGGCAAACCAGAGTTTATGACAGATCAACGGGAATATTGACCAAGGGCGATAAGGACTTGGAATCAAAAGCCCGCGAAGCTGCACAAACTTCTATCCAAGCTGCTGCTTGTCAAGAAAATATTCTTGATGAGGCTGCAAAAAACGGAAGAAATCAATTGACTGCCTTATTAAAAGCATTAGGATTTACAACCGTTATCATCAATATTCCTGCTGCTTCTTGTTAATAAAAGCCTTTACCTTTCTCATACAAAAACCTTAAGCAAATTTTAAGACTAGGGGTGTAATATACTTTTATATGAAAATCCTGTCCATCAAGTTATACAAACTGTACGATCATATTATTGATAAGTTTGCGGACTTAACTCTTAACTTCATAGATTCTGCTTCCATACAAAACTAAACCTCTACAAGTTAAGCGTGTTCATGCCATTCCATTTTGTGAAGGTGTTTTGTAATTTCTTTTTGTTTTTGCATCAAGATTATTGCTCCCACAATAGATAAAATAACGCAGCTTATCCAAGGTAGGCTGTGGCCATATCCATATAAGAATGCACCTGTTATTGGTCCCAGAATTCTTGCTATAGACTGCACAGATTGGCTTGCTCCTTGTACGCGTCCTTGTTCCTGAGGGCTCGCAGCACCTGATACCAAACCTCCAAAAGCCGGTTCAAAAAGTCCGCTTCCAAGCGCATAAATCACAATATAAATGTATACAAAGAACGCGATAGGAAACACAGGTAAAACAGAATTTATTGCAAATGCAAAAGCTGTTACAAAAAATCCAGCAAGAGCTAATTTTATTGCTCCAAATCTAGGAAGTAACTTACCGGATAAATAACCTTGTGTAAACATATCTCCGCTTCCTAGGATAAGGAATAGAAAGCCTATGTTTCCGGGACTCCAATTGAATGTATCTTTGTAGAATACAGACAGAATTCCTCCCATTTGGGAGAAGGCAAAAAAGTAAAACGCGCCAACTATCATAAGTTGTTTTAAAAGATTATTTTTAAATATGTAGTTTAAGTGCGTAAATGGGTTAAGATGGTGCAGTGAAAAATCAGTAGTCCTGTTGTTTTTAGCAAGACTTTCCGGCAACACAAAATAACCATAGGCCATGTTTAGCAGGGTAAGACCGGCAGCCAAAAAGAGCGGAGCAGAGAGTGAAATGTGGGCTACTATTCCACCAATTGAAGGTCCAAGAATAAAACCAAAGCCAACAGTTGCGCCAATTATCCCAAAATATTTCCCCCTATCCTGAGGTTTGGTAACATCTGCCACATATGCAAAAGCAGTACTTATATCTCCACCCGTAATACCATCAACAATTCTTGCTAAGAAGAGAATACCAAGACTTCCGCCAATTCCAAATATAATATAACCAATTGCAGAACCTGCAAGACAAAGTAACAAAATAGGGCGTCTTCCAAATCTATCGCTTAATGCTCCAAGAACTGGTGCTGCAAAGAACTGACAAAAAGCATATAGGGAAGTAAGCAGCCCAACATACCAAGCAATAGTATCTTGGTTACCGGATGGTACGTACTGTCCCACAATAAACGGTAAAACCGGGATTATTAGGCCAATTCCTAGTATTGATAGAAACGCGGTTATGAGGATAAAAAGAAAAGGTTTATTTGCAAAAATTGCTTTATACATCTAGTAATTGTAGCGGTAAGATTGTTTCTTGTAAAGCTATTATTGAGGAGTTATTGGGCTTTTGGAAACATTCCAAACCCATACGGTTGTTGATTCGCTGAGCTTTGTACAGGTTGTAATGTTTTGCGATTTACTGCCATTCTGACCTAGGAAGTCAACTGTTCCAAGTGAAGAAATTTGATAAGAAAAAATAACAGGAGTTGTTTTTATAGGACTGCTACATTGTGGCCCATTTTGATATCTAATCTGAGAGTAAGCAGTTTGATTTGGAGTAAGGGCAATAGTGTCCGGACCGGCTTGGCCTTGTTGGACTACACTAATATTTTGCGCGGAAAAACTTGCTGTAACAAAATTGCTCCCATCAATTGTGCACGTTTTGTTAGAAACATTCTTAAGCGTTAGGTTGCCATATATGCTTCCGGCAGCGCCATTAAAAACAATATTTCCCACAAGATCAGATGGATTACAGAAAGAGTTTTCTGCAGGCGTATTGGTAGCTGTAATAGTTGGGGTGGGGGAAATAGCAGGAGTAATAGGTTTAGGAGATTGTCTTAGAAAATAAATTCCTCCTCCAATTAATAATATGATTACTATTATAAACAGAGTGACTCTTCCCATACTTATATTATAAACCCAATATGCAAGTAAATATTGGTAATCCTCATGCAAATGCATTTAAATTTGAATTGTAATAGTGGTATTATAGGAAGACGAATCTAGGGAGGTGATTTTAGATGAATGATAAGAACAATAATCCACAAGAAATTCAAGTAAATATAAATCTTGACACCACGCCAATTTACTACACGGATAACATTAGTATGACTACAAATGAAGACGGAGTAGTTTTGGATGTTTTTCAAAGACTAGGGCAGACAAATCAAGTTAGAATTGTTTCAAGAATTGGAATGAGTAGGGAACATGCCAAGAAATTTTTGGCAGAGTTTGGAAAACTCATAACAATGACAGAAGGAAACAAGCAGACCGGTAAAAAGAATTAATTTCTTTTTGAAGTCTTACATTTTCTTCAAGTACAATTTACTTATAAACGGTAAATTAAATTTATGATCAGAAAAGTAAAAGAAGGGTACCGAGTTATGTCAGAAAAAGGGCGCAACATGGGTACTTACAAAACGGAAGGTGAAGCCAAAAAACGATTACAGCAAATAGAATACTTCAAGCATAAGAAATAATCACTCTATTTAGAAAGTTCGCTATTATAAACATTAGTTCTTTCTTGTGTTATTAGTTCAATCTAAGTAATATAAATTTATATGCGCTTTTTGCGTTTTTTCTTTGTTGGAATTATCCTAATTTTAATTTTTGTTTTACCTTCAAAAGCCTTTGCATTTTCAGGGAGCGGCAATGGAACAAGCGGCGACCCATACCAAATTACGACTTGTTCACAGCTTCATGAAATTTCCAACAACCTTACCGCCAATTACCTTATGATGAACGATGTGGATTGTAATGGGTTTAGCTTTGCTCCAATAGGAGATACAACCAGTAATTTTTTCACCGGTACGCTAGATGGTGGAGGCCATAAAATTACTAATCTCACAATTAACAGTAATGAAAACGGAGTAGCAATATTTCAAACTTTGGGAACAGGAGGGCTAATTACAAATATTGGTTATGAGAGCGGAAGTCTTACCCAGCAAGGTGATACTTCAAAAATGGGAAGTTTTGCGGCGGTTGTATCGGGCGGAAGTATTACAAACTCATATAGTAAGGCAAGTATGGATGGAAGTGCTGCAAATTTTATTGCCCCTGTCATGGGGGGATTGCTTGGTCAGGGTACATCTGCCGTTGTTAGTAATAGTTATTATTCCGGCAACATTGTGAATTCTACTTTGAACCAAAATAATACCGGTGGAATTGCAGGAACCATGAGTGGCGGAAGCATTACAAATAGTTATTCAACCGGTAGTATCACGCATGGGCAGAATGTTGGCGGAATAGCCGGCAGATTTGTTTCTAGTGCTTCAACATCAAATTCTTTTACCACTATGACATATGTGAGTGTTTCATTTGTTGCCGGAATGGTTGGTCTTATGAGTTCCGGAACAGTTAGTAATGGATATTGGAATGATGTGTCGGGTGGTTTTATGTCTTGTTATACAAGTGGAAACACCGGCTGCAACCGCATAACCAACAATATTTCTTATTTCTACACTATAACCAATCCGCCTTTGACGTCTTGGGATTTTGTAAATACTTGGAGCACCGTTAATAACGGATCAAGCTACCCAGTTTTATATTGGCAATCGCCAAATCCCACCCCAACACCAACTCCTACATCTGTTCCAAGTTCAAATTCCAAAGGGCCGGAATCCTTACCACCAAACAAAGGGACAACACAGACGTGTTCAACAACTCCAAGTGGATCACCAAATTTGTTTCAAATAAATACCACTAAAAATTCGGCAACTACATATTTTTCTCCTGTGGGAAGTGCACAGAACTATCAAATTTCATATGGGTTTAATTCTGATGCTAGCCAATTTAACGCGCTTACAAATCAAGGTTCATCAACCGGAGTTTTAACATATACAATAAACAATTTGCCAACTAATTCTAATGTTTACTTTAAAGTCTTTGCACAAAACAATTGTGGAATAGGCGCATGGAGCAACACAATGCAAGTCAAAACAAATGGAGAAATATATTATAAAAACTTTGTTTCCCAAATCTTAAGTATTATTCCGCAAAAGACAACAGTTCTTGGAGCAAAAACATCCTCAACTCCAGTTTCAAAAGTTACTTCAACAAAAAAGATTATTAAAACCCACGTTGCAAAACCAATCATAAAGAAAATACCGGTGGTAAAACCCAAATCAAAAGTATTGGGTATCCAAACCAAAAAATCTTGCATTCTTTTTGTTTGTCTTTAATAAATCTTTTTTGAATTGATGAGAAAAATATTATCGCTATTTTTAGTTTTTTGTCTTGTAACTGTTTTCATAGTGAGAAGCAGCGTTCCTGTATTTGCAGCTTATCAATATGATAGTAAATTTGCCTCATCAGGAAGTGCTGTGGGATTTTTAAATATTCCTTTGGGTATGACCATAGACAGTTCGGGTAATATTTATGTGGCAGATGAACATAATCAACGAATTGAAGAGTTTAATTCAATCGGATTGTACCATCAGCAATGGAAGCTGCTCGAGATGTGGGGTGATAGTTTTAGTCAGGTTCTTCCGGTGGATGTAAAGCTGGGTTCTGATGGGAAGATTTACGTCTCCGCTTATATGTTTTTATCAGCCGGCGGGTATTTTGGAGAAATTTTCCGTTTTGATCAAGACGGTTCAAACCTTGAGGGTGTTGCATCAAATTTCAATGCATATGGCGGTATAGCATTTGACTCACATGGAAATATTTATGCAGCAGACGTTGAAGAACAGAAGGTGTATGAATTTTCAGCGACAGATTTTAGTGAGGTGAGGGAATGGGGATCTTACGGATCGGGTGACGGGCAATTTATTAATGGTCCTACGGCACTAGCTTTGGATGGGGCAGACAATGTTTACGTAGTTGATAATGGAAACAACAGAATTCAGAAGTTTGCCTATGATGGAACATTTATTAAAAAATGGGGAGGTTCAGGATCTGGGGACGGACAATTTAACTCTCCAAATTATATTGCAATGGATTCTTTTGGGCATATATATGTGACCGATTCAGGAAATCAGCGAGTTGAGGAATTTGATAGCGATGGAGGTTTTATCGCGCAAATTGGATCTGGCGGGTCAGGCGACGGACAATTTCAAAATCCGCAGGGTATTGCTTTTGATTCCGCAAATAATTTATTTGTTAGTGATGTTACAAAAAATAATGTGCAAAAATTTACTAACCCAACTCCATCACCAACACCTACACCAACTTTAACGCCGACTCCTACGCCATCTCAGCCTACCTGCTCTCCATCTTCATCTAGCGTTGTTTTGTCGGGTGGGTCTGTGGATGCAACAATTACAGCAAGCGGAGGGGATGGAACTTACACATGGTTAGCAGGTGGTAGCGATTCGGTGAATACAAGCGGGTCGGGTAATTCAATAGCTACTGTTACATATTCGTCTACCGGTGAATATTATGTATTTGCAACTTCTAATGGAATTCAGTCTACGGGATGTGTTGTGGATGTGGTAAATCCTACTCCAACTTCTTCTCCCGGTTCTAATTCAAACAGTTCTGTGTCTTTGCCGCCGAACCAAGGAATAACTCCAACCTGCTCAACCACACCAAATGGATCACCAAATCTTTTCCAGATAAATACTAAAAAGGATTCGGCTACTATATATTTCTCACCGGTTGGAAACACACAAAATTATCAGATTTCGTATGGTTTCGATTCGTCTGCCAACCAGTTTAATGTTATGACAAACCAAGGCTCATCAACAGGAGTTTTAAGTTTTACAGTTGGAAGCCTTCCATCTAATGCTACAATTTACTTTAAAGTTTTTGCTCAAAACAACTGTAGTCAAGGCGCATGGAGCAATACTATGCAGGCAAAAACAAATGGAGGAGTGTATTACAAGAATATTATCTCGCAGATTTTAAGTTTGTTACCAAAACAAACAACAGTTCTTGGAGCAAAAACTAGCAAGGTTTTAGGGGCCAAAACAAGATGTGAAAACTATACTGTGCAAGCGGGTGATTCGCTTTGGGGAATAGCAAGCTTGAAATTAGGAAACGGAGCAAAGTATAAATCAATTATGCAAGAAAACAATTTATCATCAAACAAATTGAATGTAGGCCAAACCCTCAAAGTAGGCTGCTAAATGTTGCAATTTGATCCTGAACATTCTAAATTTAGTTATGCCCAAAAAATTACCTTCTTTTATTCTGCTACTAATGCTCTTAGTGTTTTTTTATTTTGCGACTCCAATAAAAGTATTTGCTGCAGTAAGCTGGTCTGAGATACAACCCGGGGGAAATGCGGATTATGGGTGGACCCCATCTGCAATGTCTTCGGATGGACAAAGAATTATAGTAGGTGAGCAGTATGGCGGTTTGTATTTATCATCAGACAGGGGTAGTAATTGGACATCTATTGATCCAAGTGGACTAGGTGAGCGAATTTGGTATACCACAAGTATGTCATCAGATGGCCAAATAATTTTGGCAGGTGTTTACGGTGGAGGCCTATATTTGTCTACTAATTATGGAAATGATTGGACACAAATAGATCTTGGTAATTTCAATTGGAGTCTATCAAGTATGTCATCAGATGGTCAAATTATGCTTGCTGGAATAAACGGTGGCAGATTGTATAAATCTATAGACAGAGGAAATAATTGGACTGAAGTTCAGCCCGTAGGAAATGTTGACTCAAGCTGGGTTAGTTCGAGCATGTCATCAGATGGTCAGGTTATGGTGGTCGCTAATTCCAGAGTTTACATATCAAAAAATACAGGGGACTCTTGGACGGAGATCCAGCCGGCGGGGGATACAGATGAACAGTGGTTTGGCTTAAGTACCTCACATGATGGTAATGTGATCTTGGTGGATTCAAACAGTAGAATTTATCTCTCAATAGACGAAGGTGATCATTGGACAGAGGAGCAGCCTGCAGGAGACGTTGATAATATCTGGTATATTAGTGCTGTATCCTCAGACGGACAGACCCTTTTTGTTGGAGGAGTAAATAACTTGTACCTCTCAACAAATCAGGGCTCTAGTTGGGACTTGATGGAGCCCGGTGGTGATGTAGCTAAAACTTGGAGATTGGGCAGTATGTCATCTGATACTCAGGTCTTACTCGCGGGAGCTTATGACAATAGATTATATTTGGGTTTAGATCTTTTGCCAACTCCAACTCCTACTTCTGGTGGAGGAGGTTCAAGCTCGAGCAACAACTCAAACAATACGCCAACCTGCTCAACCACACCAAATGGCGCACCTAATTTATTCCAGATAAATACCACTAAAAATGCAGCAACACTTTTCTTCTCTCCTGTTGGAAACTCCCAGAACTATTTAATATCCTATGGATTTAATTCCAACGCCAATCAATTTAATGTATTTACAAACCAAGGTTCATCAACCGGAGTTTTAACATATGCAATAAACGATTTACCAGCTAATTCTAACGTTTACTTTAAGGTTTTTGCCCAGAACAATTGTGGAATAGGCACTTGGAGCAACACGATGCAAGTCAAAACAAATGGGGGAGTATATTACAAAAATATTATTTCTCAAATTTTGAGTGTAATTCCAAAACAAACAACGGTTTTAGGAGCAAATACTTCAAAATTACCAATTGCTAAGCCAACGCCAATTGCTCCTACAAAAATTTTGACTCAACAGTCTAAAAACGTCACAAAACCAAAGCCTGCTCCTCAAAAATCCTGTTTCCTATTCGTTTGTTGGTAGCTGTATGCCCGGTGAGTGGTCTCAAACACAATTTGTAAGAGTTAATTAGTTGTATTGTTTTTTAAGGTCAAAACTCTTGATTTATCCCTCGGAATATGGCTTACTAATATGTAGTGAAAAAGGTATTACTATCCTCATTTTTAGCTATTATTTTATTTTTCTCCCTCAGTTTGCATTCATATGCAGCTGTTACTTGGCAAGAAACTCAGCCAGCTGGCAATGATGATTTCAATTGGGAAGGGAGCGCCATGAGTTCTGATGGGCAGACTGTTATTGCCGGAAACTCTGATCGCTTGTATATTTCTAAAAATGCAGGGGATACATGGACTGAGACCCAACCTGCCGGCGATACAGATCAAGACTGGGAAATGGCTAGAATGAGTAGCAACGGACAAGTCATTTTGGTTGCTGATGATGCACGTCTTTATATTTCCAAAAACGGAGGAGACACATGGTCGGAAACTCAGCCTGCTGGTGACGTAGATAAGAATTTTTGGTACCCAAGTGGAATGAGTAGTGATGGGCAGACAATATTGGCCGGAGTAAGTAGCGGGCGATTGTATCTAACAACCAATGGCGGAGATACATGGTCTGAGACACGTCCCGCAGGAAATACAAACAAAGATTGGCTTCCTGCTGACATGAGCGGGAATGGACAAGTTATTGTTGCGGGAGTAAGTGGTGGACGCTTGTATATTACAACCAATGGTGGAGGCGCCTGGGCAGAGGCCCAACCTGCTGGAAATGCAGATGAGAATTGGCAGACAGTAAGTGTGAGTAGTAATGGGCAAGTAATCCTAGCAGGAGATGATACACGTTTGTATATTTCGACCAACGGAGGAGACACATGGTCAGAAACTCAACCTGTTGGAAATACAGATAAGAGTTGGGCGGCGTCAAGTATAAGTAGCGATGGACAGACAATATTGGTAGGAGAGGGTTTTGGTCGTTTGTATATTTCGACCAACGGAGGAGACACGTGGTCGGAAACTCAGCCTGCTGGTTCCGCAGATGAAGAATGGGTACCTCTTAGTATGAGTAGTAATGGGCTAATCTTGCTTGCGGGAGCGTATGGGGGCCGTCTTTATATTAGCGATAGTTCGCCAACACCAACTACTAACTCTAATGGATCCGCTTCTTCAGCACCTAACCAGCCAACATCTTGTACGGCGGCAGCTCCACAGAGTTCACCTAACCTTTTCCAAATAAAGCCGGGTGTTAGCAATGCAACTTTGTATTTTGCACCGGTTAGCGGACAAAATACGGCCTATACAATTTCTTACGGATTTACGCCCGATGCTAACCAATTTGCAACAACATTTAATTATGGTTTCTCAGGCGGAGTTATTCCTTATACAATTAATTATTTATTTCCGACAACTTGGTACTTCAAAGTATCCGGAATGAATAACTGCATGCCTGGTGAGTGGTCTCAAACACAATTTGTAAAGGTTAATTAATAGTCTAGCAAATCTAAAATAATCCTCGACTAATTCTTAATGTTTCTTATGTTTATCTTACAGTTTTTGCAGTTGTCCTTTTACACGGCAAGGCTATATTAATATTTATGAAAAATAGAATTTTAGTTTTAGTTTCTTTTGCTGCACTTGTAATAGGGGTATTGGCTATTACACCCAGTACTCAAGCCGCAACAAATCCGGGAATAGATGCCGCATTCAATTCTAAAGCAACAAATCTTAGGGTTAATCTTAATGCGTTACTTCACGAACATACGGTATTGGGTGGAGTCACTTTAACTGCGCTTTATGAGGGCAATGATACAACAAGGTTAGAGCAATTAATGGATGCCAATGAAATGAAAATTGCAGCTCTTGTTCAAAGTGTATATGGAAGTGATAAGAAGAACAAATTTGTTAAGCTCTGGACTCAGCACATGACTGAATACAAGAACTACACCTTAGCAAAAAAGGACAATGACACAACAAAAATGAATAGTGCAAAGACCAACCTCCAAAAAATATCAAAAGATCTTGGTACAACTCTTGCGAGCAAAAACCTAAAAGCTTCAACGATTACATCACTTATGAACGACCATGTTAACGGAACGCTTGCAATAGTTGATGCGGTAGCAGCCGGAAATGCAACAGACAAGAGTAACCTTCTTAAAAAAGGTTTTGACCAAGCAGGAAAATTTGCAGACACACTAGCTCGTGGAATAATCCTCGACCACTCCTCAATGTTTAAATAAACTCTCGCTAAGGGTTTGATATAATCGCAAAATGTCATTAGAAATGTACCATCCTGATTTTGAAGAAAGACTAAGCTCAGCAAGTCAGATTGTAGATCCAGAATTAAATTGCCATAGTTTAACATTTTATCTCCTTGGGCTTAGAAATATGATTGATGAGAATTATGTAAATGCTTCTGCTAGGAGTAGACCTCTTCGAAAATATTTTGAGATTGTAAAAACATCAACTGTACCGGTGAAAGAAGCTCCGCAAGAAGCTCAAGCATTTGCGATTTATCGCCATTTTGGTTTGGGTGAGCATGGTTTATATATTCATTCTGGAATTATTCATCCTAACGATAGAAAAACGGTTATCCATCGATTAGACGCTGGAGAGCCGGTCACAACAATGCCGCTTGAAGAGGTGCTAGAATATAGCTATTATAATTTGGAAGGATCGTATAATGAATTAAGATTTTTGCGAATAAAACAAAAAAATCCTCGACCCTAGATTATAGATTTAATTAGATCTGCAAAACTACAAGCATAATTTTGTTATAATTAGCTTCTATGAACTTGTCAGTTGGGATTGTTGGGTTGCCGAATGTTGGGAAATCTACATTATTTAATGCGTTGCTTAAAAAGCAGCAGGCTTTGGCTGCAAATTATCCTTTTGCCACAATTGAGCCAAATGTTGGAATAGTTCCGGTTCCAGACGAACGTTTAGAAAAGCTTGCAGAGATAACAAAAAGTGAAGAGCAAATGGCGAACCTTCCACCCATTAAGCCTGCCACTGTAGAATTTGTTGATATTGCAGGGCTTGTTAAAGGAGCCAGTGAAGGGGCGGGTCTTGGTAATAAATTCTTATCCCATATCCGCGAAGTAAAAATTATTGCCCACGTTGTAAGAGTTTTTGAAGACAAAGACGTTATAAAAGAAGGAGCAGTAGACCCCAAGTCAGATTATGAAACAATTCGCTATGAATTAATTCTTTCTGACATGCAAACACTTCAAAATATAAATGAAAAAACCCTAAGGCTTGAGAAAACAAAAGGAGCAGCCGTTGAAAAACTTAAAAAGGCGTTTAATGAGGGTAAAAGCGTTTGGGATGCAAGCCTAATTGATGAAGAATTAGACGCAATAAAAGACCTAAATTTACTTAGCAGCAAAGATGAAATAATAGTTCTCAATGTTTCAGAGTCGGATTATTCTGAGGAGAAAATTAACCAAGTAGTTAAGCAATATTCAGAGCTTTTGGGTCTTCCGGAATCCAAATTTGTAGTAATTTGTGCCAAAGTTGAGGCAGAATTGGCAGAGTTAAATGGTGAAGAACAAGCTGAATATCTTGAAGCGCTTGGTGTAGAAAAGTCCGGACTTGAGCGTCTTATTCAAAAAGCATATGAAAAACTTGGCTTAATTTCCTTCCTTACTACTGGCGCAAAAGAAGTAAAGGCTTGGACCATTAATGTAGGAAGTAGTGCGCCGGTTGCAGCAGGGGAGATTCACACAGATTTTGTTAAAAACTTTATCAAGGCAGAGGTTGTTTCATATCCTCTCTTTGTGGAGCTTGGCGGTTGGAAAAACGCACGTGCAAATGGTAAAGCCCGCATGGAAGGCCGCGACTATATAATGGCAGATGGTGACGTTGTAGAATTCAAAATTGGCAGATAGTCTTACATCCTTCTTACATTACCTTAACCTCCCCCTTTTTTAAAAATACTTAACTAGTCTTTAGTCTGCAGGCAGAATGTGTTCTTATGGATAATAAAGCAATATCAAAAGAAAAATATCTTGAAGAGTTGCTTCACTATAAAAACCTCGTTGAATCCGCAGATAGTGCAATTATTGCAAGAGACCTCAATGACATAATTATTTCTTGGAATAAAAGCGCGGAAGAATTATTCCAATATACTTCTGATGAAATGGTTGGAAAACCATTTTCACTTCTTGTTCCCAAAAAAAATAAATATGAGCTTGGGAGAATAAAAAGACTTGTAACAAAAGGTATAAGGATAGAGGATTACGAGACTGTAAGAGTCAAAAAAAATGGAGAAGAGGTCAATATTTTAGCCAAAATTTCCCCGCTTATTAACCAAAGCGGTAGAGTAGTTGGAATAACTGTTTTTGATCGTGATAATACAGAGAAGAAAAAACAAAGAGAAAAAGAACAATTCTTGGCCAAAGCTCAAAAGATCATGTTTTCTACACTTAAATATGATTTGGCCCTCAAAAAATTGGCAAGATTACTTGTTCCATATCTTGCGGATTGGAGTTCTATACATATAGTTGATGAAAATGGTGTGCCGGTTCAGCTAACCATAGCCCACATTGACCCAAAAAAAGTTAAATGGGCAGAAAAACTACAAAAGAAAATTAAAAGAGAACCAAATGATCCACAAAATGCTACTTATAGAGTAATAAAAAGCGGAAAATCAGAAATTTATCCTCTCATTACAGATGAGATGGTAAAAAAAACTGTAAAGAACAAAGAGGATAGGGATCTAATTTTAGAACTTCAACTAAAATCACTATTAATTGTCCCTTTGATATCTGGGAAGAAAGTTATGGGAGTAATCACACTTGTATCAACAGATGAAAAAGATTTATATGATAAAAGTGACCTCGCTTTTATAGAAGAACTGGGTAGAATGGCCGGCCAAGCAATTGATAATGCAAGGCTTTATAAAGAAGCAAAAGCAGAAATTGCCAACAGGATAAAGATTGAGAATGACCTACGATCCTCAGAAAGAAAGCTAAGAACTATTCTAGAAACTGTTGATGATGGAATTACAGTTTTTGACGAAAACGCCAAAGTTGTTTACGCCAATACATCAATTTCAAAAGCTTCTGGGTATGAAACAGTGGGTGGAATGCTTAAAAAACCAATAAAGTGGAAAAATATTTTCAAGGTGTTTGGGGAAGACGGCCAACCAATTTCTGTAAGAGAACTACCGGGAAGAAAAGCAATTTATGCTAAGAGAAAAGTTGAAAAAGTTATTAAATCTGTCAATAAAAAGACAGGGGAGGAGAAATGGGCAATTGTTAAAGGTAGTCCAATTATGGATGAGTTAGGAAATGTTACGGGATCTGTAAGTGTAACCCATGATATTACCCAAAGGCAGGAGCTTGAGAGAAGGAAAGATGATTTTATAGGTATTGCAAGCCATGAATTAAAAACACCAATAACAAGTATCAAGGGATTTGTGCATTTACTTAAAAAAGACCATAAAGGTTATGACAAGAGTTATAGCTTCTTGGATAGAATAGATAAACAATTAGACAAACTTACAGAGCTTATTGAGGATCTTCTTGATATATCAAAGATTCAATCAGGCAAAATAGAATATAGGCTTGAAGAGTTTGATATTGGTGAATTAGTTAAGGAAGTTGTTAGTGACCTTCGCAGTGTAGAAAAGCATAGAATAATTCTTAGAAATGGAGTTAGAAAAAAGATTATAGGGGATAGGGAGAGAATATCCCAAGTTCTCATAAATTTAATTAATAATGCGGCTAAATATTCACCAAACAGTGACAAGGTGGAAGTAATTCTAAACGACTTAGATGGGAGTGTTAGGGTTGATGTAAAAGATTATGGAATAGGAATAAGCAAAGATGAAATGGACAAAATATTTGAAAGATTTTATAGGGTTAAAGATATAAAAGGAAAAACATTTCCAGGGTTAGGAATTGGTTTGTATTTATCGCGGGAGATAGTTATGAGGCATCATGGTAAACTTTGGGTAGATAGTAAAAAAGGGGAAGGCTCAACTTTTCATTTCAAGTTGCCGGCAAATTAATAATGAAAAAAATACTTGTGGTAGATGATGATTCAGCAATTCTTGAAGTTGTGAAATTAATTCTAGAGGACAATGATTATGAGGTCCAAACCTCTGCAAATGGAGATTTTTTGCGGAGCATAGAAAAGAATTTACCGGACCTTATTTTATTAGACGTTCTTTTGTCTGGTGAAGACGGTAGGGTAATTGCCAGAAAGCTCAAAAAAAATGATAAGACCAGCAATATTCCAATAATTATGCTATCTGCTCATCCCAACGCAACAACAAGTGTCTATGAAGCAGGGGCTGATGATTTTGTGCCAAAACCTTTTGAAATAGATACCCTTCTTTCCGTAATTGCAAGAAATTTAGCAGTATAGAGTATTGGGGAAATTATTTCTTTGTCAAATCATATTTGTATCTAAAACTCATAGGTTTTCGCGGGGCTCGGGCCCCTGTCTCTAATAGTTCATGTCTCCATTGCGGATAAGTAATAACTGAACCAGACCCTTCATGTTTCGGAAGAAATTTATTAATTAAGAAAGGATTATTTTTGTAATGACTTATCACTCTTCCTAGTAAAGGTGCTATTTCATTTATAGAATTATTAACTTCATTTATTCCTTGAATAGCTTCGGGGTTGTTAGCTTTAGCCATTTTCACCAACTGATCAAAGGGTAATTCTTCGGTAGTACCAGCTAGATGTTGGAGATCGCGTGTTATGGTTGCTTTATTCAAATCTCCAAGTTGATTAACTGCCCGGATTAGAGAATCTAATCCTATTTGTCCCCCTTCTTTTATATATTCCGGTAGCCTAACCATGTACTCAAGAAAAGAGTATGTTATGAAAGGAAGAAAGTACAAATCCGGTAATTGAGTATCTTCGAATATTCCGCCGACGGGGTAAGGTAAAACTATTTCGGCTCTTTTACTCGGATTTTCTCCAGTGGCATGAAGTGCCAATTCTGTCATAAAACTTGCAGCCCTCTCATATATCGAGGGAATTTCATTATTGTGGATTACTCCTTCCTGGGTGAATCGTAAAATATTTACTTTAGAGAGGAGTCCATCAAAACCCTCAATTAGTGTGATGTAGTTTATTGGTATTTTGTTATCACGACAAATTGCACTGAGTTGATCAATTGTTGTTATCTTATTTCCTTCACATACAACCTTACCCTGCAAAATTTTAAAAGCAAAAAGCACATTTTCATTTTGGTCGGTTCTAGTCGACCTTTGGGGATAGTCGAAATTTGGCTCAATGGCATGACGCTCAATTATTTCAGCCATTTTTGTGTTGTCGTATGGGCGTTGAATCAATTTATCTCCAAAATAATTAGTTTTCATTTGATGAAAGACCAGATCGGACAAATCAAATTCACCTTTTTTTAAAGCATCAAGTTGATCCTCGTTTGATAGCCCATCTGAATAAAATACATAAATTGTATTTCCTCGGTCTTTTTTATAAAGCTCGTCAAAATACTTAGAGCTCTCATAGTTTCTCCAAGATGCATCTATACTAGTAGCTGGTGAAACAATACGAATGCTCGGATAAGAAGCTATTTGAGTGACACCTTCATCTGGTGCGTTCTTTTCAGGACTATCCACAACTAAAATTATACAATATTATGTTTTCTGCATGCTTGGACTGGTAGTGTATAATATCAATGTGGAAGACTGTATATTCTGTAAAATTGTTAGAGGAGACATCCCAAAAGAATTTGATTATGAAGATGATGAAGTAGTTGCTTTTGCAGATATTCATCCTTTGTCTCCGGTTCATTTACTCGTAATTCCTAAAAAACATATAGAAGATTTTTTCCATGTGGATGATAAGACCCATATGGCAATTGCCAATGCAATCAAAAAACTTATAGATAAAAAAGAGCTTATGGGTAAAGGATATAGAATTTCGGTTAATGGCGGAGGCGCACAAGACGTAAATCATCTTCATTTTCACCTCAGGGGGCCGGTAGGACGCGGAGAATAAATAGTTTTTTAAGGTTCCGCTTCACGAGCGCTTTAATTTAAAAGTATCTTGGAGTATAATATTAAGATCAACATTTGAAAATTAAATAGTTAATTTATTTTTTGTTTGGAGTTTGAGTTTGATAATTAAATTTAAGGGGGTGTTTTTATTTATGGTTTATGTTAAAAAAACCGCTGGTGATTCACCAGACGCAATGATAAGAAAGTTTACAAGAAAAGTAATGGATGAAGGTATTCCTATGGAAATGAAGAGGCGCGAGTTCCATCTCAAGCCATCTTTGGCACGTAAATTCCGCAAGCAATTAAGCAGAAAGTTTGCAAGAATTAACGCAGGAAAATAGTCCACAAATGAATGTAACCGTTCCTATCTATATAGAGAGTAGATTCAGAGTCAACAGAAAGAGAATAAAGCAGTCGGTTGCCGATACTTTGGCTAAGCATAAAGTTATTGTGCCTACAGAGGTTTCTGTTGCTATTGTGGGTAACCGCAAGATGAGGTCTCTTAATAAAAAATATAGAGATATTGATAAGCCAACAAACGTTTTATCTTTTCCGCAAGGCGAAGGCGAAAAAATGCCTATGCCCGGTGATAAATTATATTTAGGGGACGTTATAATTTCTTATCCTGTAGTTGTAGAAGAAGCTTCAAAATACAATAAGCTAATTGATGACTGGGTTTCAGAGCTTGTTGAACATGGTGTCACGCATTTATTAGGTATTCACCACAAGTAGTTTAAGTTGACTTTCTAAGCTCAATTATCTAAGATCTAATATCCAATATCTAAGATCCAAACTATGGTTTATTATCGTAAGTACAGACCCCAAAATATTTCAGAATTAGATTTGCCGGATGTTAGAACTCGGCTTGAGGCAATTCTCAAAGCAAAAGAGCTTCCTCACGCATTTTTATTTACAGGTCCAAAAGGTTTAGGAAAAACTTCATCTGCAAGAATTCTTGCAAAAGCAATCAACTGCGAAAACAAAAAGGGGTTTGAGCCCTGCAATGAATGTGATGTCTGTAAAACCATAACCAATGGATCAAATCTTGATGTAATAGAGATAGATGCAGCCTCAAATAGAGGAATAGATGAGATTCGTGATCTTCGTGACAAAATAAAATATGCTCCAATTGCCTTACGAAAAAAGGTTTACATAATTGACGAGGTTCACATGCTAACAAATGATGCGTTTAACGCGCTTCTAAAAACTCTCGAAGAGCCCCCAAGTCATGCTGTTTTTATTCTTTGTACTACAGAGATTGAAAAGGTTCCTCCAACAATTGTTTCTAGAGCATTTCATGTTACTTTTCAAAAGCCAACAACAGAAGAGATAGTTAGATCCCTGGATAGAATTGTTAAGGGAGAAAAACTGGAAGTAGAGGATGGAGTCTTAAGCGCTTTAGCAGAATTATCAGATGGAGCTTTTAGGGACGCAGCAAAAAACTTAGAGGAGCTAAATTTAGCCGCTAATGGAGGCAAAATAACAAAAGATATATTAGAAAAATCATACAAAACCCAAAGCACAGACAATAATGTTCAAAATCTAATCGAGTCTCTTGCAAAAAAAGACGCAAAAGCAAGCCTACGAATCATAGATGAAATGGCCTCGCAAGGATCAGATTTCAAGGTGGTTACAGAAAAACTTGCCCAGGCAATTCATAGTCTAATTATTGGAGGAGAAAATAAATTTAATCTTTCTGTCTTGGATCTCAAAACTTTACTTAATTTGGTAAACCAAAGCTATAAAGACATTAAATTATCAGTTTTGCCCCAGATTCCATTGGAGTTGGTAGCCATTGAATGGAGTATAGATTCTACCAACAACAGTAAGCAGGTAATAATTCAGGAAGGACAAGCCGAACATAAACCGGAAAATAAAAATTTAGTGCCGGAAGAACGGGTAGAGATTAAAGCAGAAGTAAAAATTGACGTACCAAAACATGAAGAGGCTAAATCTCCAATTGGATCTGTTTCTGGAAGCAATGATAAACACAAAGATATGTTCCATTCAAATATAAAAACAGATAATTTTATGGCAGCATTTATTTCTGTCCTTAAGCAAGACAACCATTCTGTGATCGGAATATTAAGAGGCTGCCAATTAGTTGGAATTGAAGAAGGCAAAGTTAGGTTTGTAACAAAATATAAATTTCATAAAGACAAGCTAAATGAACCAAAAATGGCAGCATTATTAAATAAAAGAGCATCGGAAATTCTTAAAGAAGAGATTCAGGTCACTGTAGACATAGTTTGAAATAATGTATAATATTTATAAGAAAGGGGTGATTTTATGTTTAATCCATTAAAAGGACTTGGTGAAGTAAACGAACTTAGAAAACAAGCAATGCAGCTTCAAAATGCATTAAAACAAATTCTAATTACAGAAGAAAAAGGAAGAGCAAAAGTCGAATTGTCTGCTGATATGAAAATTCATTCAGTCAAGATAAACGGAGAAGAGTATTCAGATCTTAGAGATTGTTTAAATGATGCAATTGAAAAAGCTCAAAAAAGAGCAGCTCAGAAAATGCAAGAAATGGGCGGCTTAGGCGGAATGTTTGGAGGAAAATGATATTAGTTGGGGACCTAAATAATCCTGAGTTATCTGAAAAACTTTCAAAAGAATTAAACGTAGAACTTATCTATCCGGATAAGCATATTTTTCCCGATGGAGAGATGCGTGTTAGAATCCTCAAAGAAGTTGTTGATCAAGAGGTTATAGTTCTTAAATCCCACATTAACCCTGTTGACTCCTCAGTTATGGAGACCTGTTTTCTTATTGATGTTCTAAAAAGAAATGGAGCAGGGCTTGTAACAGGAATTATCCCTTATCTAGGATACATGAGGGCAGACCATATGTTTAGAACCGGTGAGGGGGTTCCCCTGGAAGTTGTTATTTCTATGCTAGAAAATGCAGGTCTTGCAAAAGCCGTTTTGGTAGATCCCCATTCAATTAGAATTCCTGAACTATTCCATGTTCCCGTAGTTAATTTATCCGCGCTATCCGTATTTGCTGACAAAATTAAAGCAATGAATTTGCGGGAAGGCTCTTATACGCTTGTAACTCCCGATATGGGAGGAATAAGAAGAATAGAAATACTATCCAAGCTATTAAATGGGGCTCCCTACGCAACAATTGAAAAAAATAGAGATCTTGAGACCGGAAGCGTTGAAGCTGCAAAAGTACAAGGAGAGATAAAAGAAACATGCTTTATAGTTGATGACATGATTTCAAGCGGCGGAACTATCATAAAGGGACTTAAGGCTCTTCAGGATCAGGGGGCTAAAAATATGTACGTTATGGCAACACATGCAGTATTTTCGGATAATGCTCCGGCGCTTTTGGAAACATCAAAAGCAAAAGGAGTTTTTGTAACAGATAGTATTCCGGTTCCTCCAAATAAGAAATTTAAAAAACTGGAAATAATTTCAATAGCAAAGCTTTTAGCCTCAAGCCTCTAGATACTACCTCTTTTTCTGCCTGCGGTGAGGAATGTAAATGACGAATCTGTTAGGTTCTTGTAACTTTAATATCAAGTTTCAGCCTTGGCTTAGCCTTATACTGCAAGCATGAAAACAAGCGAGCAATCAATAAAAGGAAGCAAGATTGAGAACGGAGCAACATTGTCAGAAGCAAGAATGCAGGTTGCCAAAGTAGAGTTTGATGCGGCTTCGGCTGAGAATGAAGAAAGAAATCTAGAGATAGAGTTACTAAAAGCTGAAGCCGCAAAAGAAAGAAAAGAGCAGGCAGAAAGACAAGGCCGCGAAACCAAAGAGAAGATAGGTGAAGCAGTTGCATAAATATGAAAAACCTAGATCAATTCAAAAAAGATTTCAAAAGAGACGTGCTAATAAGAGTAATTGTTAATCTGGAGCACGGTAAAACAACTAGATATGGTGCCAAAACTTTGGCGAAAGAAATACTAGAGATATTTGCAGAAGAGGAAGCAAAAAAAGTATTTATGAAAATGAATAAGCTTACGGAAACTAGACCGGAAATTTTGGACATCTTTATTAAAAGAATGTCCGAATATGAAGCAAAAGATAGGGACGAAAAAATTAATCAAATAATGGTGATCCTAAAGGCAGGAGGGGGCCAACCCTTCCAATCTTTAGCGAAGGGGGGTGAAACAAATTAACATGACAGAATCAATGGGTGGACCAACAATTAACGCATCAGTAGGAGTTCCTAGCGGTGTAGCACCAAGAGCAGGTGTAGGAATGGAGGCAGGCACTGTTTATTCTCATTTATCAAACACCATCAAAGCATCAGAAGCAATAGAGAAAGGGCGCACACAATCTCTCCTTTCAAAAGAACCTCACACTTTGGCTACAGGCATGAGGGAAAGCGCATCAGTTTCAGCCCAAATTGGTGAAAATGGAGGAGTTGCCGTATCTCAAGCAGAGAAAGAGATGCGCGGCCTCAGGGCTTTGGATCCGGATTACAAAGAAGAAGAAATCAATCAAGTTCCGGATCACGAGAAGCTTACCAAAATGGCAAAAGAGTTAGGGACAGATGAAACTTATGACAAGCTTGCCAATGATGAAAGCATCTTTGAAGATAAAGTAAAAGATTCGGAAGATGAAGATACACCTTTGGAAGAGGGAAAGCCTACCGATCTAAAAGAAGTAAAGGAAGAGCAGGACCCAATGCTTTTAAGAGCAGAGGAAATTAAGTCTAAGATAGACAACCTTATAGAGCAGAACAAGCTCTTAAAAGAGGGAATGCTAAAAAATGCAGAGGTTAGCTTGCAAGCCATAGTTTTATCTCGCCAAGCTCTAGCACTTTTAGAAGAGCTTCTTAAAGATAAAAAAGAGGAAGAAAATGTAAGCGTAGTAGAGTTACTTGTTAAAGCAATGATTGCTTTATTAAACCAATTCGTCCCACAAGAAGGGGATGGAATATTGGATGGACAGAGTAAAGAAGAGAGAAAGCAAGAGCAAGCTTACGAAAATATGGCAAAAGCTGCCTAAGAACGGGTGTATTGTCAACCAAAGGGTTTGATGATACACTCGTTCTACCCCTCGGTAAGACCTCGGGAGTTATATAAATGAAATATTCAAAACTTTTTGGGAAGACAATTAAGGATACTCCAAAGGATGCAACCCTATCATCTCACAAGCTACTTTATAAAGGTGGATTTATCCGTGAGTCTGTTGCTGGAAGGTACTACTTATTACCACTAGGATTAAAAGTTCAACAAAAAATTCAAAAGATCATAAAAGAGGAAATGGATAATGCTGGAGCAGAAGAGATAATAGCGCCGGTTTTGCATCCTAAGCATCTTTGGGAAGAAACAAATAGAACAAATTCAGTTGGATTTGAATTAATGAGTATTAAAGATAGGAATGAATTCGAGTTTGTTTTAGGAGGGACTGCAGAGGAAATGCTTGTTGATCTGGTTCGTAAATTTCAACTTTCATATAGGGATCTACCTATAAATCTATATCAATTTTCAATTAAATTCCGTGACGAAATGAGGGCAAGGGGAGGTCTTTTGAGACTTCGTGAATTTGTTATGAAAGATGCATACTCATTTCATGCAACAGAAGAAGACTTTAAGAAAGAATATGACTTGATGGCAAAAACATACTCAAAAATATTTGAAAGACTAGGGTTAGCTACATTAAAAGTTGAATCAGATAACGGTTACATTGGGGGAGAATATTGCCATGAGTTTGTTGTTGAGTCTGATGCCGGAGAAAGTAAGTTTTTGGTTACTGAGGACGGAAAATATGCTGCTCATGAAGATGTAGCGGTTTTTGCCGTAGACATGACAGAGCAAAATGAAGAAACTAAGCAAATGGAAGAAGTTGAAGGGAAGGGAATAATTGGAGTAGAAGAATTAGCTAAATATCTTAAAATACCCGTTGAGTCTACAACAAAAACTATACTTTTTGAAGATGAAAAAGGAAACGTGATTGCGGCTGCGGTGCGGGGGGGATATGACATTAATGAAATAAAGCTCAAGCATGCTGCAAAAGTATATGAATTAAAATTAGCTAGTCCGGAGACTGTTAAGCGTGTAACCGGAGCTGAGGTTGGTTACGCTGGAATACTTAATTTGCCAAAAGAAGTTAGGGTATTTATGGATGAATCCATGAAGGGAAGGAAAAACTTTGAGATGGGGTCAAATAAGACTAACTATCACGTGATAAATGTTAATTTTGGTCGAGACTTGGCAGAACCGGATAAGTTTTATGACTTAAAGCTTGCAAAAGAAGGTTTTGAAACTTCTGATGGGAAGAAACTTATAGCAAAGAAGGGGATTGAGGTGGGAAACATTTTCCAACTCGGCTTTCATTATTCATCCAGAATGAAGGGCGCAGAATTTACAGCAGAAGATGGTTCAAAAAAACCTTATTACATGGGTTGTTATGGAATAGGTTTAGCAAGAACTATGGCTGCAATTGTTGAAGTTCATAGTGATGAAAAGGGTATTATTTGGCCTGAGGGTATTGCGCCTTACCAAGTTCATCTTATAAATCTTGGCAATGTATCTTACGCTAAAAAAGTTTATGAGCAGTTAGATGAAGCTGGTGTTGAAGTGCTTTGGGATGATCGTGACACTTCAGCCGGAGAAAAATTTGCAGATGCAGATCTTATTGGTATTCCAACTCGTCTTGTTGTATCGGATAAGTTAGGCGAGGGGACAGTTGAGATAAAGAAAAGAAACGAAAGTGAATCAAAAACAGATACATTCGAATCGTTCTTAGATAGTCTATCTGTTAGAGGTTAAATAAGGCCAAAAAGTTTTGCCCAGAAGACTCCCCAAACTATTACGAGTACTACTACCAAAAGGACTATAATCTTCCCGGATATTTTCTTGCTACCTGCAACTGCAGGTTGGGTTTGTTTATGCTCGTCTTTGTGTTCTGGTGTTGTAACTTTTTTCCCTGTAAAAACAAAGGTTTTATCATCTGTTAATGGTCTGGGAGGAACAGAGGATAGAAATGTATCGGGTGCGGCTGGAGCAGCAGGCGTTGCTGGTGTTGCAGGCATAGGAGTGGTAGGTGTACTCGCTGGTGTTGCAGGTGCAGTAGTGGGTGCTGCTGGAGCAGCAGGCGTTGCTGGCTTGCTAACTTGTGTATTCATGACCCTATCATAAACTTGTTTTAACTCCGGGGTTAAGTTTTGTTTCTTTGGATCCATACATAAATCATCGCGTAAACTTTATACTTTGTCAACCCCGGCCAAAGTTGTTAATTATGCTTAAAACAGGTATACTTGCTAGGCAATAACCAATAAATCAATTGACCAATTTTCAAAATAATTTAGTTATTTAACATTGAATCTTGGTTGATTAATTGGAATTTGGTAATTATTGAATATTATGAAGATTATAGTTACTCATAAAGCCTGTGATTTGGACGCAATTGCTTCCTCCTGGTTTATAAAAAGATTTTTAGAAGGTTGGGAGAACGCGGAGCATAGATTTGTTCCTGCCGGCTCAAAACTTGCAGGAAAGTATCTTCGCGAAGGGGAGGTAATAGAAAAAATTGAATTGGGAGATGGAGAAGAGGCAGACATAATTCATGTTGATACAGGTCTTACGCCTCTTGATCACCACCAGACTAGTGATGACAATGTATGCGCAACCTCACGTGCCTTTGACTATGTTCTAGAACACAATGAGCATCTAGCAAAGGACGAAAACAAATTAGATGCTCTAAAAAGAATTGTAGATTATGCAGTTGATGACGACCATTTCCAGGAGGTTTTCTTTCCTAATCCAACGCTTAAGGTTTATGACTTTTCTATAGTTTCTTTAATTCATGGAATAAAACTTTTATACCCCAAAGATGACCTCACAACTCTTAATTTTGGAATGGATATTCTAGACAGTATTTATCACTATTTAGAAAATGAGATTTGGGCAGAAAAAGAAATAAAGGATAAGGGGATAAGATTTGATACCAAATGGGGTAAGGGGTTAGCTGTAGAAACCCTAAATGATACTGTTTTAAAGCTCGGGCAAATGATGGGTTATGTGGTCACTGTTAGAAAAGACCCATCAACAGAAAATGTCAGAATTAAGGCCCGTCCAAAGAAAAGAAGTGGAAGTAGTGAGATTAGGGAAGCAAATGGAGAAGGGGAGTTTTCCGATGTAGATGTAGACTTGACGCCGGTTTATGAAAAACTCAAGAAAATGGATCCTGAAGCTTCTTGGTATCTACATGTTTCTAAAAGAATGCTACTTAATGGAAGTACAAAAAATCCTGATATGAAAGGTTCCAATCTTACACTTGATCAAGTAGTCGAAGTCCTACAGAATTTATAATTGGTTTCTTATTCTTTCTTCTATTCTTCTATGTTTTTCTTCTTCCTCTTTGACAAAAGCTAGGCTAGAGTTTATATGCTTAAGCACGTACAAATATCTGCTAAAAAATGCGTGAGCCTGTTTTGCGTTAAGCTCTTTCCCATCGAATGTTCCTCCAAATTTTCTGGTGATTTCTCCGGCGCTTCCATCAAATCGGAAATGGTTGCTGCTCATCCAAGTAGAAACTGATACTTTGTGTCCATCAATAGATCCTTCTATTTTCATATTACGATTCCCATGTCTCACTAGTATTAAATCATCAGTTTCACCCATTACATTTATTGCTATTTGATATTTATCCATTCGTTGTCTTGAGGCAATAGCCAAATTCTGATTATTTCTGGATATCGCGCCATCGTGAATGTATCTTTGTTGTTCCAATCTTCTACGCATAAGCGCATTTACTCGATCTATTGCTTTAACACGTAGCATTACTTCGGATGACATATTACTCGGTTTCTTTTTCTGCGGCTTTGAGGTCTAATAGCACCTTTTCTAAATCCCCGTCCATAATTGCAGGTAGATTGTGGTAGGACTGATTAATTCTGTGATCGGTTAATCTATCTTGGGGAAAATTGTATGTTCTTATTTTTTCTGCTCTTGTTCCTCTTCCAACCTGGGTTGACTTAAGTTCAGACATCATGTCAGCTCTTTTTTCAAGTTCTGCTTCCCAAAGCTTAGCACGCAAAATCTTCATAGCATTTTCGCGATTTTGGTGTTGTTGGCGTTCTGTTTGGCAAGTAACCACAATTCCGGAAGGAATATGTTTTAGTCTTACCGCAGTTGAAACTTTATTAACGTTTTGTCCTCCATGTCCACCCGCGCGGTATGCCTCAAATTCAATATCATCAGGACTAATATGGAGATCAATTTCTTCAAGCTCGGGTAGGGAAGATACAACAGCCGTTGAGGTATGAACTCTGCCTTTCTTCTCTGTGTCAGGAACTCTTTGTACGCGGTGAACTCCTGCTTCGTACTTAAATAATCCAAAAGCATTACGCCCAATTACCTTAATGGTATTTTCGTCTAGTTGTTCTACGCGAAAACCATGGAGTTCGGCAAATCTTTGGTACATTCGGAGCAATTCTTGTGAGAATATTTTTGCTTCATCTCCACCGGCTGCTCCTTTTAGCTCAATAATGGCATTTCTGTAAGATAGGGTGTCTCCCGGTTTGGATTCACTAGCCTCATAAGAATTACCACTAGCTGCTTGTTGTAGCTCTTCTTTTTGCTTCTTAAGGCTTTCTATCTCCTCTTTTGCCATAGGAGCAAGTTCGGCATCAGTTAGTAATTCTTCTGCTTCCTTAATCTTTTGATCTAGTAGGTCTAGTTGGTCTTGGATGTAATTGTTTTCCATAGGAGTAATTGTCAATTGTTAATAGTCAATTGTCAATTGTTAGCGTTTTAAAGCTTGAAGCATGTCACGAAGAGTCTGAGGCTGTTGGTCATCAGCTTGTTTCTTATCTTTTTTAACTTTTGGAGCTAATTGAGATTGTTGCTTCATCTTGAATCTTTCAATACGTGAAGCTGTATCAACAAATCTTTGCTGTCCTGTGTAGAATGGGTGACATTTGCTGCAAAGTTCAACGTGAATGTTTTGTTTTGTTGAGCCCACAGTAAATTTCTCGCCGCAAGAGCAAACAACAACTGCATCGTCAAAATATTGTGGGTGAATTGAAGCTTTCATTACTAGTATTATACCTCTTCTAGGCTAGATTATCAAGGCTAGGATTGGTTTTGGCCTTGTCGAAGTAAATGGATAGGGTGGTAGTGGATTCGTCTTTCTGCAATGTAGATCCCTAGGAATATAAATAAAGATCCTACAAGATAAAAAGTGTCGGGTTTTTCACCAAGCAAGAAGTAAGCAACAACTATAGTCGCAATCGGATCCATGTAGGTAAACACTCCGGTGGAGGCTGCAGGCATATATTTGAGTGCCCAGAAGAGGAAAAAATATGCGATTGTCGAGCTGAAGATTGCCCCCCAGAGAATGGCAAAAATAACGGAAAAATTGATAGTTAGTAAGAAGCTCTGACGAATATTTTCACTGACTGCCATTGGTAAGAAACAAAGAGATGCAAGAAAAAATGTCCAGAAAGTAACACCAAGTGGATTATATTTTTTGACTAGTTCCCGCCCAATTATAGTGTGTGCAATTGCCCCAAGCATTGAAATAAAGAAGAAGAGGTTACCAATAAAATCCAGATTGGGCTCAGTGGAAAATATTGGTTCAAATATTATTAATATGACTCCAAATAGACCCACAAATGTACCTATTACCAATTTTTTCTTTAGTCTTTCTCCCAAAAAAACAAAAGATGCTAATAGTAAAAAAACAGGACCTGCGGACGTAATAATAGAAGAGTTAATGCTGGGGGCAAGCTTTAAACCCAAGAAGAAAAAAGAAATATTAACAACTATTCCTAAAAATCCTGCTAAAAAAACCTCTGCCATATCCGCCTTTTCAACCCTTAGAAATTTTTTGGCAAAAGGGAAGATTATGGCTGATGCTATAAAAAACCTAAGAAAGGCCAGAGTAAAAGGACCTATGTTTTCTAAAGCTAATTTAAAAAAGGGTGGGCCGGCTCCCCAAATGGTGTTGGCTGCCATTAATGCAATTACGGCCATTTGAGTTTTGGACAGTTTCATGTTTATTCAATTATCTGTGGAAGATTTTCCAAGCTAACAGTTTTTTGCTCGCCAGTTGCAAGATTTTTTACTGTAATTGTCTTATCTTCTACTTCTTTTGGTCCTACAATTACAACATAAGGTATTTGTTTGGTATTTGCATACTTTATCTGTTTCTCCATTTTTGCACCTTCATCAAGATAAATCTCAGCCTCAATTCCAGCTTCCCTTATGGAAGCAACTGTTTCAAGAGATTTTTGGAGCAAATCGGATGAAAAGATCGTCACAAGAACTTGTGTTTTTGCCGTAAGGTCCGGGATAAGGTTTTTTCTTTCTAGAACCTCAACGGTTCTGTCAAAACCAAGCCCAAATCCTACGGCAGGATATCTTTTGCCGGTAAAAACCCCAATCATTTCATCCCAGCGTCCTCCGCTACATATTGATCCGGTGCTTCCCTCGGCAACCGTTTCAAAGATCATCCCGGTGTAGTAATCAAGACCGCGTGCCAGAGTAGGAATATAATTAACTCTTCCTACGTCTTTCCCCATAGCTTTTAAATCTGCCAATATTTTGTGAATTCTAGCCGTTAAGAAAGTATTTTGGAGCTTACTAAGAGCAGCTTTTGCATCTGATTCACTCATTCCTTTTTGAATTAATTCAGAAATTACGCCTTCTTCCCCAATCTTGTCTAACTTATCGATTGCCGAAACATATTTTTTATCTAATCCTTCAAAGTTAGCCCTATCATTTATTTTTATCTGGACATCAAGTCCTAGGGTAGAGTAAATATCAAGAACTAGCGCCAGGGTTTCAGCATCAGCTACGCTACTTGGAGAGCCAATAATGTCAGCATCGCACTGTAAAAATTCCCTATATCTACCGGCTTGTGTATTTTCACCTCGCCAAACATTAGATATTTGGTAACGCTTAAAGGGTAGAGTGAGTTTGCCTTCATATTGGGCTATAACGCGGGCTAAAGGTACGGTTTGGTCATAACGCATAGCAACTTTTCGTCCGCCTTTATCCTCAAACCTATACATTAATTGTTCGCCTTCTTCGCCGTATTTTCCTGTTAGTATCTCATCAAGTTCAAGAGTTGGTGTTTCAAGCGGTTCAAAGCCATAAGACTCAAATACCTTTTTCAAGGTATCAATGACATATTGTCTTTTTCTAGCTTCTCGTGGCAAAAAGTCACGGAACCCCTTAAGTGTTTTTGGTTCTATCATACGTTTAATAATATCATATCTATTTTAGAGAATCTCTGAAGAACTTTTGGGCATTTTTACATGCAACTTTTTCAAGTATTCTATTATTAATTCCACTCATTTTAAAAAATTCGAATAAGCCCTGCATCATACCAATATCTTCAATGCCCCTTATTAAATCTCCCTGACCCATTCCATCAAAGTCGCTACCAATTGCTACATGATCTTCCCCAGCAACGTTTAGAAGATGTTTTAAGTGCTTGGTAACTAGATTTATTGAGTTTCCACCAATAAAGTCTTTAATAAAACTTAAACCAATTATTCCACCGCTATTCGCAACCCTTCTAATCTCAGTATCTTTTAGATTCCTCCTATGATTATTTACAGTATAAGAAGCAGTATGGGAAACAAAGAAAGGTTTCTTTGAAAAGCTTGCTATATCTTTGAATGTAGCCCTGCTCGAGTGAACTGCGTCTATTATTATGCCAGTGTCCTCACACATTTCAATAAACTCCTGTCCAAGTCTTGTTAATCCTGTCTTAGAATTTTGATTACCGGCACCCGTACCTAGGGCGTTATCTATATTCCAGGTTGGAGAAATAGAAACAACGCCAAGTTTTCTAAGTTCAATCAATAATGCTAGATCTTTCTTTTGTTCTATAAAATAAGCCCCTTCAATTGAAAGTAGGGCCGAAATGCCTTTTAGCCTAGAATTTAAATTATCTATTAAATTTATACCTTTAAGAGTTTTATAAAAATTAATTTGTCGCATAGTTTCATTAATACTGTTCTCAGGGAGCTCAAAACCCTGGGGAGTAGCAAGGATCGGGCAAATATTGGCCAATAGAATCTTCACTTTACCTTTTTTTAATCTTGGGATATCCACTTGGTCAGGTAAGAAAAAATCACCCAATCTATTTTTATTTTCAATACTTCCCCGTCCTGATGTAAGACAAAATGAAGAAAGGTCTATGTGTAAATCAAATATTTCCATATCAAGTTTGTGTGGGTAGTATTACGTTTTCATTAACGATTATTTCACTTTTACCTGAGTAATATTCAAAAATAATTTTAGGCTTTTTTACAATAAGATCACAATGTAAAAAAGCAGGATCACCATCATAGCTTCTGCCAAGTGCTATGTGTGCTGTGCCATATGTTTTTTCATCAATAACTAGATCGCCGGATATGGTTGCATTTTTGTTTGTTCCTATAGCAAATTCATTTATCCCGTAGATGTTATTAAGATAGTTTTTGGTAATGTGTTTATTTTTTATCGCCATTCTAACGGTTTGTTTTTTAACTGTTTTAAGTATATGCGTAAGTGTTTCTGCTTCTTTATCTCCTTTTATTTCGGATAACTTGCCATTTCTGAATGACAATGTTATTGGTGTTTCTACTATTACGGTATTTTCTTCCAGCTCATTGTAGAAGCTTCCATCCACAACCAAACTTCCCGTTGCAAAAGAATTATCGGGAGTTATAAGTGTCTCTCCGAATGGAATATTGCCTCCAGCGCCTTTTATGGACCGCTTAGGGCTATAATCAGATCGAGGAAAGTTTGTTCTATCTACCTTTAATTTAAGTTGATTTTTCCCTCCATCACTAATTACGCGAATATATTTTGTTTTTTTAAGCTTTTCTTCAAGATCTATAGACAGCTTTCCCATTTCTTCATAGTCAATATCAATAGAATTTAGCCATTTGTCGATATCTGATACGTCAAACCAATATGCAGTGATTTCTTTTTTGGCTTTTCGGTAATAAAGAATATTTGTGTATTTATTTTTTCCTATTAAATATGGTGTGGCTGCACCGATAGGATCGTGTCCTAATTTATCAACATCTGTCTGAAAAACTATATCGTAGTTTTCCATCATGCTGTTTCGGACTATATGATCCATGGGTTTTGAGAAAAGGCGAGGTGTTTGAACAACCAAATTTACTTTACACCCTATATGTTCACAAACTTCAAAGATGGCTTTTCCGATTTCATATCCATTGTTATTCCCTTTTCCCAAAGAGGATATAATTAAAACACTATTCCCATAATGAATTTTTGCTATATTTTTAAGGAAATTAGTTAATATTTTTTTTGTTTTATTCATATTAAATCAGTGGGAGTTGTCAATTTTACTAACTCTTTTGCACAAAAAACTCTAAACTCCTTATTTGTGAATATGTCAGACTCATCTCGTGTTCCAGATTTGGCTAAAATTCTTGATCTAAGAAAGTCTTTTCCCAAAAGTGCATATAGGAGAATTGGTGAGATAAATCTAGCTACACCTTCTATTTTTATTACGGGGTGTCCCTGCTCCAAATCTTGACCTACTCTCATACCATTCATAAATGATCTAAATTCAAAATATTGATCTTTATTTATGCCTAGAGCATCTAGAACTTTTTCTCTATTTCCGTGTTCCGATCCCATATGTAAAGTTGTAGCACCGCTTGCAACGGCAAGCATCTCGGATTTGGCCAAGGGGAGAAAATTATTGTCCCTAACAAAACCTATCATGCTATCATCGCTTAATATTGTCCCCATTGCTCCGGTTTTTCTATCTCTTAGAATAAACTCTTTTGTATCATCGGCTACGGTAATATCGGTTTCTCTTCCGTTTAGATTGCCAAAAAACAGCCCTTCGCTAGATGACTCAATAAGTTTTTTAAATATTTGAGGGCCAAATTCGTTATTTAGAATTTCCAGAGTCTTAAAAATTAAACTGAGGTGCCTGCGATTATTAGAGAAGAGTGTGCTTTCTATCCCAACTATATCTGATAACCTGGGTTCTAAAGGAATAGGTTGGGTTTTAATAATTTTTCCAAAAAACTTTTGTTCAAATATCATTAGGAAGTCGTCTATTCTTGGGTTTTGTCCAGCAACTCCTTCAAGTGAAGAAGCAGCTAAATCTTTTATTTCTTGGAGTCTAGAAGAAACAAGTGATGCTATTGCTTCTTGTTGCATTTTTTTCTGTGGCCTATTAAGCCCTATTGTATTTTGCTCGTTAAGTATTTCAGTCGATAGTCTCCCTACAATAGATGTGCTTATCTCCATGCAGTCGGTTTGTTCAAGAAGATCTTGCTGATCCTCTATGGATAATGGTTCAGTTCCATATTTAACACCCCCAAGTCCAAGAAAATCATTTTTTACACCAAATATATCGCCATAGCTAAATGGGGTAGTGAGCGTTCTATCAAGAGCAACCGTTTCATACCAATTTTCAGCCATTTCGTGTCTATCTACCGTTCTACCTCTTGTTGCTAACTGTTTTAAAAACAGAGATGCATTAATAGACGCGGTTGCAGTATAAAGATCAAATTGTTCCGGGTGGCAGTATGATCCTAAAAATAGCGGACCTTCATTTGCCCATAGCATCATTGTTTTTGCAAGGTATTTAGGCGCCCTAAGTCCGCTAGTAAAAACTATGTCAGATCCGTCCATTTCCACTAACCCTTGTTGCAAATCTCTTACCATTTGGTCCCTTCTTTGTATAAATGGTAAAGAAGTGTTAATCCACTCATTTATTAATGAAGTATTCTGTCTGTTTTCAATATTTTGAAATTGTTCAAGCATTTTAATTTGAACTCCTTTCTAACAATTCATCCAGAACTTTTAAAAATAGTAAATTTATTTCTCTTGTACGAGGGGATATTCTCAAAAAATTTTCTCCTAGCCCCTGAAAGCAATTTCCATTCACAGTTTTTACACCTCTTTTTTCCAACTCAGTGCATAGTAAAGAAGAGGAGGAAAAGAAATCGTTAACTTTCACTAGAATATTTAGAGCTTTGCCGGGAACAACCTCAAAGCCTCTAGAAGTTAATTCATCAACTAAAAACTTTCTTTCTTGTTTTACAAATTCTCTAGTTGCATATAGAAATTTTCTGTCACATAAAGCAGTTAAAGCTGCCAATTGAGAAACGGAGCTCATTTCGGATGAAATCAATATTTCTTCAACCATATCCACTATATCTTCTTGGGCAGCCATAAATGCGATTCTTAATCCGGCTAGTCCAAAGCCTTTAGAGAAAGTTCTTAACACAACAATATTGTTTTGAGATTTTATGCTGTTGATAATGCTCTTGCCTCCAAAATCTATATTGGCCTCATCCACGATTAAAAGTAGGGGTGAAATTTTCTTTGCCAAATTAATAAGTTTTTTGCTTGATATCACTTCTCCGGTAGGGTTATTGGGATTACATAGGCATACAGCTTTAGTTTTCTTATCTATTCCTCTTTCTATCGTTTCCAAATTTGTTGTCAGATCTAACTTCATGGGAATTAATTTGGGTTTACCAGAATTAAGCCTCACTAATTGTTCAATAAGAGGGAAAGTAAGTTGTGGAATAATCACGTTTTCACCTTCATCGAGAATTATTCTGCAAATGGCATCAAAAATGGGGCCTATACCATTCCCAATGGCTATATTTGCTTTGTTCAGTAAAAATTCTTCAGCCAATTTAGTTTTTAATTTAGAGTTTGTCGGATCTGGATAGTGATTTATGCCATTGGATTCAGATAGAGCATCTCTAACCATAGGAGAGCAGCCTAGCGGGTTTTCGCTAAGTGAGAGATCTATCTCCATATCATTTCTGTCCTGCATCCAGTACATTTGCTGATTAGATTCCATAAATTGTTTAAATTTGTTCGAAATTTTCATATTTATCTTTTTTGCCACAAAAAAACCGCCCTTTCGGCGGTTGCTATTTGTGAAATTAATTTGCTATTTTAGACCACAAAAATCACAGCCGCCTTGGAGACGATGTGATACCAATGGTTTAAAGTAGATTTGCTTTTCACGATTTTGATTATGCCAAAAGATCAATCTTTTGTCAAATTTGTGCCTAATATTATTCTCTAGAGCTGCCGGCTTTGTTTTCACTAGTTTTTGGAGGTTGCATGCGGTGGGGAGCAGATTTTCTTTTTGGCATTCCGGTTTTTCTTCCCATTGGGGCTTCAACCGGAGCCATCATTGCCTGTTTCCTTTGTAGGTTTATATTTTTCTTTTCATTTTCCAAATCTTCCAGGCGTCTTCTGTCGATTTCTTGTTGGGTTGGTCCTTTTCTTTTGTTATCTACAACCTCTGCCACCTGTTCACGATGTAGTTCTCGTTTTAACAGTTCATTTGACTGTTGTTTGTTTTGTTGGTTTATTGTTTCGGTTTTTTTCCCGGACATCATTCCCAATTCTCTATGAATGTAGTCAATGTTTTGGGAAGCAGCCACTTTGTCCTCCATTCTTCTTTGGACAACATCGCTATCAGATAAATCAGTAGTTCCAAACAGCTGTTGAACAAAGTCGCGGCTTGCAGCTTTTAGTTGTTTTCCGCCTTCCTCAGCCACGGCTTTCAGCGGTTTTTCAGCTACTTCCTCTACAACTTTTCTTACTATTGGTTTTGAAGACATAATAAAAGTTTAGCTTACCAACCGCAAGCTCGCAACATTTTTTATTATGTTTGACAGTCATAAAACAATGTACTAGAATATTTTTCCATGCGTAGATTAATAATATTTGTAGTAATTTTGGCAGTTATTCTTGCTATTTGGGAGGCGTTTACAAATTACGCACCAGCACTCCTAAATAAACAATCTGTGCCTTCTATTAACACCGTCTCGCCTTTTGTAAAAGAGCAGTCGGATGTAATAGATGTAGTAAAAAATGTTGGTCCATCTGTAATTACAGTTGGAGTTAAAACTAGCGATAGAGCCTCACAAGAGAATAGTCCATTTTCATTTTTCTTCCAAGAACCAACCCCAACAATAGGAAAACAAGAAGAAGACTATATAGGAAGCGGATTTATAGTTTCAAAAGATGGTTTGGTAGTCACCAATAAGCACGTAGTGAGCGAGCAGGGGGTTACTTATGTAGTTGTAGATTCCAAAGGCAATAAATATAGTATTGGAAACATTTATCGCGATCCTCTAAATGATTTAGCAATACTTAAAATTTCAAATCCGCCAAAAGAAGGCTTAAAGCCAATTGCCTTTGGGGATTCGGACAAGCTTCAAGTTGGACAATTTGCTATAGCAATTGGTACGGCTCTTGGAGAATTTAGAAATACCGTTACAACAGGAGTTATTTCAGGTCTTGGCCGTGGAATTAATGCCGGTTCTCCCATGGAAGGGTTTGTAGAGCAATTGGATAATGTAATCCAAACAGACGCGGCAATTAACCCGGGTAATTCCGGTGGGCCTCTTCTTAATTCTGCAGGACAAGTTATTGGTATTAATACGGCCGTTGCATCACAGGGGCAAAACATTGGCTTTGCTATTCCTATTAACCTGGTTAAGCAATCTTTGGACTCATTCAACAAAACAGGACAGTTTAACAGGGCTTTCTTGGGAGTGTCTTACGTATTAATAGACAAAGAGCAAGCTGCGGCAAATGATTTACATGAAGGGGCACTTGTAAGAGATGTAGTTGAAGGTTCACCCGCAGAGAAGGCTGGAGTTCAGCGGGATGATATTATTACGCAAATTGATGGAGAAAAAATAGATGATACAAAAAGTCTTGCCGCAATAATTAATAATAAAAAGGTTGGACAAACGGTTGATATAAAGGTTTTTAGGGATGACAAGTCTATTGACCTAAAAGCAACATTAGCTCAATCCACGCAGTAAAATTCCATTTAACTATTGTAATTTGAGGCTTAATTTTGTATCATTACGAGAACCAATGAGAAATTATCAGTTAGTTTTGTTGTTAAAATCAGATTTAAAGAAAGACCAAAAGGACAAACTTTTTGACGAAGTTAAGAAAATAATGGGAGATGTCAAAGAGGACAAAGTAGAGTCTATTGGTGAAAAAAAGCTTGCTTACCCAATTAAAAGTCAGAGAAGTGGGGAATATGTTGTAATAAATTTTGCAACAGACAATGTAACTTCAGACTATAACAAGAAGCTTTTAATAAAAGATGAAATTTTGCGTCACCTTTTGGTTCGTACTAATTAAAAATGGCAAGAAGTTTAAATAAGGTTGAGTTAATAGGTAATCTAACGCGGGATCCAGAGTTGAGATACACTCCGCAGGGTACTGCAGTTTGTACTTTTGGAATTGCAACAAATAGAGGTTGGGTTACAGATTCGGGAGAAAAGAAGGAAGAAGCAGAATTTCACAGAATCGTTGCTTGGAACAAGTTAGCAGAACTTTGTTCACAGCTTTTGACAAAGGGAAGAAAGATTTACGTTGAAGGAAGACTTGCTAACAGAAGCTGGACAGGACAAGACGGAGCACAAAAGTCTGTAACAGAAATTGTAATCAATGATATGATTATTCTTGATAACAGACGTGATCAGGGAGAAGAAGCGGAAAAGACAGCAGATTTTGTAGATGAGGACTTACCAATGGAAGCAGAAGCTTCTAAGCCTATTAAGAAAGCTAAGGCAAGTGAAAGTCCAAAAAAGACTGAGGAAGAAAGTCCAGAAGTAAATCCGGACGACATCCCTTTCTAAAAAGTTAATCGTAGTTCGTATTAACGAATTGCGAAAAGCGAAATACAAATAAACATAAAATTATATGGCAGATAAAAAAAACATAACAAGAAAAAGAAGACCGGAAAAAGTAGTAGGGGAGTGTTTTTTCTGTAAAGAAAAAAAGAACCCAAGCTTTTTAGAGTTTGATGTGCTTTCAAAGTACACATCGGAACGTGGAAAGATTCACTCACGTGTTAGAACAGGAATTTGTAGCAAACATCAAAGAAAACTTACAACTGAAGTGAAAAGAGCTAGATATCTTGCGTTTCTTCCTTTTGTGGTTAGACCAGAATAAGCATTTGTCCCCAAATGCCCAAAATTTTCTGCCCAAACTGAAGATTTTCCCATGAAAAAAGTAATTAACCTTAGGGGTTTTCAAATAATTCTTATAGTCTTAATATCTGCCGTAATAGGTTACCTCGCTGGATCAAGCAAAGTTAATTTTGCACTCAAAAACTACAAGCCAATATTATCCGTTACTTCCAAAAATCCTCCTCCCGGAGAAAACCTGGACATGAAGCTTTTTTATGACGTATTAGCCAGAGTTAACGAAAGCTATTATGATAAATCAAAGCTTGATGCAAAAAAGATAGAGTATGGGGCAATAAGCGGAATGTTGTCATCTCTTGATGATCCATATACATCCTTCTTCCCACCTCAACAAAACACCGCTTTCAAAACCACTATGGCCGGAGAATTCTCTGGTATTGGGGCAGAGCTTTCTGTTAATTCCGATAACATAATTACAGTCATTTCCCCGCTTGATGATTCACCAGCTCAAAAAGCCGGTATTAAAGCAGGAGATATGATTCTAAAGGTAAATGGAGAGACAACTGCCGGTTGGGATGTCTCAAAAGCAGTTGATAATATTCGCGGACCAAAAGGTACACCCGTAATGCTAACTGTGCTTCATGAAAAGAGCAAAACTCCTTTTGATGTAAAAATAAACCGCGATACTATAGTAGTAAAAAGTGTAACCGGATGGGTCAAGAATTTCTCATGTAATGATGGAAACTGCAGCGAAGACGCAAGCGGTAAGCCCGTTGCCTATATTAGGCTTTCTCAATTTGGAGACAAAACCAATGACGAATGGCAGAGTGTTGTAAATTCAATTCACTCAAAAGCTGCCGGAAAGAAATTGAGTGGAGTAGTTTTGGACCTTAGAAATAATCCGGGAGGATATCTTAGCGACGCCGTATTTATTGCGTCAGAGTTTCTAAAAGGTGGAACAGTTGTAATTCAGGAGGATGGAACAGGAAATCAGGAACCAATGAATGTATCACGTGTCGGAACTTTGCAAGACGAGCCTGTAATAGTTTTAATCAACAAGGGTTCAGCTTCCGCAAGTGAGATTGTCTCAGGAGCCCTAAGAGATAATAATCGCGCAAAACTTCTTGGAGAAACATCTTTTGGTAAAGGTACGGTGCAGCAAGCAGAGGATCTCGATGGTGGCGGCAGCGTACATATTTCAGTTGCAAAGTGGCTTACTCCAAATGGTACATGGGTTCACCACAAAGGTTTAACTCCAGATATCAAAGTTACTTATGATGCTTCAAAGAGTGCAAAGCTAAAAAGCGGGCTAGATAATCAACTTCAAGCAGCAATTAACGAATTTATAAAGTAAGCATTACCCATTGCAAATACCTGCATTTTTAATATAATCCTTCTCATATGGCTTTTGAAAGAGAATTAAGTTTTTCCCAAAGAGGGTTCGATGAGTTTCATCCTTTGACCGCAGTTTCTCCAATTGATGGAAGGTACGCACAAGAAACAAAACAGCTTAGAGAATATTCGTCAGAACTTGGTTTAATGGCAACGCGTACAGAAATTGAAGCCAGATACTTAATTGCATTGTGTGATGAGGGAGTAGTTACGGGAAGAACATTGACGCCCGAAGAGAGAGTTAGACTTGAGGGGATGGGTCCATCCCTAACATTAAAAGATGGTGAAAGAATCAAGGAGATTGAGGCGTCTCCTGGAGGAACGGATCACGATGTTGCCTCGGTTATATTGTGGATGAAGGAAAAATTTGCGGGAACTTCACTGGAAGATCTTTCAGAAATGGTTCATTTTGGCCTAACCTCAGAAGACATTGATAATCTAGCTCTCAGATTAAATATCCAGAGAGCGACAGAGAATAATTATTTACCACTTGCCAAAAGAGTTGCAGAAGACATGTTTAATAAGGCAGATCAATATAAGGAATTACCTATAATGGGTAGAACCCATGGACAAGACGCTTTACCCGTAACTTTTGGACACGAGTTTGCAGTTTTTGGTAGTAGGGTAGCAGGAGAAATAGATAAAATGAAAAAACATAAACTTACGGGGAAGCTTAATGGTGCAGTGGGATTACATTCTGCTCATACAGCTACTAAGCCAGACGTTGACTGGCTTGCTTTCTCACAAAAATTTGTTGAAAGTCTTGGTTTAGAGTACAACCCTGCTAGTACACAGACTAACCCATACGAAGATGTTATTGAAAGGATTCAAATAGTTCAAAGAATCAATGGTGTTGTACATGATATGGATCAGGACATGTGGAGATATATAAGTGATGATTGGTTGGCTCAGGAGGTCATAAAAGGTGCAATCGGTTCTTCAACAATGTCACAAAAGGTAAATCCAATAAGATTTGAAAATAGTGAAGCACACGCAGAGTTGTCTAGCGGTAATGTTACTATATTTGCAGATAGACTTCCTGAATCAAGACTTCAAAGGGATCTTTCGGATAGTGCACTAAGAAGATATATTATCCCGAATGTATATGCTACAGCTGCAATTTCCTACACAAATGCTTTAAGAGGATTAAGAACAGTTTATCCTGACACTGATGCAATTGGCGAGGCATTAGATTCAAATTGGGCCGTAATGTCCGAATGGGCTCAGCAAAGACTTAGGGTCGCAGGAGTTGATGGTGCATACAACATTCTAAAAGATAGAGTTCGGGGAGTTAAAATAACATCTAGGGACCAATGGAAAGTGGTAATAGATAGCCTACCAATTAAAGATGTACTAAAAGATGAGATTATGGGACAATCTCCAAGAACATACATTGGTAAAGCAGTTCCAATCACGGAGAGAATAATTACTGAAGGTCGAGCAAAAATAGCCGCCTAATTCCTCTTACCCTTTTTAAATAAAGGTTCTTCTGTTAAAATCAAAGCTATATGAAGTTATATAACACACTCTCCCGTTCAATTGAAGAGTTTGAGCCCCTAAATCCGCCAAAAGTGGGGATGTATGCCTGTGGACCCACAGTTTATGACTATACGCACATTGGACACCTTAGAAAATATATAAATGATGACACTTTGGTGCGTGTTTTAAGAGCAAACAATTATGATGTTAAGCACGTAATGAACATAACAGATGTTGGCCATTTATCATCAGATGCTGATAGTGGGGAGGATAAGCTTGAGAAAGGTGCTAAAAAATTTGGAAAAACTGTTCTTGAGGTGGCCAAGTTTTTTGAAGAAGATTTTTGGAAATCACTACGCATGGTAAATGTTGAAAAGCCAGATGTAGTAGCCTTGGCAACAGAGCACATAGAAGATCAAATAGCTTTAATAGAGATACTAATTGAAAAAGGATACGGATACAAAACAGATGGGGCAATTTATTTTGATACTTCAAAGTTTGCTGACTACGGAAAACTTGCAGGACAAAACCTGGAAGATAAAGTTGCCGGAGTAAGAGAAGATGTGATTGTAGATAATGAAAAAAGAAATCCGGCAGATTTTGCTTTGTGGTTTTTTACAAAGGGGAGATTCAAAGACCACGCACTCCATTGGGATTCTCCATGGGGAGAGGGTTTTCCCGGATGGCATATAGAGTGTAGTGCTATGTCCATGAAGTATCTTGGTCTTTCATTTGATATTCATACAGGTGGGATTGATCATATTGCTATTCATCATCCAAACGAGATAGCTCAAAGTGAAGCAGCAACGGGTCAGCCATTTGTTAAGTATTGGGTTCATTATGCATTTTTAATCGTAGATGGCCAAAAGATGTCAAAATCCCTTGGAAACGTATATAGAATCTTTGATCTTAGGGATAGAGGATACAATCCTATGGCGTTTCGCTATCTTACCTTCCAGTCACATTATAGAAGCGAAATGAACTTTACTTGGGAAGCTTTGGATGGAGCACAAACTGCTCTCAATAAACTATATGAGATGGCATCAGAATTTTCTGAAATTCATAAGGATACAGATATAGATTATGAAAGGGATTTTCTAGATGCAGCCGGCCAAGACTTAAACATGCCAAAAGCACTTAGTATTATGTGGGAAATGTTAAGGTCAAACATTCCGGCTCCTAAAAAAGCAGCAACGCTTCTTGCCATGGATAAAGTTTTGGGTCTTAATATTATGGAAAACTCCAAAAAACTTACAGATATTCCACAAGCTGTTAAGGAATTGGTTGACCAAAGAAATAAACTTAGGAAGTTAAAAAAGTTTAATGCAGCTGATCAAATAAGAATTAAAGTAGAAAAAATGGGATATGTTATTGAAGATAAAGAAAGAAAAACAAAAATCACTCGCAAAATCTAGTTTTGACCTCGAATTGATCCTGTAGTATAATCTCGCAATGACTGAGAGTATCGGTAGAACACCAGAAGACCGTTTGGTTAAAAAAGGTTTTAGGAAAATTGAGAATGATTATGTAGCCGGTTGGTTATTGCCGTCCGGCAACGAACCCGTAACAGAACAAGCATATGAAGATCTTGTGTTAAATATGAAAGCCCAAGTTTTGGGAGATCCATTAGGATTTCTTGCTTCTGCCGATGCCCCAGAGCCTAAAAGAAATGCTCCGCTTATGGACAGATTAGGCTGGACTATGCAAAAGAGTTCAAAAGATAGAGAAGAAATAGCTACAGGCGAGAGAATAAGAAGTTCTGATATAATTCGCGGTGAGTTGTTGGATAAATACGATGAGCATGGTTTATCTATCTATACTCAAATGAGATTAATTCATAGAGCGCACATGAAAGGACGTGAGCATGTAATTCTTACTCGCGGACAGGCTCGTAGACTTGTTCGAGATGCAAAACATGTTGACAGATTGGCCGGTAAGGTAAGGTCTGCGGATGATCTTAATTTGGATATCGGTCTTGCCGGTGGATTAGTTGAGTGTGTATCAAAGGAAAAAACACCAGAGTTGTTACAGAAGCTTGCTGCTAAAGCAGAAGAACTTTTCCCGAAAGGATCAATTAATCAAAAAGTAAATGAAGAGAATATATATTTATATCTCTCTGCTTTCCAAACGATCTATGCGCTAATTCATCCATTTTATGAGGCTAATGGGAGAACATCAGAAGATTTAATGCTTGTATTATGGAAAAGAAGACCAGATCTTGCTCACACAATAAGATATGTAAGCGGTAATGGCGAAAGAGAAGACGAAGATGTTTATAAAAGAATGGAGATTATAGATGCTTCTGCTGTCACGACCATGAATCGAGTAGGTGAAAAAATGGGGCTGTCTTTTGAGCAAGTCGCTAAAGTTAAAAGATATAGTGATTTGATTGTTGAGGTGGAAGCAAACGGTATGGATGAAGAAGAATCGGAGGGTACTTATCACACTTTCTTTGATGAAGAGATAGATGGATACATAAAAGCTTTAGATGATGAGGATGAGTTGAAAAAAATTCCCGGTATAAAAGATTTAGCCGACCATCTTAAAACTTGTTCTCCGCTTTATTTAATGGAGGCGGGTGTATCTTTATTTGAAACACTTAGAAATTACGAAGCAAAAGAAGTTATTTAACTATTGGTTTTACTTTTCCCGCGGATCCTGTTGAAGTTGGTATCTCATCGTCACTTGCTGTGAGTTGTTTTTTCATTTCATCACTTGGTGGAACCGGAAGGATCAATATTCTAGATGCGTTAATTTCACCTTTTTTGTCTGGGTCAGCAAAACCTACAACCATTACTCTTTGTTGTTCTTCAATTTTTGAATAACCGGCTTTTGTAAGATCTCCGTCTTCAATTGTTGATGTTTTTGTTGAGGTCTCAACATTTATTGTGTACTTCTTGCCGTCTTCAGTAGCAAGATCAAAGGTGTAATTTTTATCGTCCTTAGCAAGAACTATTCCTTCAATGTTTTCAGGAATATTTTTGGCTCTGGAGACAAAACGTGCCAAAAGTCTCTTAGTCTCTTTATTAAAAAGCCCAACAAAAGAAAGAGCATCCCCGCTTTTGATATCAGAAATTCCAAAAGAATCGTCTTTGGTATCATCACTCTCAAACTTTGTTAATTCATCAATATCAATTTGGCGTTCTTGGTTCTTATCATCAGTTATTGTTACCTGAGTGGTGGATGTTGTTTTAACTTTTCCAATCAAGCCTCTTTTATCAACAAGATTAAGCTCTGCAACCTTTGAAGCAACTAAATCCTTAATCTTTTCAATCTGGTTTTCTTCTTGAGTTACAACCGGCGCTTTTGTAGGAGAGACTTTTGTTGTTGGAGCAGGGGTAGGGGTAGCGGCAAAAGCATTGTTAACAAATCCCAAAAATAAAATAGATATTGATAAAAATAGAGAAAGTTTTTTCATATTAAAAATCTTCAGTTGAATACGTAACAACTCTTGTTGCTTGTGCTTCAACACCATCTTTTGAAATGGATCTAACTATTATTTTATTGCTCCCTGCATCAATTGTTATAGACACGGAAAAGTTTCCGTCACTTGTTGATTCAGCAGAAATATCTTCTTGGTTTGTAGATACAATTACCATACTGTTGGGGTTGGTTTTTCCCTTCACTTGGATGGATCTTTTATTAGATATAGATTCATCGTTAGGTTGGTCAACTGTTAGGTATTGAGAGCTTTTGGGGGTAGGGGTAGGTGGGTTATCGTTTAATACAATTTTACTTGTTCTATTTGGTATAGATTTAGTTTGTTGGTAGAGGAAATAGATTAGGGTAGTAATAAGTAAACCGATTGCAATAGCAATAAAAACTATTATGATTCGCTCCCTCATATGTGTCCCATATAATAGTTTAAAAAGAGTGGCTTGTCAAGGAAAGTATGACTGTGATAGGATAGAAGTCCTTAAGTTATGGATATAGCAAGTGTTTCTCAAAATAGTATAAAAGTCAAAACAAAAAGCGCCACTTTTATTATTGATCCTAGTGGAAAGATAGACTCAGACGTAGTGATCCTTACCCAAAAGCCGGAAGATTATACTCAGTTTGAAGACAAAGTTGTAATAGATGGTCCCGGAGAATACGAGGTTTCAGGTGTGAGTATAAAGGGCGACAAGGTTGCTAACAAGTTATCCTTTGATTTCCTTGAAGACAACCAAAGACTTTTATTTGCTCCAGTATCTGCAGTTAAAGATATAGATACAGAAGGCTATACGGGAATTGTTATGTCACTAGATGAAAAAGTTGCAGGAGAAATTCCATCTGTGGCAGCAGAACTCGTTGCGGTTATTGGTCCGGAAGAGTTCTTGCCTCAAGATAAATCTACCATCAAAAAGATAGATAAGTTGAATCTCAAAAAAGTTGAGGAAAATAAAGGATTTGTAGTTCATCTTAGTAAGTAGGAGTTTGTATGGCTCAAAAAATTCCCCCAAATAGCAGTGAAGCTGAGGCAGCGGTTCTAGGAGGTTTACTTATAGATCACGAGGCAATTAATTCTGTTGGCCAACTTCTTAGTCCGGATTATTTTTATGATGGTAATAATAAAATAGTTTTTGAAACAATGATGGAGCTTTATGAAGAAAGAAAGCCCATTGATTTATTAACCCTCACGCATGCTTTGAAGATAAAAAAGAAATATGATCTTATTGGTGGATCAGAATACCTTACTTCTTTAACAGATGCTGTTCCAACCGCAGCAAATATAGAGCACTACGCCCAAATTCTCAAGGATACATATATAAGAAGATCTATGATCAGTATGGCTTCAAATATGGCAGAGTTATCATTTGAAGAGGATAAGTCATCTATGGAACTATTAGACACCATAGAGCAAAAAATATTTGCTATTTCTCAGCAGAACGTAAAACAAGGGTTTGTGCATGTTAAAGAAACATTAACGGAAAGCTTTGACAAGCTTGATGAGCTTCATAAAAATGATTCAAAATACCGCGGGATTGAAACTGGATTTGTTGATTTGGATATTATGCTGTCCGGACTTCAAGATTCTAATCTAATAGTTTTGGCTGCCCGTCCAGGGCAAGGAAAAACAGCATTTGTTATTAATATGGCTCAGCATATAGCAGCAGTCAATAAAATCCCTGTAGGTATATTTTCTCTTGAAATGAGTAAAGAAGAGTTAGTTGACAGACTTCTTATATCCCAAGCAAATATTGATGCTTGGAAGTTAAAGACCGGAAAGCTTTCAGAAGACGATTTTGAAAAATTAAGTGGAGCAATGGGGGAACTTGCGGAAGCACCAATATTTATAGATGATACACCGGGTATCACAATTGCAGAAATTAGATCAAAAGCAAGACGCTTGCAGCTAGAACATGGTTTGAAAATGTTAGTTATTGATTATATGCAGCTAGTTAATCCCGGCAGAAGATTTGAAAACAGAGTGCAAGAGGTTACATATATCTCCCAATCTCTTAAAAATCTGGCTCGTGAATTAAAGATCCCGGTAATTGGTGTATCTCAGCTTTCTCGTGCAGTTGAACAAAGAGGGGACAGAAAGCCTCAGCTTGCAGATCTTCGTGAATCGGGATCTATTGAGCAGGACGCAGATGTGGTAATGTTTCTCTATACAAAAGATGAGGAGTTTACGCCGCAAAGGATTGTGTGTATAAACATAGCCAAACATAGAAACGGTTCAGTGGGGGAGAAGGAGCTCTTATTCAGAGGAGATAGAATTAAATTCTTCAACATTGAGCATAACCAAACTTCTCCTGTCGCAAACTAAGTGTGGACCTACGGGGAATTGAACCCCGACCACTGCAATGCGAATGCAGTATTGTACCGTTCAACCATAGGCCCCCTAAGCTATTAAGCTATATTATTTTTTGTTAATGTTATATTATAACAATCACTATGAAACCTATATTCGTTGGAATCGCTGGTGGAACAGGTGCAGGGAAATCAACCCTGAGTCGAGCTATAAAGTCTAAATATCCAAATGTTGTTGAGATTATTCAATTGGATAACTATTTTAAAACTAGCGATACAATCCCAAAACTTGCGGGATTTGATAACTGGGATCATCCAGATGCATTAAATTTTGATCGACTCATTTCTGATTTGAAAGCTTTTAGTAAGGGGAAGTCTGCTACTACATACGTGAAAAATGAGCTAGTTACTCCAGGCGTTTATGAAACACAAGAAAAGAAACAGATAGAGATATTTCCGAAGCCTCTAATGATTGTGGAGGGATACCTTATGCTTTATCGCCCTGAGGTGCGAGAACTACTTTCAAAAAAAATATTCCTGGATATCCCTCATGATCTAAGGTGGAAAAGAAGGATTCATTTCAAAATCAATGACTATGAAAAGAATGTAGTAATTCCTATGTATAAAGAATTCGTTGAGCCTACTAAACAATTTGCAGATTTTGTTTTAGATGTGACGAATATGACTCCTAATGAAGTTTATCAAAGTGTGGAGCCTTTATTTTTAGAATACGTTATATAAAGTCAATAACACCTTCTTTCAGATCTTCAATTGTTCCATTATTGTCGAGTATTTTGTCCGCTAATTTAAGTGATTCTTTAATCTGTTGTGAATATTCATCTTTTTGTTCATTTTCGCGGTCATCCAGCTCTTTAAATTGTTCAAAAGTTAAATCTTCATTAACTAGCCCACGGGCCTTCAGTCTTTCGTAGCGCGTTTGTTGGTTGGCAGATAGTCCTAAAACTCTAGCGCCATATTTTTCTTGTAAAAATTTCACTTCAAGAGGATTTCTGGCTCCATCTACAACCACTAATTCCGGGTTTTCTTGGTCAATCTTCTCAGCGTTTCTTCTAGCCAAGATATCTGTCCCAAGAGTTTGTCTTAGATCATTGGATACTTGGTTTAGAGTAAAGCGTGTAATTTCCTGTCCGCGCTTTAATATCTCTTCTTTTATTCTGTCGGAAAAGGAGTAGGGGATATAGCCTTTCTCTTTGAGGATTTCAACAACGGTTCCCTTACCGGAGGCGATTGGTCCCACAATGACTATTACATCTTTTGGCATTATGGGATAATATTCTACAATTTTTGAACCTAATTAACAAGTTATCAAACTGCTGTATAATACCGAAATGACAGCTGTAATAAGAGAAAGAGACCCTCGCATTGTTTTTCCATCTGATAATTATTACGAAATTGGATCACTAGTTGCGTTTGAAGACTTCGCGCAGAAAAAAATGAAATTGGGAAAAGACGCTTCTATTAAGCATGGTAATAGGTATATTCAGCTGCATTTTAATTCGGAGGGTCCCGTCGGGTCGAAAGCATTTAAAGAACTAAGTAGGTCTCTAGCGGGTTTGGCTCAGTTAATTTTAAGATCAGATCCAATGCCATCTTATGTATATGGTGTTACTAATGCTCATATGGCTAAGGCTTCAGAAAGGTATGGATTCTCTACGGTCCGATTTCCTACGAATGACGAAGAATTTCAAAGGTCTTTAGTAAGTAGTACTGTTTTTTCCGCAAGATATAAAAAAAGAAAACAGACGGAAAATATAGAATCATGGATTACCTATCAATCAGCGGAACAATTTGTAAAAAGATTTGATCCAGCTAAGACAGGAGTAAAACCTGCAGACGTTTTATATTCTACGCCTATAACTAGACTCGTACGTGCACATCTCAGATTAGAAGTGTAGTAGATCATTTTGTGGCGCGGGTGGGAGTCGAACCCACACAGCCTTGCGACTAATAGTTTTTGAGACTATCGCGTATACCATTCCGCCACCGCGCCATTAAATTCTATCTTTTAAAAATCTCCTACCAAATCCTGTCTTAAAATATTTTTCTCTCTTTATCGCCCGGTTTTTATTTATACATGCCTCATAGTATATAAGTTTTAAAGGTCTTCTGTCTTTCGTTGATTTAACTTTACCATCAGTATGTTTCTTTAACCTTAGTTTAAGGTTATCTGTCCAACCGATATAATGTAGTCCATCTTTTAAACTTTCTAAAACATAAGTATAAAACATAGAAGCTAATCTTGTACAATCTTAGAAAGCCATTCCGCCCGCCTGCAACGCTATGCGCTAGCATTAGCGGGCAGGCCACCGCGCCAATAGGTAAAACTCTTAAATTGGAATTGATTGAGTTTTAGCTTCAGTTATTATATACTTTCTGCAAATCTCGATCAACAATATGGCAAATAAAAAAGTAAAAAGCGTAAGGCTGTCAGAAGATATAATTCCTGTTAAATACAATATACATCTTATCCCGGACTTAGATAACTTCACCTTCCAAGGTTCAGAGACAATAAATATTAAACTCGCAAAACCAACCTCTCAGATAACAATCCACTCAGCGGAGTTAGAAATTACTACAGTAGAAATTTCTTATAAGGGCAAAGATTTAGTAGGAAAAGTTTCATATGATGATAAAGAAGAAACAGCAACCCTTTCTTTTTCAGAAAAGATTCCTTCTGGCAATACAAAACTCAAGCTCTCATTTACAGGCATCTTAAATGACAAAATGAGAGGGTTTTATAGAAGCAGTTATGAAATGGAAGGAAAGGAATATCATATGGGTGTTACTCAATTTGAGTCAACTGATGCAAGAAGAGCATTCCCATGTTTTGACGAACCGGCAAAGAAAGCGATATTTGAAATATCCCTAAAAATCCCAAATGATAGGACCTTAATTTCAAACACGATTGAATCAGAAATTCTAGAGCATGAGGACGGATATAAAACTATCAAATTTGCCCCAAGCCCAAAAATGTCATCTTATCTATTAGCTTTTATTGTTGGCCATTTTGAATCAATTAAGAAGAAAACTAAGGATGGGGTTTTGGTAAGAGTATTTACAACCCCAGGCAAACTCCCACAAGCAAAATTTGCCCTAGACGTAGCAGTCAAATGCATAGAGTTTTATGAAGATTTTTTTGGCATTCCATATCCTTTGCCAACCATGGACCTTATTGCAATTCCTGATTTTGCAGCAGGAGCAATGGAAAATTGGGGAGCAGTGACTTACCGAGAATCAGCTCTTTTGGTGGATGAAAACTTATCTTCAACACAGAATAAACAATGGGTTGCTTTAGTTATTGCTCATGAACTTGCTCACCAATGGTTTGGGAACTTAGTCACTATGGAGTGGTGGACACACCTGTGGCTAAATGAGGGATTTGCTTCCTACATGGAATATGTTGCAATTGATTCTCTTTATCCGGAATGGAATGTTTGGTCCCAGTTTGTTTATATAGAGCACTCAAGAGCATTAGTGTTAGATGGGCTTGCCAATACTCATCCAATTGAAGTCGAGGTTTCTCACCCAGCAGAGATATCAGAAATTTTTGATGCAGTCTCTTATTCAAAAGGAGCATCCGTAATTAGAATGCTTGCTGAGTACATGGGCAAAAATAGCTTCAAAAAGGGATTAAGGGCGTATCTTAAGAAGTACAAATATTCCAATGCAAAAACTACAGATCTTTGGGATTGTTTGGAAAAAGTTTCTGGTAAAAAAATTGGTGACCTTATGAATGCCTGGACTAGGAAGCCCGGCTATCCGTTAGTAGAATTAAGTGATAAAAATGGAAGACTTTTATTATCTCAGAAGAGATTTTTTTCAAGTCTTAGTTCTAATAAAAAAAATAAAGACAAGCAAATTTGGCCAATCCCAATAAATATCCTAACGTCAAAATCAACAAAACCATCTTTCTTTATTTTTGATAAAGAATCCTTGCCCTTGGATCCAAAATTAAATCATGAACCTTTTATAAAACTTAATGCACGCGAAACAAGTTTTATAAGGGTAGACTATGGAACATATCTTACAAAGCTCGAGGTTCCACTTGCATCCGGAAATAGAAAATTCAAGCCATCTGATAGATTCGGAATTATAAGGGACGCTTTTGCTTTATCTGAAGCAGGTCAATTGCCGGTGAGTTCAGCTCTAAAATTAACTCTATCCTACACTCATGAAGAAAGTTACAACGTTTGGGCAGAGATTGCTAGCGATTTAGGAAAAATTTCTAGCATCATTTCTGACGAACCTTATTATGAAGCATACAGAAGATACGCCGTAAGGGTATTTTCGCGAATTGGAAAACATCTTTCTTGGGAAAAGAAAAAGGGAGAAAGCCATTCACACACAATTTTAAGAAGCCTTGTTTTATATAGTCTTGGTACGTATGGAGATGAGGCGACAATCAAGAAAGCTATGGAGCTTTTTGAAAAAGAAATAAGCGGTAAAGGGTCAATTGCGTCAGATGTTAGGGGCGTAGTCTTTAATTTGGTTGCAGAAAATGGTGGAGAAAAAGAGTATGAAAAAATACTTGGATTGTTTCAATCAACAAAGCTAGAAGAGGAGAGGGACAGATTGCTTCGCGCCTTATGTCTATTTAGGGACAAAAAACTTATTAAAAAATCGCTTACTATGGCGTTTGGAGAAGGGATGCACGGGCAAGACTCGCTAAAGGCAATTAGCTTTATACTTTCCAACAGGTTTGGCCGCGATATTGCTTGGGATTATCTTAAATCCTCTTGGGGTCCAATTGTAAAACGCTTTTCTGGAGGACATCTTTACAATAGATTCCTTCAGCCGCTTGGTGTTTTTTCTGATAACAATAAAGCAGATGAGATTAAGAACTTTTTCAAAGATAAGGATAAGACTGGTCTTGAAAGAACTATAAATCAAGTATTAGAGCAAATTGAATCAAATGCTTCATGGAAAAAGAGAGACAATCAGGATCTGTCAGAATTCCTCTCCCAATTTTAAGCTATTTTAATAACCATTTACGCATAGACCATTTTCTGGTAAAATTGTATCCATGATTTCAGTTAATGAACTAAGAGCGGGTACAACTTATGAAGAGGATGGAAACATCTTCAAAGTTTTGTCCTTTGAGCACATAAAAATGGGTAGGGGATCAGCCAATATTAAGGTTAAAGTAAAAAACCTTAGGAGTGGTGCATCTACGGAAAAAGGCTATATAAATAACGCAAATGTAAGAGATATAAACCTTGAAAAAAGGGATTATCAATTCCTTTATAAAGATGGGGAGCTTGCTTACTTTATGGATCCAAGAACTTTTGAGCAAAAAGAAGTAAATCTCAAAACTTTATTTGGCGTAGAGTTCTTAAAAGAAGGGGAGACCGTAAGTTTGCAATTTTATGGAGATGAGGCTTTGGATCTTATTCTTCCTCCTAAGATAACTCTTAAGGTTACAGATACAACACCAAACCTTAAGGGAAATTCTGCCTCCAATGTATACAAAGACGCAACTCTTGAAAATGGTATGACAACTCGCGTTCCACTATTCATAAATGTTGGAGACAGCGTTGTAATAGATACAAGAGACGGAAGTTACACAAAGCGCGCTTAATTTCCTGCCAATGGAGAAAGCACTCAAAAAATTATCCTCAAATCAGATATTGTCATTATTGACATATCCCCCATATCTTTATTTTTCTATTTCCGTATTTTCTTCCCAAGTAGCTTTTAACATGCTGAATGCCGTGTTAATATTTTTGGTTTTTTATCTTACTTCATCAAACTTTGCTGTTGCTATTTTACTTTTTGCTGTACTTATCCCGCAGATATTTATTAGTTTCTTTGGAGGAATAATTGCAGACAAATCCAATAAAAAAACGATTCTAGTTATAGGTAATTTTTTAAGAGCTGTTGTTATTTTGGCTTTATTTTTTAACTTTAAATCTCTTTATCTAGTTTATATAGTTACATTTTTAATATCTGCAATAACACAATTTTATGTTCCGGCAGAAGCGCCAATGATCCCATCGTTAATAGATAAAAATAGATTGGTTGCGGCAAACTCAATTTTTGGAATAAGCCTTTTTGGGTCAATCTTAATTGGCTATGTTTTGGCTGGTCCGGCAATACAAACCTTGGGGAGAGGAAATATATTTATGGTTATTTCGGTTGTATTCTTTCTGGCTGCTTTATTTGCTGCCCTTATTCCAACTAAATACATACTAAATACCGACCATGATAAAAAGGTTATCAAGCTATCAATAGCCAATGAATTCTCAAAAAGCTTTGATTTATTAAAGAAGACAAAGATAGTAGGGGAGGCATTTTTCCTTTTGATCTGTTCACAGATAATTATTTTTATTTTGGCAACTTTGCTGCCCGGATATGCAAAAAGCATACTGGATACAAAACCGGAAGATTTATCCTTAATTCTTTTTGGACCGGCTGCGGTAGGTATGGTTATAGCAGCTCTTGCAATAGGTAGTGTGTTTAACAAAACTCCTAAAAATAAACTTATGAATGTTGGTATAGTTATGTCGGGCTTGGCTCTCTTTTTGCTTCCATTTACCTCAAGGATTTTTTCTCAACACATAGTAGGGACAATTAATATATTCTTACCAAAATTTGCAAAACTTAATGTTTTTAATTTTGTACTATTGTTGGCATTTATTGCCGGTTTTGCAAATGCCTTGATATTTATTCCATCACAGGCGGCAATCCAGGAAATAATTCCGGAGAATTTTAGAGCAAAGATCTACGGTTTATTATTTGCCTTGATTGGTATATTCTCACTGGTCCCCATCATGATAGCGGGCGGACTGGCTGACACAGTTGGGGTAGGGGCAGTATTTTTATTTTTAGGTATAGCTATATTATTGGTAGGAGTTTGGAGGGGGGGACTAATTAAAAAATGGTCATAGTAAATATAATCATTCTAGCTCTAACAATCTTTATTTGTTTTTTCTTGTTATTCCTTACATCAAAACAAGATTTTGTATTGCTTAGACAGAACATATCTCTAAATGAAATATTTGATCTGTCCGCAATATCATTCTTGATAGCATTCTTCTTTGGTAGGGCTTTGTTTATCGCCAGCGATTTTAAATTTGAAATGATAGGGTTTGTTAAGTTTTTTCATTTGCTTAAGTTTCCAGGCATGTCTCCGTTGGGGTTTTTCTTAGGGGCAGGTCTTTCTATTTATCTATTCTTTAGAAAGAAAAAGGGTTTGGGAAGAATATATGATATTTTTTCTATATCCTTCTTCCCGTTATTTATTCTTCTTTCCGTAGATAGGGTTTACCCGGCAAAAGTATATTTTGCACCTTTTATTATAGCCGTAATATTATTGTTAATATTTGCATTCTTTATAAAATCACACCAAAAGTACATCTTAAAAGATGGAAGTATTTCATATTTGTTTATTATGTTGATTTCCCTAGATACTTTAATTTCTCAATTCTTTTTAAGTTCTCATAGGATAATTCTTAATTTATCTATCCTTCAGATATTAAGTATTCCGCTAATTTCTTCAGCATGTGTTTTACTTTTTGTCAATCAAAAAACTTCTAAAAAATGAGCGACCCCCAAATTTTATTTGAAGATCAAGATATTCTTGTTGTTAGCAAGCCATTTGGAATGGTAGTTAATAATGCAGATACGGTCAAAAATGAATTAACACTCCAAAAGTGGGCAGAGGATAAAATTTCTAATAATAATCAAGAATCGGAATTTTCTAAAAGAGGAGGTATAGTTCATAGACTAGATAGAGAGACCTCGGGAGTTATAGTTTTGGCAAAAAATGAAAATAGTTTTACAAACCTTCAAGCGCAATTCAAAGAGAGAAGAGTAGAGAAAAAATATTTAGCCTTGGTACATGGAAATATTGAAGATAATGAGGGTAGAGTGAATGGCAAAATAGCCAGAGTGGGTAGCTTTGGAAGGTTTGGAATAGATGAGAGTGGTAGGGAATCAGAAACAAATTACGTTGTTAATAGCCGTTATGAAATGGATGAAGAAAAACTTCGCGAATTACTAGATAAAAATGAAGTTAGGCTAAATAAAAATCAATTCAGCTATGTTAAAAGTAATGGTTGGTATTACACCTATATCTCAGTGTATCCAAAAACAGGCAGAACGCACCAAATTAGGGTACATATGAAGAGCGAGGGGCATCCACTAGTGTCAGACCTAATTTATGATCCTAGAAAGCTTTTAAAGATGGATTTGCTCTGGTGTAATAGACTTTTTTTACACGCCGAGAGCTTATCTTTTTATCATCCTAAAACTCAGGAGAAGGTAGAATTCCAAGTTAATTTGCCGGAGGAGCTTAATAATAATTTGTCTTTTCTAAAAATCCTCGCCTAAATAATCAATTGTGATTGATTTTGAGGGCAATTTTACCTAAACTAAATATAACGGCTTTTAATGAATCACGTTTTTTTAGACTTTACAATAATTTTGGTGTTAGCCTCTTTTTTGGCAGTTCTTTTTAGACTAATAAAACAGCCACCAATTCTTGCATATATTTTAGCTGGAATTATTATTGGGCCTTTGGGATTGGTACATATCCAAAATGGAGACCTAATCAAATCAATGGCAGAAATTGGTGTGGCCCTCCTTTTATTTATTTTGGGTTTAGAGTTAAGGTTTGATGATCTTAAATCTGTAGGCAAAATTGCATTTATTACGGGAGTAGGGCAAGTTGTATTTACTTCCGCAATTGGTTTTCTTCTAATGTTGGCTTTGGGTTTCCCGCCTCTAGCGTCTGTCTATATTGCTGTGGCACTCACTTTTTCAAGCACAATTTTAATCGTAAAATTGTTGTCGGACAAAAGAGATCTTAATAGTCTATACGGAAAAATCAGTGTGGGATTTTTATTAGTTCAGGATTTATTTGCAATTATTGCTTTGATTATCCTTTCTAGCCTTTCAAAAACTAATGGGTCATTTTCTGCCGAGTCAATCGCAATAGTTTTTGTTAAAGGAGTTTTATTATTTGGAATTGCAATAGTTTTAAGTAAAACCGTTTTTCCTAAAATACTATCAAAACTTGCGCACTCCCCAGAAGCATTGTTTCTCTTTAGTATTGCTTGGGCATTCGGCTTGTCAGCGTTTGTTAGTTCGTCATTTGTAGGGTTTTCAGTAGAAATAGGTGGCTTTTTGGCAGGTCTTGCTTTGGCAAATAGCCCTGAAAATTTCCACATTATAAGTAGAACCCGTTCGCTTAGAGATTTTTTCATAATTATATTTTTTGTAACTTTGGGAATGGGTATGGTTCTAAATGGAGCGGTTAACATACTTCCCCAAGCAATATTACTTTCAATATTTGTCCTTATTGGTAACCCACTTATTGTAATGGTGATACTTGGCTTACTTGGATTTAGAAAGAGAACATCTTTTCTTGCGGGGCTCACCGTAGCGCAAGTTTCCGAATTTTCTTTAATCCTAATCTATTTAGGAAGTAGAATTGGGCAGGTTCCGGAGAATGTTATTTCCTTAATTACACTTGTTGCCGTAATAACGTTTGCCTTGTCAACATATATGATCATGAATGGTAACGCTCTCTATAGAATGTTAAATAAATACCTAGATGTATTTGAAAGAAAAAATATCAAAGGTGAAAAAAGAATTGATTTGGGTGAAGTAAAAAATCACATAGTTTTAGCAGGAGTTAATAGAGCAGGAGAGAGTATTTTGTCTGCGGTAGCTCGTGATCCGGATCAAAAAATTATTGCAATTGATTTTAATCCGGATGTAGTTAGGAAACTTTTAGAAGAAGACAAGCTTGCTGTGTTTGGAGACGTTTCAGATGAGGACATTCTTGAGCATGTACAAATTAAGAGTGCTAAAACTATAATCTCTACAGTTTCTGACCCAGAGGACAATCTTAATCTAATAAAAGAGGTTAAGAGATCTGGAAGTCAAGCAAAAATAATTACATTGGCTAGGGATTTGCGAGACGCAGAAATGCTTTACAAAGCAGGTGCCGATTATGTTGTTATACCCCATATTACAAGCGGTAAACACATAGCAAAAATAATAAAGGAAGATAAGCTTGAGGAGCTAGATGATCTAAGACAAAAAGATCAAAAAAAGAACCTCTCCTAATACAATGAATGACTCTTCAAATGTTACTCGTTACGTCAAATATTTTATATTAATTGTTATTATTGCAGCGCTTATTTCTATTGGATATAGGGTTGCTGCAAATATTAGAAATAGTAATTTCAAATATGACACTTACAATATTCTGGTTTTAAGTAAAGATTCATACTTAGTTCATCTTGATAAGTCCGCTAAAAAAATAACCGTTTTTAAGTATGAAGGTGCTACCAAATTTTTGCAAAATAAGTCTAGAATTGTTCAAAGCCTACTTATAGAAGTTCCAATTGATGCAGTCATAGAATCAAAAAATAAGGATTTAGAAATTGATAAAAATTTTTTAACGTTTGACACTTTTTCGAGGCTATTCTTCAATAAAGGTGACAATAAATTAGATGGGGTAAATAAAACGGATCTACTAAAAATTTACTTTATGAGTAGGGGAGTATCTGATAATGACAGGGAGGAGAGTGGCGACAAAATAAAAAACCTAAAGGATTTTGACAATATAAGTTATAATAATGCACTTTATGACAATAGCATTTTTGATGATAAAACCAGTCTTCAAATTATCAACGCAACGGATATAAATGGATTGGGGACTAGAGTTTCCGAGATGTTAAAAAACATGGGATACAATGTTGTATCGGTTGATACAAACAACGATCAAAAATCTTCACTCAAAACTAGGAGTAGTGATACAATATCTTTTAGAAGACTTTGGAAAATTTTTGATTTTCCAATTAAACCCAGCAGCTCGGATTCAATTGCAGATATAATACTTGTAATTGCGCCAAATAATAATAAGTTGTTTGAAGGATTATGATAGTTTTGTATTTAATAATAATTTTTGTAATTTCATTTGTTTGGGCCTATTGGACGACAAAAAAAGATCTATTAAGACCCAAAGAAATTAAAAAAGCAAAAGCATCTCTAGCACGAGAAAAGATCTTATTTAAGAGGTAATTACTTATCCAAAAACTGCATTGAGCCGCCACCCGGAGTAGTGAGGAAGGATGGTTGATTTTTAAACCTTGCCATCTTTTTAGTTTCTTTAATAAAAACGGTTACGCTATTGTCTCCTACTGCCTTTACACATGCAGAATATTCGTTACCGCCATTTATAAAAGATATCATTCTCATCCCAACATTATCAGGTAAAACTCCAACATATGTTTTGTCAGACATCTGGACAAATATTTTGGATCTTTTAACAGATAGCGCCACACTGTCACCGGGCTGAAGGATAGATAAAGTTTTTCTATCCGCTACGTTTTTTAATTCCAACGTTTTGGTTTTGCCTGCTTCTTCAATGAAAACATCTTGGAAACTTATGTTATGGTTTTGATTAGATGCCGGTTGATCCTTACCGGATCCTTGAGACATTGTGTCAATTCTTCTTACGTTTTTAACTGCAATTGGGTTGGTTTTATCAAGCTTAAGGACTTTCTGATAAAATTCTTTTGCTTTCTTAAACTTATTAAGTTTTACAAGTGTATAGGCAATTCTATTAAGGGTATCAATGCTATCCGGATCTTCCTCTAAAAGCTTTTTGTTTTCCTCATAAGCTTCTTCCCATTTATTTTCTAAGGCATATTTTACAGCGAGGTCTCTAGAGGGAGAATTAGTCATTTTTTACACTATATGTGTGAAAAATATCTTAAACAAATTGTATGGATTTGTCAAGCGAGTTTAGGTATAATAATAGCCTATGTCAGGGCACAGTAAATGGGCAACAATTAAGCGTCAAAAAGGCGCAACGGATGCAAAACGTGGCCAACTTTTTACAAAACTTTCAAACGCAATTACTATTGCGGTAAAACAGGGTGGAGGAGTTACTGATATGAATAGCAACTTCAAACTTAGACTTGCAGTAGACAAAGCAAGAGCAGCAAATATGCCCAAGGAAAACATCGAAAGGGCAATTGAAAGAGCAAGTGGTGTTGGGTCGGCAGCCGTTGAAGAATTTTTATATGAAGGGTTTGCGCCGGGCGGAGTAGCGCTAATGGTCGAGGCTGTAACAGATAACAAGCAGAGGACGGTTTCTGATGTTAAAAATGCCATAGATAAAAACGGCGGAACAATGGGAAGTTCAGGATCTGTTTCTTATCTTTTTAAAAGAGTTGGGGAGATTGTTTTAGCAAAGAATGGGCAGAGCGGTGAAGAGCTTTTGGAAAAAGGAATAGAAGCGGGGGCAGAAGACATGGAAGAGGAAGATGATTCTGTTTACTTTTATGTTGAACCCCAAAACTTGGATCATACAAAGAAAAATTTAGAAGCGCAGGGCGTTACGGTTCAAAGCGCTCAGTTGATATATATGCCATTAACCGAAGTGAATCAGGATGAAGAAACACAGAGGAGAGTCCTTTCTATAGTTGAAAAGCTCGAGGAGTTGGACGATGTCCAGCAAGTTTATACCAACCTCGGATAATTAAATCTTAGTTCTCAATTTACATGAATAAGGCTTTTAAGTTTCTTTCCCTTTCTAAAAGACAAAAATTTGTTTTTTCGGTTCTAATATTGTCCCTAGGTTTATTTGCGTCTGAATTTTTACACGGATATTCCCTTATCGGTTTTGCTTTTATCCTTAGCGCAATGACAGTAGTTTTGCTTTATTTCTCGCTAAAAAATGATATAAGAGATACATTTCATTACCCAATTTTTATTCTACCGGTTTTATTTACTTTATCATTTGTGGTTTTTTACCCATTAGTTCCGGCAAGACTTTTAACTCGTATTCT
>DASZRC010000002.1:0-38354 GCA_035549315.1 Patescibacteria group bacterium | reverse complement strand
TGCAACTCGCGAACTTCACGACTTGGCTCTCCCTGCACATTCTTAGGCTGCATGGCTTCATAAAAAGCGCCACCAATAGCTGCTGTAGCAGCTATTGCACCTACTCCCTTTGCTGTTCTCCCAAGAAAACCAAGAAACCTTCTTCTTCCCGGATCCTTTACCCCCTGATCTTTTAAATCTTGATCTGTTGGTTGACCCTGATTTGCCTCTTCTTCTCCCATATATACTATAGATATAACACAAATTTAAAATAAGTAAACCATTAATTATTAGTTTCGGAAACAATTTTTAAACGACTAGATAAATTAGCCAAACACGAACTTCTGTATTCATTAGGCAAAAAGGAGCAGTAATCATTTCCTCGACTTCCTAGTTCCGGCCCAAAGAAATCCACAATCCCCGCCACTGCTCCAGAAAAACAAGAAGCACGATATTTCATATCAGCAGGAACTGAAACACATAAATCAACAATTTTATCTGGAACATAGTTTGAAATAATTGCAGCACGAATTCCATAACCAAAAAAACAATTGCTGATATTATCCTTATTTCTAACATTCAGGCAAGCTGGGGCTATTTTTCTTAAATCTGATGTCTTTAAGGACTTAAGAGTTAAATAGGGGAAATTTACAAGATAACAACTTTTTGCAATTTCGCTATTGTCTTCATATTCTTCACATACATTTTTGTTAAGACTGTTCTGCTTATAATTAGTTCCTAGCGAACCATTACTCTCAATAAAAACACCCAAGTAACAACTACCACGCTTACCATAAGTATTAAAATATCCACAAAGTTTTAGGGCACGATAAGTATCTCCTTTAGCTGAAGCCAATAACCCGTTGCCCACAGCGTGATAACACTCTAATTCTTTAAATTTTGTTTCAAATCTTCCACATAAAGATGATGTATACACTTGAAAATCGTCTAAACCTGTCTGATATATGTATTCTCTGACAGACCCCTGCATATAACCTGAGTTACAATACTGAATGAAATCATCGAGCGCCTTGTCTTTTAAGACTCTATAGGAAACTTTACCAACATAATATGCATCTTTATTGCAGTCAAAAGAATATGAAGAAAGGTACTCATCATAAAGTTTTTTGACAACTTTTTCTGGGCCAAAAATATTTAGAAGAAGACCAATCTGCTTACTATTATTTTCCGCAACCAATTTATTTATACTTTTCGAATTAAAATAATCATTAGTAAACTTGTTAAACAAGGACACACCAAATATAACTAATGTTACCAACAAAATAATATATAAAATTTGCCTCATTTAGACTATCGATTAATAATTAAACTATACCAAAGATAATACTATTAATGGTATGTAGGTTTTGCTACAATTTCACTTCAAATGAGAACAATTTATTTAAAAATTCTTGATTTCAAAATTAAGATCAATTTACTTTCGGGTCTCAATCAAGGCCCCACCAAAATAGCAGCAATAAAACAATTAGAAAAACAGTTAGAAACTTATTTAAAGCCTTTTATTAGCCCAATTGAGTTCAAAAAATGTGATTTTATAATTGACATAGATTCAGATTACACAGAATTAGACACTACTACAATACAAAATGGACAAAACATTTATATGCTGATGTATAAACATATCTCAAAAAACAAAATAAAGACCTTCTATCAAATAGGTATCTATCAATTTGGATCTATATTCCAAGGAATACTTATTGATTTACTCAGCAAGAGCTCGGGATTCAATATGCACTGCTCTGCAGTCTTAGATAATTCGTCGATCATTCTTTTTATGGGAAGATCAGGTGCGGGAAAATCAACAATATCCAACCTACTTAATGAAAATTATCCCAAAGTAGCAGATGATATCTCTCTGATAAAAAAAACTGGTTCTAATTTCTTTTTTTACGAAGGCCCTGAAATATCAAAAAATTGGGCAAACAGAACGGCCAATAAATATCACATAAGATGCATATACTTCCTCAAAAAAGCAAATAAGAGCTGGTCAGAAAAAATCAGCAAAGAAAAGGCTCTTAAAATACTTTTAGAAAGCACTCGAATAAAGAACAGAGCCACAATAAAATCAGTTATGGAATTTACTGATCAATTTAATGAGTTTTATAATCTATATTTCACCAAAAATAAACAAGAAATTCTAAAATTTATGGAAAATACAAAAAAATGAAATACAAAATAAATAAAGGCTTAATCAATCAAGTGGTTGGAGGTAAAATGACAATTTTTGATGGAGAAAATTCTCTCTTGCATACTTTTAGTGAATCCGGATCATTCATTTTTAAAAAAATAAGAATCGGTGCAGATGACCAAGATATTATAGACATGCTGGTTAAAAGATATGGAATAAAAAGGGCTATTGCAGAAAAGGATTTTTATGAGTTTGTAAATGAATTACTGCTTAAGGGGATAATTTCCAAGTAGCCCTTGCGTTAGTAATTTTCTGCATAAAACAAGGACTATAGAATTTAGAACGTTTAGATTTCCAAAAACCATCATTTTTTTCCATAATGGACTTGGTGAAAGAAAAAGAAGAGATTTAAAAAATGCGCCGGATCCAGGGAGATCATCTGATTTGAATATATCTACATTCAACCACATATTATTCCTGCCACCTATTAGGTCTACTAGAACCCTTGATTCTTTGGAGTTATAAAGATCACTAAGAATTAACAAGCATGGGCTAATAAAATTAGCTAAATTAAATTGATGAACTACCCTAACTATATATCCATAATCAAGTTTTTGATTTAAAATTCGCATTATCAAATCATATCTATGGGGCCCTTTGAAATTATGATGAAATAGATGAAGACACAAGTAGATAAGTAAATTTTCGTTACTAAGGATATTAAAATTTTCGTTATTCACTTTTATAACCTGCCTTTCATTTACAAACTTTTCAGTTAGTTCTTTTATTAATTCCTCAGGATAAAGTAAATTCAAGTTTCCAATTCTACTCATTACGAAAACCAGCTCCGAATGCAGATCAAAAAAAACAGGGAAACCATTTACTATTTTCCTATATGACACCTCCTTCTGATGTTTAATTATTGAATATTCAGAATACGGATCTTCTCTCTGATAACCAACCTGCTTTAAAATTGCTTCTGCCGTGGCAAGTTTTTTTTCAGACACCAAAATATCACAGTCCGCGTAAATTCTTTTTGGCTGTATACGATCAAAGTATAAATATATAGGTAAACCTTTTAAAAAAATTAGGTCAAGATTTGCTTTTTTGAAAGCTTTTTTTATTTTTACTATCTCTTGAAAATACAAAGTTGACTGAATTAAATAGAGATCATTAATCCCAAAAATTAGACCATCTCTTTTTACCTTATAAACTAGCCCGATTACATTTTTTGGATATATCTTCCCATCTGAAATGTAATTATTGTCTCCTTTTGTAATAAGAAATTTTTCATTCTTATACACCACTCTGTGTGTAAATATTTTTCCCCCCTTTCGGACACAAATAATGTCATTTACCTTTACGTTATTAAAATTTTCCCTTTTGAAATAAACAATATCTTCGTCCCGTAGGAATGGCAACATACTACCCCCAAATGTTTTTATTGAGGAAACCCCTTGAATCAAATCTCCTTTTTTCACACGACATTTTAATAGATTTTTATATAAGAAGACAAGCGGAATATAAATTTAAGAGTAAACCAGCAGAGCCAGCAGTGGCGAATCAAAGTTGTTTTTGTTAATTTGTGGGCTACCCAAATTGGATCCTCCAAAACTAGGCGCACGCAAGAACAAATTGAGTTTTATTTTTCTTGTTTTTATTTTTGGTTTTTTATACCATAACCTGCTCATAATTTAACTATTTTCATCTTTTCCGTATTCTGACCATTAACAAACGGTTCGGTAAGATTTTTTATCACTTCAAGTTTTACATTGTCGCCAACCTGAAGGTCTTGAAATTGAGCCTTATGCTCTGCTCCATTCTCAACTACATAAACTTCAAGGACTTTAAGATCGTTCGGTAAAATAAGTAAATAGTTAATACCATTTTCCCCTTTGACTTTTAGACCCAACTCGTAATTTGTACCATTAATATCTCCCTGCTTAGTATATATTTCCAAGATCTTTCCTTCATAAACTAGATTCATTGTGGCACTTGTCAGTGCTCCCTTTTGACCAGCCGCAACAAGATTAGTCAAAATTGAGACATTGGAAGCAACGAGTTTTGATGGCTGACTACCATTTGATATTGTTGGAGATACTGATAGGGATTTTGAGCCTATTTGATTTGCGGGTTGTGGCGACTTATAAAAAAACAGGTATGTAGCTTCAAAAATGACGAAAACAAAAAAACAAATTGAGAGAGCTATTAATACCTTATTGAGCATTGTAGTTCATTTTAAAATTATGCTCAGTAAATGTCAACGCTATTCAAATCAAGACACTGCTTCTTACTATCAATTGATAAATTATCACATATTTTTGATGCAGATTTTTTATCTCCCAATCTTGACGATAGCCAATATGCCCCAGACAAGCAGTTTACTTTTGAAATCTGATCCGGCATAAGATTACAAGTCCATAATGCCCTAGTTGAATCAAAATTACTTCTTAACACGACGTCAGCACCCACCCCTATAAAACATGACTTTTTGTTTTCAGTTGATTCCACTTCGGAGCATAATTGTCCCACGTGTTTATATCCATCTTTAAACAAAATTAGCCACCACTGAGGCATAGAATAGTAACATGCGTTAATATCAGAAGATCTAACAATTTTTTCACATATCTCATATGGGTTTTCAGATTCCATCTTGCGTATTAATGGAAATTTTCCCGTAGGACTATTGGTTATTGGGAACTCATATCCCATTAAAACACCATCCGCACATCCACTCAATTCATCATGTTCAATTACGGCCCTGCATTTATCCAAGGCCTTTATAAGACCCTGGTCGTTATATCCAAAATATTCTATCAGACCATGTCCTATACCATGCTGGCACGCAGCTGCCCATAGCTTTCCATTAAGACAGACTTTGTTTAAACTACTCACTATATCAGGACCATGCTGTACGGCTGCCGAGATTAAAACGCCATGATAACAACCGTATTGAAAAGCGGAATCACAAATTTCTATTGCATTTAGTCCATCTTTTTCATAAATTATCTCTCCCATTTCATGTGCTGCATTATGCTGAGTAGTTGCGCTTTTATTTTTAAATTCCTCCTTAAGCTCCTCATATGCTTTTGCCGAACCTTTTAGCGCGACCTCCTTTTTCCAAAATTTACTAAAATCATTTGCTTGTTTAGGAAGTGGTGAATTATATACCTTTTTTTTAACGATAGACCCCTTATACACTGATACTAAGAATATTAAAAATAGAAATGACGATACTACTACGATCGCTCCAATTATAGGACGTATTATTTTTATTGTCCTCATATAAATGATTAGCTTAGGAAATATTTTTTAGATAGGCGTATTATATCTTTAATTGACGGGCTAACAAATGAGATATTCTTGTTCACAAAAATTACTCCTGGAACCTCTGAAGGATCGAATAGATGATCACCATTCCACTTACTTTTTCTCTCTCTTAACACGTAATTTGTAACTGCACCAACTGCACTATCCCAGGAAGAACGAGTATTTTTATAAAATCCTACTATTAAATCGGGCGCATATAAATCCCCGTCATCTACTCCCATTTCTTCTCTGGTATATATGTGCTTAATTATCCTCTTGTTTGTTTTTGGATTCTTATAGTTTGCGAGTTTTGTGATTATTTCTTTTTGAAGAGAAATGGCTTCATTTTTACCTAATACACCGTTCACTTCCCTCCCCCTTATATTAAAAAATACACTATTATATCCGCCAGCATAGACTTTTGTTTTGCTCCAATCTACATTTTCATAAAGAATCCCGCCAGATTTATTTTTTAGTGTTAGATACCCTTGATTCTCCAACCAGGAGTTAATATTAAATTCAAAATCGAATGAACCAAAACCATGATCTGACAATATAACAAACCCTGTATTATTATCCAATCTAGAAAGAGTTTGACCAACAATTTTATCAACTCTCTCATAATATTCATTTATAGTACTTCTGTATGATCTGTTTGAATTCCTAAATCTCCAAAACATATGAGAAATAGTATCAAGCATTCCAAAATACGCAAAAAGCAGACCTTCTTTTTGAGATTCCAACTCTGAATAATATATCTTCTCTCTTTCCAAAATTATTGAATTTGCTTGGATCAAAAATGCTTTTTCATCCAAAACTCCTTCCTCAAGAGCCCACGTATCATGAGGAAATCCAAGCGTAGAAAAATTACCCAACTTCAAAGACAACTCTTTTGAAAAATTTTCAGGATAAGAGATAGCCATAGAAGGAGAAATTGGATCCAAATTTATTGGAGATAAATAAACTTCTAAATCAGGAGCTACACTCTTAATATAAAATTTAGCTATACCTCTTTTTACATTAAGAAAATCTATCCTAAATTCTAAATTTACCCACTCAGAAAATTCTCCAACCTTTAACTTTATTAAACTCTTTTGGATTTTAATTTCTACAATATCTCCGAGTATTTTAAACTCTATCGGGATCCTTACAGTCTTTTTTTTGCCACGATCTTGGTACTCTTCTCCTTCAATATAAGTTTTTATAATCTTAGATTTATTTATATTTACCACGATTCCGCGACGTAAGAGATTTGATTTTGAATAGATCTTGGTGGTAAAAAAAGTGTATCGGCCTTGTGTTCCTAAAATATCAGGAACACCCATACCCAAAATCATTTTCCCACACATTTTCTTTGGTAATCCAAAGAGGTCAGGTAAAAATAGTGATACCGTACGTATTTTTTCTTTTGAAAAATCTATCCAAAAAGGATCTACCTTAGAAGTTCTTTTCTTAACTGAGTCTAAAAAAAAGGATAAATTCAAACCATAATCAACTGGATCTCTCCTAATAAAGTCAAATATGCCATGCACGGAAGGATCTTGACCCGTTGCAAAACTGGCCCATGCCACTGGAGATTGTGGGGGGGTTGTTGTAGATAACGTAGAATAAAATCCATTATTTGCTATTTGTTTTAGATTTGGAAATAAGCCCTCTCTAAACCCTTTATCTAAGATATTTGGGTCCATCCCATCTATACCCAAAATAACCAGCTTTTTTGTAGATATCAACTTTCTCGGACTTTTTTTCATAACCCAAGCATTATAACAAAGGAGGATATAACCCTAATGTAAAGATAAGATTTATTGCCTTAAACATTCATTTTTCCCAGTGACACTTAATCCATCACATAATTGGATTGCAAAGTTTTTTTTATTAGGTATCAAATTTAAATAAGCCAAATATGCTCCCGATAGGCAATTAACAAGATTATTACTATTAGAAATCTTCTTGCATAACACTATAGTATTTCTAACATTGTAGTTTTGTTGAGATAAAATGTCCCTACCCAATCCCATAAAACAAGCTTTATCGTCTGAGATCTCGCCACACATCTTGCCTATTTTAGAATAACTATCTCCATAAAATAACCGCCACCATTTTGGCATAGTAAAGAAGCATGACTCTCTATCTCGTTTTTTTGCAAAACCATCACAGATCTGAAATGAAGAATATTTTTTACTAATAAGATTTACTGATTGAAAGCTTTCTGCTAAATTAAGCTCATATTCCATAAAAACTCCATAAGAGCACCCAGCATAATTTTTATTAAACCTTAATTTACTGCATTCATTTAGAGATTTTTCTGCTGCTCCTTTGCCTTCACCAAAATACTCCATTAATCCATGGCCTATACCATGTTGACAGGGTGTAGGCAAAATTTTACCCCCAAAACATTTCTCATCAAGCTTAGAAACAACTGACAGACCTCCTTCTTTAATCGCAGAGCTAAAAACACCATGGTAACAACCGTATCTGTAAGAAAGATCACAAATAGTTATAGCCTTATATCCGAGGACATCGTACAAATCACTACCTATAAAATGTGCAGCCAAATGCTGCATCTCGGGTTTTTTGTGAAAATTAGATTCTTTGAATTCTTTATACGCTATATATCCGCCCTTGGTGGAGATTTCTTTCTTCCAAAAGCTGTTGAATGAATCAACAGATTGCTCCATATCTGGAATCTTAGCTTTACTATTCCTGATATATACACCACAAACTATAAGAACGGAAGCAAAAAATAACAAAATCCCTATTGATATTTTTTTGGGTGGTAATTCCATTAGTTTACAAACGACATAAGTATATCACTCGACTTCCAACTCCTCTTTTGTTGTAAAATTGACTATGAAGATAAAATTGGATAAATTCTCCGATATTAAGTTTGCGGCAAACACCTCAATAAGGCTTTTAAAACTAATATGGAAACAGGATAAGCAAATAATTGCGGGTAGCATTATTGCCACAACCATTCCCACTGTTATTCCTTTTATTAATGCGTATATCTATGCATTAATTATTGACCTGATAGTAAAATCTGTTGGAAAACCCTTCAACTACACTCCTCTTCTTACTCTTATGGCCCTTCGCTTTGCAACTCTAATTGCTCAAAACGCCGCCGCCTCTCTTCAAGGGTACATGGATCAAATTACTTGGGTAAAAATTCCGGTTTTTCTTTACCAAACAATCCTTACCAAACTAACCAACCTTGACGTTGAATATTTTGAAGATAATAAGTTTCGCGACATGCTTCAAAAGGTACGTGAGGGTTATGTTTGGATGCCTCTTAATCTTTACTCAAATATTTTCTATACCCTTGGAAGCATTCTGCAGATGGTAATTTCATTTATAGCTCTTGCAACACTCAACATTCCTCTAGCTATCGGAATAATAATTGCTGCAATCCCTGCTTTTGTTAATCAGCTCTATTACTCAAAAGTTTTGTGGGGAGTTTGGTCTGAAAATTCCCCGTATCGCAAAAAATTCTGGTATCTCTCCGAACTTATCCAAAACAGAGAAGGAATTAAGGAACTCAAGATTTTTGGAACGGGAGATAAGTTCTTAAATGAATTACTCAATATTCAGAAAAAATTTGCGAAAGAAAACCTTACGGTTGGAAGGAAAAGACTTAAAACTTCTTTTATTTTAAATGCTGCTGGCTCTGCTCTTTATATAGTTATTGAAGGATTTATTGCAATTATAACAATCATAGGCAGAATTACACTTGGAAGCCTCTCCTACTACACTTTTGTTGTTTTTAATTTTCAAGGCGGAGTCAGCTCATTTTTTAGCAATGTAGGAAGGACCTATGATCAAAGTCTATATGTAAAAGATATTTTTAGTGTTTTGGATTTACCGCAAAAAATGATGCTTCCGGAAAATCCTATCAAAATTGATCCAAGTAAGCCTCCGAAAATCGAATTTAATAATATTACTTTTATTTATCCAGGTACAAAAAGGCCTACTCTTAAAGATTTTTCCCTTACAATAGAACCGGGAGAAAAAGTTGCCTTTGTTGGCGAAAATGGGGCCGGAAAAACAACTCTTATTAAATTACTCGCACGTTTTTACGATGTAACAGAGGGTGAAATCTTGATTAACGGGCACAATATAAAAGACATAGATCTACTCTCTTGGTACAAAACACTTGGGGTAATATTCCAAGACTTTATTAAGTATGAATATACGCTTGGCGAAAACATTCATTTTGGTAAAATTCATGAAGATTTTAACTTAGAAAAAATAAAACAGGCCGCCAAAATGTCCGGAACAGACAAAATTGCAGAAAAACTTGATAAAGGATACGATCAAACACTGGGACTAACCTTTGAAGGCGGAGCAGAACTTTCACTTGGCCAATGGCAAAAAGTTGCATTGGCAAGAGCCTTCTTAAGAGAGGCTCCAGTACTTATTCTTGATGAACCTACTGCTTCTATTGATGCAAAAGCAGAAAAAGAGATTTTTGATAAAGTAGAAAAATTAGAACGCAATAAAACAGTTATTGTTATTTCTCACAGATTTTCTACAGTCAGAAACGCAGATAAAATATTTGTTATAGAAAATGGAAAAATTGCTGAAGAAGGAAATCATAAAGCACTTCTTGCTAAAAAGGGGATATACGCAAAACTATTCAATCTCCAGGCTGAAAAATACAAATAATAGTTGACAATACTAAGGTTTATAGCTATAAGACAATAATGAGTTCACAAGAACGGAATTTTTTGAATAAATTTAAAAAAGCTGGCCTTATTGGGGCAGGAATTACAGCCGCAGCAGCACTTACTCTCTCCCCTTCCCATAAAAATGGCTCATCTGATATTACGGACCCTACAACATTTGACAAAATATCTACCCAATACTCTATGGACAGATCGCAAGCAGGAATAGATCCAACTCCTTCAAGAATTAAACCACCGGAAACAGGAAGTGCCGGACTCAAAAGTAACGCTTGATAACGCTGAGTCATAGAAATAACAATTTCTCCCAAACTGTTGAAATAACAACTCAATATATGTATAACTTACTGGCCTAAGCTATGGATTCTTTAAGAATTGATATCAAGAAATATCTTCTACTCTCTATATTCTTGGTATCAGTTTTAATCTATGTTTGGATAAGCGTAACAATCCCATCAACATTAACTCAAATAATAAGACTTGAACAGGTATTTGCCCTCACATCGCTTACCTTACTCTATATTACAATTATCATTAGCCCACTTTCGTACTTACTCAAGACAAAGACGGCTAAATTCCTTATTAGAATAAGGCCACTTTTAATCGTATCCATTTTCTATTTTGCCCTTATACACGCGGCTCTTGCGTTTTTTGGACAGCTCGGAGGATTTGCCGGACTCCCTTTTCTTGATGGTACTTTTCTTATCGCTATTATTCTTAGCTTTACGGCCCTAATACTTTTGCTATTAATTAATATGTCTAACTTCAAGCCTATTAGCCAAAGACTTATTTTCCTTAAATCCAGGCTGTGGTCAACTCTTTTATATTTAGTGGGTATTTTAATACTAATTCATGCGCTAATACTTGGAACACATTTCCAAGATCTATCAGCCCTAATACCACAAATATTTCTAATACTACTTATAGTTCTTATAATTCTTGAGGCTGTCAGGGCCGACAAATTACTTGAAGAAAAGTTTTCCTTCCCTAAGCTTGGGATATTTACGATGCTTAGCCTTGTTATTGCAATAGTTTTTATAATCTTACCCTTTGTTACAACCTCAAATGGTCCATCAATCAATGTGCATGCCCAACACATTAAGCTCGCCCAAGAAGCTCAGCAGCAAGCCAATTCCGTAAGTAATATACCCGGCTTAACCGGAGATAGAACAAAGAGATTCAACGTAGAATTTGACCACCCCGATAATATTCTTCCAAATCAAGACACTACTCTTACTTTTAAAATTTCTGATGCGGCAAATGGTGACAGCAAATTACTATTTGACCGGGTTTATGGGAAATTAATGCACCTGGTAATAGTTGATAACAAGCTGGAATATTATAACCACATTCACCCGAACTTTGATGGAAATAAGTTCACAATTACTACTCAATTTCCAAAAGAAGGAACATACCACTTATATATAGACTTTCAGCCGGTAGGCGCAATAGAGCAACAATTTGGCCTAACTCTTCCCGTGGGAAACGCCCAGACAGAACAACCAAATCAACAGCCAGATACTAATACAACAAAAGTTTTTGGAAATTACGAGGTAACAATGACTCACCCTAACCCTCTTCAGGCATCTCTACTCTCAACAGGACAACAAGAAATAACTTTTAATATTAAAGACGCTAAATCTAAAAAACCCGTTACGGATTTGAAGCCTTATCTTGAAGCCTTTGGTCATTTGGTCATGATAAATGAAAAAAATTATGACTATATTCATGTGCACCCATCAAATCTGGTTGCCCCAAAACCTAATGAAAACGGAGGACCTGAAGTTAAATTTTTACCAATTGGAATCTATGGACCAATAAAACCGGGAATATATAGAGTTTTTGCACAATTCAACCCAAATGGTAAACTGTTTACTGCTAATTTTACAGTAGAAATCAAATGAAGATAAAAATTTTATTTTTAATAATTATTTTCTCTCTCTTTCTCCCAAGTCATGCCTTCGCTCACGTACTAAAAACAGATGGAACGATTGGAATTTTAATGCATGTATCACCGGACGATGATCCAATTGCAGGCCAACAGAGTAGTTTTTTCTTTGACCTTAAAGATACTACCGGAAAATTTAAATCTCAAAATTGTGACTGCAATATCTCAATAATCCAAGATGGGAAAAAGATTTCTACCCAACCCCTTGCAATAGCAACAGATAACCAAAACCTATCAAGTGCGGGCTACTACTTCACTTTTCCATCTAGAGGAATTTACCAAGTAGAGATAGATGGAAAATCAACAAATAATAGCTTTAATAAATTTAAGCTAACTTATGATGTAAGGGTTGATAGGGTTTCTCAGACAAATACAAATGACCAACAGACAGAAAATAATTCAACCGGTAACCTACCCCGAATTGCTTTTGCAGCTGTAATTGGATTTGCATTAATATTTTTAGTTTTAAAATTAACAAAAAGGAAGGAGGTGACAGATAAAAATGAAAAAAATTAAGTATATATTCACTGCCATATTATTAGGCTCTCTAGTCTTTTTAACAAATACAACTATTGCTTCTGCCCATGTTGTGGTTAAACCAAACCAAGTAGGAGTTGGACAACGCTTAGATTTTGTTGTCAGTGTCCCTACCGAAAAAGATAACCCAACCGTTGGCTTAAAACTTATAGTTCCAAAGGAGTTACAAAGCGTAACTCCAAACGCAAAGCCAGGATGGAATATTGATGTTAAAAAAACAGGGGAAGGTGAAAGCGCAATGGTAAGTGAAATTGACTGGACAGGAGGATCAATACCACCAGGCCAAAGAGATGAATTTGTATTTAGCGCTCAAGCTCCAGCCAATTCAACAACTATAAATTGGAAAGCTTATCAAACATATGAGGACGGAACAGTTGTGTCTTGGGATCAAACACCTAATACCAAAATGTCTGACTCACAAATGGAAGAGATGGAAAAGAAAAACCTAGGTCCATACTCTCAAACAAATGTCATCAATGACCTTAGCGTCTCTCCTACACCCGCTCAAGGCAAAGAAAATGATCAAGGTAATAATTTATCCTTGGTTCTTAGCATAGTAGCTATTGCAATGGCAGGATTTGCACTAACAAGGCAAAGAATTAGCAGTACTAAATAATCCTACCAAAAACACTAAAAAGGCGGTTATTTTAAACCGCTTTTTTAGTGTTAAAATAAGCCAATGAGAAAGGCTGCCTTACTGGTTCTTTTTATTTTACTTAGCCTTGCCTCACCTCTAAATTCATTTGCTCATATAAGAGGGGTCCCAATTGCAAAAATAAATGGTAAAAGTACACAAATATACCCCATACAAAATATAACTACTGCCGTATTTGATACTCCACCAAACGCAGATTTAGCACCGGAAAATTATTTGGTTAATCAAAAACTAGAGTTTGAAATTGATCCAAATAAATTACCCGTTTTTAAAGAAGATTTAGAAAAAACTGTATTTATATGGGATTTTGGAGACGGATCAAAACCTGAGAAGATTAAAAACGGCTACAAAAATTCTCATATTTATAAAAGGATTGGAACATTTACTATGAATATCTATGCAGACTATTCAACCAGCGGATATGAAGATGCAGGAAAACAGCAAGTTCAAACAACAATCTTAAATATACTGCCAAATAAAAACTACCATTTACCAAAAGCGATTATAGAAATAAACGGCAAGGGGTTGCCCAATGACAAGAAACTAAGTACCGATCTTAATTATGAACTTAAATTTGATGCTTCCAAATCAACCGCACCCTCCTCTGCTATTTCCTCTTACCAATGGGACTTAGGAGATGGAAACAACAAAAATACAAAAAGTTTTGGCTATCAATATACTCTACCCCAATACTATGCAACACCAATTTTGAGAGTTACAGATAAGAATGGTTTCTTTACAGACACATATGCTTTGATAACCAATAGCGGTAAAAATGATCCAAATAATCCAGCGTTAAATAAAACCATAAAACTTGGTATTTTGTTGTTGGCAGTGGGTATTTTAGTAGTTATAGGAATTTTTATAATAATCCATAAAAAGAAAGCATAGCTCTTGGTTTAAAGACCTAAAAACAACTTCCTAGACATTCCCGTCAAAATTTACTAATCTATATTAAGCTTATGAAAACTATATTCACAGTTGCATTGTTAGCCTTAGTTTTAATATCCCCCAAGATTGCTTACGCTCATGAATTTGAAACCGATGGATCAATTCAAGCAGTATTACATGTTGATCCAGACGATACTCCGATTGCCGGTTCCCAAAGCAATATTTCAATTGAAGTCAAAGATAGTACTAATAAATTCGATCCGCAAAAATGTGACTGCAATGTATACATTTATCAGGGTGACAAAAATATAATGATTCAGCCTTTATCATTTAAAAATGAGGGGGGAAACCTCTACTCCTCTTCATTTAATTACATATTTCCAGAATACGGAGGCTACCACGTTAAATTATCAGGCGAACCCATAAACCAAAGCTTCAACTCATTTTCTATAGTTTTTGATCAAGTTGATGTAGAAAAACCCAATTACAAAAGTGTTCAGGCACCACAGCAGGATAACACTGCCAAGAGAAATAGAGATGCTCTTGCTCTAATGCCCGGAGTTATAGGGGTAGGATTACTCGGCTACGTGATCTATGAGGTTGTAAAGAAAAAACTTAGAAAAAAAGCCCCCAAAGTTAATAAATTGTAATCTTGACTACAGAATTATTCTGCTATAATGCTTGATAATGCAAGCTAACACTGCATTCATGAGCCGCCTTGATAATATCTGGCTACCACCAGACTTCACTTCCTTCTTTAAGAAATATTCCAAAAAGCTCCCCATCACAATCAAACAAGGCAAAACCGTATTTTATGAAGGAGATACGCCTTCAAAAATATATTTTATAAAAAAGGGTTTTGTAAAAATGTACAGAATGAGCCCAGAGGGAAGGAGCACAATCATTTACTTATATGGACCAGGAAGCATACTCGCAGTCCGTGCCTTAACCAACCAAGACAAACAACTCAAGCATACAGCTGAGGCTATAACAGATGTAGAAATTGTTACACTTTCCGAGAAAGATTATTTTGATGCTCTCGAACAAAATCCCGAATACCTAGTTGACCTACTCCATGTATTTATTGAAAGACTAAACTATACGGAAAGAAAACTTGAAGGATTTATTTTGACAGATACAACGGCACGTGTCTCAAGCTTTCTCTATGATCTTGTCAAAAGATTTGGGGACGTTAAAAATAATTCCGCTACCCTTCCCGTTCCCCTAACCCACCAAACAATTTCAGAATTTGTCGGCGCTTTCCGGGAAACCGTAACTGTTGCAATAAATAGATTAAAAAAAGAAGGAATATTAGAAGACAAACGTGGGAAAATAACAATTACAAATGTTAAGAAACTTAAAGAACAAGCGTTAGCCTGAGAATGTCAGGGTTGATTTTAATTCATGAGCTGATTTAAAATCATGGACAGCTAGAATCCTAGCCTCTTTATCTGCTCTCCTCATGTGCCCAGTAAGTACAGGCTTAGGACAAAACTCCGCAAATACGTCTGCACCCATTGCCCGAGCTTCATCTATCATTGCGACCGCATCAATGGGGTGAGTCAATCCAAAAGGTAACATCCTTTGTATTTCAAAGCCTGAAGTTGTAGCTTTAATTGTTGGATTCATTATTACAGGGTGAGATGCATCCTTAAATTCAAATTGATCGACTAATTTGGAAAATGCCCTAAGCCCTGGCTCCATAAGCTTTGTATGGAAAGCATATTCAACCCCCGTCTCAATAACTCTACCCTTTGTTTTACTTGAAATAGTCTCTGAAATTTGCGCTATTCCCTTTAGGCTTCCCGATAAAACCATCATTTGATGATAATTAATTGCCGGCCAAACATCGGTGGCATCCCTACACATTTGCTGCAAGTCATCCCTGGGAACATTAATTACCGCTATCATTTTGCCTGGATATTTTTCTCCGACGGCCTCAGTAATTGCGCTTCTTCCTTTTGCCATCTGGAATAAATCAGAAACAGATATAACATCTGCAGTAACTAAATTTGGGAGTTCACCAAAACTTACTCCACCCGACGCAACAGGCTTATAACTTTTTAATTCCGGTATTAAATCCATCGCAACTTTATAAGCTGCGATATCAACAACTGCGCTTGCAGGTTGAGCATATTGAGTAAGGGCAAGTTTATTATCCGGATTGTTAAAACATATATCCTCAATTGAATAACCCAAAGATGCACTTGCCTGATTAAAAATACGTCTTGCGATTATAGAATTGTCATATAGCTCTCTGCCCATTCCAACCCACTGCGCACCTTGACCAGGAAATAAAATCGCTCCGTGATCTGCCCATTCATATCGTGTTCTATTTTCTAATTCCGCTAATCCTACTCTATTTTCAACCATTTTGATAATGCCGCAATAATAAGCTAAAGCATCACAAATTACAACATATTGTTATGTAATCTCTATTACAAATTGATTGTAAGTAAAGGGACAAATAATTAGTATCAATCGCTACGGAAAGCTGTTTCCTATGTTGTTTTAATAGCATTATGAAAAGAAATGAATACTTCATAGACTGGGAGGAATTAAATTTCCCCTCCCTACTATCTTTATTAAGATCAACAATTAATGCTTTCTTACAGGTTTTAACTTTTAAAATATGATGATTGAAGAACTAACAAGAAGAGAAACTCAAAGAGAAAGGCTTGAAAGAATCTTTTACGAATCTGCAATGGATGTTGGAGATGAATTTTTTGACGGAGTCGAAGCTACCAACCTGCTTCCACTTGCAAACGCTTTGATTACAAAAGGTGCAATACTCAAAGCAACTACTTCTCAATATGATCTGGATCAAGAACTTCAGGCAAACTTCCCAAATAGATTTGATCTACCAACACCCTTCCCAAGTATTAGAATAACTGTTACCCCATATCAAATTGAGCAAGCAACAGAACTAGATATTAGAAAAGCAAATAATCGGGGCTATAACGTCCAAACAGAAGGGCCACAAGTTGTAGTATACATAATGGACGACTTTGAAGAAGAACAAGTAAATTTGACCGGTATTGCTGCAAATTTTGTGTATGTTAATGCAGTTGTTAATGCCATTGTTAACAAAACCCGTCCATGGAATCTGTCTTGGGGAGACTTTAGGAAAGAAACTTATGATGCTCTAGTTAAAGTTAGGGAATTTGTAGCAGGGTTACCGGAAAGTAGACGCCAACATTTACCCTTCGCAATTAGAAAATTAAATGGATTAAACAACTCGCAACTCCTAATGGAAACAGAAATTATATTGGGACACAAAAGCGAAAGCTATTCAAATCTTACGTCTTCAGAGCAGTTTTTTGGTCATTCAGATTAGACATAATAGATATGAGATTAGTTATTAAATGCATAGAATTTTTGATCAACATTAAACACTACCCCGAAAGTTTTCCTGCCTGCCGGCAAGGCAGGTATCTAATTTTTTTAACAACTAGGAGGTCTCAAAAATGGTACTACTAATACTTATGATAAGAAGAAAAAATGAGCTAATTAAAAGGAATAGAAAAAGGGGTAAGAAAGTAAATTCAATTAAGTAGCACGTTGATAACTGGGATTTTAGATATTTCTATCGATATATATTTTGCTCTTGAGTCCCCCGGCCTTGACTTATTGTCCCGTCCTAGTATTAAGGATAGTATCGTGGGCGCTGAGATGTTTCACTGCTCTGTTCGGAATGGGAAGAGGTGGTGCCATCTCGCTCCAAAGACCGAAAGGCTTAAGAGCAAAATACATTCTAACAAATTATTACTTAACTACAGCGTTTTCCCTGCATTTGATTGCGGGGTCCCCAATTCCTAAGAATTGGAGTTTAGGTTTTGGTTTTCTAAAACCTACGCTAAACGAGCTATTAGTACAGCTAAGCTAAAAACGTTACCGTTCTTACACCTTCTGCCTATCAACCTAGTGGTCTACTAGGGCTCTTAGAGATCTTATCTTGAGGTGGGCTTCCCACTTAGATGCTTTCAGCGGTTATCCCATAGAAGTATAGCTATCCGACGGTGCATGTTTACATACAGCCGGCACACCAGGGACTTCTTCACCCCAGTCCTCTCGTACTAAGGGCGACTCCTCTCAAATCTCAAATCGGTTATCCTGGATAGAGACCGAGCTGTCTTACGACGCTCTGAACCCAGCTCGCGTACCTTTTTAACTGGCGAACAGCCAGACGCTTGGGAGCTTCTTCACCCCCGCGCTAAGATGAGCCGACATCGCAAATAACATATAACGTAGAACGTAAAACTTTTAAGTTTTTAGTTATTAGTTATAAGTTAATTACCTCTTCTGTTACCAGAAGTTTTGACTATACCTTGTCCGATTAAATCGGACCTAGCCGTATTATGGTTCGTGTAAAACTATTGAACCATCGTTTGATCCGCCAACTGGCGGACTTCAAACAGTCGATACAAGAGTACATTCATATAAATGAAGTACCGCTCTCGGTATTGTCCGGTTAGTTCTTGGTTATTCGTTCTTAGTTCTTGGTAATTACCTAGTAACTAATATCTAATAACTATTCCCTAACTTGGGAGTCCACCGATTTGGACTAGTATTTTTACTTTCACAAAAAGACCTATCTAATCCTATTTCTACCCTTGTAGAAATAGTCCGCCTTTGGCGGATTCCTCGTGAAATACAGACCTAACATCTTGAATTACTTCAAGTGCTGGCGCCCCGAATATGTTCATATTTAAGGTGCCAAACCGCCTCGTCGCTGTGGACGCTTGGAAGCGATCAGCCTGTTATCCCCGGGGTAGCTTTTATCCGTTAAGCTGTGCCCTGACCAATATGTAGTGCACAGGATCACTTAGACCTACTTTCGTACCTGTTCGACTTGTGGGTCTCACAGTCAAGCTGGCTTTTCCCTATACGGATTCAGCACGATTTCCATCCGTGCTAAGCCAACCTTTGTACAACTCCGTTGCAATTTAGGAGTCAACCTCCCCAGTTAAACTACCCACCACGCACTGTCTTCTTCCCGGATTTTTATGCGGGATAAGAATAATGATCAACCATCTTAAAGAGAGGTATTCCACTGACGTGCAAGCACTCCCTCCTATTCTCGACAGTTAAAATAATCTTTCAAATGCGAAGCTATAGTAAAGCTCCCGGGGTCTTTTTGTCCTAGGACAACCAGGCCGCGTCTTCACAGCCATCTCAATTTCGCCGGGTAAATGTTCAAGACAGTTATTATGTCATTCTACCTTTCGTGCGGGTCGGAACTCACCCGACAAGGAACTTCGCTACCATAGAACAGTTATAGTTACTGCTGCCGTTCACCGGAGCTTTGAAAACAGACTTAACTCTTGCGAGCATCATCCGCCATCATTGACTTACCGGCACTGGGCAGGTGTCAGCCCCTATACTTTACCTTTCGGTTTTGCAGGGACCTGTGTTTTAGATAAACAGTTGCATAATAGACTTTTGCATATGACCACACTATTAGCGTGTGGTAAGGCATCTCCCATAGGTTACGCCTAGCTTTTTTGCCGAGTTCCTTGAACATTCTTCTCCCGATCGCCTTAGTGCTCTCACACCAATCTACCTGTGTCGGTAATGCGGTACGGCAAGACTTAGTACTCTCTGTGAACCTTTTCTTGCAGACTGAAAGGTCAGTTCTTGCTCTACTTTCTTTCGATTTCAAACTTGTATTTGCCACTAAATTAAACACTTTGACGGATTTACCTATCAAAACTATTTTGTGACTTAAACCGAGCAAGCTCGGCAACCTCTTCCAACCTGGTTAATCCCCAGATAATAACGCACTAAACCCTGTACTCGAATTTTAACGAGTCGTCCATCCAGCTACCCCGCGTTCTACACGGGCCACCGTTAGGAGCCGACTAACCCTTCGCTGACTTACATTGCGAAGGAAACCTTAGATATTCGGCGTGCACCATTCTCAGGTGCATAATCGCTACTCATGCCAGCATTCTCACTTCTGTATACTCCACCAAACTTTACAGTTCAGCTTCAAGGCGTACAGAACGCTCCCTTACTACTCCATATAAATATGAAATCTCCGCCGTCGGCATCAAGCTTAATCCTCGATCATTTTCGACGCTACAATCCAAAATCGACTAGTGAGCTGTTACGCTTTCTTTAAAGGATAGCTGCTTCTAAGCCAACCTCCTAGGTGTCAAAGGATCATAACTTTCTTAACAACTTAGCTTGAATTTAGAGGCCTTAAACGGGAGTCTGGGTTGTTTCCCTCTCGACCCACGACCTTAGCGCCGCAGGACTGACTCTTAATATAATAATACAATGGTATTCGGAGTTTGATTGATCCTGATGACTTGCGCCACCAGAGACCATTCAGTGCTCTACCCCCACTGCGTAATTATTAAGGCTATACCTAGATATATTTCAGGGAGAACCAGCTATCTCCAAGTTCGTTGGGCATGTCACCCCTAACCACAACTCATCTCAGCCCATTGCTGCGGACACGAGTTCGGGCCTCCTGCTCCCTCTCGGAAGCATTCACCCTGGTCATGGTTAGCTCACCTGGTTTCGGGTCTTCTGTCATCTTCTTATCGCCCAATTAGGGCTCGCTTTCACTACGCCTACGTGAGATTGCTCACTTAGACTAGAAAATAACAAAAACTCACTGGCTCATTCTTCAATAGGCACGACGTTACCCTTTTACAGGCTTCGTCTGCTTGTCAGTCATTAGTTTCAGGTACTATTTCATCCCCCTCCCGGGGTGCTTTTCACCTTTCCCTCACGGTACTAGTTCACTATCGGTAAGTATTGATATTTAGTTTTGGAGCTTGGTCGCCCCAGCTTCACACAGGGTTTAATCGTGCCCCATGTTACTCAGGAACATACGAGGTGTAATAAAAGTTTCGTTTACGGGACTATCACCCTCTATGGTGGCGCATTTCCGGCGCCTTCTTCTACTATTATTACTTTCCATTGCATTTAAGCAAGTAGTCCTACAACACCACTGTCTATTGCTAGAGAGTGGTTTGAACTCTTCCCTTTTCACTCGCCGCTACTAAGGGAATCTCTGTGATTTCTATTCCACCGGCTACTTAGATGTTTCAGTTCACCGGGTTCCCTACCCGCCACTATATGATATCGATAAATCGATACTAACTTCATGGCAAAGGTTAGTCCCGCTTTGCACGGGACTGGGTTTCCCCATTCGGACACCGCCGGATCAAAGAGTCTTAGATCTCTCCCCGACGATTTTCGCGTATCTAGAAGCGTCCTTCTTAGGTCAATACTTCCTAGGCATCCACTAATGACATTAAAATAGCGTAGATTTTAAAAAACCATTCGCTTGGATCTTAAGATATTGGATTCTAGATTTTAGAATTGAACAAACGTCCAAACTAATATCTATTATTTGTATCTTTTGATCAAAACATCAAAAAAACCGTAATCCCGGCAAGGGTTACGGAACCACCTCAAAGGTGATTTTTGGCCTAGTTGTCTCAAGATATATATTCGATTTAAATAAATCGAACAAAATTTTGAGAATAACAATTTGTTATATACCCCAATTATCAACGTGCTACTTAATCCTTATATATTTGTGTCTCGTCGTGAGTATAATTGCCCTCACCGACGAGGCAGAAACATACAAGATTGTGGACCCAAGGAGATTCGGACTCCTGACCTCCTCATTGCAAATGAGGCGCACTACCAGCTGTGCTATGGGCCCTTCGTAATTTCTCCGCCAACGCGGCAGATCGAAATTATTGCAAATCTACAAACCCCTGCCTGCCGGCAGGCAGGAATAAACCTACCCTCCTGCGTGGTTCACTATAATTAAGTTTTTAAACCTAGAAGGAATTCAAAACAGGCCAATGGCCTGGAAGTTATTACGTTGACCCCGATCTGATCGAGGTTGACAATAGGGATCCAAGGTGGATGTATTGGTTTTAGTTTGAGCTAAAAATCATGTTTAACAATTTTTCCTTAAAGGTAAAAACTATTCTAGCGCTTCGCAAAACGTGTGTCAAGAGTCTAAATCCTATGCTATAATCTGCTCTCTTATGATTGAATTCGAAAAAATTCCAGACAAAAAACCTAGATACATAAAGAGGCAATTCCCAAACAAACAAACCGACATATATACAGAAGCTTTTGTTGTTGCGAATAAGAAAAATATATCTATTGAAAAAAGTGACGATGAGTGGAAGGTTCAACTGTTAACCCCCGCCCTACGTGAAGCAGCAAGTCAATATCTCCAAAAACTTAAAGATGATCAATTAGAGAGAAAGGCAATAAAAGAAAGAAAAAGAAGTTACTCTAGGAGACTTATGAAGCCTAAAACCGTAGCAAGATACCACCCTTGGCGTAAAACACAACAATATGATCTCTTGAATCCTACAGACAATAACCAAGGATTTTAAGCCCAATCTTCCCTATTGAATTGCTTGTAGTTTTGCTATAATCAGGCTATGGCGATCGAAACAGACCGCGGAATCAGGCCAAAAGATAAATTAAGTGTTCCAGAAACCGCCAGAGCTCTTCTCTCTCAACCTCAAACAGGCGAATTCCCAGGACCGAAAGACACTCTTTTTTCTACCTTTTTAGGTAGAACTGCTATTGGTGGTTTTAGACTTCAGAGAAGACAAAGTTCAATCGGAATACACGAAGAAGCATTTATCGTAGGGCTCAAAAGTAGCGACGGAAAAAGACATACAGTCATCTTAAAATCAACAGATGATCAAGAGGCTCTTCAACTTGAACTAATAATAAATAATGAAGATAACGATAATCTAGTGTATGCATCTATTGGAGGTAGAAAAGATCAAATAAATGTGGCTGGATCCCTGGAGGTTGACAGTAATACTACAATTGAAGATATGAAAAAAGCAGCGATCGACCCAGAATATACGGCTGAATTATATAGAAAATATAATGGCGAGACAGATTTTGGTACTATTTTTACATCTTATTATTTGGCAAAAACAGAAGATGGAATAGTCGAAAACAGATACAGTAGAAGAGTTCACCAAAACTGGATGCAGAAAGGGCGAATCGTAGAATTATAAAATGACATTTGATGAAAAGGTAAGCCTCCTCCGCTCTCTCCCCAAATTTAAAGTAGCGCCAATCTCTGACGTTCGTGCTATCGCTTTTGTCTTAAAAGAGAAAACTCAAGATGATGGCAAAGATTTTATAATCGCAAAACATGGCTCAAGCTTTCTATATCTGACAACTGATGATATAGATAAAATTGTGCGAGAATACCCGGATCTTGAGGAGAAACTCAGGTAGAATTCTTACAATTTGAGGCTAAATTGCCCCCGCGCCAAGACCCAATTAGCTTGACTTAAGACCCATTTTTTGCTAGAATTCAGACTTCGGTTTTAATCCTGCTAAATGCAGGATTTTTTTATGTCAAAGGCAGGACGTATTATGCTCTTTGCTATAGCAATTTTTGCCATAGCCGGAGCCAAAAATACAACATACGCAAAGACTGTGACAGCTAAAACGAGCGCTAACGTTTCAGATGGAAGCGTATGCTCGTCTCCTCTGGTATCTACTGCTATTTGTAATGATTTCAACAAACAAAGTTGTATTGCCTTAACACCCACCAAACAACCTAAAAAAGAGGTTCAGTCAGCCGTTATTATTGCTACCCCAGAATCCCAACCAACTGTTACCCAGTCTTCCCAGACAAATCCAACAGTTCTTCCTACTATGCCTCCGCTCCAAGACCAATATGCATCAGGCAGCGCAGTTTTGGATTCAAACAAAATATTTGATCTTATTAACCAATTTAGATCTTCTATTGGGCTTACTCCTTTTGAAAAAGATGACAAAGTTTGTGAACTTGCCCAAACCAGAAGTACAGAAATTCCAGCTGAAATAAACAATGGAACGCTCCATTCCGGTCTATACAATAGAAATCTTCCTTATTGGATATGGGAAAACGCTAAATATGGGTCTAACGAACAAGGAACTGTTGCTTGGTGGCTAGCTTCCCCTATTCATCACCAATCAATTGTTGGTAATTACAAATATTCATGCGTAAAATGTACCGGAAGTTATTGTTCAGAACTTTTTACAAGCTATGAACCAAAAATAACTATTGCTCCAATAAACCCAAGCCTAAAGCCTACCGGCCAAAATTAGAATATTAATTTAGGTGGGTTGCCTCATCCAAACGCACAGCAGTATAATAGACAACATTATGATGATCAAGAAAAAAACTGTTAAAAAAGAGAGCGCCGTAGAAAAAGCAGCTGTAAAACTAACGGAATGGGTGGGAACCCCAACATCAATTATTATCCACACCGTTCTTTTTGTTGTAGCTTTTTGCTTCTATTTAGTGGGCGTCGACTTTACAACGATCCTTCTGGTCCTCACGACCATAGTTTCACTTGAGGCTATATACCTTTCTTTATTCATTCAGCTATCTGTTAATAGAACGCATGAAAGCCTTGAAGATGTTGGAGAAGACATTGAGGAGATTCAGGAAGACGTTGAAGGTCTTGAAGGCGGATTTGGCGAGATTCAGGAAGACGTTGAAGGTCTTGAAGGCAATGTTAAGAAGATTAGAATGAATGTTAAGGAGCTTGAGTCAGACGTTGAAAATATTTCAGAAGATATTGATCGCTACTACCTGGATGATGAGAATAAAGAAGCAAATCAGGACAAAAGCGCTCATGTTGAATCAAGCAAATCTCTTCAGAATATTGAGCGTGAAATAATTTCTCTCTCAAAGGGGATTATTGCTCTACGTGACGACCTCGAAACCCTCAAGAAAAACCTCCCCTAGAATTAACTTCAAAATTACCAAATACCAATTTTCAAACCAATTTATTAATTTTCAATTTTAAAATTATAAATCCGGTTTTGACTTTAATAATTTAATATTTGTACTTTGTTTGGAATTTGGAATTTGGTTATTGGTCATTTGGACCTATGCGTCCATGAGGTGCTTCTCTACTTCGAGGGCTGCCATACAGCCAAAACCTGCGGCGGCCTGCCGCGTAACATCGACATCGCGACGCATGGACGTAGACCATGGGAGCGACGAGATTGTTACAGCAGAAGTATAAAAACAAAGAAGACTTTATTGATCCATTAAAAACTTTTCTACTTCTAGAGCGGCCATACAGCCAAAACCTGCGGCGGTTATTCCTTGCTTATATTCATTATCATGAACGTCTCCTGCGACATAAACATTTGGAATATTAGTCTTAGTATGCTCGTAAACCTTTATAAAACCTTTTTCGTCCGTATCAATTCCTTTAAATACTGCTGAGTTTGGAATATGCCCAACAGCTACAAATATTCCATCTATCGGCATCCTCCACTCAAGCGTGTCGCCCGTCGTGTTTAGTTCTTTACCACCAAGGTCTTTTGCTGTTAAACTCTGGTCCTTATTGTCTTTGCGAACTGCGAACTGCGAATTATTAACCTTCGTTGTTTTAAGCTTTACCCCCTCTACTTTGAACTCCCCCAAAACTTCTGTAATTTCTGTGTTTAGAATTATTTTTATCTTTGGATTTTCCTTGACGCGCTTAACCATGATGTCTGATGCCCGGAAACTATCTCTCCTATGAATTAGGGTCACTTCTGTCGCAAATTTGGTCATGACAAGAGCCTCTTCCATTGCGCTATCTCCTCCGCCAACAACAATTACATTTTTATTGCGGAAGAATGCCCCATCACAAGGCGCGCAAGACGACACTCCACGACCAATTTTCTCTTGCTCTCCCGGAACACCTAACCATTTAGTATCAGCTCCGGTTGCAATAATTACAGTTTTACCCTGATATTCATGGTCATCATCTGTCTTAATCTTGATGGGACTAGAAGAATAATCTGCTTCCTTAAAATCTACATCCTTTATTTCTGCTCCATGATGCTCTGCTTGTTTTCTGATGTTTGCCATGAGGTCTGGTCCTTGAATTCCCTCCGGAAAGCCTGGGAAATTTTCAACAAGTGTTGTTAACATAAGTTGACCTCCCCATTTTCTTCCACCAATAATTAAAGTTTTAAGATTAGCTCTTGTTGTATAAATTGCAGCAGTGAGTCCCGCAGGTCCTGAACCGATAATTATTACATCGTATACATTTTCCATATTTCTAATTTTCAATAATCAATTTATCAATTTTCAAACCAATTAATCAATGTTTAATTTATTATTTGTTTGGAATTTGGAGCTTGGTAATTGGTCATTATCAAGTTACGAGGATATTGCAGCGTTGATCTTTTCTTTATAAGTATCTCTACTCTGAACTCCTATCATCATAGTAACCGGCTTGCCATTTTTAAATATTGCAATTGTTGGGATAGACATAACTCCATATTTTCCTGCAGTTTGAACTTCTGCGTCTACATCCATCTCCCCAACTTTTATTTTATCTTTGAACTCTTCAGCAAGCTCATGAACCAATGGCCTTACCATCTTGCATGGCTGACACCACTCTGCCCAGAAATCTACTAAAACAGGAGTTTCACTTTTTAAAACTTCTTCTTCAAATGTTGAATCTTTGAGGGTTATTACTGACATCGGATTAAAAGTATATTACAGGGCATTTGATTATGTCAAGGTAACAATTATACCCCTTTAATACCTTACACCCGCTCGTTAAAGCGGGTGTAAATCTTTCCTGTCGACAAGAAAGAATTATTTATAGAAGGGTTTGATTTGGAAAAGAATGTAATATCCAATCAATGATCCAACTACGCCTCCTAGGTTAAAAGCTACAATGTTTGCAACAAGACTTACTGTTTCACTCCAGAAAAGGAGATTCCAACCATTTATCTTGTGAGCCTTTGTTCCTGGAAAAGCTGCTAAAAGCAATGCGCTTGAAACAAGTGCTAAAAGAGCACCTACAACACCGCTACTTGCTTGACCTACTCCACTACCCAAAGCTACGAATGGAGCGAGGAATGTAAGGATACCTACTGCTGCAAGTGATCCAATTACACCTAATACTCCAAAAACTAGAGCAATGATAGGCATGATTTTTACTATAACTTCGTTCCATTTTTTTGGAAGTGGTGGAAGTTTTTTGTATTGTTCTTCAACCGTTCCGATTATTTGATTTGCGTCTGTTTTTGCCATTTAATTTTTCACCTCCTCCAAGTGAAGTAGTCCCATGGACACTTCACGGAGTCATTGCTAGATGTAAAACTATCTAACAATGACCACTGATAATTTAACTATATCAACTATAATTATTCCATTCAACACTTCTTAAAACGTTAGACCCATTTGGGACTTATCAATTTTATTTTGCTCTTCATCTTCATCATTCCAAATAGCTACTTTCCCATACTCTCCGTCATATCCTGGATCAATTGCAATATTTCTAGATCTTACTTTTGATATTGCCTCGGCAGTTTTGACACCGGCAATACCTCTTATCTCATCTATTTGAGTTCTAAACAGCACTTCATGTTCTGAACCAAAATGGTTGACCAAATTATTAAACATAGAAATAACAACCTGAGAAGATACTCCAGAATGAAGTGATTCTGACAAAATTTCCAGAAGTGGAACCAAAGATACATATGGTGGTCTTATCTTTTTTGGGTCCTTCATCCAGATGACCCCAAAATTATCTTTTTCCGGGACAAAGTTACTGGCAGGATTATTTGCCAACTCTTCTACCCTATGCATTACCCCAACTGTTAATGGACGGCGGCAAACTGGACAAGTTGTACCTTTGTTTTTATCATCGTCTGGTGTATATGAAACTTTACAATTTCTGTGTCCTGTATAGTGGTACTTTCCCTCCTCCGGATAAAACTCTATTGTGTAGGCTATTTCAAATACTCTCTCTTTTCCCCTAACAAACGCGTTCAAAATATTGTCATAAGTTATTTCGCTATTCGTTATTCGTAGGTCGCTTGTCGACTTCTTGCGCAAAACCGTTGCTTCACGACCCATTTTTTGCATTGAATGAGCATCGGAAAAAGATACAATCGAGCGCGTATCAAGCTCATTAATTCTCCAATTCATAGAAGGATCAGATGATAATCCCGTTTCGATTGCAAAAATATACTTTGTATATTCCCCAAAACAATCAACAATTCTGTTGTATCCGGAGCGGCTTCCATACAAAGAGAACCATGGTGTCCAAATATGGCAAGGAATTAATGCAATTTTACGATCTATACTAAACAAGATTTCACATAATTCTTTGGTAGATATACCAAGTATTGGGCGCCCATCTGATGCCAGATTTATCCCACGCTTGGCCAACGCCATATTTATTTTCTCTGCCGTTTCAAAGTTAGGAGAAAAAATTAGATTGTGAATTCTATGGGGTACCCCATTTTCCGTATAAATAGCAGAAACTTCCGTTGATAACATAAAATATGGACCAAGAAATGGCCGTTGAGATAAGGGTCCAAGATCATTGGCAATAAGCCTAGTATCTTTTAGCTTAAAAATGCCTGGATTTATCTCTTCTAACTGGCTACGAACTTCCCTAAACCAAACCGGGTGAGTAAAGTCAGCAACTGAAAGAATATTTATTCCCTTTCTTCTGCCCCACAAATACATATTGTTAAGGTTCATATGTTGAGATACGGCTCTTGAAAAACGAGAATGAAGATGAAGATCTAAAACGAGTTCCATTTGCAAAGACATTTAACAAGAATCGATCTTAACTTTCAAGAGTTGATATAATACAGTTGTGCAAAGCGTTAATGATGTTTTAAAGAAATTTAACCCCACTACAGATAAATATATTAGCCGTGAATTTCAATCCTATGGAATATATTTGAGTGAAGAACTAAACGACCATAAACACAAATCCCTATATATAAAACTTGCAAAAACAGTCCACAGATCAATACTTGATAAAGCCCTCTCCTACTGCAAAGACGCTAGAACAGAAACCCCAAACAAAGGCGCGCTCTTTATGTGGAAAATGAAACAACTTAAAAATACTTATAAAGAAAATGAGGCTGCAAGAATTGCAAAAAACCTAAAAAGAAAAAATGAAGAATAATTCGTTTGAACAAGTATATGTGCTTGTTAGAAAAATTCCCAAAGGGAAGGTTTCAACGTATGGAATAATTGGTAAGAAGCTAAATATGTCACCTCGTGTTATTGGCTATGCCCTACATGCAAATCCGGACTCTTCCCTTACTCCTTGCCACAGAGTTGTAAACCGTGATGGCCGCGTTGCCCCAGGTTATGCTTTTGGTGGACCCGGACGCCAAAGAGAAATGCTAGAAGCTGAAGAAATAGAATTTACTGACCCTACCCACATTGACCTCCAAAAATATCTCTTTAGCTTCTAAGAGCTTCGCGAGTCGAAATTCACATTTCGTATTTACGGCTAACGAATAGCGAAAAACGAACTGCGTTTTTCGGGCATAAAAAAAACGCCTTTCGGCGTCTTAATTACTAAACCTGTGGTGCTGGTGGAGGTGTTTCACCTGGAGTTGGTCCGCCAGCTGGCGGATTGTCTGAAGGCATCACTGGAGCTGGTGGCATTTCAACAGGTGCTGCTGGTGGTTCTGGCATTGGGTTAGGCATTGTTGGCTCTGGTGTTGTTGGAGGAACAACTGGTTCCGGAGTTGGCGGCATTACAGGTGGAGTAGGCATTGTTGGAGCTGCTGGGTCAGTAACTGGTGGGGTTGGTACGCCTGCTGGTGGATTGACTGGTTGTGGGTTTGTGTTATCCATGTGATTAATATTTTTATAACATTGTTCAAAATATCCTGTCAATACCCAATATTTTGAATTGCTTGCCCCGCGAAGCTTTAATGAAGTGGAGTCAAGATAGCAAATTTTTATTCACTAGACGAAACTTTGCTTTTACCTTGGGCCTCAAACATTTCTTCTATTTCACGAAGGGCAGTTACATCTTCCGGTTTTTTGTCATCACGGAAACGCTCAAGTCTTGGAAAACGTAAAGCATACCCCGGGACATCCACGTCAAAAGCACTTCCGGATTTGGATGCTTTCATGACTCTTCCCGCTGTATGAACAGATGACCTAGTTAACTCATCCGCTTTTATTTCAACAACAATCTCCGGCTCCATCCAAACATCCGGCTCAAGTATTTTATCTACGTTATACAAGGGAGGCTTTACTTTTGCTTTTAACTTTTGCCCTTTTTGTGCCAATGTCCTCCACTCTTCATCCGTTAGCCCGGTTCCAATCTTTGCGATCGTTAAAAATTGATCTTGTTTTTTATCATAAACTCCAATTAAAAATCCTCCAATACCAAAAGCTGTTCTTTTTCCTCGGCCATAGTAGTAACCCATTACAAGACAATCCACTGTATCTTCAAGTTTTGAAGAATAAGATCTTTTAAACTTTATCCAATTCCATCCACGGGCTCCTGCTTGGTATGTCCCGTCAAGTTTTTTGGCAAGTATTCCCTCTAGTCCCCTACTAATTGCATCATCAAAAAATGTTTCAATTTTTTTAGCATCAGAGAATACCTGTTCATCAGATGGAATTACCACATCACCCTCTTTAATAAGGGAAACTAGTGTTTTTCTGCGGGTAGTGTAAGGCTCATTAATCATATTTTTCCCATCAACAAATAACAGCTCAAAAGCCATTAATTTTAGAGGAATTTTCTTTGCCATTTCTTCAATGTCATATTTTCTTTTTCTTTGCGTGGTAATTTGGAACGGCAAAAATTCACCAGTCTCACGGTTATAAGCAATTGCCTCACCTTCCAAAATTACCTCTTTTGCTTTTATTTGGGTTTTAATTCCTTCTACCACATCCGGATACATAAAAGTTACATCTTCTAGATTCCTTGTTATTAGCTTTACCTTGTCTCCTTTCATGTGCACCTGAAGCCTAAATCCATCAAACTTTGGCTCAATTGCACATTCCCCAATTTTTTCAACAATCTCTTCACCGCTAGATAGCCTTTCTGCTCTAGCCATTAAAACCGGAGTAAATGGAGTTGGAGTAGCAGCAGCAAGACCCTTTACGCCTTTTTCTTTTATTGTCTTTGCAATATATCCAAGATCCGGCCTTATATTAAAAACTGGCTCAATTACCTTTCTGTGGGCTTTTGTCCCATCAATCATCCAAGAAAGACTATCAAGAACTGTCATATCAGAAAATCCTAAGCGTAGTTTTGCTACGGGAATACGCGCAACAAAACGGGCAGACAAAGGGTCAAGAGACTTAAGAAGCTTTGCAACAATTGTCATTTTTTTCTCAACTGATCCTGCTCCACCGGTCTCTGCAACTTCTTTTAGGGCATTAAAAACTTCTGCAACTGTTGTTTCAGAATTTTTGTTCTTTTCTCGAGCAAGCTTTTCAGCCAAAACTCCCAAATCTCCAATTTTTTGGTATTCATGGTTAACTTCCTTATCCGGAACTTGATATGCAAATGCTATTGCTTTAAGCATTTGTTTTTCTGCCATCCCAAACTCAAGAGGTTCATAAAGAGGCACAACCCTACCCTGCATAAGATAAACAACTTTGTCTATATCATTAGCATCAGTAACTTTGAAAAGTTCTGCCAGGAGTTCGATCATTGTGTTACGAGAGGCTGTATTTTCTAATTGCTCTAGATGTTTTGATAAATCCTTAAATTTCATTAAGCTGCTTTGGGTTTATAGGAGACAAAAGTTTGTTTTGTTTCAGGATTCGTTGAAAGTTCAAAAGAATTTGCTAAATACTCACCTATAACCAATTTATCTAAACCATCTTGGCTGTCTGATAAAGTTTTCCCATCCTCTTTAAGAAGTACCACTTTCCAAGGAGAAACCGAGTTACCATCTTTATCTGTTTCAAGCTCAATACCAACCTTAAGGTGTTTACGCTCAAAAGCGCCAACCTGTCTTGTTAAAAGAGGTAACGCCTGGGCATGAATATATTTCTTACTCCTTCTAACGTTATTTGCCACATCTACCCCCACTTTTCCATCCAAAACATTACGAACTACTAATAGGTCTTCCACTTCTAAACCCTGCTCAAACCTTGCTTGCCAATTTGGATTACTAAGGGGAAGAAGGGTGCTACCCGTAAGCAAAGCTTCCGCAGTAGATTGATAACCGTTATTCCAAGTATGCATCTCCTGCTCCTCTAATCCCAATTGTGTTTTTACTTCTATGTCTGCCATATTATTCCTTTGTCATCACGTATTTTACACCTTTTGTCACTCCTTGTTTCTTAAGAAGGCCTTTTTTGACTAAATCCTGTACTTCGCGAAGCACAGTGTCTTCTGAAACCATTGGGAAAAGATGGGTGTAAGCAGTCTTTTCCAGATATCCGTTGGCCTGGATGTATTCTATAATTTTTAATTGCCGTTCGGAAAGCATTACGGGGCCTCCGAGTTTTTTCTTAAGGTTTGTATCAATAGAGATATTCTCAATCTTCTCTTTAATTTTTCCGAGTTCTACTGCTAAACATTCCGTAAAGTAAGCAAGCCACTCTGTTTGATCGCCATTATTTTTTTCTACACTTTGAAGTGCTTGATAATATCGATCAGGATCACGGTCAAAATGCTCTTCCAGAGAGAAAAACTGTCTTATATCATATCCAAGCTGGTAGAGAACTAGCATTGAAAGAGCCCGCCCCACTCTTCCATTTCCATCAAGAAAAGGGTGAATACGAACAAATTCATAATGTACTACTCCGCCTTTAAGAACCGGGTGGATTTCCGGCTTTTCAGAAATAAAGATTCCAAGCTCTTTCATTTGCCAAGGAACTTCAACTGCTTTTGGAGGACGAAAGGCAATATCGCCAGTTATGGAATTTTTAATAACAACCTCTTTTTGGCGATACACTCCTGCCTCCTCATCTGGCAAAACATTATCAACAACAATTTTATGAAGCGCTTTTATTGTGTCTTCATCAATCTTTGACTCGGTTCTACGTTCTATGTAATCAATCACCTTACGATAATTTATAACCTCTTGGACGTCCCGCTCACGGGCTACGATTCTTTCTCCATCCAAAATCTTTTGAACCTGAGTAAGAGATAATTCATTTCCTTCAATATGGGTTCCATAGTGAGTTGTACGCACCATTGCCTCTTCCTGAAACTTTTTTTCCCAATAAGGAAGAAGCGGAGCGTTCTCAATTATTTCTTTAGCAGCCTCAATTGCTCCAATATTGGTCAGAATCTTATGATTGATTTGAAAGATGGGGCTATACATTTAAAAAAACAAGGGTACCTAACACTACTCGCTCTCAATTTTATCTAAAAATTTTGAAAGCTGAAATGTAACAAAAACTGCAATTATTGTAATAATAACTGCATAAATGGCCTGGGATATTATTCCAACCCCCGGAAGGTAAGGCTTTATATAGGTTGCAACAATTTCTTGGATTAGGCTATTCCATGCAAGAGCTGCTACCAATCCAAAACCCGCAGTTGAAAGGGTTAATAATTGCTTAACTATTTCTATTCTTAGTTTTTTTTGTTTTGTAGTCTCACTAGCCATATCAACTATTCTACCATAGGTAATTAGTTTTGTGATATCATCACGGTTAAATGATATTAAGCTTACTTAAACTAACTAATTTTAGAAATCATAAAGCCTCAACATTTACCCTATCTCCTACCACTGTCATTATTGGAAAAAATACTGCCGGGAAAACAAATATTTTAGAATCAATTTATATACTTTCTCGTGGTAAATCTTTTAGGGCGGAAAAGGATCAAGATACTATCAATGAAGGCAAAGACTTTACTAGGATTGAGGCACAAGTCGTAGGGAATCCGCCAATTAGTGGAGAAAAAACCGAGCTTAAAGCAATTTTTTCTTTGCAGCGTGGCTATTTATCAAAGAGGTTTTTAGTTAATAATGTTGCTCGCCGCCAACACGATTTTGCCTCCAACTTTGTCTCAGTATTATTTACTCCCAAGGATATTGAGCTCCTTACAGATTCACCGGGGGTTAGAAGAAAATATATGGATTCTGTTTTATACCAAGCAGATAAAAATTATAGAACTGCACTTTCCGTATACGAAAAGGCGCTAAGACACAGAAACAGAATGCTTTATGACATGCGGGAAGGAAAGAAACAGTACAAAGCAAGTGACTTTGAATACTTTAATAATATTTTGGTTGAAAACGGATCCTATCTTACAAAAAAACGTGAAGAATTTGTAGATTTTGTAAACAGTGCCGTAAAGGATATTTTTGACTTCACTCTCTTCTATGACAAAAGTGAAATGTCTATAGCGCGTCTTATGAAGTATCATTTTGAAGAACAAGCAGCAGGCGTTACTTTGGTTGGTCCCCAACGTGATGACTTTGCTTTTTATTTTGGCGGTACCAAAAAGCAGGTTAAAGAATTTGGCTCTCGGGGTGAAGAAAGACTAACCATCTTTCAACTAAAAGTGCTGGAGGTAGATTTCTTACAAAAGAATACAGGGCACATACCAGTACTATTACTAGATGATATTTTTTCAGAACTGGATGATGCCAATATATTTAAAGTTTTTGAGCTTCTCCCAAACCAACAAACAATTATTACTACTACCCATCATGAATTCGTCCCAAAGAAGATCCTGAATCGCAAAGACGTAGAAATTATTGAGCTATGAATCATGAATCAAGAATCATGATCTAGTTGTCACTTTTTTCGCAATTTTTGAATGACGAGTGAACGTTCAGGGGGAGGTCCAGCGGCCAAGCAACGACTTGGATCGCGGAGGGGGAAAACATTCCCCCGAAAAGAGAACGAGAAATGAAAACCTGAGAAAAACATGTGACAGAGCTTTTGGTACTTTTCTCGGCAGAAAAGTACAAGGGAATAGTAAATTCTTTTACAACAAATCCTTCATAACTATTGGAATTTCGAGTGCTAGATCTGAACCATTAAAATAAATTCCCATTTTCTTTTCTAGTGATTCTCCAGCTTTTTTATTAATATATGATGCTGCGCAAGCTGATAAATATGCATCATTTTTTGCATAAAGAGAAGCAACAAGACCCGCTAATACATCTCCCGTTCCGCCCTTTGTCATACCGGCATTCCCTCCACTTACAATAACAGATTCTTTTGACGAAGCAACAGTATCATGCTCCCCTTTTAGTAGAACTACTATTCCATATTTTTCAGCGACTGTTTTGGCGCTTTCATCAGTTGGCTCAACACCAAATAACTTTTTAAACTCTGCTCTATGTGGAGTAATTATTGAGGTCTTGGGCAAAAGATCAGGAGTAATTACTTGCAAAGACCCCCCATCAACCACCCACTTTTTATTAGGATATTTAGAAAATAATCTTTCTGTTAATTCTTTTGTATCATCATCTCCTGCTTCTATTCCTTCTTCACGTGGTAGGCCTGGACCAATAAGAATACTATCTGCTTCATTTATATAATCCTCTACTCTGTCTCTTGGAACAATAATTCCATCCCTAAATTCTGCTTTTATACTTTCTATAATTTTATTGTTCGTCTCAACCGATGAATAAAAAACCATGTCTACAATTCGTGATGCAACAGTTAACGGCCAAATAGAGGCTGCATGAAAGAGGTGACTACCCGCAATAATCATGACTTTCCCATTTTCTCCTTTATGAGAATCACTTGCAGGCTTATAGAGTTTTTTAAGAAGTTCAGGATTAAACTCGTCCATGAGGAAATTATACAGCTTTATTATTCAATTGTCGTTCCAACAAAGTCTTTCTTATCAAAATAGTTTTTTAGATTCTCAAAATTGTTACCCTTAAGAATTACTACTCTTAAACCAAGTTCGTCAGCTTTCTTAGATGCAATTGGATCATAGGGCAAATTCATACCGGGGATCCATTCATCCCCTACAATCTTGCGGAACTTTGCCCATGTAATTTTTCTTATAGGCTTAGCATCCGGAAATAGTTTTGGATCTTTATCATAAGCCATTTCAATATTACTCATATTAATGACCGTCTTAACGCCATAATCTTCACAAATCATGGCTGCACAAAAGTCTGTACTCCACCCAGGCTTCCATCCTCCACCAATTACTACAGGCTCAGAAACCTTTCTAATTATTTCATAATGTTTAAGAATGTAGGGATGCGCAAGATCTCTAAAAATTGTCTTAACCAAATGAGCATTTAACCTTGTAGCATGAATTCCAAGCCAATCAAGATCTTCTGGCACCAACTCATGCTCCACAACATTACGGGCCGCTTCCTGATAGTGCCTGGTTGTTGCACCTCCTCCGGCAACTAAGAAGAATTGATAATTAGGATTCTTTTGAAGTTGGGACCTAATGAATTCGTTAAATTTCTTGAGGAATGTAATATCTATTCCCCCATTTGGAACAATTAGGGATCCGCCGAGCGATATTACAATTTTTTCTTTATGCATTTAGCCTTAAAAAAAACAAGACCTCATCGTAGATGTTGCCCTGTTTTTCAATATTAAAAAGTAGAATATCAAAAAAAACCAATTATTGCAAACAATACGCAAATCAATTAATATATTTACTATGCCAACAGCAAAAAAACCCTCTCTTACGCTAGGTAATTTAAGCAAAAAGTTATCAAACATCAAATTAACTCAAGTTCTTTACACCCTTTTGCTAGTAGCAGTTTTCCTAATCGGTTATCTTCTTGGGCGTCTTCAAGGCGTACAACCTACTGCGGTTGCGGGTGCAAATGATGCGCAGCAACAGGCCGCTGCCCCTCAACAACCAGCAGTTCCTAATGCCAAAGACGTTCTATCAAAGCTAACCGCAGGACACTTCCCTGCAAAAGGCAACAAAGATGCCAAAGTAACTATTGTAGAATTTGCAGACTTCCGTTGCCCTTTCTGTGAAAGATACTTTACAGACACAGAGTCTCAAATAATGAAAGATTATGTTGATACAGGAAAAGTTAAATACATATTTAGACAGTATCAATTCTTGGGAGATGCTTCTGTTGTTGCAGGAAATGCTGCTGAGTGTGCTAATGAACAAGGAAAATTCTGGGATTACCACGAATGGCTTTACAAAAACCAGCCTGATGAATCAGATACATCTATGTACAACACAGATGGCTTAGCAAAAGGCGCAGATGCAATAGGACTTGATGTTGCAAAGTTCCGCGATTGTCTTGATTCCAAAAAATATGCTGCTAACCTAGATAAAGATCTTAATGAAGGAAAAAGCATTGGCGTAACAGGTACACCAACCTTCTACATCAACGGAAGACAGCTTGTAGGAGCCCAGCCTTACGTAGCATTCAAAACTATAATTGACGAAGAGCTCAAGAAATAATTCCCCCTTTACCAAATGGCGAGCAAATCCCAGCTTATTTTCTTCCTAAAAGAAAGCGTTGATTTAAAATTTATATTAAAGTCTTTTATTTACGCCCTACTTTTTCTTTTGGTTGCCGGAATTGTTATTAATATTGTTAATATAATATCCGCTTTTTCTTACCACTACCCCATTCTTTTAGAATCCAAATTAATCTTTATTTATATAGCTGGAACTTTTCAAACCGTAAGCAACATAGATATAGTCTTTTTAGTTGTAATTTCTGCCCTTTTTGGGGCAAATTTAGCCCTTGTTATTGAAAAGTTAAAGTTTATAAAAAAACAAAATAACCTAAGGCTTACTTTTGGAGCAGGAATCATTTCGATAGCAGCAGCCGGATGCGCAACTTGCGGGTTATCAATTATGTCCCTAATTGGTCTTGCGGCAGTTTTGGCTTTTTTACCTTTGCATGGCTTGGAATTCTATATTCTGGCAATTATTGTCCTTGTTTTATCTTTTATATATAACCTCAACTCAATATACAAAGCCTGCAGGATTCGAGACTAGTTCTTGGTTCCTAGATCTTAGGATCAATGCTGACAAACAGTGCAATAGAAGGTTCCACGACCTGCAAGATAAATCTTTTCAACTGTTCCGCCATCCGCTCGCGTGCATGGCTTTCCTTTTCTTCCATACACCAAAAAATGTTTTTGGTATTCCCCAAGTTGTCCCAAGACGTCTACAAAATTAAGCTCGCTTGATCCTCTATATTTCATAGCTTTCTCAAGTACTTTTAGAATTGAGTCAAACAAAGTCTTAATTTCATCATCCGTTAGTGTTTTTGCTTTACGTCTGGGATCAATATGAGCCGCAAAACAAGCATCATTGGCGTAAATATTTCCTATTCCACCAATCTTTTGCTGGTCCATAAGTAAAACTTTTATAGGAAGGTTTGATTTCTTAACAATAGCTTCAAATATGGGAAGTGTCAGCAATGGAGTTCCTGATCCCGGAGAGGGAATTGGCTCAGGTCCAAGTGACTTAAAAAACGGAAGAGTTTTAAGCTCATCTGTTTTTAAAATTTTCATCC
>DASZRC010000001.1:0-13732 GCA_035549315.1 Patescibacteria group bacterium | reverse complement strand
ATGGCAAAAAATGGTTAAAAAGGTTTTTCGCCTCATTATCAAAACAAACATATAAGAATGTTGAGTTAATTCTTATTGATAATGGTTCTACAGACGGATCCATTGAATTTGTAAAAAAATACTTTCCAAAAGTTAAGATCGTAGTTAATAAAAAAAACTATGGTTTAGCAAAGGCCACAAACATTGGCGTAAAAAACTCGCATGGAAAATATATTCTGTTTATGAATAATGACACTTGGGTAGATAAAAATTTTATTGATAATTTTGTTAGATTTTATGAATCTAATCGATACCAAGTTATTTCTGCAGCCGAAAAAAGATATTATAAAGATACATATTTTAAGTGTAATACTACCATTGATCCTACCGGTAGCCCAGCTTATTTTAAACCTACCCTTAACAAGAAAAAACTTTTTTATCTTACGGTTTGTTTTTTTTGCACAAAAGAAATATTTGAATCATCGGGTGGGTTAGATGAGGATTTTTTTATGTATTATGAAGATGTTGATTGGTTTTGGAGATTAAGCCTACAAGGTAGAAAATTTGCTATGATGGAAAACAATTTTATACATCATGCTGGTGCCGGAAGTACGGGAGGGGGAATTAAGTATAATACTTTTTTGTGGAGAAACCAAAATACTCTTCAGACATTGATAAAGAATTATTCCCTGCCTATTTTAATAGTTGTTCTTCCCGTCTATTTTGTACAAAATTTGGTTGAGATTTTATTTTTCCTACTAATAGGCAGACCCAAAATTTCACAATCTTATGTTGAGGGTTGGATATATAATCTAAAAAAAATTAAAAAAACGTTGAAAAAAAGGGAATGGGTGCAGAAAAATAGGGTAGTAAATGATCTAGAAATACTTAGAAAAATGTATATGGGTTTTGGGAAATATTTATTTCTTAAAGATTATTTTGAAAAATGAAAAACCTGTCTATCTCTATAATTATCCCAACATTTAATTCTGCAAGGACAATAGAGGCCTGTTTAAAAAGTATTGTAAAGCAGAATTATCCAAAAACAAAGATTGAAATAATAATTGTTGATGGTGGAAGTAAAGATTCTACAAAAAATATAGTTAAAAAATACCCTGTTAAATGGATAGAAGTAGATCCAAGAATTCAAAATGTTGAATTGAACAAAAGCATTGGAATACAAAAATCAAAAAATGATCTAGTTTTTTTAATCGATCACGACAACGTTCTTATAGACAAAAATTTAATTAATGAAATGGTAAGGCCATTTATTGAGAATGCGGATGTTATTGGCGCAGAAACTCTTAGATACTATTATGACGCAAGAAGATCAATTCTGGATAGGTATATTGCTTTGTTTGCTGTAACTGATCCGTTCGCATTCTACTTAGGAAAGGCCGATAGGCTCTCCTATATATATAGTAAGCCAGATAGGAAGTATAACGCCAAAGATTGCGGTGGATATTACTTAATTAATTTTAATTCCAATAATCTTTCAACTATTGGTGCAAATGGATTTATGATAAGGAGAGATTTGTTAACTAAATATGCGAAATCAGATCCCAGCCATTTTTATCATACGGATGTTAATTTAGATCTTATTAAAAAGGGTTACAAGACTTACGCATTCACAAAAAATTCAATAGCTCACTTTGGGGGAAGAGGAAGTATCTATAGCTACTTAATGCGCAGAATGTTGTTTATGCGGCAATATTATTTGGGACAAGATAAATTATTAAAGACAAAGAGACGCTACTCGCTTTATACAAAAAAGGATTTCTGGAAACTTATTTATATCATTATTATTAGCCTGACCTTTATTAAGCCAACCATAGATAGTTTGAGAGGATACCTAAAAATTCATGATTCAGCTTGGTTTATTAACCCTGTTTTGTGTTTTGGGTTTGTAGTAGTGTATGGATATGTAGTAATAGAACATAAATTTAAAAGTATTTTTGATATGAGCTAATCTTCTAATATTCCGGCTTGTAAGCAGCCATGTGAATGAAATATAATTTGAAAAATTAGATTGGATTGTAAACAAAATGAATTCATTAACTAAAGCGATTTTAGTAATTAAGACAATAGATAATTTTCCGGAAGCGTTTCTGGATAAGTTCCACTTAATAAGTGGAAAAAGAATATATAAAATAAAGAATAAGAATTTAAAGTTTACTGTAAGAGCAGGTACAGAGGATTTGCCAGAAATTATAGTTGTTGCATCCGGCTATGAATATGATTTTAGCAAAATAGTTCTTCCCAAAAAACCTACCATTGTTGACCTCGGAGCCCATATTGGGTCCTTTTCTGTTTTAGCTGCAAAAAAATTCAAGGATAAGGGTAGGATTTTTTCTTTTGAGCCGGATAAAGAGAACTTCCTGCTGTTGAAAGAGAATTTAGCTCTTAATAAATTAAAGAGTGTGAAAGCTTTCAATTTAGGTATTTCCGACCGCAAGGGGAAAGTATATCTTAAAAACAACATTAATACAGACGCTTATTACATTGATTTAAAGACTAAAAATAAACCTAACTGTGAGGTAACAACTCTTCCGCTTGCTTTAAATAAAATTGGTCTTAAAAAGGTTGATTTATTAAAAATTGACGTTGAGGGGTCAGAGTATGAAATCCTTAATCATAAGCCCACAATAAGCTATATTAAAAAAAATGTTTCGTATGTTTTTATTGAATATCATGAACTGGATCCAAAAAGAAATTATAAAAAGATCAAAAAAGTTATAGAAGATAATTTTACAATTCTTGGTAGACACGCCAATATATTAACTTTAATGAATAAAAAAATTAATAATGCAAAATAAAAAAAATGTTGCTGTAACCGGACTGAGTGGAGTGGTTGGCAAAGTTTTTGCAAGACTTTATGGTGATGAGTACAATCTAATTGACCTTTATCACAATAAAAAAACTCTTAGCTCTCCCCAAATTAAAAAACACTACAAGCTAGATTTACTGAATACAAATAGAATCCAAAAAATATTAGAAAAAGTAAATCCTGACGTGGTTGTCCATATGGCATCAATTACGCACATAGATAAATGTGAGACAGACAGAAAAAATGGAGAAAAGGGTAATGTTTGGAAAATAAATGTAGAAGCAACCCGTCAGATTGTGAGCTTTTGTAGTAAGAAAAAAATACCTTTTGTTTTTTTGTCAACAGAGTGTGTTTTTGACGGTAAAAAAAAGAAATTTAATGAATCTTCCAAAAAAAATCCGAGGAATTGGTATGGGGTTACCAAGAGTGCAGCGGAAGATATAATTATTGCTTCAAAAGCAAAGGCAGCAATTATTAGGTCTGTTGTGACATATCATAAAGCAGATCATGGGAAGACTATATATGGAAAGGTTTTGAGGAGCCTAAAAAATAAGGGTATTGTATACGCTGTTGGTGATCAATTTTTTACCCCAACTTACACGGAAGATATAGTAAAAGGAGTAAGGGTAGTAATAGATGGTAAGCTAACGGGCATATTTCATGTGGTTCCGGCAAAAACTATAACACCATATAAATTCTCAATTTTAATTGCAAAGTCAAATAACTTCCCAAGTAGAATGGTAAAAAAAACTTCTTTGGTATCACTATACGGTAAAGATAGGGCAAATTTAAGATTGGTTAATGCGTCCTTGTCTGCAAGTAAATCCAGAAAAATATTGAATTTTATCCCCAAAGCACCGGGTGAAGTAATATAAACTATGAAAAATACAAAGCAACCCTTGGTTTCAATTGTTATACCTACTTACAACAGAAAAGAAATGGCAGCAGGCCTTATAAAGAGCATATTAAAAAGCACGTATAAAAATCTTGAATTGATTGTTGTGGATGATGCATCAACTGACGGAACAAGCCAATATTTATCAAAGAAATTTGGAAAAAATAAGAAAATAATAATACGTAGAAACAAAACAAACATGTTTGCTGCAGGAAGTAAAAATGAAGGGCAGAAGATGGCTCATGGTAAGTACATTGCGTTTATTGATGATGATAATGTTGTAGATAAACTTATGATTGAAAAACTTATATCTTTGCTTGACTCGGATCCATCGATCGGTGAGGTTGGTCCGGTAAATTATGTTATGGGAAAGAAAAACAAGGTCTTACTTACAAGGTCAACTCGTAATATGTGGACTACAAAAACAAATCATATAAGGTCACTCGAAAAATTTAGAAGCCAAAAATTTTGGGAAACGGATGATATACCAAATGCCTTTATTGTAAGAGCAGATATTCTTAAACAAAATAAAATTAGTTTCCGCCCATATTTTGGAATTATGTATGAGGAGAGCGACTTTGCATATAGAATTAGACTTGCCGGATATAAAATCATGATAGTTAAAGATGCAAAAATATATCATGGTATAGAAATTGCCGATAAGGATTATGTATATCACTACCTGTCAGATCCAAGAAGATCATTTGTATTTGCTAGAAACAGAATTGTGTTTCATTCCTTGTATTCCACGTTTGTGCAAAATATATTTATTTTTTCTTTCTGGATCTGGTTTTTTTGTGCAGTCTATGTCTATAAGTTTATAACTTATAGTGGGTTGACAAATTTTTCATTTAAAAACAAAATAATCACATCACTTAAGTATCTAAATGGTACAATAAGCGGTATTAATTTTGTATTCTTGGGTAAGGAAAGTTTTTAAAATATGTTTCTAATTTCAAATATCTCTTTTTATTATAAAAGAAAAATACTACCAGGTTTTAAAACCAGTGAAAAATCATTAACTTTAGACATAGGGTCAGGAGATAAGCCATTTTGGCGTGCTGATTTTTTTGTTGACGATTTGTCACTTGGAGATGTTCAAAGAGCTTCCGAGTCCAGAACGATACATGATATTGGTGAATTTGTAGATGCCAATGTGGTTAAGATGCCATTTAAGGATAAAGTATTTGATTTTTCTTTCTGTTGTCATTTACTGGAGCATGTTGATGATCCTGCTGCCGCAATAAAAGAGATTACTCGCGTTTCAAAGGCAGGATACATAGAGATTCCAAACGGAATTATTGAAACAGTTCAACCATTTGTTAGCCACATTTGGTTTATATATAGGAATGGAAATAAACTAATTTTTGTAAGAAAAAGCAAAAGAATGCATGAGATTTTATCAAAGAATGGAAAAGTAAATATTGATATGATTGTTAAAGCAAAAGAGCCATTTATTAGATTGTATTGGAAAAATAAGATTGAGTATGAAGTAATTGATAACTTAAAAGAGTCGGAGAAATACCATTCTCCTACTAGGTTTAAGAAAAAAAAGGATTCTCCTGCCTTAAATTACCATATGTTATTTGTACATATTATGAGATTTTTATTTTACAAAAAAAAGAATATTAAGAAATCAGTATACAAGAAATAAGCCGTGAATTTACCATACAATAATCTTCTATTTTATTTTCGCTATGTCTATTATAGGTTGTTAATTTTTAGAGATGTGAAAAAAGGTACCTGGAATTTTTACTTGGCAGAAATAATTTGGATAATAAGTAGATTTGTAAATCCAAGAGGATTGTTAAATGCAAATTATTTCGCATCATATTGTGAAACCAAATTTGGTAAGTTTTATATAAATCCGGATTTAATAACTAACATTGCGGCATCTCCGGCCTTTGAAAGGCCAGACATTAATTATTTATTTTCCTTAATAAAAAAGGATGTTAACTTAAAGAAATCAATATTATTTATTGATGTTGGTGCATACTTTGGATTGTATACAGTAGCAGTCGCAAATCAATTTAAAAAATATAAAAAAATTGATATTATTTCTTTTGAGCCGGGTAGTGAATACTTATCGTTACCAACATATGAGCTTTTGGAAAAAAACACAAAGATAAATCATGCAGAAAATGTTAAGCTCTATCATATTGGACTTGGTGATAAAAATACGAAGATTAATAACAGAAGAGGAATAAAAACTGTAAAATTGGACTCACTTTTTAATAAAAAGGAGATAAAAAAATATGACAGTATTTTTATGAAGATAGATGTTGATGGGTCAGAGAACGAGGTCTTAAGGGGAGCAACAAGTTTTATAAAAGATTCTCCAAAATTGACAATTTTAATAGAGGACTTTGTAGATAGAAGGATAATTAAAATATTAAGAAAACAGTTTTTGTTTGATAGAAAACTTACACCCTACAATAGCTTTTGGTATAAATAATGACAAAATTTAACAAAATAATAAACTTAGTAACAATTTTTTTGTTGTTAGCCCTACCGTATTATTTATTTGAAGGCAAGCTCTACGTGGGCGGTGATGATACTAGGCTTCTTTATTCTTATCCATTTGAGTATTTAAAAAATTTTGTATTTTTTACTTGGACTAATAATTCTACTATTGGAGTTGATCAACCAAATCAATTTTTAGTACCTTTTTTATCACTGTGGTCATTATTGGATCATATACTTAATAACAAAGTAATACTAAGTTATTTTGCTTTTTCGCTACCTCTAGTATCGGGATTTATATACTTTAAAAAATTTGTTAGAGAGTTATTTAATTTGGATTCAAATTACGATATAGAGCTATATATAGGTAGTCTATGTTTTATTTTGTCTCCCATAATAATTTTTGATCAATTGTATATATTTCTTACCACTGTTTGGTTGCTTGGGGTTATTCCGGCCATTGGTTACTACTATATAAGGTACATAAAAAATCCAAGATTTGAGTATATCTACGTTAGTATGGTTATTTGTTTGTTTTTCTCCTTAGCATTATTTTCAATTCCGTGGATACTCGGGTTTTTGCTGCCTCTTTCGGCTGGCGCTGTCGTGTTATTGGTCTTAAGTAAAAAGAAGGAAATTATAACGGTTATAAAAAGAAGTATTTTCTTTTCCGGATTTATAATTTTATCGCAGTCTTTTTGGCTTTTGGGATTTTTAATACCGCATTTCATACACGATAAAAATAGTTTTGCATCTAGAATTTCTTCCCAAGGTTTTTTGGATACATTTTCACCTACTGTCCTTGCTACTGCTAAGGGATACATTATTTACCCTTTGCTAAATTTATTTCATAGACAAATTGCATTTGATTTTGTGTGGAAACTAAAGGATGAGTTTGTAAACTTGTATGATAAAACCCTTTTTCTTGATTTGATTTTTCCCTCTGTACTATTACTAGGTTTTATCTCATACAAAAGATTTTTAAACAAAGAAAATAGAAAAATCTATTTATTTATTCTCACTTCGCTATTGGTATCTTTATTTCTTTTTACTGTTAACATAGGTCCATTAAAAAATGTTTTCCTATCATTTGGTAATATCCCCGGCTTTGTCATGTTTCGTAATTTCTACGATAAGTTTGCTCCTGGATATATAATTATTTATTCAATATTAGTGACAATTAGTTTAGTTTTAATTAAAAAAAACTATAAACATAAATATGTATGGGTTAATTTAGCAATCTTTGCTGTAATTATTTTAAATTTTTCTGCGGTAAAGCATACGGTAAATTCACCCCTTTGGACTACAGATAATGTATATAAAACTATTACGATTCCCCAAGAATATATAAGCTTTACAAAAGATATTGATAAAAAAATATCACCAACGAATAGTATTTTAAGCATTCCATTTACTGCTTCGCTTTACTCTGTAATAAAGGATGAAAATTCAAATAGGGTATATGTGGGCACATCTCCCCTTAAGCTTTTTAGCGGAGTAAATGATATATCGGGCGATATGTCTTTTAATTTTACTTCCAACACTGATATTGCTACACAGATGATTTTAAAGAGGCAATATCCAAAATTAAATAAGTTTCTCTATGATCACAACATTAATTATGTATTAGTTACCAAAAACATTCCCACTCCGGTTCTTTCTTCTTATATTTTTTACCCGACGGCAGAAAGAAACCAGGATGATCAATTTTTAAAAGCTGTGAGTCAAGGCAAAAAAATTCTTACAAGCTCTAAAGGGAATTATGTTATTTATGCTGCAAAGAAAAGGAATACGTTGCTAAGTTCAAAAAATTTGATTTTTAAAAAAATAAGTCCCGTCAAATATAGTCTATCAATAAAAAAAATTAACGGACAACAATCTTTGGAGTTTAACGACTCATTTAATCCCGGATGGAAGCTATATCTAAAGAGTAATTCCCGTAGTTCATTTTGTGGAGATATAGTATATAAAAATGGAAATGTTACTGAATGTAGAGGCGATTTTGTCTTTTTTAATCTTTACGACTTTGCTTATTCATGGATGAAGCCTATATTTGATTCCTCGCACACCCAGATAAATAAATTTTCAAATAAATGGATAATCGATTCTGAATATATAAAGAAAAATTGGAATAAAAATTACTACACAACCAATAAAGATGGAAGTATAAATATTGAATTAGTATTGTATTTTAGACCACAAAATTATTTCTATTATGGAGTGATAATAAGTACTATTGTTTTCCTATCCGCCACTTGTTATATGATCTATCTTCTAAAAAAGAACTATGAATAAAATAAAAACAAATTTTAATAAGAAAAATAAAATTATCTTTATGATATTAATTCCAGCGGTATTAATATTGTTTTGGATTGTTGCTTCCATGTTTTTAAACAATAAGATCAGTTTATCCGTACTAATCTATGGTAAAAAAAATACGGACTATATACAGGTAAATACCGGAAAGTTACTCAAGGGAAAAACAATTAATGGTCAGTTTAGAGCACAAGATAATTATCTTGGTATTGTGATATTGAGATTTAATCAATTTGTTAAAACAGATTATGATAGTGAGGACGTACTATTATTTAAAATTAGAGAGAAAGGATCTAAAAGTTGGCAATTCGAGAATACTTATAAATCCGGCTTACTCGAGAATAACTTGTTATTTCCATTTGGGTTCCCCGTATTTGATCAATCAAGAGGAAAAATTTATCAATTTCAAATAGAATCTCTTAATGGAAATAATAAAAATGCCGTAAGCATCGATAAAAATAATCTTACGTTCCTTACCGGATATAAGTATCCAAGAAGCCAAATTCTATCCAGTAAAAAAAATACAATAGAATTCTTTGAAAGAAAAATTATTACATCATTTACTAGTTTGGATTTTTTCTTATCTTCATTTATCTACTTATTGCCATTGTTGTTTTACGTTCTTGTTTTCTTGGCTTATCCAATATTAAAAAAACACAAGAGCACAAAAAACATTTTTGTAGCAGGTTTATTATTATCAATCTTAATTGATATCGTCCTTTTAAAAGAGATTTATATTGGTTTATGGATCTTCTTAATCGCCTGTTGGATTTCTTGTAGTATTCGTTACAAATTAGAAAGTAAAATTAATTTTATAATTGCGTTTGTACTCATATTAATATGGGTATTGCTAATTCAGCTAAATATACTGGACTATCAAAATAAAATAAACATATGGGTATATACATTTATGGTAATAGGGCTTGTTATGGCAGTATTAGATGAAAAGAAGAGTAAAAAATAAATGAAAAAGTATTTTTACTACACGCCCCACGTATTACTGTTTTTTCTTGTGGTTATAGTTTTTAAAACGTGGTTTCTTCCGGGGATAATAACAGGTGGAGACTTTTGGTTTAACTTTCCCTCCATGTACAGCCAATTTGATATGTTTGCTTTTGCTTGGAATTGGGCAAAAGGGAATGGTTTGGGTATATTTTCACCTTTGTATCAGGCAATCAATTTAGTTTTTGGTGCTCCAATTTTTACATTTGGCTCTTTGTTGAAGCTTCCGTGGGAAATAGTGGAGAGGCTCGGATTTTTTTACCCATTTATAATACTTGGATTATTAGCCCCAAGCTATTTGTTTAAAAAAATATTCAAAAATAATCCTTTGTGGATTTTCTCAATTATAATTTTTCTCTTCAATACATATATTTTGACTCTTGCCGGGGGAGGGCAAATAGTAATTGCGATTTCTTATACATTAATACCTTTTATAATAGCAGCTTGCATAAAATTAGCCGAAGATACCGGATCACCGGTTAGAAAGAGTAATATTTTGGGAGCCCTGGCTGGAACCCAAATTTTATTGGATCTAAGAATTGGTTATATTACATTTGTTGCAATTGGAATTTTCTATTTGCTTCAGTTGTTTACAAGAAAAAAAGCACTAAAAGATGCTTTTAGAAACTTTACTTACTTACTTTTAATTCCCGGCTTAATTACTTTACTGATAAATGCATTTTGGATATTTCCTGTAGTTGTGGTACATGAGAATCCGCTAAATGAATTAGGATCTGCATTTAATACAGTTGGCGCTGTTAAGTTTTTTAGTTTCGCAAAGTTTGAAAATTCCTTAGGACTTCTTCATCCTAATTGGCCGGAAAATATATTTGGGAAAGTAGCTTTTATGAAATGGGAATTCCTTATCCTTCCTTTTTTTGCTTTCGCATCTTTGTTATTTGTTAATAAAAAAAGACGTGAATCCATTTACATAATCTACTTTGTTCTACTTGCTATTGTGGGAATATTTTTAGCAAAAGGCGCAAATGATCCTTTTGGAAGTATTTATCTACTATTGTTCAACTACTTACCAGGTTTTACCTTGTTTCGAGATCCTACTAAATGGTATATGTTAATTGCTGTTTCATACAGTGTTCTCATTCCATTTTCCTTATATGAAATTTATGAATTGATTAAAAAAGAGAAGAGACTTAGAAGTTTAGCAACCTTAAAAATTAATTCCATATTTGTGGCGTTATTTTTTGTTTATTTAATTTATCTTATTAGACCCGCGATTTTAGGTCAGTTGGGTGGAACATACAGAAAACATACTTTGCCTGCCGATTATGTAAAGCTTGAGAAATTTCTATCAACCCAAGATGATTTTTCAAGAACGCTTTGGATTCCTACAATGCAAAGGTTTTCATATTATTCACAAAATCATCCATCTGTTGCTGCTCAAGATTTATTCAATGTCTTTAGTGAAAAACAAATTATCAAAGCAATAGCTAAGCCTTCTTCGCAAGATAGGCTTAAAATTTTAGGAATAAAATATGTAATTGTTCCATATGATACAGAAGGGGAAATTTTTCTTAGTGATAGAAAGTATGATGAAAAGGGTTATCTAAAAACTATAAGTGATCTTGAAAAAATTAAATACCTTCATAGGGTTGATGGATTCGGCCATATTGCAGTATTTAGAGCGGACAATGTTTACCCTCATTTCTGGAGTAATAATAACTTACAAATCAAAGAAAAGTATATCCATCCAACTAAATATTTTCTAGAAGTTAAGAATGCCAAAAAAGGTGACGTTGTTATTTTTTCTGAAAGCTTTGACAAAAAATGGATTGCGCAAATTGATGGTCAAAAAATTATAAGCAAAGATTACGAGGGGCTAAATAGTTTTGTTTTGAATAAAGACGGTAACTATAATTTTCTTATCACTTATAAAGCACAGATATATGTTGTATTGGGACTTTGGATAAGTACTGTAACAGTTCTTTTCTTATTATTCTTTCTATTTGTAAAAAAAGATGAAAAAAAATAAAGTTCTAATAACAGGAGGAGCGGGTTTTATTGGAAGTAGCCTAGCAAGATCGCTTATCACTTTGGGATTTAAAGTGACAATTCTTGATGCAATGATAAGACCATACGGCGGAAATATGTTTAATATTGTAGACATTAAAGACAAAGTAACTTTTATAAAAGCAGATGTTAGAAATAAAAAAACTGTTAAAGATTTAGTAGGCGGTGTAGATTTTGTTTTTCATTTGGCCGCGCAAACCGGTAGAAATATATCCATGAAAGACCCAGTTTTTGATACCGAAATTAATTCAATCGGTACACTTGTTGTTCTTGATGCCATAAGAAGTTTGAAAAAAAAGCCTAAGTTTATATTCTCGGGGAGTAGGGGTGTTATTGGTAAGCCCGTTTATTTACCTGTAGATGAAAAACATCCTGAAAATCCTCGCGATATCTATGGAATAAATAAATTGGCTGCCGAGAAATACAGTTTTCTTTTTGGAAAAGAATATGGTTTTCCTGTTACTGTCTTAAGGTTTAATAATGTCTATGGTCCCAGGTGCCAAATTAAAAGTAATCATTACGGCACTGTTAACTTGTTTATATCTTACGCCTTGCAAAAAAAGACGATGCCAATATATGGAAATGGATTACAAACTAGAGACTATGTTTATATAGATGATGTAGTTGATTCTTTAATAAAAGCCATGGATGAAAAGGCAGATAATCAAATGTTTTTTGTTGGTACGGGAATTGCTACTTCAATCCTAGAAATAGCAAAGATTATTGAAAAGAAAATTCCCGGATCAAAGCATAAGCTTGTAGAATTTCCAAAGGAGCTAAAGAGTGTAGACTTTCCTGAATTTTATTCAACATCAAAGAAAATTAAGGATAAATTATCTTGGAAGCCAAAAGTGGATATGGAAGAGGGTATTAATAAGACAATCGACTTTTATAAAGAAAACTTGAAGTATTATATATAAATATGAAGCCACAAGATGTTTTGTTTATTCTAATTTTAGTTGGGCTTTTGTATAAAAGAAATCCTAAGTATTGTGTTGTAGCTGGGTTAGTTTCGATTTTGCTATCGCTCCCCTTATTTGGTTTTTGGGTCTTCTTTACAGCAGAAAGGCTTGTATATTATGGAGTTGCATTTATTCTGGTTGCTATAATAATGTTTTTGATAAAGATAAGGAGATAGATCTCTAATTTGAATGTGAGGCTGTTCTTGTGGTTGTTGAGAATTGAGATATTTCTCTTCGAAATTATCCAGTCATTTGTTGGTCAATCATGACGCTTGAATAGTGACAAATAGGTTTGAAATTGAATAGCCATATAACTATACTAGTATTATGCCTACACTTGCGACAGGAGATATTGGATCCGAAACCCCTATTGGCTCTATATCTCCCGAGGACTTTTCATCTGAAAAATCAAGATCAGATTTCTTAGCTGGAATAGAAGGTCCTAAGGGATCAGAGCTGACCTTTCAACGGCTTAGGGATTTGTATGGTCTTGCAGGTCCGGAAGATCCTCTAGCGCTATCCCAAAGAAGACAGGAAAAAGTAGACACGCTAATAAGAGATGGCAAAATAAGAATCGGTGACGGTGAAGTACAGCTGGAACACAGGTTGGAAGATTTCGAAAGAATCGAAAATAAATATAGTGCTATCAAAGAAAAAATAATCCCTTTTGTGCAAGAAGAGAGGCAGAAAGCTATAGCCGGCCTTACTGAAAGTGGAGTTTCTAATCCGGAAGAAGTTTTGGAATACCTTGAGTTAAGATATCTATTTTCTGAAGATCCTTATGCTAGGTGGAATCCTGATGATTCTAAAAGAACAATAGGTAACATGAACTATTTTTATTATGGACAACTCATGAATCAAATGAGAGATAGAGAGGGTAGATTTGTTTCCAATTTGCGGTTCATTGGAGATAATAGCTCACTATTTAGTGTAGGTAATTTAAAAAAATATTATTTGACGACGGGGATGACGGAGTCTTTAGAAGTAGAAAATATAGATAAATTTTATAGAGATGTTGCACAAATTTCGGATGAAGATTTCACGAAAAAAATTGAACAGCTAAGCGAATTTAAATTTTTATGGCCTCGAAATGATAGGAACGCCGCCGCCCGACGAATTGAAAAGATTGATTCCAAAAGCTTGGAAAATTTTATTGATTACGTGAAGACTCCACTAACAGACGTTCAAATAGGAGAAATGAGAAAACTTAAGAGGTTTGCTGCTCTGACAGGTAAAAGCTACGATTTATCACTTGAGAAT